>CAZCUZ010000057.1:0-18236 GCA_964502085.1 uncultured Salinivenus sp. | reverse complement strand
CACCCTCTCCACTCCGCATTCGCTAGTAGTGCCACGGCACGTCGCTCCAGTCGGGATCGCGGCCGTCCAGAAAGGCATCCCGGCCTTCCTGCGCCTCGTCCGTCATGTACGCCAGGCGCGTGGCCTCCCCGGCAAAGACCTGCTGGCCCACTAGGCCGTCGTCCGCCATGTTGAAGGCGTACTTGAGCATGCGGACGGCCGTGGGACTCTTGCCGTTGATCGTTTCTCCCCAGTCGAGCGCCGTGGCTTCGAGCTCGTCGTGCGAAACGGCCTCGTTGACCATGCCCATGTCCGCGGCTTCCTCGGCAGAGTAGGTTTTGCCGAGAAAGAAGATCTCGCGGGCCTTCTTCTGTCCCACCTGCTGCGCGAGCAGGGCCGAGCCGAACCCCCCGTCGAAGCTGGCCACGTCGGGATCCGTCTGCTTGAACTTCGCGTGCTCCCGGCTGGCGAGCGTGAGGTCGCAGATCACGTGCAGGCTGTGCCCGCCGCCGACCGCCCACCCCGGCACCACCGCAATGACGACCTTCGGCATGAAGCGGATGAGGCGCTGCACCTCCAGGATGTGCAGGCGCCCCGGGCGCGTCTCGTCCGCCTCCCCCTCCTCGTCCTCGTACTGGTACCCGTCCTGCCCCCGAATGCGCTGGTCCCCCCCGGAGGAGAAGGCCCACTTCCCGTGCTTCTCGGATGGACCGTTGCCGGTCACCAGGACGCAGCCCACGTCCGGGCTCTGACGCGCGTGGTCGAGGGCCCGGTACAGCTCGTCGACCGTCGGCGGCCGAAAGGCATTCAGCACCTCCGGCCGATCGAGAGCAATGCGCACCGTCCCATGGTCGACGGCGCGGTGATAGGTGACGTCTTCGAAGTCGAACCCGTCAACAGGCGTCCAGGCGTCGGGATCGAAGAGGGCAGAAATCATTTCGGAGTGGAGAGTGAGGAAGAAGAACGACCGCATGAATTATTCGGAGGCCGAGGCGGCATTCGCTGTAAACCAGCGTCGCAGCACCCGTTCCGCGAGTTTGTCCTGGGGCGTAAAGGCCGTCGAGTCTCGGTCCGAGGACGCGGCGGGATGCCACTTCCAGATGATTGCTCCCGCAAACCACGGTGTGGAGGCCATCGTCGACAGAAAGGCACGGTAGCACCGGGCCTGAAGTTGTGGATCAGCGTGGGCCGAGCGTTCCTGCTCGGGCCAGCGCCACGGGGCTCTGGCGGCGCTCGGAGCGCTGCGGTAGCCGATCTCGGTGAAGAGAACCGGTTTTCCGGTCCGGCGGTGCACCTTCTGAAGGGTGGCCCGGTGCTCCTGCCAGCGGGCCTGAAGTTTCTCGACGGAGGGGTCCGACTGGTCGGCCAGCGGAAAGTACGCCTGCACGCCCACATAGTCGAGTGCGTCCCAGAATTGGAGGTCGTCGTACTCTTCGTGCCAGTTGGCGGCGTAGGTCAGCTTGCCGCCGTAGACGGTGCGGACCGAATCGGCGAGGGCCCGCCAGTACGCCGGACGCGACGTGGATACATTGCTGAGTTCGGTGCCCAGCACCAGCACGTCGGCGTCGATCTCCCGGGCCAGTCGAGCGTACGTCATCAAGAAGCGTCGGTAGCTGTCCTCCCAGCGCGCCCACTCGGCCTCGCTCTCAAACCCGACGTCGCTCCGGTTCACGTCCTCCTCGTCGTATCCCCCAATCCAGATGTGGGGCTTAATGATGACGTCCATGCCCAGCGTGTCGGCCTGTTGCGCGAGGGCACGGATGCCTCGGTGCGACTCGCTGTACCATCCGTCTGCGGTATCGAGGCGCACGTGCGGGTCGTCCGTCGCCTCCTGCCATCCAAACGGGACGAGGGTGAGATGGGTGACCCCGAGGTCGCGAAACCGAACGAGCAGCTCCGGCTCGGGCGGATGGCGGGCGTCGAGCGTGACGGACCGAATGGCAAAGGCCGGCCTGTTCGGCGAACCTGCAGCGGCGGCACTCGTATCGGCGACGATTCCCGCCGAATCGGAGGACGTCGAGTCCGCACATCCGGACAGGACTCCTCCGGCAACCAGCACGGCCCCCAGCAGACAGCGGCAGAAGCGAAAGCGGGTCATTGCGGAAACGGTGTTGAGACGGAGGACGGCCCAACGCCCGGTAATCGCCGATGTTGCGCGACGACGAGCGCGGACCTTTCCGAGAATCGGGCGCGTTAGGCTGATGCTCTGGAACAGACCCTGCAGTGCCATGCCGACCACAGTCACTCGGGAGCAGGAGCGGTGGACGGAAATCGTCAACGACCCGCTGCTCCGGGACCTCCCGTACAAAGTCGAGACGAACGCTCGGGGACAGATTGTTTTGAGTCCGCACAAGAATCGACACTCGAAAATCCAGCGAGCTCTTCAACAGCTTCTCGATCGGTACGCCCCGGCGGGTGAGGTCTTTCCGGAGTTTGCGGTTGCAACGCCACAGGGTGTGAAGGTACCCGACGTAATTTGGACAAGCCCCACACGGGAGCAAGAGATGAACGAGACGGGAGACCCGTCCACCATGGCCCCTGAGATTTGTATCGAGGTGCTGAGCGAGTCCAATACGGTGGAGGAGATGAGGGAAAAACGAGCGCTCTATCGCGACCTCGGGGCCGAGGAGGTCTGGCTCGTAGAATCGGACGGCCGGATTCGCTTCTTTCGAGAGGAAGAGATCGAGCGCTCGCAAATCGCCCCGGACGCTCCCAAACGCGTGTAGCGAGTCCCCCAGACACTTCTTCGTCGCGCTCGACGGTTTCAAACACAGACGACGCATGTCCACCTACGACGTTGCCATTGTTGGCGGCGGCATCGTCGGCCTCGCCACGGCCTTCCGCCTCACCGAGCACGCTCCGGACCTGTCACTCACGATCCTCGAGAAGGAAGACCGGGTAGCGGCCCACCAAACCAGCCACAATTCCGGCGTCATCCACTCCGGCGTCTTCTACGATCCCGGCTCGTTGAAGGCCGAAAACTGCTGCGAAGGCAAGCGCGCTCTCGTCGACTTCTGCGAGGAAAACGACGTGGACTACGAGATGTGCGGCAAAGTGATCGTGGCGGCGGAGGAGCGAGAGATCCCGGAACTCAACCGGATCCAGGAACGGGCCGTTGCCAACCGAGTCGAGTGCACGCGGATCGGGCCGAAGGAACTGCAAGAGCGGGAACCCCACGTCCAGGGCGCAGCGGCTCTGCACGTGCCCGAGGCGGGCATCGTCGACTATCCCGGGGTGGCCCACGCCCTGGCCGATCGGGTTCGCGACCACGGCCACCCAATCCAGACCGACGCGGCGGTGGTCGACCTGCACCCGGAATCGAACGGCGTCACGATCGAGCACACTGCCGGAACGACACGGGCCCGGCACGTCGTCAATTGTGCGGGCCTGTACGCCGACCGGGTGGCGGCCATGAGCGGTCAGGAAAACCTAACCGTGCAAATTGTGCCGTTTCGCGGCGAGTACTACGAACTGGTGCCCGAGCGACGCTCCCTCTGCCGAAACCTCATCTATCCGGTGCCGGATCCGAGCTTTCCGTTCCTCGGGGTCCACTTTACGCGGATGGTGGACGGTCGCGTCGAGTGCGGGCCGAGTGCCGTCCTGGCGTTTGCGCGCGAAGGCTATCGCCTGACCGACGTGGACTGGAAGGAGCTCCGAGAAATTCTGACGTACCCGGGCTTCCAGCGCCTGGCCGCTCGTCACTGGAGAAAGGGCCTCCGCGAGTTGCTCCAGTCCCTGAGCAAACCGGTCTACCTGCAGGCTGCCCGCCACCTCATTCCCGAGGTTCAGATGGACGACCTCGTGGCGTCGCGGACCGGCGTCCGGGCCCAGGCCCTCCGTCCCGACGGTACCCTGGTCGACGACTTTCTCATCCGGGAAACCAATCGTGTCGTGAACGTTCTGAACGCTGCCTCTCCTGCGGCGACCTCCGCCCTCAACATCGGATCCCACATCGTGCAACGTCACCTCGCCGACCGGCTGGATCGCCTTCAGGTCCCCGTGGAGTGATTTTTCGTGAGGAAGAGGATCTCATCCTCGTTACTGACAATAAGTCGCTGTGGCGCCCTGATGGGCCAACGGCACGACCGGCCCCCACGGTCGGCCCCGACTTGGATAGGGGTAACTCCTCCTGCCAAGCCGTCAGACGACCCCCATTCACCCCCTCCCTCCTACTCCTCTCCGTCTCGCTTCAACCCAGGCTGTTCGAGGCGAAGCTGCGCCGAAATGCGATACGAGTAGCCGAGATCCTGCGCCGTGAGCCCGACGAAGTCCCCGAAGCTGAAGTCCACGGAGACCTGCTCGAGGTCGAGCCCCGCACCCACCGACGGCGTCAGATCGAGGCCAATATTCTCACCGTACTGCAGGCGCTGGATCCCACCGCGCAGCTCGACGACCCCCTTGTACCGAAAGGCGCCTCCGAGCCGGGGGTGAAATGACACGTCACCAATGTTGGGGACAAAGGCGCGCTGTCCGTCGACGGCTACATCTGCGTCGAGCCCCACCGTGAGCGTGTGCCCGTCCCCCACCGGCCACACCGCTCCCGACCCGAACCGCGCCACCGGCAACACGAGCGCGGTGCCCCCATCCGGCACCTCCTGAGCAAACACCGCCTCGTACTGCGCCGCATTGCCCTCGATGAGCGCCCCATTTTCGTCGAGACAGGCCTCGAACGGCTGCTCGTCGACGGGATTGATGCAGTTGACCTCGAAGGCGTCGGGATTGACGGTCCAGCTCTGCAGCATGGTGGACACGTCCTGAATCACCGCCCCAAAGCGGTACGGACCGGTCCGATACTGGGCCGCCACGTCCATGCTGTACCCCCAGGCCCCGGCAAAGTCGCCAATGGACCGGTGGATGCCCTTAAAGTTGACCCCGACCGTCAATCGGTCGCTCACCCGTCGGCTGTAGTTCACGAAGAGCGCCCAGTCCGCCGCCGAAAAACGGGTAATGCGGTTTTCGTAGTTGCCCAGCGGAACCCCGCGATCCGGATTCCACGCCCCCAGGGTGTTCACGATGTCATTCACCCCACTTCGGAACGCAGAAACGCCCACGGTCGACCGCTCGGTGACCGGGAGCGCCACGGCTCCGTAGTCGAACGACACGGCCCCCGCAAAGCGCTCGACGTGCATGTAGCTGATCTCCGGATACTGGAGGTGGCTGAGCCCCGCCGGGTTCCAGTAGCCGGCGCTCACCTCGTCCGCAAGGCTGACGTAGGCTCCGCCCATCCCCAGCGCCCGAGCGTCGACACCGCCCGCCAGAAAGTCGGCCCCGTACTTGGCAAGCCGCTGGCCGTGCGCGGGAGCAGCCGTCAGCAGGCCGAGAAGCAGCAGGAATCCCGGCAAAAAGCGGAAACGAGACATGACAGGGGATGCGGCGTGAAGTGCAATACACGAAATGAGACGAACGACCGCCTAGTGCTGCGTCAAGCGTCGTTTTACGGGTCCAAGCGAACTCAAAATCCTTAAGGCAGGTCGCTCCGCAGTCGAAATGACCATATACCCGAAGAATCAGCTTGGACTCACTTAGGATGTTACGCGGCGCAGCCGCGCCCCATAGGCTCCGTCGATCCGGTGCCGGTGCGGGAGAGTCGCCAGGTCCCCCGCGTCGGACACCACGTCCTTTGGTACGTATTCCTCGGCCGATTCCCGGACAAAGTCGTCGTGACGACCGAGAAAGGCCTCAACGCGATGCGCGTTTTCCTCTGGCTCGATGGTGCAGGTGCTGTACACGAGCAGCCCGCCCGGTTCGACCAGATCGGCGGCGGCATCGAGCAATTCGTCCTGCAGGGCCGCCAGCTCCTCGACGTCCTCCGACGTCCGCTGCCACCGCAGGTCGGCCCGCTTCGAAAGGACGCCCAGCCCCGAACACGGAACGTCGAGCAGCACGCGGTCGGCCCGGGGCGCGTCCGACTGCTCGGCCACCTCCCGGAGGTCGCCGACCTCGGTTTCGACGAGAGCGCCTGCACCCTGCGCGTCGGCGGCCTCCTCGGCCAAGCCCAACCTCTTCTCATTCGTGTCGATCGCCCGAATGGTCCCGTCCCCCTCCATCCGCGCAGCAATCGCCATCGTCTTTCCCCCCGGCGCCGCGCAGCCGTCGAGAATCGTCTCGCCGGGCTGCGGATCGAGGAGGTGGACGATCAGCCCGGCACTTTCATCCTGCACGGCCACGTGCCCGTCGTCGAGGAGATCGCTCTGCACGAGCGGCTGCAGGCGACGGAGGCGCAGGTGGTTGTCGAGAAAGGGCGACCGGGTGTAGACCACGTCGCGCTCGTCGAGCCACGCCTCCACCTCCTCGACGCTCGTGCGCAGCGGATTGACCCGCACGCTGTGCATCGGACGACGGTTGTTCCACTCCAGCAGCTCGGTCGCCTCCTCCGGGCCGAAGCGGTCGAGCCACCGCCGTACCATCCACGTCGGGTGCGAATGACGAACGGCGAGATCCTTCGCCTCGTCCCCCGTGTCGGGCGCCGGAATGTACTCCCGGTCCCGGTCAATCGTCCGGAGGATCGCATTCACCAGATTTCCCGCCCCCGGCCGAAGGGTCTGCTTGGCCAGCTCCACGTACTGGTGCACCAGGGCCCGCGTGGGGGTCGACTGAAAGAGCATCTCGTAAAGCCCGAGCCGCAGAATCTCGCGGAGCCGGGACTCCATCGAGTCGTAATCCTCGTTGTAGGCCTTCGCGAGCACAAAATCGAGCCAGCGGCGCTGCCGGGTGACGCCGGCCACGAGGTCGCGCGCCTGGCGCCGCGTGCGCTCGTCAGCGTCGTCGGCCACGAGGCGCTCCACGAACGCCTCGTCGTGGTCGACGCGCTCGAGGTGTTCGAGAGCCAGGTAGCGGGACGGGGAGACCGTTTCGGTCGAGGTCGACATGAGTGGACGTTCATTCCCAGAAGGGCAATTTGCGCGATCTAACGGGTGAGGGTCGGCGGCGTTTTGCCCCTATTTTCTTTTCACGATCGACGACGCGGACGCTTCTCGAACACCGGCCGGGAAATCGAACCTCCAACGAACCCGTATGTAGACTGTGACTGCGCAGGTCTCCCCCTTCATCGATCCGTCCCCGCCATGCGCCTTGCCCGGAGTCTCCCCCTCCTCCTCGGCCTCTGCCTCCTCGTCCTTCCCGTCCAGGCCCAACAGGCCGACTACGGCCAGACGACGTTCGAAAATTCCGGCGACGAGGCCGCCCAGGAGCCGTTTCTGAAGGGCCTCCTCCTGCTCCACAGCTTCGAGTACGACGAGGCGCGCGCCGCCTTTCAGACGGCCCAGGACCGCGACCCGGACTTCGCAATGGCCCACTGGGGCGAGGCGATGACCCACCATCATCCCATCTGGATGGAGCAGAATCGAGAGGCCGCTCTCTCGGCCCTCCGCAATCTTGCCCCGAGCTCAGAGGCGCGCCTTGAAAAGGCCCCAACCGAACGCGAAAAAGCGTATCTCCGGACGCTTCACGTCCTGTACGGCGCGGAAAAAGACAACCCGAGGAGCAAGGAGGCCCGGGACGACGCCTACGAACAGGCGATGGCCGATCTGGCGGCACAGTATCCGAAGGACCTGGACGCACAGGCGTTCCACGCCCTCTCCATCCTGGGCACGGCGCACGAGGGGCGCGACTTTGCCACCTACATGCGCGCGGCGGCGATTGTTGAGGACGTGTTTGACGAGAATCCGCAGCATCCCGGCGCCGCCCACTACCTGATTCACGCCTACGACGACCCGGTGCACGCCCCGCTCGGCCTGCGTCCGGCTCGCGTCTACGCCGACATTGCCCCGGCGGCTCCCCACGCCCTGCACATGCCGTCCCACATCTTTTTCGCCCTCGGACAATGGGAGCGTGGAGCCCAGTCGAACGTCGACTCGTACCAGGCGGCGAAGGAGAAGAGCACGAGCCGGGACACCGGCCTCAGCGGCGGTGGATTTCACGCCCTGCACTGGCTGCACTATGCCCGTCTCCAGCAGGGACGCCACGACGACGCCCACGCCGTGCTGGACACGACCCGCCGTCACGCGTTGACTCCGTCGGTGTCGACCGGCTACGCCTCGTACATGCAGTGGTACATGCCGGTCGCCTACGTCGTGGAGACCGAGCAGTGGGCCCAGCTCGCCCCGCTCCTGGATGCAATGAAGGTCGACGTCGACGCCCTCGACACGCGAGGCGCAGTCACCGTCCACGTGGGACGCGGGCTGGCGGCCGCCAAACAGGGGAATCTGGAGTCGGCCCAGTCGGCCCTCGATCGGGCGTCGTCGGCCCTCGGGGACACCGAGTCGGAGGCTCTTCAGATCCAGGTGCAGGCCCTGCGGGGCGTCCTGGCTCTAGAAAATGACCATCCCGACCGGGCACTCACGCACCTCGAGGAGGCCGTGGCCCTGGAGAACGAACGTCCGCTGGACTATGGCCCCTCCTTCCCGCCCAAGCCCGTCCACGAACTGTACGGGGAGGCCTTGCTCGCCCTCGACCGACCGGCCGACGCGCTCGCGGCGTTCAACACCGTTCTGGAGCGCTACCCGAGCCGTGCACTGGCCCTGAAAGGAAAAGCTCAGGCCGCCGCTCGGGCCGGTCAATCCGAGGTCGCCCAGACGGCTCGAAGCACCCTCTCTGAGCAGTGGAGCGAGGCGGATTCGTCCGTTCGGACGTGGCTGGACTCCCTGTCCACCGCCTCCGCCTCAACCTCCGACGCAGAGTAGGGATCACTCTTCCTCCGCCTCCGCAAGCTTCCTATGAATGATCTTCTCCGGCTTAGTGACGCTCCGCAGGCAGAAGCGAGCTACGAGGCGCCGCTGCTCCGCCTCGCCGAGATCGGCGTGGTGACCCTGCCGGTCAATCCGGTCTTGCTGGGCGTGGTAGAGGGCCACGGCCGCCGCCACCGACACGTTGAAGCTCTCGGTGAAGCCGGGGAGCGGCACGACGCACGCCGCGTCCACCTCGTCCATCATCTCGTCGGTGACGCCCACCTCCTCGTTGCCGAAAATGAGGGCCGTAGGCTCGGTAAAGTCGAGCTCCCGAATGGGCACCGTCTCGGCGTGGAGATGCATGGCCACGAGCCGATACCCCGCATCCCGAAGGTGCGACGCGGCTCCCGCAGGGCCGTCCCACCGCCAGACGTCGAGCCACTGCTGCGCACCGCCCGCCGTCCGCTGCGAGTGCTTGTAGCGCTCGTGGTCCCCCTTCACTACGTGGAAGTCCTGGTATCCGAGCGCCTCCGCGGAGCGCATGACAGCACTCACGTTGCCGGTATTGACGAGCCCCTCCACCACCGGTACGACCGACCGCGTGCGCTCTCCGACCACCGACCGGATGCGTCGCAGGCGCCGCTCGGTCATGTGCGGCTGAAGCATCGAAATAATCCGCTCCGGCGACAGCCGCGTGTCGCCAAACCGAAATGGATCTTCGACCTCCGGCGGCGTCCCCCCGGCCGCAAGCACTCGATCCATCTCTCGTTCCGCGTCGACGTCGTGGTGACTCATGAATCCCGGTCTCTCGGTACGCGTATGAAACGATGGTTCACTTCAATCAAGAGCATCTCTCCTTCCCCCAGATATGACATCCTCTCTCACCGCCGCCACGCGTCAACGTTCGCTGCTTCTTCTCCTCTTCGTCGGCCTCCTCCTGGGCAGCACAGGCCCCGCCGCGGCCCAGTCCGTCGACGCCGTCGTCGAAAACATGCGGACCCAGTACGAGCAGCAGCTCGAAACGGTCGACACCTACGTCGTCGAGACCAACCTCTACACCGCCTACAGCAGAAAGGTGACCCGCGACGGGGAGCCCGCCTACGAGACTCAGACCACGATGAAAGGACAAGGCGGCTCGTCGTTCGCCTCCTCCACGACGCCCTCCTCCGCCTACGGCCTCCAGTTCGACCGGCTCAAGGAGCACGCCACGTACGCAGGCACCGAATCCGTCGACGGTGTCCAATCTCACGTCCTCCAGGTCGACGACCCCTCCAAGGTCAACCCCGAGATGGGCCGGAGCGACGCCGAACAGATGACCTATTACATTGACGCCGAGCGGTACGTCCCCGTCCGCATCACCATGCAGACCACACAGCAGCGTGGACAGGGCCCCAGCCCGTCAACCGTCACGATCAACATGAAGAATTACCAGACGACCGACGGCCTCACGCTGCCGCACCGCATGGAGATGCAGTTTGACGCGGACATCTCGGAGCAGCAGCGTCAGCAAATGAAGAAGGCCATGGAGCAGATGGAAAACATGCCGGAGCAGCAGCGCAAGAAGATGGAGAAAATGATGGGCGGCCAGATGGAAATGATGAAGCAGATGATGTCCGGCGATCCCATCACCGTCGAGGTGCAGAGCGTCCAGGTCAACACCGAGCTTCCGGACGGCATCTTCTAGCGGAGTGTTACACGTAATCGTACGCTCTCCACGGCGTTCTCCTCCCTCCGTCCATACGTTCACCCGTCCCCCCCCTAAACTCCGGCAGCGCTCAGTCGAGAAGCGTCTCGTAGAAGTCGAGCGTCTGCCGGGCAATTGCGGTCCAGCTAAAATGCTCCTCGACCCGCCGCCGGGCCGCAGCCCCCATCTCCGAGCGGCGGTCCGGATCGGCCATGAGCGTGTTGACGCCGTCGGCCAGCCGTTCAGCGAAGCCCTCCGGATCAGCGGGCTCGACGGTCTCCCCTTCCATCGGATCCACATCCACCAGAAGTCCCGTCTCCCCCGGCACGACGATCTCCGGGATGCCCCCGACGGCCGAAGCCACCACCGGCGTCTCGCACGCCATCGCCTCCAGGTTGATGATGCCGAACGGCTCGTACACGCTCGGGCAGACGAACACGTCGGCGTGCGTGTACATCGTGATCACGTCCTCCCGCGGTAGCATCTCGGCAAGCCAGACGATCGGATTGTCGGTCTCGCTCCGAGCCGCCTCCACGCGGGCCTCCATCTCCGCCCCGATCTCTTCAGTGTCCGGGGCCCCCGCACAGAGCACCACCTGAATGTCGGAATCGAAGTGGTGAATGGCCTCCACGAGGTGCAAAATGCCCTTCTGTCGAGTGATCCGCCCCACAAAGAGCACGTACGGCTGGTCCGGGTCCACCCCGTACGACGAGAGCACCGACGCGTCGGGACGGGGCCGATACTGCTCGACGTCGATGCCGTTGTGTATGACCTGCACCCGCTCCGACTCGACGTCGTAGAGCGATTGCACGTCCTCTTTCATGGCCCCCGAGACGGCCACCACCCCGTCTGCATTCTCGTAGGCCGTGCGCTCGACCCAGGACGATCCGTCGTACGCCGTGCCGAGCTGCTCCCGCTTCCAGGGCCGGTGCGGCTCCAGCGAGTGGGTGGTGAGGACGAGCTTCCCCCCGGTGAGCTGCTTGGCGAGACAGCCGGCCAGATGCGAATACCAGGTGTGCCCGTGCACGATGTCCGCGTCCGCCACCGAGCCCGCCATGACGAGGTCCCGCAGCATCGCATCCATAAACTTCGTGTGTCGTTCGTCCTGATTGGGCACCTCAAAGTCGGGCGCGACGCCCCGTACCGTCAGGTTGCCGTGGTCCTCCCGCTGCTCGCCGAAGCAGAGAACCTCCACCTCGTGGGCCCTATCGTCGAGGGCTGCGAGCTCACGCGTGAGGTACTCGACGTGCACCCCAGCCCCCCCGTACACGTTGGGCGGATACTCGTTGGTGAGAATCGTGATCTTCATGAGAATGCGACGTCAGGCGGAGAGTCCTACGAACAGGGGATCCCGTCGGAAACGAACGTGAGGCTAGAGATCGAGAGTTGACGCGATTGAAATCAAAAGCGCGATCCTCCATTCCCCATACAGCGACCGTAGGGAGCGATCGGCTAAATAATCGTATCGTCCGGGATGACGGTGTTCTTCGGGATGACCACGATTCCGTCACGAATGTAGTACGTGTCCGTCTCGACCTCCTCGACGTTGTCGCGATTCTTGATGATGCACCGCTTCCCGATCGACACGTTCTTGTCGATAATCGCCCCCTCCACGTACGACTCCTCCCCAATGCCGGGCTTCTCCGCCCCCTCGAGATAGCCGAGGTCGTCGAGGTCGTGCCACCGATAGTGGTCGGCCCCCATCATGACCGTATTCTTGAGCGTCGTATTGTCGCCCACGTACGACCGAATGCCGACGACCGAGCGCGAGATCTGGCTGTTCGTGATGACGCTCCCCTCCGCGATGAGCGAATTCTGCACGTAGGAGCTCAAGATCTTGGCCGGCGGCAGCATTCGGGCATTCGTGTAGAGCGGCCGATTTTGGTCGTAGAGGCTGAACGGAGGCTTCGTCCCGGCCAGCATCAGATTGGCGTCGTAGAACGAGCGGATGGTCCCGATGTCGCTCCAGTAGTCGGTAAACGGATAGCTGACCACCTTGAGCTCGTCGATGGCCGCCGGAATGATCTGGTTGCCGAAGTCGTGATCCTCCGGGTTGGCGTCGAGAAGCTCGCGCAGGGGCTCCCGATCGAAGACGTAAATGCCCATCGACGCCATATAAATGCGGCCCTGCTCCTCGAGGTCGGAGGACACGGGACTCTCCTTCCCCTTCAGTTCGTCCTGAGGCGGCTTCTCGTGAAACTCGGTGATGACGTGCTCGTCGTCGGTCTTGAGAATCCCGAAGGCGGGCGCCTGCTCGGCGGTCACCGGAATCGTGCCGATCGTCACGTCCGCGTCCGTCTCCCGATGGTGTTCCAGCATGTTGCGGTAATCCATCGAGTAGAGCTGGTCGCCCGACAGGATGAGGACGTGGCGGTGCCGATACCCTTCGATGTGGGGAATGCTGCGACGCACCGCGTCGGCCGTCCCCTGAAACCAGTCCTTCGAGGAGGGCGTCTGCTCGGCCGCCAGCACCGTCACGAACCCGTTCGTAAAGCGGTCGAACCGGTAGCTCTGCGCCAGATGGCGATTCAGGCTGGCCGAGTTGAACTGGGTGAGGACGAAAATGCGCGGGATGTTGGAGTTGATGCTGTTCGAGACCGGCACGTCGATGAGCCGGTATCGCCCCGCCAGCGGAACGGCCGGCTTGGCGCGCAGCTTCGTGAGGGGATAGAGCCGCGTTCCGGCGCCTCCCCCCAGAATAATGGTTAGGGTAGACGTATCCATGGACCCGTCGGGCGGTTGCGGAAAAGAAACGTGGGGCGGTGGAGGAAAGACCGAACGGTGCCTGTCTCCTCCCTCCGGGCTTCAAGAAAGGAACCGTCGCCACCGGATGCAACGAGATTCCCCGATTGAACGCTCGTGGGGAAAATTCCGATGGAGCAGTACACGGAATTCTGAGTGCCGACGGGGCAAAAGATGATACGCCCCTTTCATTGGCCTCCGGCCGGACGCGCCCATTTCCGTCCGTCTCCCTTTACTGGAAGAGGCGAAGCACCACATTGATAAGGACCGTGAGCACGACGCTCAGCAAAATCATCGTCGCAATCGGAACGTAGACGCGGACGTCGTCGCCCTGATACACCAGGTCGCCGGGAAGATTGCCGAGATCGACGACCCGTCCGAGCACGACCACCACGCCCCCAATCACGACCAGTCCCAGGCCGAGATAGACGAGGCCTCGTCCAAGCGTTGTTGCATCCATTCGCGAGTCTCGTCTTGTGCTCGTGAGACGAACGGGAACACGTTTCCCCTTCGGGTTCATCGAGGCTTCGGGGCGGCGGGCGGTCCCTCCCTAAACTCTCGGCGCCGTGATTCGTGAGAGGGGGTGACCCATACCCTCAACCGACTGCCCGTCTGTCATGCTTCTCAAGTGGATTCTCGTCGTTCTCCACATCATCACCGCCGCTGCGTGGTTCGGGCTTGGCCTCCGACTCACCGGGCAGGCCCGCGCCGTCCTCGAACAGAGCGGCGACGCCCGTCGCGCCCTCGCCGACGACGGGAAACAGTCCGTGTGGCTGATGAACCTCTTCGTGGTGCTAACCCTGCTTTTCTCCCTCGGCGCCTTCGTGGCGGGCGGCCACTTCAGCGTCTACGGACCGCCCTACCACACCGCCGTCCTCCTGATCGTCCTCCTGACGCTCGATCAACTGTTCGTAATCCGGAGCGGATGGTCGACCCTTCACGCCCTGGCCCAGGAGGCCTCCCCGGACGAGGAGGCCCTCGAAAGCGCCAAGAAACGAGTGGCCATTGGCACCGGGGTGGGACACCTCTTCTGGCTCATCCTCCTCGGCCTCATGTTTGTCGATCGGTTCACGGCGGTGCTCTAGACGACCCCTCCTCTTCTACTCCTCCGCCTCTTCGAGCGCTTCTGCTTCGGACTCCTCCTCGGCCGTGCCCGCCTCTTCCGACTCGTCGTCCTGATCGGAGAGGACTCCGCGGTGCGCCGGCCTCGAGGCGTCGAGACGCACGCTCCCCTCGTCGTACTGATCGGGGCGCCGGTCCGCGAGAAAGCGCGTGCGAGCGGGGGCGTCCGCACACTTATCGAGGTCAATCGAGGCCATTAGAATGAAGGCCTTGCCGGAGGGCGCCTGCGCAACGACCCGACCTTTGGGATCGGTCACCAGAGAGTTCCCCTCAAAGAGCAGGTTTTCTTCCTGCCCCACCCGATTGGCCATGGCGGCAAAGAAGCCGTGCTGAAAAGAGGCGATCCGTATCTCCGACTCGTAGACCCCCTTGGGCCACTCGCCCGCCATGCCGGCCTGGGGAATGGCCACCACCTCGGCGTCCTGGAGGGCCAGTGCCCGCAGGTACTCCGGGTAATGCCGGTCGTAGCAGATGGCCACGCCCACCCGTCCGGCGGCCGTGTCGTACACGGGTGCGCCCGTGTCGCCGGGGGTGTAGTAGCCCCGCTCGCGGAAGTTTTCGTAGTCGGGCACGTGCATCATGCGCGTGCACCCGAGCACCGTGCCGTCGGCGTCGATGACCGGAGAGGTGTCGTACGTCCGATCCCCGTCCCGCTCGAGCATGTTGAACACGACGACGACCCCGAACTCCTCGGCCATCTCGGCCACCGCCTCCGTCGTGGGGCCGGGGACCGGCTCTGCCAGGTCCAATACGTCTTCCTCTCGCTCCTCCGCCGGAATGCGGGGGTAGAAGGGACTGAACGAGAGCTCCGGAAACACCACGAGATCGGCCCCCGCATTGGCGGCCTCCTTAATGGTATTCATCCCCTGCTGGAAGATCTCCATCGGGTTGTCCGGGAGAAATTGTTGGGCGAGCGCAATGTCCATGGGTCGGTGTCATCTCAGGAAAGCAGAGACAAAAACGAGGGGGATTTTCCGTTCCGGTGAATTACTGCGACGAGCGGAGGCGCTCGGGTGACACGAATGCATCCGGAAAGGACGACTGGGCCGCCGCGCGAACCTTCTCGGCTTCCTCCCGCGAGGCAAAGGGGCCGAGCCGCACCCGGTAAAGCGGCGCCTTCCAGACGAGGTGGACGGGGGAGTCCTCCTCCCCGAGGTCCAACGGACGCGCCGCAACCGCAGAGGCGTGCTCGCTCCACCACGAAACGGCCACACTGACCGTCTGACGGGCCGCTTCTTTGTCCTCATCCATCCCGACCTGAACGTGAAATACACGAGCGGGCCGTTCTTCTGCCTCGTCTGTCCCCCCGTCCTGCGGAGACGGCCCCGAACACGACAGGCCCAGCAGCACGGTGCCCAGAAGAAGTCCGATTCCGGCCGGATGACGCACGTCTACAGAGTACAGCTCCTTGGAGAATCCGTCGCTCAAAACGTCGACTTGGCAAACCTTTTGTTACGATACAAAGAAAATTACGGGGTGGCAATTCGGAGCGATCGTCTGTTAACATTCCGGTCAATCGAGTGGAAGCCCGGTTTTCGTCGATAACGGATGTTGTCCAGTACGCATGCGCGAGGGGGAGAGCGAAAGTACGGGCGCCCCATCGCTCCCCCACTGTATGAAGGCACCTGCAGACGACGAAGGGAAGAGCCAATTGCCGTGGCACCTACCCACAATACTCGCATCTTGGCACTGGCAGACAAGCGGTGCCCTCGTTCGGGACAAAACGCCAATACCCCCAGGCCCGGTTCTCCCATGCTTTCCGGTCAGATTGGCACGTTCAAGGCAACGGAGCCTCTATTCGGATTACTGGATTTATAACAGACAATCGCCCTATCCCCTCACCGGGCTCCCGTTGCAATTCGCATCTGCGTGGACGATTATGTGAGGACTGTGTGCCCGTTCCTTCATTCGTGTGAGCACACGCGCTCTGAGTGGGATGCCTCCGACCTCGTCCTCCGCGTCTCGTGCCTCTTTCCTTGCAGTCTGACCCGATGCGCCCCCTCGTCGCTACGCTTGCGACCCTCCTCGTCGTCCTCGCCGGATGCCAGTCCTCCGAGGACGACCCCGCACCGCACCCGCCCGCCGAGGCCGTCATCGACAGTGCCGTAGCGGCCCACGGCGGCGAGGTGCTCGACCGCGCAGTCGTCTCGTTCACCTTTCGGGGCGACCGGTACCGGATCCGCCAAAATGAGGGACGGTTCCACTATCGTCGCACCTACACCGATTCGCTGGATCGGACCGTGCGGGACGGCCTCACGAACGACGGGGCGTATCGGGTCGTGGACGGAGATACGGTGTCGCTTTCGGACGAGGAACGGAGTTCCCTGCACACGACTGTAAACTCGGTTTCCTACTTCACCCTCCTCCCCGAACCCCTCACGGAGCCCGCCGTCCAGCCCGAATACAGCGGCCGCGACACCATCGACGGGACTCCCTACCACCGCATCCGAGTCACCTTCCAACAGGAAGGAGGCGGTCAAGACTGGGAGGACGTGTTCATGTACTGGTTTCGGACCGACACCTACGCGATGGACTACCTCTCCTATGCCTTCGGCCTCGCACCGGACGAGACGGACACAGGAACGCGCTTTCGAGAAGCCTACAACGTGCGGCGCGTCAACGGCGTCCGGATGGCCGACTACCGAAACTACACGTCCGACACGCTCAGCTACGACCGAATGGCCCAATATCCCACTCTCTGGGCTCAGGACGCCCTCGAACTCGTTTCCCGCATCGAAACGGACAGTGTAGAGATCCAGCCCCTCTCTCCCGACGCTTGATGCCGTCCTCGTCGTTCGTCCCAATTGCGTTCTTCCCCATGCGCTCGACTCCTCCCGGCTGTCTCTCGCTTCTCTTCCTGGGCGCGCTTCTGCTCCTGCCGTTCCTGCTGGCCAATGCCCTCCTCGCAGCCCTGGGCAAGCTCGGCCTCGGGCCGACGAGCTCACTGCTGGCCGCCCTCGCCATTTTTCTGGGAAGCGCAGTCAACATTCCGGTGACCCGAGTCGAGCAGGAGCAGACCGTCGAATATCAGCCGCACCGCCTCCTCGGACTGGATCGCATCCTCTCTCCCGCCGCCGAGCACCGACCGTACACGGTCATCGCCGTGAACGTGGGTGGGTGCCTCGTGCCCACCGCCCTGGCCGGCTATCAGGCCGCCCGGCTTGCCCTGGAGGCTCCCTCCGTACTGCCCGCTGCGCTCGGGGCGCTCGCCATCAACGTGGTCCTGTGTTACACGGTGGCCACCCCCGTGCCGGAAACGGGCATTACGATGCCGCCCCTCGTGCCGGCCGCAGCCGCCGCCGTCTGCGGCCTGCTCTTCGCTCCGGAGTGGGCTCCGCCCATTGCTTTCATGGCGGGCGTGCTGGGCCCGGTCATCGGGGCCGATGTCCTGCACCTTGACGACATTGCCGAGATCGGCACCGGCATGGCCAGCATCGGCGGCGCCGGGACCTTCGACGGCATCGTCCTGTCCGGCCTCGTGGCGACGCTCCTCGTGCCCGGCGCCCTGTAGTCCGACGACTGTCCTCGAGCGTCCCTCCTCCTGACAGTCCCCGAGGCCCCTCAACGCAAAAGACCCGCCCCGACAACTGTCGAAACGGGCCATTCCATCCGAAACCGGACGACGTCACTCCAGGAGGGCTTCTCCAGTTAGAACACGTTGCTGCGGTGCACACACGTCCGTCCCGCCATCCTGGGGCTCGATAAAGGTGTATCCCTTTTCACTGCGAAACGACTTGACTGTACCGCGCTGCACAAATACCTGTATGTTTGCTGGTGCCTCACCCTCGTCGCGTTCGGAAAACAGTCCTCCTTTTTCCAAAAGGGAACGCCCATGGGGAGGCACGTTGTACTGTGACGCACCAGACACGCCGCCTCCCGTCACTGGTTCCTCTCGGGCTCTCCTCCGTCGAGATCGTCACGACTCTTCCCCCAGTGCCAGATGGATCGCGCCAGTTCACCGGGATTGCACCGACGCTCTGCGAACTCACGTCCAGGACGTCCCGTAGAGAGTAGAGCACAACGGGCCTGTAGCTCAGCCTGGA
>CAZCUZ010000056.1:0-18296 GCA_964502085.1 uncultured Salinivenus sp. | reverse complement strand
CGGCGACCGGTGGCTCGCGACGCTTCTCGAGGCGCAATCCACCGACGACTTCGAGCGGCTGGCCGACGAGACCGGCGCCCATAAAAGCTCGATTGAGGCCCTGCGCCGCAAGCTGGCGCCGTTTCAGGAATACGACTTCTTCACGACCCGGCCCTCGCCGGATGATTACGACGTGCTCGACGCTCTGCTCGAGAACCTGGACAGTGGCAAATCGGTGGTCCTGGAGTTTGGCCGGTACGACGACCTGCGGGTGTACCTGCTGGTCGCCAACGCCCTCACGCGCCGCATCCGTCGGGCCTACGAGGAGAAGACGAACCGCTACCGGCAGACCCAGAACCCGGCCGACGAGCCGCAGCCCCTCATGATTACGATCGAGGAGGCGCACAAATTCCTCGAGCCGAGCATCGCGCACGAGACGCCCTTCGGCAAGATTGCGCGGGAGATGCGGAAGTTCTACGTGAGCCTGCTCGTGGTCGACCAGCGGCCCAGTGCCATCGACGAGGAGGTTCTCAGCCAGATCGGCACCAAGATGGTGGCCAAGCTGAGCGACGACAAGGACATCGGCGCCGCCCTCGTGGGCACCAGCGACGCGTCGTCCCTGCGCGAGATCCTGGCCTCGCTCGACGCCCAGCAGCAGGCCCTCCTCTTGGGGCACGCGGTGCCGATGCCGATTGTCGTGAAGACGCGGACGTACGATCAGGCCTTTTATGAGGCCGTGCACACCCTTCCGACGGCAGACGAGGCCTCGGCGTCCAGCGCGGATCCGGACGAAGAAATGGACGACTTGTTCTACTGAAGGGGCGGAGGGAGGGGACGAGTCGACGATTGTTTGTGTTTGCGTCTTCATTTTACCTCGTGTAAAGAACAGAGGGAAACTTGAAGAGATCTTCCTTGACATTAAGAGGGTCTCCCAGTACCCTGAAATCAGTACTCCTCCGCGCCCAACCGTTTTTCGTTTGTAGCGGTGGAGGGCAAAATAATTGAAGACGGATTCTGGTTTTGGAGTATTAGTTAGGATCGAGTTCGACGCCGGGGAGGGTCGTGGTCCTGTACTTTTTGAATCTGTCAAATGCAGAACTGGCAGCCGATGGGCGTACCTGCCGATGTTATTTCTGCCGCATATAGATGTGGAGAAGGTTTCTGCATTGTCCTGTTTGTAGGCCGAGGAGGGACCTCCTTGGGGAATTGGACAGGGGGCGCCGATACGGTGGCGTCCAGCGTTTCCGTTTGCCCCTTTGTGAGGGGGCACCCGGCATGATCGGGCCCCAAAGCCCTGGAGAGGAGGGCGAGACGCTTGCGCACTCATTTTTGTCTCACACATTACCCAACTATTATGTATCGAACGTTACTCGCTGCCTTAGTGGGCGTCTTACTGGCGGTTCCGGGGAGCGTGTTTGCTCAGGAGACCGGCACCGTTGCCGGGACCGTTGTGGACAGCACCACGTCCGAAACCCTTCCGGGAGTAAACGTCGTGATCGAGGGAGAAGACGTCGGTGCCGCGACCAGTGCGGACGGCCAATTTCGGATTACGAACGTCCCGACCGGTGAGCAGACCCTCGTTGTCTCGTACGTCGGCTATCAGGAACGCACACGGACGGTCGACGTCCGTGAGAACTCGACGACCAACGTTCGGGTCCCCCTGGCCTCCGAAGCGGTGGGGCTCGACGACGTGGTCGTGACTGCGCTGGGCGTCGAGCGGGAAGAGCGCGCCGTGGCGACCTCCGTGCAGGAGGTTGGAGGTGCCGACCTCGCGCAGACGGACAACGAGAACTTCATCAACTCCCTGCAGGGGAAGGTGGCGGGAGCGAGCATCCGCTCCTCGAACGTGATGGGGGGATCCAGCAACATCGTCCTCCGGGGCTACAGCTCGATTGAGGGCAGCAACCAGCCGCTCATCGTCGTCGACGGCATTGTCATTAACAATCGCCGCGGGACGGATAGTGGTGTGCAGAATCAGGGATCCGGTGGGTTCGACTACGGAAATGCGGCGTCGTCCATCAATCCCAACAACATCCAGTCCATCTCGGTACTGAAGGGGCCGTCGGCCGCCGCGCTCTACGGATCGCGAGGGGCGAACGGCGTCATTCAGATTACCACCAAGGACGGATCGAGGGGAGAGGATGAGTTGGGCGTCTCGTTCTCGTCGGAGGTCACGGCGACCCAGGCGTACAACTTCATGGACTATCAGAATGAGTACGGGGGGGGATCCTCGACCGCCTTCCAGACGCTCGATGGAGATTACCACATCGACGGATCCGTGGAGGATGACCCGTATCTTCCCCAGTACTCGGTCGACGAATCCTGGGGGCCTCGACTGGACGGTCGTTCAGCCCGACAGTGGTACAGCTGGGATGACGTGAACGGGCTGGAGGGAGAGGCGACGCCCTGGGAAGCCAATCCCGGTGCCGTGGAAGACTTCCTGCAGACGGGGCTGACCTACAACAACAACATTTCGCTCTCGAACAGCGGAGAGGAGTTCAACTACCGGCTCGGCCTCAGCACGCGAAATACGGAAAGCGTGATGCCGAACAGCAGTCTGGATCGGTATCAGGTCTACTTTAACGGAAGTGCCGACCTCAGCGAGGATCTGACGGCGACGGCTGTGACCCGGTACAGCTACCGCAAGGCGCAAGGGCGGTCCGGAACCGGATATGGGTTTGAGGAAAACCCGTTTGCGGCCTTCAACACGTTCACGCAGCGCCAGCTCGATTACGGGCCGGACAGCTACATGCGGGATTATGCGCGGCCGAACGGCCAGCAGCGCGGCTGGAACTACCTGGGCGTAGCAGGAGCACAGAATCCGACGACATTCAACTACACGGACAACCCGTATGTGGGTCGGTACGAGAACTTCCAGACGGACGACCGGCAGCGCATCTACGGGAAGGCGCAGGTGGACTACGACATCATAGAGGACCTGGCGGCCTCCTGGAACGTGGCGACGGACTTCTACGCGGAGCGTCGTGGAGACCGGCTCGCTGAAATGTCGACGGAGGATCCTCCCGGCTACGCGGAAGGCCTTCTCGAAGTGCAGGAGACCAGCAGTGAGCTGCGGTTCAACTACGACACCGACCTGACGGACAACTTCGACCTCAGTTCGTTTGCCGCCAGCAAGGTGCGCTACGAAACCTTCGACGACAATACGGCATCAACCCAGAACGGGCTTTCGGCGCCGGGCGTCTACACCGTCGAAAACTCGGTCGGACGGCCCGACGTCACGGACTACTTCGAAGAGAAGCTCGTTTACAGCGTGTACGGATCCGTAAACGTCGGCTACAACAGTCTCGCCTACGTGGAGGCGACGCTCCGGAACGACTGGTCCTCGACCCTCCCGGCGGACAACAACTCCTATATGTATCCGTCCGTCTCCGGAAACTTCATCTTCACGGAGCTGGAGGCTCTGCAGGACCAGGACATTATTTCCTTTGGGAAGATTCGTGCCAGCTGGGCCCGCGTCGGAAACGACACCAGCCCGTATCAGCTCGGCACCACGTTCCCTGTGAATACGCCCTTCCAGGGACAGGCACTTCAGCAGGTGCAGCGGGCGAGCAACAACCCGACCCTGCAGCCCGAGATTACGACCGGCATCGAGTTCGGCGGGAATCTGGAGTTCTTTGACGACCGCGCGAGCCTGAATGCCACCTGGTACCGCGACGTGACGCGCGACCAGATTCTCGACATCAACGTGTCCCGGGCCACTGGATTCACCTCGTCCCTGGTGAATGCGGGGGAGATCTCGAACACTGGGGTGGAAGCGAGCCTGACGGTGACGCCCGTGCTCACGGAGGAGTTTCAGTGGGACGTGACGGCCAACTTCAACAAGAACGTGAACGAGGTCGTGGAGCTCGCTGAAGGGATCGACACCTACACGATTGCGGGAACCACCTTCGGCCCCAACGTCGAAGCGCAGATCGGAGAGCCGTACGGAGCGCTGGTGGGACCGGCCCTCGTGCGCAACCAGAATGGAGAGGTGGTCTATACTCGCGAAGGCGTTCCCCGGACGACCACCGACAACCGGACGATCGGAAACTTCCAGCCGGACTGGACCGGAGGCCTCTCGACCACCGTCTCGTATCAGGGCCTGACTGTTAGTGCCCTCGTGGACGGGCAGGTGGGCGGCGACGTCTACTCCGTCTCCAACGGATTTGGGCCCTACAGCGGCCTCACGGAAGCATCCGTCGCCAACAACCAGCGGGAGACCGGCGTCATCCCGGACGGCGTCGTAATGCCGGACGGGACGACGGCCGGCGATGCGGCCGACATGGAAGGCACTTCGTTTGAGGAGGCCGTCGGGCGCATTCCGTCCGCCACCTACTGGAAGAACTGGTTCAGCCTCGCCCGGCTCGAAGGCTACACGTACGACGCCACGCACGCGATGCTGCAGGAGGTGGCCATCAGCTATGCGCTGCCGCAGCAGTGGTTTGCCAACACGCCGCTCCAGCGAGCGAGCGTGGGTGTGAACGGAAACAACCTCCTGTTCCTCTACAAGGAGGCCCCGAACATCGACCCATCGGTGACGCTGGGGGCCGGCAACGTGCAGGGATACGAGGTCGGCCAGATTCCGACCCAACGGACGTTCGGCTTCCGGGTCAACCTGACGTTCTAAACGGGTGTGCTCCGATCCCCCGGTGGGCGTGCGATCGTCCACCGGGGGACTGCGGGGCAACCACGGGTCTATCCATTTTGCGGCAATCCCTTACATGATTACGCGATCTGACATGAAGCGCTTTAGATCTACAAAGGTACTTTTTGCCAGTCTTCTGGCATTCGTGCTCGTCCTGGGAGGCTGCGACAGTCTCTCGTCCTTCAACGACAATCCGAACGAGCCGACGTCGGCCGATCCCAACAACATTCTGGCCAATGCCCAGCGGGACATCGCCCACGAGATTTATGATGGGAACGACATGATGCGGGGCAGCAATCTCTTTGCCCAGTACACGACCCAGAACTTTTATACGACGGACGGGAGTCGCTACGGGTCGGTTACGTACGCATGGGAGGACTTGTACAGTGCGTTGAACGACCTGAAACAGGCAAAAGAGCTGAGTGCCGAGGGAGAAAACCCGGACAATCTGAGTGCCGTGGCCACGGTCACGCAGGTCTGGACCTTCCAGATTCTGACGGACATTTACGGAGACATTCCTTTTGCGGAAGCCCTCCAGGGGAATGAAAACCGCTCGCCGGAATACACGGCCCAGTCGGAAATCTACCCGGCGCTCATCGACTCCTTGGATGCTGCGTTGGGTCAAATGTCCGACGGTGGGGGTCCCTCCGGAGACCTCATTAACGGAGGAGACATGGAGAAGTGGCGGAAGCTGGCCAATGGCCTGAAGCTGCGCGTGGCCATTCGGATGTCCGACGTGAATTCCGGTGAAGCTCAAAGTGTCATTACCGACGTGGTAAACAATGCCACGACGCTGGAGAGCAACGAGGACAACGCGTACTTCCAGTTTGCGACGAGCTCCACGCACCGGAATGCGTATTACGAAAACCGGTATACGAGTGGACGGGACGACTTCGACAACTCGGAGCGGTTCATCGAGGCGTTGCAGCAGTACGGGACGGACGATCCCCGCCTCGACGCGTACGCCGAGCAAACGTCCAACAACACGTCTCCCTGCCCCGACGGCAGCGGCAACTACGCGGGCTTCCCCTTTGGGATGGAGCAGTCGAGTGCGCAGAGTCTCCAGTCGTCCCGGCCGTCCTGCAATGCGTCGCGACCGGAGGCCTTCTGGCCGGCGGGACCGAGCGGCGAAGGAGACGCCTTTGCGCCGATCATGTACTACGACGAGGTACAGTTCATCAAGGCCGAAGCCGCCGAGCGCGGCTGGATCTCCGGCACTCCGGAGGACTACATCGCCGAGGGCATTGAAGCCTCGATCGACTTCTACGGAGACGTGACGGACGCCGAGATCAGCAGCGACGACACGCAGGCGCAGGATTACATCACGGCTGTCACGGACGAATACGACAGCGGCAACTGGCGCGACATTATCGGCGAGCAGAAGTGGATTGCATTCTACATGAACAACGTCCAGGGCTGGAGCACGTGGCGTCGTCTCGACTTCGACGAGTGGATTGGACCGCCGGTGGGTGACATTTCCGGCGACTTTGACACGTACGCTCCGCTTCGGGTCAGTTATCCCTCGTCCGAGTACAGTCTCAACGGGGACAACGTCACGAGCGCCGTCGAGAATCAGGCAAACAACGTCGACGGCTTCGACGAGGACACACCTGGTGACCGGGTCTGGTGGGACACAGAAGCCCCTCCTTCCGAGGACAATGACGCTTATCAGCCGTAGACCTCGCGTATCGGACTGTGCGGTCGGCAGGGGCCCGGGCGTCTTCGGGCCTCTGTCATCCGTCGGTTCGTTTCCGTCCCCCATTTATCACGAGTTGCTCCGCAATTAGCTACGTACTTATGACTCATCGATATCGCACGCTTCCTTTCCTTCTTCTGGCCGTGGCGGTCGTCGTGGCCGGCTGTGACCAGAGCTCGCTCAACAACGAGCCGAACTATGGTGACGAGTACATCATCACGCAGAACAACTCGGCCATGGGAGATGCCGTCTCCGGATCGTTTGACGGCTCGACCACCAACGAGGACCCGACGGTGACCGTCCCTGACACGGTTGACTACTTCGTGGAAGGCTACACGACGGAAAAGAGCTACACCTGGTCGCTGAACGACAGTGACATTTCGTCGAGTGATAGCCCCGGAAGTACGTATGTGTGGGAGGATCGCGACGGCGAGTTTATCACGGTGTATTACGACACGGAGGATCCGATGGCGAACGTGGATCCGACCGGATCGGCGACGAACACGCTCTCGGTGAATTCGCCGGACGACGACATTAGCGCAGAAACGCTCGAGATTACGGCGGTCGTCCCGTCGCTTCTGGAGCAAATCAATCGCCTCACGGGCCTGGCGACGCTGTCGTCGTCGGCATCCTCATCGACCCTCGCCACGGATTATGAGGACGGCGGTCCGTTTACGGTCCTCGCCCCGGGCGACTCGGCGTTTGCTTCTCTGAGTGCCGCGCCCACGCAGGCGACCGACGCAGACGAAGACACCACGTCCAGCGTGCTTGGACAGATTCTTCAGTACCATACCATCGACCAGGATCTCAGCACGGACGACATTTCCGCCGGACAAACTGTGACGACGGAGCTCGGCGACCTCGAGGTCACGTTTGGTGAATCGGATGGAACGATCACGGTTAACGACAGCGCTGACGTCTCGCAGTCGGACATCCCGGTGACGGAAGGGGCCCTGCACCGCCTCGATAAGGTGGTGCTTCCGCCGACGGCGCTCGTCGACTTCACGGACCGGTCGCTGCCGGACACCTCCACGACGCAGGGAGACACGCTCGTCGTGGACGGCACGTCCTTCCCGGAGGACGGTGGATTCGTCGTGCTCCACGATCAGGAGGAGCTTCAGAACCTAGGGGCCATTCCCAGCACCGTTGGGGTTTCAGAGTACGTGGAGCCGGGCATTAACAACGGCGTGAAGGTGGCTCTCGACGAGGCTGTCGCCGACACCACGACGCTCGTGGCGATGCCGCACCAGGATACCGACGGCGATGAGACGTATGACTTTGAAACCTCGGTGGGCACCCAGGATGGACCGTACACCCTGAACGGGGATGCCGTCACCGACCCGGCGGTACTCAACGTCTTCGATCCGGACAACTAACCGGAGCGTCTCATTGGGACCGCATCCGGTGCGTTTTTCCGGGTGACAAGGCTTCGAGGCCGGCTGTCCGTTCGGGCAGTCGGCCTCTGCTGTTGAAAGGAGGAGGACAGGCGCCTGTGTTGTTGCGGGCGGCCGACGGGGTTGTCCCTGTCCCCCGATATTTTTAGGTTTACCATCCCGTCTCGCGTTTTCATAACTGGATGCTGGCTAGTCATGAGACAGCACGATTTGACCTGGATACTGATTGCGGTTGTTTGTCTGGTGGTTGGTTGTGCGACGGTGTCGGAGCCCGTTACCGTGTCCTACGACTCGTCGTCCGGGGCAACGGTGTACGAGACCGATCAAATGGAGCTGGACGGGGTGAATTTGACGAGTGGGCTTTCGAAAGAGGCGGAGATGTACATGCGCGTCGTGGGACGGTGTGCAGGAGAGGAATGTGCCCCGTCCGAGTATTCGCTCATTTTCGGACGGGAGGGCGTCGATCCGGTCCGGATTACGGGAAGAGACGTGAGGCTCACGATCGGCAGTGAAACGATGTCGTGGGACGATCCGCAGAGCCGGAGTGTGGAGCGCACCTCTACGATTCGGAGTGGGACTTTTGCCCGGGTGGAGCTTACGGCACAGCAGTTGTCGACCCTTGCGAACGTCTCGACGGTGGAGGGGGCGGTTGGGGACGTGGGATTTAATCTTCCGCACGAGGAGCGAGCGCCCCTTCGAACCCTTCTATCCAGGTTGTCGGAAATCGGGGACGATGGAGAAAGCGGGGGGGAGGCGTAGTTCGCCGTTCGTTGCCTGGGTGGGGGGGACTGTTGGAACGGCTGCGATTTGCGATTTGAACAGTCGGTCTCGTCTCGTCTTGATGTGGACCTCTTGGAATCGTTGCGACGGAGTACGAATTGTCGGACTGGTCTGCGTGCTGTGTGCGGGGGTCTTGTCGCTCGTCGGTCTCCGGCCGGCCTACGGGCAGGAGGGACGCCGGGCGGCGGTGGTGCAGGGATTCGTACGGGGAGAGGACGCCGGGCAGTCCCTGCAGGGGGCGAGCATCGTCGTGCGAGACACGGCGGGAACCGTGCAGGGGGCCGACGCCGCAGACGGTCGTGGGTTTTATCAGGTAGCGGGGTTGTCGCCGGGGTCGTACGTGCTGTCGATCAGCTTCGTCGGATATCAGCCCTATCGGGACACGCTTCGGCTGCAGGCGGAGGGGCGCCGCACGGTCTCGGTGGCGCTGGAAGAACAGCCTCCCGAGCTCGAGGAGGTGACTGTTCAGGGCGAGGATCCCGTCGATGAGGCGGAGGCCGGTCTTCGGGAGATCAGTGCGGCCGACATTGAGACCATTCCCACTCCGGGTCCGGGCGGCGACCTGGCCGGCTATCTCCGCAGTTTGCCCGGAGTCGCAACGATTGGAGACCGAGGAGGACGACTCTTTGTTCGGGGGGGAAGCCCCTCTCAGAACCTCGTCCTGGTAGATGGTAATCCGGTGTACAAACCCTTTCACATCATTGGGTTTTACTCTGCCTTTCCGAGTGAACTGGTAGCAAACACCAATTTTTACGCGGGAGGATTCGGGGCGGAGTACATGGGGCGGATCTCGTCGGTCCTGGACGTTCACCTCCGGTCGGGCAATACAAAGTCGTACACGGGAAGTGTGGGGCTGGGCCCCTTTATGGCGACGGGGCACGTAGAGGGACCCATTGAGCAGGGAAGCAAATCGTTTTTGGTCCACGCGCGACATTCTTTGATCGAAGAGTCCGGGCCAACCCTGCTCGGACGGGACGCGCCCTACACGTTTTACGACGTCACGGCCAAGGTGCACACCCAGGACGAGTCCAGTCAGTGTTCGTTCGTGGGCATGCGCACCTACGATCGAGGCCGCATCGATCCCAATCAGGGCGCCTCGATCCGCTGGGACAACACGAGTGTGGGAGGAGATTGCCTGATCTTTTCAGAGTCCTCGGCGCAAACCCTGGACGTGAGTTTTGGCACGAGCCACTTCAACAACACAGTCGTGTCCTCCGACGGGACGGAGCGAACGGCGGGCACGTGGAAGGTTCGGGGAAAGTGGTTGCTCACGCAGCCGGCGCTGTGGGATGGGACGCTGCAGTGGGGAGGGAACGTGCAGGCCGATCAATACGACTATCAATTGGACGAGCCGTTTCTTCAGCTCGAGAGTCAGGAAGGAGACGATTTCTTGCTCAGTGCGTCTACGCACGTGGGAGCGGAATGGAACTGGCGCGATCGTCTGACGGTGGAGCCGAGCATTGGGGGACAGGTACTCTTTGAGTGGGAGGGGATCTCCGTCGATCCGCGTCTTCGGCTTTCCTATCAGCCCGGGGGGACAGAGTCCATGAGTATCACCGCGGCGACGGGGCTCTATCATCAGATTACGACGGGAATCACCGACGAGCGGGACGCCGGGTCGACCTTTCGCATTTGGCAGCCGTCTCCGTTTCGAAACAACCCCCTCCAGGCGTATCACGGACTGCTGGGGTGGAACCAGCGGGTCCTTCCGGGCCTGCGGGTCTCCGTGGAAGGCTGGTACAAGGAATTTCGGGATCTCTCCGTTCCGCGATGGACGCCCATCGTCCGCTTTAATACGAACCTCGTCCGGTCGGACGGCACGGCGTACGGGGCCGATCTGTCACTCCAGTACAATCGGGGACCGGTTCGGATCGACCTCAGTTACGGGTACGGAAACGTGACCTATCAGGCCTCCGGGGACCGCCTGGGAGCGTGGATTGACGAGCCGGTCGTCGAGTACTCCCCTCCCCACGACGTTCGGCACAAGGTAGGGGTGAGCTCGAGCGTCGAAACCGACTGGTTTACGGCGAACGTGCGATGGCAGTATACGACCGGCCTTCCCTTTACCCAGGTCTACGCATACGACACGATGCTCGAACTTCGGGGGCTCCGGGACCTGCCCACAGAAGTCGTCGGCGTTCCGCGGGCCCTTTATGAGCGGCCGTACGGGGGCCGGATGCCTCCGTACCATCGACTCGATGCGTCCATCCAGCGGACTCTGTCCCTGTCGTCCGACGTGGACCTGTCCGCCACGGCGGGGGCCATCAATGCGTACGATCGGGCCAACGTGTTTTACGTCGACATCTTTACGCTCGACCGGGTCGATCAGCTCCCGCTCATTCCGTACGTGTCTCTCGAGGTACGTATTAATTGACGGAGGTGGAGGGGGAGAAGGGCGAAACGGAGAGCACTTTGTCAGGATGAAGGTGGTTCACGATGATTGATTTTTCTCGGCGACGGACGTGGACAGCCCTGCTGGTCGCAGCCGTCGTGGCGACGCTCGTGTGTGTGTCCGGGTGTGATCCGAGCGTGGACGTGCTGAATCCCTCGGAGCAGTATCAGTATTCCCTCTTCGGTGTGCTCAACGTGGCGGCCGACACGCAGGTCGTTCGTGTCGAGCCGCTCGGAGACTCGACGCAGATCGGGGCGCCCCCGGACATACCGGCCACCGTCTTTCTCGAAAATCTCGATACCGGCACGCGGGTTCAGCTTCGGGATTCCTTCGACACGGTGGGGGGAGGGATCGCGCAGGTGCATAACTTTTGGACGACGCACCCGATTGATCTGGGAACGTCCTATCGGATTGTCGTCCAGGAAGAAGGGACGCCGATTACGACGGCGACGACCACCACGCCGGCGGAGTCGCCCACCCTTCTTCACAATCCCGAGGCAACGGACGATAAGCCGTTTTTCCTTCCCTGTGAGTTGGACGGCGACAACAACCCGATCGAGAGGCTGAACACGTTCAGTCTGCGGGTTCGAAACGTGGAGGAAATAGCAGCTGTCAAGGTCCGATATGCCGTTACCAGTGAGGCGGTAGAAGGGTCTGTCGTGCATGCCTTTGATCACCTCGACGGGGCGTCGTACGAAGAGGATCGCAGACGCTTTCGGGTCTCCGTCTTTTACGGGTCGGATCTCCTCTCACTGTCGCCGACGCCGAATGCCTGTGTCGGTCGGTCCGATTTGGCGCGGCCGTATGCCTCGGTGATCGTCGGGGCCGGGGGGGCCGACTGGCCGGAGTGGCGAGGGGCCTCTCTCGATGAGCTCGCTCGGCCCGACACGTTTTCGAACGTAGAAGGCGGTCACGGATTCGTCGGCGGTGTCTACACGGACACAATTCGGGTTCCCATTCGGAGTCGGGACTGAAGGGAGGGGCCGTGAACAGTCGGCAGCAACGGAGAAGAGTCTCGGCGCCGTACGGACGTTTGGCGAAATCGTCGTTGGGGCGAGTCTGTGATTGAAATGGCTCGGTGCCCACAGTACCTTGTTGCCGCCCCGGACGGGAAGGGCCCATCCGACATTCGTATACGCCAGTTCTCGACCCTCTCCTCTGTTCCATGGCCGACACCACCGACGTCAATTCCGACGCGACGCCCACGAGCGATCCCTCCTACGACCTCGTTCGCCCTCGTCGTCAGCCGCTCGACGCCATTTTTCGACCCGACAACGTGGCCGTGATCGGGGCCAGTGAGGCGGTCGGGAGCGTGGGGCGGACCCTGCTCTGGAACCTGGTGAGCAATCCCTTCGGGGGGACCATCTTTCCCGTGAATCCGAAGCGGGACAGCGTACTGGGCATCGAGGCGTACAGCAGCATTCAGGACGTGGAGGCGGACGTAGATCTCGCCGTCATTGCGACGCCGGCCCCCACGGTGCCCGGGATTGTGGAGGAGTGCGGGAAGGCGGGTGTGGAGGGGCTCATCATCGTGTCGGCCGGGTTCCGGGAGGTGGGGGAGGAGGGTGCCGAGCTCGAGCGCGAGGTGAAGTCCGTGGCACAGGAGTACGACATTCGCATCGTGGGCCCGAACTGTCTCGGCGTCATGCGGCCCCCAAATGGGCTAAACGCCACCTTTGCGGGGTCCATGGCACAGGAGGGCAACGTGGCCTTCGTCAGTCAGAGCGGTGCACTGCTCACCTCCATTCTCGACTGGAGTTTTCGGGAGAACGTGGGCTTCAGTGCGTTCGTGTCCATCGGATCGATGCTGGACGTGGACTGGGGGGACATGATCGAATATTTGGGCGACGACCCGAAGACCGAGAGCATCGTCCTGTACATGGAGTCAATCGGGAACGCCCGCTCGTTTCTGTCGGCTGCCCGGGACGTGGCGCAGAGCAAGCCGATCATCGTCATCAAGGCGGGGCGGACGCAGGCGGCCGCCGAGGCCGCAGCGTCCCACACCGGGACCCTCACCGGCAGCGACGCCGTCCTGAATGCGGCCTTTCGCCGGACGGGGGTGCTTCGGGTCGACGACATCAACGACCTCTTTTACATGGCCGAGGTGTTGGGCAAGCAGCCCCGGCCGGAGGGGCCGCGTCTCACCATTCTCACGAACGCGGGGGGGCCGGGCGTCCTCGCCACGGATGCCCTCATCGATGGGGGCGGCGAACTGACGTCCCTCTCGAAGGACGCGCTCGATCAGTTCGACGAGATTCTTCCCCCGGCCTGGAGTCACAGCAATCCCGTCGACATTCTGGGCGACGCCGATCCGGAGCGGTATGCGAAGTCGCTGGAGGTGGCCGCCGAAGACGAAAACAGCGACGGGCTGCTCGTGGTGCTCACGCCGCAGGCCATGACCGAGCCCACGAAGACGGCCGAGCACCTTCGACCCTATGCACGGGACAATCGAAAGCCGGTGCTCGCCAGTTGGATGGGGGGCGATTCGGTGGCGCCCGGTGAGAACATTCTCAACGAGGCCGGCCTTCCGACCTTTGCCTACCCGGACACGGCCGCCCGCGTCTTCAACCACATGTGGCGGTACAGCTACAACCTGAAGGCCCTTTACGAGACCCCCAGCTTACCGGAGGACGAAGAGGGCATTCCCGACCGGGAGGCAGCGTCCGAGATCGTTCGGGACACCCACGAGGCCGGGCGCGTGCTCATGACCGAGTATGCCTCGAAGAAGCTGCTGTCCGCCTACGGCGTGCCGACGGTCGAGACGCGTATTGCCGAGACGCCTCACGAGGCGGTTGCGGCGGCCCAGGCAATTGGGTACCCGGTGGCCGTAAAGCTGCACTCCACCTCGATTACGCACAAGTCCGACGTCGGGGGCGTCCAGCTGGGACTGTCCAGCAATGAGGCCGTTCGGGAGGCCTTCTCTCGCATCGAGGACAACATCGTCGGGGAGGGGTTCGACGGGGTCACCGTGCAGCCGATGATTGACCGGAGCGACGGGTACGAACTCATCATCGGCAGCAGCATGGACGAACAGTTCGGGCCCGTGCTCCTCTTTGGGTCCGGGGGGCAGCTGGTGGAGGTGTATAAAGACCGGGCTTTGGGGCTTCCGCCGCTCAATACCACCCTGGCTCGGCGCATGATGGAGCAGACCAAGATCTACGAGGCGCTGCAGGGGGTTCGGGGCCGGGATCCGGTGGACCTGGAGGCCCTCGAAACCATGCTGGTTCGCTTCAGCCAGCTGGTGGTGGAGCAGCCGCGCGTGAAAGAGATCGACGTCAATCCGCTGCTGGCCCGGCCGGGTGAGGACGGGCTTCTCGCGCTGGACGCACGGGTGGTGCTTCATCCCTACATGACCGACGATCAGGACCTGCCCACGCCCGCCATTCGGCCGTATCCCCGGCAGTACATCGGGATGCACACGATGCGGAACGGGGAGGAGGCGCGGATTCGGCCCATTCGGCCCGAGGACGAGCCGAAGCTCGTCACGTTCCACGAGCGCCTCTCAGAGCGGAGCGTGTACCTGCGGTACGCCAGCCTCATGAAGCTCGAGCAGCGAGTAGCACACGAGCGGCTGGCCCGCATCTGCTTCATCGACTACGACCGGGAGATGGCGCTCGTGGCCGAGCGGACCGACGAGGAGGGGGACGAGGAAATTATCGGGGTCGGACGCCTCACTCAGCAGCCGGGGCGCAACGAGGCCGAGTTTGCCATGCTCGTAATCGACGAGTTTCAGGAGGAAGGCATTGGCACTGAGCTCTTGCGCCGCCTCGTGCAGGTCGGGGAAGACGAGGGACTGGATCGCATCACGGCCGACATTCTGGATCAGAACCGGGCCATGCAGCGGGTCTGCGAGAAGCTCGACTTCGAACTGGTGCGCAGTTCCGATCCGGACGAGGACATGGTGAAGGCCGTGAAGCCCCTCGGGGGATAACGAATCGTTTCTGTGGGAGAGGCTTATCCCCCGAACTGGGACACGGCCAAAAGCACGGTGACCATCGTTCCGAAGAGGGCGAGCAGACCGATGAGCCATCGGGTCATGGAGAGGATGCGGCCGTTCATGCGGTCGAGTTGATCGCTCATTTGGGCAAACCGATCATTAACCTGTTCGAATCGGTCATCGACCCGGTCAAAGCGTTCATCGATCCGGTCGAATTGTTGGTCGACACGCTCGAATTGCCGGTCGACCTGTTCGAATCGTTCGTCGAACCGATTCTCTAGTTCAGAGAGACGGTCCTCGAAACGCGTTTCCAGGTGATCGAGACGATCGTCGACGTGATCGAAGCGCTCTTCGAGCACGTCGAGCCGGGAAAGGACCTCGCGGTACTCATCCCGGTGAACGGCCCGCTCCTCTACGTAGGCGTCGAGCCACTGCGAGAAGTCGTCGGCGACCTGTTCCCCCCAGGTGTCGCGCACACTGTCGGGCAGAGGCAAGGGCATGGGGGAGGAGGAGAAGCAGTTGGGTGCGGGGTCTTGTCTCTACCGTACCTTTCGGCGGAGACGGACGTTCCACGAGGGAGGCACAAATAAAAAAGGCTGCCCTCCCGTCGTCGGGAAGGCAGCCTTTTTGTGTCGTGCGTCGGCGTGCGACGAGTGGGCACGCGGACGGAGGGGTTACATCATGCCACCCATTCCGCCCATTCCGCCCATTCCGCCGGCGCCGGCCGGCATGCCGCCGCCTCCGCCGGGGGCGCCGCCGCCACCGTCGTCGTCATCGTCCTCGCTTTCGAGGTCGGCAACGACGGACTCAGTGGTAAGCAGCATGCCGCCCACCGAGGCAGCGTTCTCGAGGGCCGAGCGTGTGACCTTCGTCGGGTCGAGCACGCCTTCGTCGCGGAGATCGCCGTAGGTTTCGGCACGGGCGTTGAAGCCGAAGTCGCCTTCGCCCTCCTTCACCTTCTGGACCACGATGGAGCCCTCGTGGCCGGTGTTCTCGGCGATCTGACGGAGCGGCGCTTCGAGCGCCTTCTTGACGATGCCGATGCCGATCTGCTGGTCCTCGTTCTCCGTGTCGACGTCCTCAAGGGCTTCGAGGGCACGGAGATACGCAACACCGCCGCCCGGCAGTACGCCTTCGTCGACGGCTGCGCGGGTGGCGCTGAGGGCGTCCTCGACGAGGGCCTTCTTGGCCTTCATCTCGGGCTCGGTGGAGGCGCCGACCTTCAGCACGGCGACACCGCCCGCGAGCTTGGCCAGCCGCTCCTGCAGCTTCTCCTGATCGTAGTCCGACGTGGACGAGTCGATCTGCTGCCGGATCTGGTTGACGCGGGCGTTGATTTCCTCTTGCTCGCCGGCCCCGTCCACGATCGTCGTGGAGTCCTGGTCGATCGTGATGCGGTCGGCCTGCCCGAGGTAGTCGAGCGTGGCGTTCTCGAGGCGATAGCCCTTCTCCTCGCTGATGACCGTACCACCGGTGAGCACAGCGATGTCTTCGAGCATTGCCTGACGACGATCCCCGAAGCCGGGCGCCTTCACGGCGGCCACCTTCAGCGTGCCGCGCAGCTTGTTCACCACCAGCGTGGCGAGGGCTTCGCCCTCCACGTCTTCGGCGATGATCAGCAGCGGATTGCTCGTCTGCGAGACCTTTTCCAGGAGGGGGAGAAGGTCCTGCATGTTGCTGATCGAGTCGTCGTAGATCAGCACGTAGGCGTCTTCGAGGACCGCCTCCATCTCCTCGGAGTCGGTTACGAAGTAGGGCGACTGGTAGCCGCGGTCGAACTGCATGCCCTCGACCACGTCGAGGTGCGTCTCGATGCCGCGAGCCTCTTCAACGGTGATGACACCGTCCTGCCCGACCTTTTCAAAGGCGTCGGCAATCAGCTCGCCTACGTCGTCGTCGTTGTTCGCCGAGATCGTGGCGACCTGCTGGATGCGGTCCTTGCCCTCGACCACTTCGCTCTGCGCCCGCAGGTGATCCACGACCTTCTGAGAGGCGAGGTCGATGCCGCGCTTGATTTCCATCGGGTTGGCGCCGGCCGTGACGCTCTTCAGGCCCGCGTTGATAACGCCCTCGGCGAGCACCGTCGCGGTCGTCGTCCCGTCGCCGGCCGCATCGTTGGTCTTCGATGCCGCCTCCTTCAGAAGTTGGGCTCCGATGTTCGGGAGCTTCTTCTTGAGCTCAATTTCCTTCGCGACCGTGACGCCGTCCTTCGTGATCGTCGGGGAGCCGAAGGACTTCTCAAGGACCACGTTCCGTCCCTTCGGGCCGAGCGTCACCTTGACGGCACGCGCCATCTGGTCGACACCCTCCTTGAGGGCGTTCCGTGCCTCGGAATCAAATTTAATCTGTTTGGCCATGGTTGATCTTCGTGATTGGTTCGTGTCGTGTGCAGCTCATTGGGTTGTCTACGCGACCGCGATGTCATCGAAAGCCGCGGGCGTCATCTAGTCTTCGACGACACCGAAGATGTCGCTCTCGCGCATAATGAGATACTCATCTCCGTCGAGCGTAACTTCGGTGCCGGCATACTTTCCGTAGAGAACCTGGTCGCCTTCCTCCACGGTCATTTCAATCCGGTTGCCGTTCTCGACGCGGCCCGGACCGATGGCGACGACCGTGCCTTCCTGCGGCTTTTCCTTCGCCGAATCCGGGATGTAGAGACCGCTTTCGGTCTTGTCGTCGGCCGGTTGCGGCTGGACGACAACGCGGTCGCCAAGAGGTTTGATACTCGTCATGATCAGTCAGAGTGACTTGTGAGTGATGTGCGGGTAATGCTCCGTCGCTGTTATCACTCGCCGGTAGTGAGTGATAACAACTCCAGTACCGTCTACAAGACGATTGCAATCTGTGTTTCCGGAAGCCCCCCTTGGGGCAGTGAAGATCGTTTAGGGACGGGGCCGGGCGTTCTCAGAACCTGAACGCGGCAGGCGTGTGTAGGAGAATGGCACGACAGATCCGGCCGATCTTCTCCCTACGCTGCAATTCTACGATGGCTTTTCGCTCTCTGGACCGGACGCGCCTGTACGCCTGGGGGCTGATGCTGGGAGCGACGGGCGGTGTGCTGGGCCTCGCTCTGTCGACGCCGCTGCTGGCGCCGGAGTGGCGGGCGCTGGTCATGCACGTCTTTGCTCCCGTGTGTCACCAGCTCCCGGAGCGGTCTCCCCAACTCGCGGACGTACAGATTGCCCTCTGTGATCGATGCACGGGCGTATACGCGGGCGGTGTGCTCGGGGTCGCTGTGATGGGAGGGGGACCGTCCTTTTGGAGACGAATTCGAACGCTGGATCAGTACGTTTTGCTGGGAAGTCTCGTCCCCCTTGGGATTGACTGGATCGGGCCGCTTCTCGGGCTCTGGACGAACGTTCCGTTCAGCCGGGCGGCCACGGGATTCCTCTTCGGTGGGGTGGCGGCAAGCTTTGCCGCCGATCGCATTTTGCAGGGGCTCTCACCGAGTAGGCCCAGACGGTCGGACG
>CAZCUZ010000055.1:11177-18457 GCA_964502085.1 uncultured Salinivenus sp. | reverse complement strand
ATCGCTTCCATTGTGAGTGTGGGACCGCTTCCATCTTGCAGAAAGAACGTGAAATTTCGTTGTTACATTTGTACTCGAACGTGTTCTCTTAGCGGAAGCCGCTGGTGAAGAGGGGTCGTTCGACGGGAATCCACGTTCCGGTCTCGACTTCGGATCCCGAGTGAAGGAGGGGAGGCGAAACGGCAGTTGGAGCGTTTCCGATCTGAAGGACGTGGGGAAATTTGTAGATCGATACTTCTTTTTTAGATAGTTGGTGCCAGATCCTGTGTCCACCACTCACTTTGTCGTCGGCCTCGACGCGGGAGGCTCGAAAACGCTTTTACGAGGAGAGTGTACCGAACGCGCCGAGCACATTGAGCGGCGAGGCCCCGGGGCGAATCCGAATCGCATTGGGCTCGACGAGGCTGCCGGTGTGTTGGTCGACCTCATTGAGGCCGGTGGACGGGCGTGTTCGGCCCCCGACTGTATTTCGATCTGTGCCGGGGTGTCGGGGGCGGGGCGGGCAGAGGAGCAGGAAGCCCTTCGAGATGCCCTGCGCTCCTCGCTCGGCGCCCCGCACCGCACGGTCCACGTAGAGGTGGTTCACGACGCCCTCATTGCACTGGATGCGGCCTACGACACGGGCAGTGGCATCGTCGTCATTGCGGGGACGGGATCGGTCGTGCTGGCGCGGACGGCGGACGGGCAGCGGGTTCGAGTCGGCGGCTGGGGACACCGGCTCGGCGATCCCGGCAGTGGATACGCTGTCGGGCGGGCGGGACTTCGGGCCGTGGCCGCGTCGTTCGACGGAGGGGAGGGAACGACGCTTCGGCCGCATCTCCGCGACCGCCACGGCATCGAGACTCGAGAGCAGGTCATCCACGCGGTGTATCGGGACGAGATTGCCATGCAGTCCGTAGCGCCCCTCGTCGTCGAGGCGGCGGCCGACGGCGATCCCGTATCTGCCCGAATCCTGATGGAGGAGACCGACGGTCTGATCGAGCAGATCGGGTGGCTCGTGAGCCGATCCGAGTCGATTGACTCCCGCATTACCCTTCTCGGGGGCATGGTGCAGAACGACCATTATGAGCACGTCCTCCGCCAGCGGCTGGCCGATCACTTTCCGGACTGGTCGGTTCAACGGCTTCAAACCGAACCGGTGACGGGGGCACTTCGCCGAGCGCATCGTCTCTTGAAGGAGCGTGCGGAGTGCAGCCCGTAGCTGAGGAGGAGCACCGGTTTCCCGCTCACTTTCCCTGTTGTTTTTGCCATGAGTGATTACAGTCGCCGCGAATTTTTGGGAACCGGGTCCGCTGTCGTGGCGGGGGCTGGGTTGTCGTCGCTGTCTTCGGCGCAGACCGCCGAGGCGGTCGTTCCGCCGAGCGATCAACTTCGCTTTGGCGTCATTGGCGTCAACGGAATGGGCTGGAGCGACCTGCAGGCCCATCAGAAAATCGAAGGGGTCGAATGCACGGCCCTCTGCGACGTGGACCGCAACGTGCTCGAGAAACGAGCGTCGGAGCTTGAGGAGCAGACGGGCACCACGCCGGATCTCTACGGGGATTACCGTCGCATGCTGGAGGACGACGATCTCGACTTCGTCATTATTGGGACGCCGGACCACTGGCATTGCCTCCAACTCGTTCACGCCTGCCAGGCCGGGAAGGACGTGTACGTCGAGAAGCCGCTGGGCAACTCGATCGCCGAGTGCGACGTGATGCGGAGGACGGTCGAGCAGACGGGGCGCGTCGTGCAGGTGGGGATGTGGCAGCGGAGCAGTGAACACTGGCAGAACGCGGTCGAGTACCTGCAATCGGGGCCGCTGGGACAGATTCGCCACCTCAAGGCGTGGGCGTACCAGGGCTGGATGGAAAGCGTGCCCGAGAAGCCGAATCAGGAGCCTCCGGAGGGCGTCGACTACGACGTGTGGCTCGGCCCGGCGCCGGATCGGCCGTTCAATCCCAATCGCTTTCACTTCACGTTTCGGTGGTTCTGGGACTATGCCGGCGGTCTCATGACGGACTGGGGGGTGCACCTGATCGATTACGTTCTCAAGGGCATGGAGCTCGGCAACCCCCAGTCCGTGGCGTCGATGGGCGGCAAGTACGGGTTTCCGGACGACGCCCAGCAGACGCCCGACACGCAGCAGGCGCTCTACGAGTTCGACGGCGTCAACATGGTCTGGGAGCACGCCGTGGACCTCGCCAACGGGCCCTACGACCGCGACCACGGTGTGGCGTTCATCGGCAACGACGGCACGCTCGTCATCGACCGGGGCGGGTGGGAGGTGATCCCCGAGGCAGAAGACGGAAAATACAAGACGGAGGCGCTGCCCCCTCGCAGCGGCGAGGGGGGGCTCGACGCCCACGCCCGGAACTTCGTCGCCTCCATTCGGGGCGACGAAACCCCGAACGCGCCGGTCGACGCGGCAGCCAATACGGCCGTCAACGCTCACCTCGGCAACATTGCCCTGCGCGTGGGCCGAAAGGTCAAGTGGGACGCCGAGCAGCGCCAGTTCGTCGACGACCCGGAGGCCAACGACCTCGTCCGGCCCAGCTACCGGGATCCGTGGACGTTTCCGACCGTGTAGCCCGTCGGATTTTCATTCTCGCTCTTTCGGAATCGACTTTTCTCCTGATGTCGCGTTCGTTTTTGCCCCGTCTTTTCGTTTCGTTCGGCCTCGGCCTGTTTCTGGCGACGACCGTGCAGGCCCAGGACCGCAATCCCATCTACTGGGAGGTCCACGACACGACCCGCGCGAATCCGCCGGTCGTGGAGCCCGGCCCGGCCCCCGATGCGCCCCAGCCCCCGCCCGCGGACGCCACCGTGCTCTTCGACGGCGGTGCCCTCGACGCCTGGGAGCACCCGGACGGCTCCGCGGCGGAGTGGGCCGTGCGCGATGGCTACTTCCAGGTCGAGCCCGGCACCGGCTCCATCCAGACGAAGGAGGGCTTCGGGGACGTGCAGCTGCACGTCGAGTGGATGGTGCCGACTTCGGTCGAGGGCGAAGGACAGGACCGTGGCAACAGCGGCGTGTTTCTCATGAACACCTACGAGGTGCAGGTCCTCGACTCCCACGAAAACGAAACCTACGCCGACGGGCAAGCGGGGGCCCTCTACGGCCAGTATCCGCCCCTCGTAAACGCCATGCGACCCCAGGGCGAGTGGCAGACCTACGACATCGTCTTTCGGCGCCCGCACTTTGACGAGGACGGGGACGTGATTACGCCCGCCCGCTTCACGGTCTATCACAACGGCGTGCTCGTGCAGGACCATGTGACGTTGACCGGGCCGACGGGTCACTACGACCGTCCACCATACGAAGAGCATGCGTCCCGCCTGCCCATTCAACTGCAGGATCACGATCACCCGGTTCGCTTCCGCAACGTCTGGCTTCGCGAACTCGAGTAGCTGAGCGAAGCATGCGAGCGTGGGTGTCGGGGGCGTGGGGGAGGTGCGTCCGGGAGAACGGAGGTGGGGGGGCGTGACCCGTTTTGTCCGGATTCGGACGCACCCGTGTCCTTCATTTCCACGTCCCTACGGTCTCCCAGCATGCCGATCGAATGGGACCCGTGAGTCGTCTGCTCTCGACTGCTTTTCCACCAACCGGCCGTCGCCATGCTCACCCCCCTTGACTACGTCGTCCTCGTCGCGTATCTGGTTGGGGTAGCGGCGTTCGGGATCTGGTCGGGGGGGACGCAGGACTCGACGAGCGACTACTTCCTCGGCGGGCGCGACATGCCGTGGTGGGCCGTGTGCTTTTCGGTCGTGGCCACGGAGACGAGCACGCTCACCGTCGTGGGCACGCCGGCAGTGGCCTACGGCGACAATCTCACGTTCCTCCAGATCACGTTCGGCTACCTCGTCGGGCGCATCATCGTGGGTGTCTATTTCCTGCCGCGCTACTACGCGGGAGAGTTGGAGACGGCCTACGCGTTTCTGGGAGATCGCTACGGGCACACCATGCAGGGGGCGGCGTCGGTGACGTTTCTGGTGACGCGCCTGCTGGCCGACGGTGTCCGGCTCTTTGCGACGGCCATTCCGCTCAAGGTCATTGCCGATAGCGCCGGGCTTGAGGTGGGCTACTTCGAGATTATCTTCGTGATTGGGGCCGTCACGGCCCTCTACACGCTCATCGGCGGCATCAAGGCCGTGGTGTGGATGGACGTGGTGCAGATGCTCCTCTACGTGGGCGGGGCTCTGGCCGCCATCGGCTTTCTGCTGGGAGATGTGCCGGCCGGATGGTGGAGCACCGCGGTGGAGGCCGGGAAGACGAACCTCATTGACCTGGGCCTCGACCATTCGTTTGGGCGCTGGTTCACGATGCCCTACACGCTCGGAACGGCGGTCATTGCCGGGGCCGTCTTCTCGATGGCCTCCCACGGCACCGACCAGCTCATCGTTCAGCGCCTGCTGGCCTGCCGAGACAAGAAGGACAGCCAGAAGGCGATCATTGGCAGTGCCGTCGTCGTGATGGTGCAGTTTGCCCTCTTCCTGGCGGTGGGCCTGCTGCTGTGGGCGCACTACGACGGGGCCTCGGTTGAGGCGCTCGGGCTGCAGCGCAGCGACGAGGTCTTTCCGAAGTACATCATCGAGGGCCTGCCCGCCGGACTCTCCGGCCTCATCCTGGCCGGCATCGTGGCGGCGGCCATGAGCTCCCTCTCCTCGTCCCTGAATGCCCTGGCGTCGTCCTCGGTGAACGACCTCTACGAGCGAATCGTGGGGCACTCCTTGGCGGACGATCGGGGTGTGTTCGTCTCGCGCCTCCTCACCCTCTTCTGGGGGATCGTGTTCATCGGCTTCGCGAGCCTCTTCCAGGACAGCAACAATCCGGTCGTCGAGCTCGGCCTGTCGATTGCGTCGTTCACCTACGGGGGGCTGCTCGGGGTCTTCCTCCTCGGTCTCTGGCACGAGCGATCGCGTCAGCTCGACGCGCTCGTCGCGTTCGTCGTGTCGATCGGGGTCATGGTGCTCGTCATCTTCGGCGTGTGGCACAGCCCGACGGAGGGGTGGACGTTCGTGCTAGGGCCGTCGGACGCCTACGTGCAGGAGGCGGACCTGCGCACGATCGGTTGGCCCTGGTACACTGCCATCGGGGCGGCCATCAACCTGGCCATCGGCAGCCTGTTGGCGCTGCGGCACCCGGCCTCGAAGGAAGCCACGGGACAGACATAAAGAGGGCGCCCTCCAGTGCCGGAAGCGGCGGAGGACGCCCGGGGTCCACCTCGTCGATGTCCGAACGGTGGGTCTATCGCACGACGGTGAGGCGGCGCGTTTCGACCGCGGTGTCGGTGTGGAGCCGAAGGACGTACACGCCGCTTGAGAGGGTCGAGACGTCGAACTGCTGCTCCTGACGCCCCCCGGCAGCCGCGGTCGTTCGGACCTCCCGGCCCAGCACGTCGTAGAGGCTGATTCGCGCTTTTCCCTCGGCCGGCGGGGGCACGGCGTAGCGGACGGTGACCTGCCGGCGGGCCGGATTGGGATAGGTTTCCTTGAGCTCGGCCGCCTCGACTCCGCCTCGCGCGACACTTGCCGGGGCGCTAAGATGCGTCTCGCCGTCGGTGTCCACCTGCCGGAGGCGATACGTCAACGAGTCCGCCGCGTAGGGCAGATCCGCGTCGGTGAACCGATAGGACTGCGGCCGGCTGGTCGTTCCGGCTCCCTTCCGGCGACCGAGGGTCTCCCAGCCGTCGGATGCGCCGACGGTCTTCCGCTGAATCTGAAAGGCCGCGTTGTTCTGCTCGCTGGCCGTGCGCCAGCGAAGGGAAATGCCGTCCTCGGTCGTCTGTGCGTCGAACCGGGTTAGTTCGACCGGCAGGGTGGCCGCTTCCTCCGAGAGCTTCAGGGGAAATCCTCCTCCGGAGCTTTCGACGGTCGAAATGGTGCCGCCCGAGAGAGAGATGTCCGACGCCTGTTGAATCGTGAACCGGACGTCTTTCGCGGGGGCGTCCGTTCTCACGTTGAGGGAGAGGATGAAGTACCTGGCGGCCGGCTTCACGGCGACGGGGGAGTCGAAGTCGATCGACACCGTTTCGGAGAGTCCGGTTGCGTTTGCCGGGGTCTCGGCGACGCGCGCGTCGTCCTGCGAGAGACTTCGGTCGGAGGATCGGTAGAGTTGGACCTCTTCGATTCCCTCGATGCCGGGGCTGCTGCTGGTGAGCGTGACGTTGTCGATGGTGGCTCCTGCGTTGTCGGCCCGAACCTCTAGGAGGCCGACGGGATTTCGACTCGTTCCGGGCGTCACCTCCGGGTCAAATCCAAGCTGGGAGCTGGATCCGTCGACGAGTGTGAGGTCGGGGACCTGCTCGATCGTAATCTCGGCGGTTGCCGTCGTCGTCTCGCCGCCGCTGTCCTCAACCTCGTATTGAAAGGCGTCGGATCCGTGGAAGTCTGAGTTCGGCGTATACGACAACGTCAAATCTGATGGGTCCGCGTCGCTAATCGATCCGTTTGACGGACCGCTGCCGCCAACCGAAACGCTCAACGCGCCTGCATCATCCTCTGCGTCGCCGACGTGTGAACGGACGTCGACGGAAACCGACTGGTCTTCCTTCGTGGTGATCTCGATCTTGGAGGCCGTGGGGGGATCGTTTCGGCCGTTGACGGTGATCGTGGCAGTCGCTCCGTCGCTGCCGCCGTTTCCGTCGTTCGCGACGTACTTCAGAACGACGTTTTCACTCTCGTTGTCGCCGAGCGAGTCGAAGGCCCCGTTGGGGTCGAACGTGAACGACCCGTCGCTGTCGAAATTGAGGTCTCCCTTGGAGGGGCTGCTCTGCAGAGAGGCACTCAGGTTGTCGCCGTCGACGTCGGAATCGTTGTTGAGCACGTTGCCGGAGACGTTGGAGCCTTGAGACGTGGAGTAGCTGTCGTTATTCGCGACGGGCGTATCGTTTGTGCCGTTGACGGTAATTGTCGCCGTGGCCTGGTCGGTCCCTCCGTTTCCGTCACTTGCGGTGTAGTCGAACGAGACGGTGTTGCTTTCGCCGGCCCCCACAGACCTGAAGTCTCCATCGGGATCGAAGGTGAAGGAGCCGTTGCCGTTGAGGTTGAGATCTCCGTTTGAGGGACCGTTCTGCAACGACGCCGACAGGTTGCTGTCGTCGACGTCGGAGTCGTTGTCGAGCACGTTGCCGGAGACGTCGGACCCTTGGGACGTGGAGTAGCTGTCGTCGCGTGCCGTCGGCGGATCGTTGACCGGATTCACCGTCACGGTCACGGTGACAGATGCGGACGTATTTCCGTGATAGAACAGAGCATACTCGAAACTGTCCGTGCCGTTGAAGTTGGAATTTGGGGAATAG
>CAZCUZ010000055.1:7892-11077 GCA_964502085.1 uncultured Salinivenus sp. | reverse complement strand
TGACGGAAGAGAGCGGGACGAACGGACATACTGGATAGTGCGATTTGTGAGGGTTCGTGGTCGAGATGAACGGGTCTCCGTCGTCGAGAAGGGAAGGAGACGGAAACAGCACTCCCGAGTGTCCGGCACGAAGCGGAAGACTCGTTCGTCTCGGCGAGTCCGGATTGTAGAAGGACCTGCAGCCGGAGCTCCTTCACCGAACGGAGATGGCTGTGGGACCGTCGAGGGTGAATTCTGACGCTGTCGGGAGCGAAGAGGGATTAGATGTGGACGCCGGAGAGAGAAGCATCACCGAGAGCTGGGTCCTCCGGGGCTGAGGCACGTCCCCGAGGGTCGCAGGACGCGTGCCTCGATCTCGCCGAAATGAGTTGCTGTCGAGGAGAAGAAAATGCATCAGGCTGAGTTTATGCTCACACGCGGAAACAATCTTTTCAAATATAAAAAGTTAAAATAATGTAAATTAAAGGTAGTATAGGTACAGGCAGCGCATTCCAAGCTGAAACGGCTCTACTGGGGACTCAAATCGAGGGCTCTGCGCCGGTCTCTTTCATTCGGTATCGTCGTACAGGTCGTCGACGAACGTCTTGAACCAGGGCGGGCGAACGAGGAGAACGTACGCAGCCGCGAGGGGGACGAGTGGGACGACGAAAAAGAGAAGATCCAGGGCGACGAGCCCGAGTCCAATGAACCAGATCGTTCGTTCGGAGATGGGACGGGTGTCGGGACTGGTGAGAGAGACGACGAAGGGGGGTCACGCCGATTCGTCGGGGTCCGTTGCGCCCTCTCGGACATATCCCAGCACGTCAATCACCTTGCCGATGCCGGCCAGGAGGAGGGACGAGAGGAGGAGAATGACCCCGAGCGGTGTCAGCACGTCGTCTTGCTCGGCGATCATGAGAAGAACGAGTCCGCCGACGAGGGCGAGGAAGGCGAACGAGTACGCGCCGTTTCTCATGGGAGGAAGAACTGAACGAGGGGAGAAGGGACCGGAAAGAGAAATCGCACGGAGTCGGCAGTGTACGCCGTCCTTCCGTCATCTCCGAAGCCGGTAGACGGATTTGGTATTATTGGGTGTCGGTGGAAACCGGGATCGTCCAACGAAACAGTGTTTTCTCGGTATCCATCGAGGAGGCGCTCTTAAAGGACACGGTGGTGTCGGCCGGCCAGTCGTCAATGTCGAAGCTGTGGGACACGACGCGGTCGCCCGGATCGAGCTCGCGCCGGAGCTTGGGCCGCAGGCGGTTGTTCATTTCGGGCCAGAGGTACAGCGTGACGACCGTGGCGTCGCTGAGGTCGGTGTCGAACAGGTCGCCCTGTCGGAACTCGACGCGGTCGGCCACACCGGCCTCCCGGGCCTTGGCCCGGGCCTTCTGGACGAGCTGCGAATCGATTTCGACGCCGACGCCCCGTGCGCCGAACTTTTTGGCGGCTGCGATGACGATGCGCCCGTCGCCACTGCCGAGGTCGTACACGACGTCGTCGGCGGAGACGTCCGCGAGCCTCAGCAGTTTCCCGACCACGCGATCGGGGGAGGGCACGTAGGGGGCGCCCTTCGTGGTCGTGTCGTTCTCGGCGGACGAAGGAGGGATTTGGGCCTGCGTTTCGGGGACGAGGAAGAGGGGAAAGAACAGCAGAATTCCGGCGAGAAAAAGAGCCGATGGAGAAATCTCTCTCATTACGAGTACGGGATGACTGAGTAGATAGCACTGTCGAGTCCGAACGGATCCGATGGCGCTCGTCGCACCAGACGAGGGAACCGAGGAGGGCCATTGATCCAACTCTCTCTACAAGCCTTCGACGTCCATGTTGCCCCAGCACCTGCAGGCCTGCGCGTTCGTTTTTCTATGTCTCCTCGTGGGCGCGTGCAGCGGCCCCGCCACAATTCCAAGTCAGTCGATGACGGAGGCGCCGTCGGTGGATGGATCTCTCGAGGAGTGGGACGGACAGCTGTCGCAGGTGGGGGAGGAGCCGGTGTCGGTGGCGACGGTTCCCACCGACAGTGTGCTGTACGTGGCCGTTCTCGTGCAGGACCGGGCCTTGGTCCAGTCGATTTCCCGAGATGGACTCGTGCTGTGGGTCGATCCGTCGGGGGGGCAGCGCCGGGCCTACGGAGTCCAGTATCCGCTCGGGCTTCGTCGGCAGCAGGCCGGACAGGGGGGGACGGAGGGTGAGATGTCGGCGGCGGAGGGGCTCGACGCCGTTTCGCTTTCCGAGCTCGAGGTCGTACGGGGAGACACGAGCCGGCACCGGATTCCGGCCCAGTTCTCGTCGGGGCTCCGTGGACGCGCGACGCTCGATCCGTCCGCTCTGGTGTACGAGCTCGCCATTCCGGTGGATCCGGACGCCGCCGCGGCGTCTTCGGCCCGGCAGCACGGGCTCCGTTCGTCTCTCACCGGGCCGGTGGGGCTTGGATTGCAGATTCCCGAGCCCGACGAGGAGTCGGAGATTCAGGATCAGGGGCAGGGCACGCCCTCGGTGACCGGAGCAGGAGGGCGACGACGTCGGGGCGGACGACGGCAGGCGCCTCCACCCCGGCAGTCCTCGTCCTCGGAGCGGCCGTCCCTGGATCTCTGGATGCGCGTCGGTCCGAACAATCGCCAGTAGCGCGGGAGGGGAGTGTTCGGCCGTCACGTCTCCGTGTCGTGCACTGTGAGGCGGGAGAGCCGGCAGTTTTCCTTGAGGCGACAGCCCAGGTGGCTCACCACGAGCAGCGTTTCCAACGGGCGCCGGTCGTCCTCGAGCACGAACATGCCGTGGTGGGCCCCGGCGAGCAGGGTGCGCTCCAGCGGGAAAATGTGGGCCCGTTGCCCCTCTTCCAGCGTCAGGGATTCGTTGTACCGGACGACGTACGCTCCCTGCTCGAGAGTCCACCACGCATAGTCGTCCTCGGGATCGTCGAGCACGGGCGTGAGGACCTCGCGCGGAGCCGCATTGAACTCGCTGCCTCCGAAGTCGAGCTGTCCGTGGCCCGTCGTGCGGTAGACCGAGTCCACCGTGAGGTCGAGCCCGTCGGGGGCCTGCTGCGTGTCGAAATGAATGAGGCCGTCGATCTGCTGAGCGAGGGCGTCGGAAGAAAGCATGCTGCGGATCGGACACGTGGGGAAACATGAGAGAGAGCAAAGCCACATTCCTGCCGGTTGGACAGGGGAGCAGTATGAATAGGCGAGACGGAGGTTCGGGGGGAC
>CAZCUZ010000055.1:5668-7792 GCA_964502085.1 uncultured Salinivenus sp. | reverse complement strand
TGATGGTGGTCAGGGGATGTTCTTGTTCGGGGAAAACGTCAATACACCCATGCTCCGATGCGCCCTTTTACCCATACAGTTTTGGCGACATTGACAGTCAGGGGAACGTGAGGCCACCATGCTCAGTCAAGATTTTATCACGCAATCGTCTTTATTGCCGCTGGGAGCATCGTATTTTCCGTTCGGGATACGTATCTTCCCGCACGGCATCGTTTCAGTTTCTGTCGTATCATGCCCGTCTCGCACGGAAAATTCGATTTACATCGTCATTCTCATTCAAAATCCGATGTCATGTCCACGCCTTCCACCGCTGCGGATTCTTCTTCGACCGAGACTCGGAAGCGCTTCCATAACAAGGAGGCTCCCACTCGTCCGCTGGTGGTGCTGGACCGGGAGGGCACCATTCAGTCTCTAACTCCGGCGGCCCGATCGGTTCTCGAGTACGCCTCCGACGCACACGTCGACACCTGTTTCTTTTCCCACGTCCACGCGCGAAACATGCGCCGCGTGATGCACGATCTGGCGGACATGGTGTGTCGAGGCAAGCAGCGTGTGCAGTGGCTCCTGCGCCTCCGGACCGGCAACGAGCGATGGCGATGGTATCGGGCCTTCGTCCGAAACCGGCTCGGGCAGGCCGAGGACGCCATTCTCGTGCGCCTTCGCCCATTGTAGAGAAGGACGGCAGGCCCTCTGGGAGAGCCAATGGCTCCGTTTCGTGCGAGCAGTCACGCCAAATCTCCGGGGATGGGAGCACCAGAGGTGACGGAAGAGCCCCGATGCAAGTCGTATCGTGGGGGCACTCATTTCCGTACGTCGTTTTTCTCTTGTACTCCGGTCGCTGTCGCGGCCTGCTATGGTTCCGGTAAATCAATCCTTTTCGCATGCAGGACCCTCGCTCGAAGAACGCATTCTCTTGCTGGTTTCGACGGAGACGTCGGCCTCGGACATCGTGGAGGTGTTGCGCGCGACCAACCTCCGCGTGGACCTCTTTACCCGTCTTCCTTCGTTCACGGACGCGCTTCAGAACGGAGCAGGGAGCATGATCGTCGAGGAGGATGCCATTACGGAGCAGGGCGTGCGTCTCCTTTCGAGGGCCATGGCGAAGCGAGAGCCGTGGTCGAATCTGCCGATCATCATTCTCACGACGGGGGATCCGGCGGACGTTCGGCGGCTCGATCGGCTTGACCTCTTTGGGCCGGCCACAGCCACCAACGTGACCATCCTCGAGCGCCCGGTGCACGAGGTGACGCTCACGACGGTCGTGCGCTCGGCTCTGCGAGCACGTCGTCGTCAGTACGAGGTTCGGGACCTGATGCAGAATCTAAGGTCTGCGAACGAGCAGCTCCGGCAGAGTCAGGCAGATCTTCAGGCCGTAAACGACACCCTCGAGGAGCGGGTCGAGGCGCGGACCGAGCAGATACGCGAGTTGGCCCTTGCTCTGACGACGGCCGAGGAGCGCGAACGGTCGCGCATTTCGGAGGTGTTGCACGATCACGTCCAGCAGCTCGTCCACGGCGCCCGGATCTGGGCGCACTCGCTGGCCGACGAGAGCGGGGCCGTCCCGAAGGCCCTCGAGCGTGTCATCGAACTGTTGGACGAGGCCATCGAGGCCACCCGTTCGCTGAGCGTGGAGTTGAGTCCGCCGGTGTTAAAAGAGGAAGGCTTGTCGGCGGCCCTCGACTGGTTGGTCGTCCACGTCGCCAAGACGCACGACCTGTACGTCGACCTGGAGGTGGCGCCGAGCCTCGAGGTGCCCGAGGAGAACCTTCGCACGCTTCTCTTCCGGTCCGTTCGCGAGCTCGTGTTCAACGTGGCCAAGCATGCGGACGTCGACACCGCGCAGGTGCGGGCCCACCGGAGCGACGCCGCCTACGTGATTGAGGTGGAGGACGCGGGTGTGGGGTTCAATCCCGACAGCATGGAGAAGAAAGAGTCCAACGGACACCTCGGGCTCTTCGGCGTGCGCAAGCGGCTTCGGCTCGTTGGAGGAACGCTCACGATTGACGCTGCGCCCGGCGAGGGAACGCGGGCCCGGGTCGAGGTACCGGTTCCGGAGGAGTGAGGGCCCTTCTTTGATCTCACGAAGGAAAGAGACGCCGTTTGGGCGCAGTCTAAAACTACTTC
>CAZCUZ010000055.1:0-5568 GCA_964502085.1 uncultured Salinivenus sp. | reverse complement strand
GGCGCTCACGGAGGCTTCGGTGTGAATGGCCCGGATGGCGGCGGCGAAGCGAGGGGCGGCGTCGCAGGTAAAGAGACAGTCGGCCGCGGCAGTGCCCTTCAGGCGGAAGGGGGCCACGGTGTTGGTGACGAACAGGCGGTCCAGGGGAGAGCCGGCAATGCGCTCGGGCGCCTTTCCGGAGAAGAGGCCGTGGGTGGCGGCGGCGACTACGGTTCGGGCCCCTTCCTCGGCACACGCTGCGGCCGCCTGGGAGATCGTGCCCGCCGTGCTGATGAGGTCGTCCACGACGACGGCCACGCGGTTGCCCATGGGGCCCACGAGCCGTCCGCCCACGACCGTTTCTTCCTGTTCGTTTCGGATTTTCTCGACGAAGGCGGTGGGCACTTCCCGGCCGAGCGTGGCCCCCAGCCCGCCGGCAAACCGGCTGGCCCGCTTCACGCCGCCCTCGTCGGGCGAGACGACCACGACCTCCTCGTCGTCGATGTGGCGGGCAATCTCCTGGACGAAGAGGGGGCGGGCCTCCAGGTGCTCGGCCACGGTGTGGAAGGAGTTCTGGAAGACGGCGAGGTTGTGCACGTCCATCGCCAGCACCCGATCGACCCCCACGGCGTTGAAGAGGCTGCCGAGGTAGCGGGTCGTGACCGAGCCGCGGGGCTTGCTCTTGCGGTCTTTGCGCTGGTAGCAGAGGAAGGGCACGACGGCGGTGACCCGCCGGGCGGCGGCGTCGCGGAGCGAGCCCAGAAAGAAGAGCAGCCGGCACAGCTTGTCATTCACGCTCATGCCCGGCTCGGCGTAGAGCGACTGGATGACGAAAACGTCTCGTCCCCGGACGTTCACCTCCGACCGCATCTCGTGCTCCCCGTCGCTGAAGGTCTGTTCGTGGTGGGCGTCGAGCGTCGTGTCGAGGGCGGCGGCGACGGCACGCCCGAACTCGGCACTTTCGGAGGGGGCGAAGAGGCGGGGGGCGTCGGGCATGGAGGAGAGTGAGGCGTGTGGGGGGCGAAGAACGCAGGTTAGTCTTGGCTTTCCTTCAGGGCGCGCTGCGTGAGCTCGTCGGCGGACTGGATGCCGGCGTCGTCGCGCAGCACGGCGCGGATGGCTCGCTCGGCGTCGGCCTTGCTGAGGCCGAGCTCGGTGAGGGCCTTCAGGGCGTCGGCGCGGGCCTCGGCCCGGGCGTCGGAGCCGCCGCTGAGGGGAGCGGTGTCCTCGAACACGTCCAGGTCCGCAAAGCTGTCGCGGAGCTCCACGATGAGCCGATCAGCCGTCTTCTTGCCGACCCCCGAGATTTCCGTGAGGCGGCTCTTGTCCTCCTCCATCACGTGGTCGCGCAGCTCGGAGGGCTGCATCGACGAGAGGGCCGAGAGGGCCAGCTTGGGCCCCACCCGCGACACGTCGGTCATCGTCTCAAAGACCTTCAGTTCCGCCTTCGTGGCAAAGCCGTAGAGCGCCTCCTTGTCTTCGCGGAGGTAGTGGTAGGTGTGGAGCGTCACGTCCTCGTCGGAGTCGGGCAGCCGCTCGTAGGTAGAGGTGGGCACGTGGACGCGGTAGCCGAGGCCGTTGACGTCCACGATCGCCGTCTCAGGGTCTTTGTCGACGAGCGTGCCGGAAACGTAGGCGATCATTGACTAGGGATGGAGTGTGGACGTGTGAATGACTCGGAGCCTTGACGCATCGCGTATGAGCGGCCGGAGGGTCGAAGGGACGTTCCGGGAGAGACCGACTGATCGTTCCCGTCGCCGTACACACTTTCATCCGCCCATGCCTCCCCGTGTACACGCGGTCCGAGCGTTATCGAGAAAGATTCTGTTCAGTGGCGAGGGCTTCGCTGGCCTCGCGGTCCCACTGCATGACGATGGGGATGCGCCGGCCGATGCCGAACGCCTTTTCCGTGACGCGGAGCCCCGGCGGCGCCTGGCGACGCTTGTATTCGTTCTGGTCCACCTGCCGCAGCACGTCGTGCACGAGGGTTTCGTCGATGCCGGTTTCGCCGACGATCGTGCCCAGCTCCTTTTTCTTTTCGATGTAGCGCTCGAGGATGGCGTCGAGGGTCTCGTAGGGGGGGAGCGTGTCGGTGTCCTTCTGTCCCTCGCGCAGCTCGGCGGACGGGGGCTTTTCGATCGTGTTCTGCGGAATGACGGACGTGCCCGCTCGCTCGTTGATGTGGTGGGCGAGCTTGTAGACGCGCGTCTTGAGGACGTCGCTCAGTACCGCCACGCCCCCGTTCGTGTCGCCGTAGAGCGTGACGTAGCCGACGGCCATTTCGCTCTTGTTGCCCGTCGACAGAAGCAGGTGCCCGAACTTGTTGGAGAGGGCCATGAGCGTGACCCCCCGGGCGCGGGACTGGATGTTTTCCTCGGCGGTGCCGGGTTCGGTGCCCGCAAACTCGTCGGCCAGCATCTCGCCGAAGGCGTCCACGGCCGGTGCGATCGGGATTTCCTTACACTCGATGCCCAGGTTCTGGGCGAGCTGCTCGGAGTCGGTCACCGACCCCTCGGAGGAAATTTTGGACGGCATGGTGACGCCGACGACCCGATTGGGGCCCAGGGCGGCGGTGGCAAGGGCGCAGGTGACGGCCGAGTCGATGCCGCCCGACAGGCCCATGAGGGCCTTGTTGAAGATTCCCGTCTTTTCGTAGTAGTCGCGGATGCCGAGGACGAGCGCGTCGTGCAGGTCGGCAATCGGGTCGCGGTCCACGCGGCAGGGCTCGACGGGGGCGTCCGTGTCCCAGAGGAGCAGGTCCTCTTCGAAGGAGGCGGCGCAGGCCACCTGCGTGCCGTCGGCGGCGTGGATGCGGCTGTCCCCGTCGTAGATGATTTCGGTGTTGGCGCCCACCTGGTTGCAGAGGAGGAACGGGCGCTCGTGGCAGCGGCAGATGTGCTGGACGAGCGCGTTTCGGGTTTCGTGCTTCCCGATCGAGAACGGAGAGGCGCTGAGGTTAATGAAGAGGTCGGGGTCGCGGGCGCCCAGCTCGGCCACCGGGTCGCACTCGTAGCGGTTGTTGCCCGCGAAGCCCTGGGGATGGTGCACGTTCCACATGTCCTCGCAGATGTGCAGCCCGATTCGGATCCCTCGCCACTCGATCACCGAACGTTCCTCGGCGGGCTCGAAGTAGCGGTCTTCGTCGAAGATGTCGTAGGTGGGGAGGAGGGTCTTGTTGACCCGGGCCTGCAGCTCGCCGTTTTCGAAGAGGAGGGCGGCGTTGTGGAGGGGCTTGCCGTACGTGTCGGGGTTGGGGACGGGTGCGCCGATGAGCAGGCCGAGATCGGGCGGGGCGTCCTGTGCGATGCGGTCGACCGTGTGTCCGACGGCTTTTTTGAAGAAGGGATTTTCGAGCAGGTCCTCCGGCGGATACCCAGTCACGCAGAGCTCGGGAAAGACGACGAGGTCGGCCCCTCGGTCGTGGGCCTGCCGGGTGTAGTTCAGAATTTTCCGTCGATTGCCGTCCAGGTCGCCGACGGTCGGGTTGATTTGGGCGAGGGCGAGTTTCATGACGGGCGGACGGAGGACAAGTCGTCGCGATCTGAACGAGTATCACACACGCCTGGGGTTCGGGGTGCGTTCCGGCTTCGGAAAACTGTTGTCAGGCTCGATTCTCCGTCCTGGTGATTGGAAGCGTTTCCTCTAGCTGTTGATCACTGAAGACGATAAGAGACCGTTATTTCTCGGGGGCACGTGTGTCTAAAAGACAAAACGGTGTCGAGCGATGGTCTACGATCCCGAACGCCACGATCGACAGTCGATCCGGTTGCCGGAATACGATTACCGGTCTCCGGGGGCGTATTTCGTAACCACGTGCACGGCCGATAGAAAATGTCTATTCGGCACGGTGGAGAACGGCCGGATGTGGTTGAATGAATACGGCCGGATTGTCGTGGAGGAATGGCATCGGACGGAGACGGTGCGGGACCGGGTGATCGTGGATACGTTCGTCGTGATGCCAAATCATACCCACGGGGTCATTATCATCACAGAACCACCGAACGATACGGATTCCGATTCTACCGATCAATCCTTGTCTGTATCCGATGATGCCGGGAATACACATGGTAGGGGGTCATCGCCGATGAACCCCTACCATGGTGAAAAATCGGATCGAACGTTCGGTGGGGCGATTGCCGGATCGTTGTCGACCATCATGCGGCAATTCAAATCAATGGTCACGAAACGAATCAACCGATTGCGTGACACATCAGGGGCCGACGTGTGGCAACGGAATTTCTACGAACGGGTGGTGCGCGACCGGGACGAACTGGATCGGATCCGACGGTACATTCGCCGAAATCCGGCGCAGTGGCATCGGGATCGGAATCGTCCCCCCGAGGAGTGAGGGCCTCCGGCGGGGCGTGAAGGACGGACACGTCGCCCGTCGATCCCATCACGACGGTTCGCACCTGCTCGAAAAGTCTGTTCTGGACTTGACCCCGTCACGGACTCGGCGTTTCGCGACCGGTCAGGGGGGATTTCGGGATCAATAATGGGACGCACGAGGGGCGGGAGTGTACGTGAGCCATTTTCTGGAACGAGGGGAGACGCCTGGACAGGGAACGTGCATCCATTAGAAGTCGACACGATGGGGCAGAGAGCAATGTTGTGCAGAGCGAATAGATGTGTCTATCGGGTACGTCTGCATAGAAACCAGCATTTTCACTTCATGCCAGATCGTACGAATCCCCGTCATCCGCCATTCGATTATCGACGCACGGCGGCGTACTTCGTCACCGTTTGTACGCAGGATCGCCACCCTTTCTTCGGAGCGGTGCGGCAGGGGCGGATGATCTTGAACGAGTGGGGAGAGATTGTGGTGGAGGAATGGGGTCGGTCAGAAAAGATGCGGGAGGACGTTGTTCTCGACGCATTCATCGTCATGCCCAACCACGTTCACGGCATCGTTTGTCTCGTTCCTTTGGATGTGGACGACATATCCCCGCGTGGGTATGATCTCTGCATCGGAGGCGAGCGGGAGGGAAACCGGTTCCTTGCTACGTCTCGCTGACGACAGCCGATTCGTGAAGAGAGCCTGACACGCTCCTCCGATCACGTGTGCGTCCTGATCAACCTTTTCCATCACGGCTTCGTGGTCGGTTTCTCGGAAGTATCTTCCTTACTGTCGTTGGGAGCTTTGATTTTGCTCCACCAAATCCCGTGGGTCTGCCGGTGATCGTCGTTACAGCAGTATCTCAAGTTGGATCGAATATTCCGGACACAGGAGGGAGAGCCGACATACCAACTACCATAGGGGTCAGGGAAGAGAACGCCAGCGGATCGTCGGCGTGCTCTGGGGTCTGTCTTCGGAGCGAAACAGGGGCCCCACCTCGTAGGCGGTAAGCCGACCATCACCGCGAATGCAAACCGGTGCCACAAGGGAATCATGGATCACCCAGTGAGAGACAGTCCTTCCTCGCTCGCACCGAATGCGCAGAGCGGCACTGCGAGACGGACTCGAGACGCTGATTGCAGACGTTGACCGGGTCGCTGTCCCCGACCAGGGGACGTGAGCCGCCGTTTGCGTTGCTCCTTAGTAGACACGCAGAAATACGTTTATTCGAGAGTCATTCTGAGCGACCGACG
>CAZCUZ010000054.1:0-18870 GCA_964502085.1 uncultured Salinivenus sp. | reverse complement strand
CCACCCCCAGGCCCGCCAGAAGTGCTCCGATCGCAAGAAAGAATCGTGTCATACCGCTGAACGTCGAATTTCGCGGATCGCGATCTTAGAACGCGTTGTGCTAAATGTGGGCGGCATGTGTGACTGCCCCCAAACGCCAAAATGAACCCCATCGTCGCTCCAGACTTGATCTGGAGCCCATCCATCCGACCGACATGGCCTATCCGTGCAGTTGGATAGGCTCTGAATCAAGCTTGGACATCTCAGATGTCCTAGAGCGACGAAGGAAAAATTGCTCGATCCTGGGTTGGGTTTAGTTAGAGCTTCTTAGTCATCCTCCGGCGACGCCTCGAGAAGCTCCTGAAGAAGATCGACGTCCGAGACGTCCCCATCTTCGGGCAGCGTTTCCCGATCGGCCTCTCCCCAGAGTCGCTCGATGCGGTAATGCTCGCGCCGAGAGGGTAGAAGGACGTGCACGACCACGTCCACGTAGTCGAGAAGAACCCAGCGAAGGTGATCCATGCCCTCTCGTTTCCACGGCAGTTCCTCACACTCCTCTTCGATGCGGTCCATCACGCCGTTGGCGATGGCACGGACCTGTAGGTCGGACTCGCCGGTGCCGATCACGAAAAAATCCGCCATGTTGCTCACCTCTCGCAGGTCAATGACGGTGACGTCTTTGGCCTTCTTGTCGGCCATGGCATTCACGGCGTGCGCGGCCAACACGGGGCCGGTATTGCGCGGTGTGCGGCGGACGGACGGCTCGGCGGTGGAGGATTGGTCGGGGGAAGCCATACACTCAGGACATTGGTTGGGGGAACGGATGAATGAGGATGAACGTGTTCGCGCCGTCATCCGACGACGGATGCACGAGCGCTATTGTTGATTCTGAAAAGGTTGGAGCTGTTCGTAGTCGTGCCCGATGACGACGGAGGCGTCGAGGTAGTACTGGCGACGAATCTCCTGTCGGATCCGGTCGGTGGGAAGCCCGAGGGCCTCGGCCACCTTCCGGGCTGCCTCCGGGTCGCCCACCCGATCGATGATGACCGACTGCTCCTGCTCGAACGTCCGATAGTTGCCGACGTCCACGACGTCGAAGCCCCGATCCCGGAGATAGTGCGTCGCCTCGGCGGCGAGCCGATCGACGCCCGCCCCGTTGAGCACCTCGACCTGAATGATCGTTCCGACCAGCTCCGTCGACTCCGGCGTCCGCTGGGGGCTGGGCGGCGCGTTGAAGGTGCGCGTGACGAGCCCGTAGAGCAGAACCATCACCCCAAGCCCCCCCACGAGGAGCAGGGCGTTTAGGAGCCCGTTGCGGACACGTGTGGACCACGAAGCCATAGACAACACTGAGCAGCGAACGGGTCAACACAAAAGCGCGACATGCCTCGGGGCATGCCGCGCTTCAAAGACTGCGAGTCGCCCCTTGGCGGCTGGTGCAGTTAGTTTTGCCAGAAGAGATTGCTGGTCGGGGTCGGAGACGCAAAGCCGCGATGCGAACGGCCGTACGCCCCGTAGGGACTCATGTAGCGTCCGTGGGGGCTCTGCTGCACCTGCATGCGTACCTGGAAGTTCTCGGACGGCTTGTACGCGACCTCTGCGTTGCGGATGAACACCTGCGCCTGTTGCTCGCCAAAAGCACTCGTCTGCGTGAACGGATGCGCGACGCTCACGTCCATGCGGGCTGCCCAATCGGAGTTGAACTGCCACATCATGGAGTTGGTGTACATCCCCATCGACGCCGACTGTCCGCCAAACGAGGAGAACGAGGCTTCGTAGCTGTGCCCCATACGAAAGTGCTCAGCCCCAAAGAGGGACTGCAGCGCGTTGGCGGCCGCAGAGCCGGAATCGTACAGCTGCGTCTGTATCGACTGGTTCTGCTGGGCCGTTTCACGGAATTGCGCCTCGGCCGGAGCGGTCAGCGTCAGCGTGAGCACGAGACACAGGAGCGGGAGTGCAGTACGCATGGGTGCCAATTATCGTCTGTTGAGAGAGGGTGCGATCGCAAACCCGTGGGTGTCATTTCACAATACCCCGAACTCTCCGATTTGTTCGCACTTGACTCGCAACCCGGATCTCGCCCCTCTTCCGTGCGTGCGAGCCCTCGAATCGAGAGCATGTTCGCCGATTCGCCGGTCTTCTGTCCAATCCGTTTTTTCCGCCCGCATGCGCGTGCTCGGCATCGAAAGCTCGTGCGACGACACGGCCGCCGCCGTCCTCGACGACGGCACGGTGCGCTCGAACGTATTATCGTCACAGCACGAGTTGCACGACGAATACGGGGGCGTCGTCCCGGAGCTGGCCTCGCGCGACCATCAGCGCCTCGTCGTGCCGGTCGTCCAGGCGGCACTCGACGACGCCGGCACCGCCCTCGGCGATCTGGACGCCGTGGCCGTCACACGCGGCCCCGGCCTCCCCGGCTCCCTCCTGGTCGGCCTCAGCTTCGGAAAGGCCCTCGCCCGGGCCCGCACCCTGCCTCTGATTGGCGTCAACCACCTGGAGGGACACCTGTACTCGGTCGACCTGGAGCCGCCGTCCCCCCCGCGCCCGTACCTCTGCCTCGTCGTGTCGGGCGGACACACCGAGCTCGTCCACGTGGGCGCGGACGTTCAACACTCGGTGCTCGGCCGCACGCGCGACGACGCCGCGGGGGAGGCCTTCGACAAAATTGCGCAGCTCTTCGGCCTCGGCTATCCGGGCGGCCCGGCCATCGACCGTCTCGCAGCGGACGGGGACCCGACCTTCCACGACTTTCCACGCAGCCGGCTCGACAATTTCGACTTTTCGTTCAGCGGCCTCAAGACGTCGGTGCTCTACTACCTGCGCGACCAGTCCGACGCCGAGCGCGAGCACCTGCTCGACGAGCACCGGGCGGACCTCTGCGCGTCGGTACAGGCCGCCATCGTGGACGTTCTCGTGGACGCGGTGCGTCGGGCGGCGGCGGAGACCGGCGCCGAGCACGTGGCCGTGGTGGGCGGGGTAGCAGCCAACCGCGAACTTCGCGATCGGGTGGAAGCGGCCGGAATCGAGGACGGATTCGACCTCTACGTTCCCGATCTCTCGTACTGCATGGACAACGCCGCCATGATCGCCAAGGCCGGCGCCCTCCACCTGGCTGCCGGCGAACGCCATTCCCCGACGCTCGACGTCGCAGCACAGCTCCAGCTCGGGGAAGGACCGTCCTGAACGGAGGGAGGAGGAAACATCCGAACGGCGGTCGCGGATGCACCCCGGCGAGCTCGGATCAGTCGAGGGGCAAATCCGGTACGTGGTGCCGTCCGTCCCGTTTGTGTCTCCCACCGCCCCGTTGCTTCAATGACGCCGGATATCCCTTCGTCTTCCTCGTCCGAGGAGGACGCTCGCGTGCTCCTGTTTCAGGGCGATTCCATCACGGACACGGGCCGCATTCGCGGCTCCACGCTTCCCAACCATCCGCCCGGACTGGGCAGCGGGTACCCCCTCCTGGTCGCGGCGGAGCTGCTGGGGGAACAACCGAACCGCGGGTGGGCGTGCTACAATCGCGGGGTCGGCGGCGACATGGTGGGCGACCTCGCAGCCCGATGGGAGGATGACTGCCTCGCGTTCGAGCCCGACGTGCTGAGCATTCTCGTCGGGGTCAACGACTTCTGGTACGCCTCCCTCGACCACTACGAAGAGGCGGCCGAACGATACGAACAAAAATACCGGTCCCTGCTGGACCGCACCCGGGCGGCCCTCCCCGACGCCACGCTCCTCGTCGGAGAGCCGTTTGCCGTGTCCGGAGGGTCGGCCGTAGACGAAGAGTGGAGCCTGTACTTCGATCGCTTTCAAACGGCGGCGCGGCGCGTGGCCGAAGACTACGAGGCCGCCTGGATTCCCTACCAGTCCGTGTTCGACGAAGCCCTCGAGGACGCTCCCGGACCGCACTGGGCCGAGGACGGCGTGCATCCCACCCCCGCGGGCCACTATCGCATGGCCCGAACCTGGCTCGACGCCTTCCAAACCGGACGCTGAGGACCACGCGTTCGGCCTGCGCGCACCTCCACTCGACGAACGTTCCTTGCGTTTTTCTTTTTCGACCCTCGCTCTACAATGCGGTCGCAGTATCTCTTCGGACTTCTCGTTCTTCTCCTGCTCGGTCTCGGGGTCGGATTCGGAGGCGCGATCTTTTTCGGACCAAACACGGGCCCGTACGAGGACGCCCGAGGGGTCGTCCTTCCGGAAGGCACATCCCTCGACGCGGCCATCGACTCGCTGGAGGCAGAGGGCATCCTGGTCTCGTCCACCACCTTCCGCCTCGCGGCCACCGTCACCGGATGGGGTGAACAGCTCAAAGCCGGACACTACCGGGTGGCGCCGTTTACGTCCAACTACCACCTCCTCGACGTGCTGCGCCGCGGCCTCCAGGCCCCGGTCCGCGTGACGATCCCCCCCGGCTCGCGTCCGCCGATGGTGGCGACGGTGGTGGGCAAACGCCTCAAGACAGACTCCAGCTCGGTGCACGCCGCGCTCCGCGACACGAGCCTCGCCCGCGAGCTCGGCACCACGCCCGAGCGCCTCTTCGGTTACATGCTCCCGGAGACGTACGAGTTCTACTGGCAGGCCACGCCCGAAACCGTGGTGCGTCGCATCAAGGAGTCCTTCGATCGCTTCTACGAGCGAGAGCTTGCCGCCGGGGCCGACAACCTGGGACTCACGAAGCGGGAGGTGGTGACGCTCGCGTCGATCGTGGAGTGGGAGGCCCTGCAGGACTCGGAGAAGCCCACCATCGCGGGCGTCTATCTGAACCGCCTGGAGGAGGGCTGGCGCCTGCAGGCCGATCCCACCATCCAGTACGTGCTTCTCGACACGAAGGGGGAGCGCACCGGGCGCGTGCTCTACCGCGACCTGGAGATCGACCACCCCTACAACACCTATCGGAACAGAGGCCTCCCCCCCGGTCCCATCACCAATCCGTCCCCCACCTCCCTCCGGGCCGCCGTCCAGCCCGACGAGCACGAGTACTTCTACTTTGCCGCCGACGAATCGGGGGGGCACACCTTCAGTCGCACGCTGCAGGAGCACAACCGCGCGGCCCAGGAGTACCACCAGATGCTCGACGAACGGCGGCGCTAACAGCGCAAGAACTATGGCCGGTACGTCACCCCGATCAGGAACTGATTGCGTGCGACGCTTTCCCGCACCCGCGGCCCTTCATCGTACGAGGAAAACTGGTCGTCGAATCGCTCCTGCATCCAGTTGAGATGAAGGGAAAACTGCTGCGCGGGTGTGAAGCTGACCCCGGCGGACAGAAAGAGCTGATCGGCATTCGTGGTCTGCTCGTCAATGTCCTGAAAGGATAGGTCGCGAGGATCGGGCCGGTACGACACCCCCGCTCGGATCGCCGCCTGATCAAAGGCATATTCGGCCCCGACACGCGAATTGAAGGTCGCCTCAAGGTCCCGAATCTCTCGGTTGAGAGACGTGAAGCTGGCATCGTCCGCGCTAAGGTGTGCCTGCGTCCAGTCGACGAATTCCAGATCGCCGGCAACCGTCATCCCGGCGCGTGTATACTGCAGACCCGCCCCAATCCGCCAGGGCGTCTGGAGACGATACTCAAACTCGTTGCCCGTCAGGGAGCCGCTTTCGAATCCAGCCACCCCGCCCCCAGGACATGAAATCTCAGACCGGGAAAAGTCACAGTCGAAGTCCGTCTGCATCCGCGTTCCGTACACCTCGGTCAGGGTGTACCACGTCGGCGACTCCACCGAAAGGCCGCCTCGCAGGCCGGACGCCAGCTGAGCCGAAAGGCCCGCCCGCAGATTGACTCCGCCGATGTCCGTGTCGATGCGTTCCTCAACCTGAAGATTGTGGAACCCCTCCAGGGTCGTCCCTGCCAGGAAATAGGGATCGTACGGCACCTGCGGATTGGATGGATCCTCGGGGGGGAGGAGGTCACTCGCGTCCCGTTCTCGATAAAACCGTTCGAACGTGTACGAGCCGAACGAGATGTTCAGCCCCCCACCCAGCATGACGCCCGGCGCCACCTCCACGGCCGCTCCGAACCCCAGTTCGTTCATTCCGCCCGACTCAAGAATCTCCTCCTGCTGCTCGAGCTCCATCTCACCTCCAACAGCGGACGACTGCGGATTAGCGGCCTGAAAAAAAGGATATCCTCCCCCGTCATACACGTCCCGGGAAAAATCAATGGCCCCCGCTTCGTAGGCGATCCGAGACCGCGAGTCGTCGAAGACGAGGTCCTCCCCGTCCACTTCGTATCCCGTCGGCAGAAAGGTCCCGGTAATGGAGTTTGATTGATTCGTTCCCAGCACGTCGAAGCCCCGCCCGTACGCAGCGGTCCGGTGAAGCGACACGCCCATGACCAGCGATCCCTGCTCCGTCGGAAACGGATGTGCACCTGCGAGGGAGCCGAGACTGTAGTCGCTCACCGTCCGATCGTCCGACACCGAACCCTCGGGGGTGACAAACCGCGCGTCCGAACGGGTTCGCTGAACGGTAAAGTCACCGGCAAGTACCGACGTCGAGATCCATCCGAGCCCGGCCGGATTGCCGGCGATCGCATTCGGGCCTGCCGTTCCCGCAAAACGACCGCTGCCGGCCATGCCGAGCCCGGGACTCCCGGCCGCCGGAAGCCGCTGCGAATAGCGCATCACGTCTTCAAGGGTTTGCCCCGACGCAGTCGTGACCGGCAACAGGAGCAATCCGCCCACGAAGACAAGAACCGAAACCGAGAATGCGCAGCGACGAGTAGACATACGTTCAGGAAATCCAAGGGGTTATGCGTCGAGAGAAATGTCGGGGAGGCGCATGGATTGGGTACGAATGAAAAACATTCCCAATCCCCATGCTCTCAGATCACTACCGCGATCGATCGTCGTCGCTGCCCCGATCCGAGGAGCGGGAGCGCGACCGCGAGGAGCCGGAGTCGCTGGACCGATCTCGCGACGAGGACCGAGTCGACGAGTTCGATTGGTCGTCTGACGACCGCGTTCGTGTGGATCGCGTTCGTGTAGACCGACTGGAGGAGTTGTCCGATCGATCGAACGTCGGGCGTTGATCCTTCGACGAACGGGTCCACTCCCGCGTCGAGGACCGCGGCGTCGTACGCTCGTCCCGATTCGTCCGGGGCGTCGGCTGAAGCTCTAAATCGCGGGTCGGAACCCGGTACTGAGAGCGCCGATTGCCGTCGTCCGACGAGTCGTCGGACCGGGAGCGGGTGCGCGTGTCGGACCGCGAGGTCCCTCGGTCGTCGTTGCCGCGCGAGGAGCGGTCGACGGTCCGGGGCCGCTGCCGCTCGGGACGATCCGCTCGCTCCGAACGACGGGTCCGAGTCGTGCGATCCCGATCCGCATCTCGCGTGGTCGATCGCCCCACCCGACCCGACTGGTCGGTGCGGGCCCGCTCGGTACGGCCCACCCGTCCTTGCTCAGTGCGGGTCGTCGCCGAGCGATCGATGGACGCACGCCGCGTCTCGGTCGCCTGCTCCGAGCGACCGATCCGTCCCCGAGAGGTTCCTGCCTGCTGCGTCGCACGGCCCCGGTCGCTTCGATCGATCGACGTCCGCCCATCGGCACTCGCGGCCCCACGTCCGATGGTGCCGCCGCGGGGTCGATGCGTTCGATCATCGTCCCGGGAATCGACGTCCCCGTAGTAATAGTGATTTCCGCCGTAGTACGTCGCGTACGACCCATGGCCCCATCCTCCGTATCCGTGCGAATACCACGACGAGGACCAGGGGCTCCAGCCTCGACGATAGTGATGCCCGTAATAGTGCGGCGAGCCAAAGTGGAAGGAGAGGGAGAAGCGCGAGCCGTAGCGCGACCGGCAGTGCGAATCATAGTACCACGGATCGTGGAAGAAGGCCTCGTCGCACAGGCGGTCAAATCGGGAGTTGTACGGAGATGTCGCACCGTACTTGTATTTGTACTGATACTTGTACTCGTAGAGACCTCCGTAGCCGTCGCCTCCGTAGCCCCCGTTGTCATAGCGGGCCCCCACCCCATCGTCGTAGACCTGTCCCTCCCGATATTCGCGACGATACTCGTCGGCATAGGCGGCCTCGTCGGCCGAGTGCGTCTGAGCCGACTGTTCGGCCGGAGGTGCCTTCGCCGTACGTCCCGACTCTGCGGTCTGCAGCTGGGTGTAACACCCCGTCAGCCCAAAGGTAAGGACCCCGAGCAGGACGAACAGCCCCGCCTGCGGAAGAACCGAAGTAAGAACCCGCTGAGCACGACTCATAGTAATTCCCCCTCGCGGAGGTTATGAGAATGGAAGGAGAGTGGTCTGATGATGATACGCCCCAATCCCCGTAAAGTTTGAAAATTGGACCTGCCGTCGGAGAGTTCTGTGGTGGGAGAGCCGCTTCAAAAAAGAGAAAGGTAACGTCTACTCCACAGTACGCGACCAAAATTCTGGAGAACACGTCCTCTTGAGCGGAGCGACGTCGAAGGATTTCTTCAAGAGTAGCGGACCCGACACCCGAGAGGACGTGCCGTTTTCCGTGGTGTTCGCGTTCTTTGGAGAGAGTCACCCCAGAGGCATTCGGGCCCGTCCGTTCCCAGCGCGTCCGTCGTGGCACTCCCTCTGACTTTATGAGATTAATCGCCGGACGCGGTACCTTGTGAGGAATCCCTACAACGAGCAATAGGGGCGCTCTTCCGGCCTTGAAGAGACGAACGTAGCGACTCATGAAAAAACGCCGCCCGGATTCTGCGAAGGTAGGGAATCTCAGATTCCCAAGAGCGCCTCGACATTCTTCACTGTTTGAGGGAGCGATTGAAGCAAATCCCCCCCCTCCTCGAATTTCGTGTAGCAAGTATCCACTCCCCTGCATAGAAACTCCGGGAGTCCTCCTGATCTGCAGAAACGACGAACACCGTCGGGCTCCGTTGATATCTGCGCTCGCTGGCTCCTATGTTTAGAATGTCTACCGAACGTGTGGACGATGCCTCGACGATCCGAGCACGGACTCTTCCCATCGTCCCCCGACCGCCTCGACTCTTCCACGATCTTCCCGACGACATGGCAGACGCAGTTACGCCTCGCGACGACGACTACGCGCAGTGGTACCAGGACGTGGTCCGCAACGGCCAGCTGGCCGAAAACTCGCCCGCCCGCGGGTGCATGATCATCAAGCCCAACGGCATGGCCCTCTGGGAGAACATGCGCGACCAGCTCGACCAGATGTTCAAGGACACGGGCCACGAAAACTTCTACTTTCCGCTCTTCATTCCCGAGCGCTTCATGGAGCGAGAGGCCGAGCACGTGGAGGGGTTTGCCAAAGAATGTGCGGTGGTGACCCACTCGCGCCTCACGCAGAACGAGGAGGGCGACCTCATTCCGGACCCGGAGTCGAAGCTGGGGGAGAACTACATCGTGCGCCCCACCTCCGAGACCATCATCTGGGACACGTACAGCAAGTGGATTCAGTCGTACCGCGACCTGCCGCTCCTCTACAACCAGTGGGCCAACGTCGTCCGCTGGGAGATGCGGCCGCGCCTCTTCCTGCGCACCGCCGAGTTCCTGTGGCAGGAGGGGCACACCGCCCACGCCACGCGCGAGGCGGCGGTCGAAGAGGCCGAGCGCATGCTGGAGGTCTACTCAACGTTCGCCGAGGAGTACATGGCGATGCCGGTCATGGAAGGACGCAAGACCGAAAGTGAACGCTTTCCCGGCGCGGTGGACACCTACTGCATCGAGGCGCTGATGCAGGACGGCAAGGCCCTGCAGGCCGGCACGAGCCACTTCCTCGGGCAGAATTTCGCGAAGGCCTTCGACTGCACCTTTACCGACGAGAACAACGAAGAAACTCACGTCTGGGCCACCTCGTGGGGCGTGTCCACGCGACTCATCGGCGGCCTCATCATGACCCACTCCGACGACCAGGGCCTCGTCCTCCCGCCGAAGCTGGCTCCGCACCAGGTCGTGATCGTGCCCATCTACTTCGACGAGGACCAGGAGGGCCCGGTCCTCGAGAAGTGCGAACGCATCCAGCAGAAGCTGGAAGACCGGGGCATTCGCGTGAAGATGGACGACGACCAGACCCAGAGTCCCGGCTGGCGCTTCAACGAGCACGAGCTGCGCGGCGTGCCGGTGCGGCTGGCGCTCGGCCCGCGCGACCTCGAAAACGACAACGTAGAGGTGGCCCGTCGGGACACGCAGGAAAAAGACGTGGTGCCGCAGGAGGGCATCGCGGAGCGCGTGCTCGACCTTCTCGACGACGTGCAGCAGGGCCTCTACGACCAGGCTCAGGCCCGCTACGAGGACAGCACGCACGTCGTCGACGACTACGACAATTTCAAGGAAGTCATCGAGGAAGAGGGCGGCTTCGTGTGGGCCCACTGGGACGGCACCCCGGAAACGGAGGCCCGCATCCAGGAGGAAACGTCCGCCACGATCCGCCTCATCCCCTTCGACCGCGAGGAGCAGGAAGAGGGGACGGACATGCTGACGGGCGAGCCTTCGGAGGGACGCGTGCTCTTCGCGCAGGCGTACTGAGACGGTCTGGAAAAGGGGATCGTCGTCTGGGGCTCTGCTGGTCGTGGAAGGAAAATACTCGTTTCCGTCGTGCGTATCGCGTATTTTCCCGAAACACCCGTCCCTACGCACTACGAAATACGCAATACGGACACCCCGTCGGACGTAACAGCCGGGTGGACGGACGCGTGAATCGGGACGTGTGAGCAAGGGCGGGCTGTGGCTTCGTTCTGTCCATCGACTGCCTCTCCGCGATGAGCGCTCCCCCGGCCGACTCCCCACCGCCCGACGATGACCCTTCTGGGAATCGCGATGACGAAAATCTCGATGACCTGGATGAACTCGACGACGTAGATCCGAGCGGGGACGCTGCGTCGGATCCGGAGCAGGCGCGGCGAGAGGCCGAGGATGCCCTGGCCGAGATCGAGAAGCTCGCGGACCTGGACGAGGAGCCCGAACCGGATCCCGCGTCGACGGACGAGCCGAAAGCCGATGCGTCCCCGTCGGACGAACGAACTGCGACTGACGACCGGTGTGAAAACTGTGGGGCCTTGCTCGACGGGCCCTACTGCTCGCAGTGCGGACAGCGGGCCAAGGATCGGATCGTGCCGGTCTGGGACGTGGCCAATGAGGCCCTGGAGGCCCTCTTTCAGCTCGACCTCCGCGTTTTCCGAACCCTTCCCACGTTTCTCTTTCCCCCCGGCCGCCTCACCACCGAGTACCTCAACGGAAGACGCCAGCGATACGTCCGCCCTTTCCGGCTGTACCTCTTCGCGACCTTTCTCCTGTTCGCCGTCATTGCCCTCACCACCACGGGTAATTTTGGGTTCGTCCTGGATCCCCAGGGCATGGCCCGGCTCAATCCCCCAAACACGGCCGTCACGGCGTCTCGCTCGCCGGACACGACGGCGACCCCGCCCGAACGCGGGTCTATCTTCGGAGACCCCGAACGACGCGAACAGCTCGCGAACGACATTGAATCCGATTCGGGCGCAGTCAACGTCAACATCTCGTTCTACGACGATCCCGACGCCAACGAGCACCTCGAACGCGTTCTGCGCACGAAGATCGCTCAGGCCGTCCGCAATCCGTTGGACTTCGTGAATCGCACGACGGATCGGGGGCCCTACCTCATGTTTCTCATGCTCCCGATCTTCGCGCTCCTGCTCAAGGTCCTCTACATCCGTCACGGACGCCTGTACGCAGAGCACCTCATCTTCAGTCTGCACGTACACGCCCTCGCCTTTTTCGCCTTCACGGTGGGTCTCCTTCTCGATGAAACGAACGTCGGCTGGCTGACCACGGCGGCCACCTGGATCGAGGCATCACCCCTCCTGTACCTCATCCTGGCCATGCGTCACGTGTACGAGCAGGGCGTCGTTAAGTCCACGCTCAAGGCATTCCTCCTCCTTCTGACCTACACCGTCCTTCTGTCCATCGGCTTCTTCGCTCTTCTAGTCGTGGTCGTGCTGCTCATGTAACCGTCTCTCTTGGCTACGCCCGTGGACGGTCCGCGCCCTCGTCCCCCTTCACCGGCAGCGCACGGAATCATCCCGACGGACGCCTTCGTTGTTTGCCTCCGGCGACTGCCCGTAGACGTAGGCGCCCTTCCGCTGTACTCGCTCTCCTCCTCGTGTCCGACATGCCCCCGAAGCCGTCTGCCGTCGCGCCCTCGTCCCGGGGTGAGGCGCCCGCTGGAATCGGGCTCGTCGTCGCGACCGTCGTGAGCTACGTCGTCAATCCGCTCGTGCTGCCCCCTCTCGTGTACGGGCTCATGATCGCGCACGTTGGCGCGCCTGCGGGCGACGTGGCGACGAGTGCAGGAATCGGCGCAATTTTCCTGGGCCTCCTCCCCCTCCTCCACGTCGGGTGGATGCGGATGCGCGGCGAGATCGACTCCCTCGAAATTCGGGACCGACGCAAGCGCACGGAACCCTTCCTCGGCGTCCTCGGAGCCACCCTCACGGCTCTGCTTCTGGTGGGGTCGATCGAGCTCCACGGCCGCCCCCTTCTGCTCGCCCTGCTCGGCTGTCACCTCCTCAATACGACGCTCCTGTTCGGCATTACGCGGTGGTGGAAAATCTCCGTGCACTGCGCGTCGGTGGCCGGGGCCGTCGGAACACTCGCCTTTGCGCGCTACCACGTGACCGGAACCGTGCTCACCACCGATCTCCTCGGCAACGCGGTACTGGCAATCGGCCTCGCACTCGTTCCCCTGCTCCTCTGGGCCCGGGTGCGGAGCCGAGCCCACACGCTGGGGCAAGCGACGGCCGGGACCGTACTCGGCCTCGTCGCGCCCTACCTGGAACTCTACGTCCTCATCTCGACGTTCGGCCTGTAAGGTCCGTTTCCGGAACTTCGAAAGGGGGACCGGTCGTTTGCCCGCTCTGGGCGGATCCGCCCACCGGGCTCCCAGCAGTGCCGTCCTCCTCTCCACGTCCTCTTTTCCAGCCCCCTCCCGCACCCCGCTCCCCTCAGAGTCTGTTTTGATTTTGAATCGTATCGCGAGAGCGAGGATCGATGCGGCGAACATCGGTCGAGGAGGAGGCACGTATCCCGAACGCCTTCGGGATTGTCGACGACGAGACCGATTTGCAGCCCATTCGAGACCGCTCGCAGCTCGAGGCATACATTAAAACAGACTCTCAGTCCACCCCTCGTCGTTCCATCCTGAAATGCGCCTCGGCTCTCCGTGACCCGCCTCCCGTTCTCTCTTCTCCTCAGTGTGTGTCTCGCTCTTCTCGTCGGCCCGGCGCAGGCCCAGACGTGGAGCACCGTGCAGGGAACGGTCACGGACTCGTCCAGCGGCACCCCCCTGCCGAGCGTGACCGTCCTGGTGCGCGGCACGAACTTCGGGACGGCCACGAACGCCGACGGACAGTACTCGCTCCGCCTTCCCGTGGGCCGGCACGAGCTTCGCTTCTCCTCGGTCGGCTTCCAGACTCGAACCGACTCGGTGACGGTAACCGACGGAGCACCCACCCGGCTCGACGTGACCCTTGCGACCCGCGTGACCGAAATGGACGAACTTACGGTGACAGAGGCCGAACGTCGACCGGAAAGCGGGGTCTACGAGATCGAGCCCGAGGACGTACAGAACATCCCGACGCCCTTCAAGGACGGCTTTCGGGCCCTCAAAACGGTGCCCGGCGTCGCCACCAATAACGAACTCTCGCAGCAGTACTCCGTCCGGGGCGGGGGCTACAACGAAAACCTCATCTTCATCAACGGCTTCGAGGTGTTTATGCCGTTTCGGGCCCGGCAGGGGGAGCAGGAGGGACTCGGCCTTCTGAATCCGGATCTGGCCACCGACCTTACGTTTTACACGGGAGGATTCCCGCCCCGGTACGGCGGCAAGCTCTCCTCGGCCCTCGACGTGCAATACGCCCGGCCCGAAGACCAGTCCCTCACCGGCTCGGCCGCCCTCTCGACGCTCGACGCCAGCGCCCACGCCCAGTCGTCGGCCCTGGACGGCGACCTCGGATGGGCCGTCGGGGCGCGCCGGGCCCAGCCGGGCCGCTTCTTCGGGACGCAGGACCTGAAGGGCGACTATGACCCCCAGTTCCGAGACGTGCAGGGAAGTCTGACCTATCGATTCTCGGATCGAGTCTCGGTCGACGCCCTCGGCATCTGGGCCGACCACGTCTTCGAGCTCGACCCGCAGGAGCGCACCACGTACTTCGGCGTCATCAGCCTCAACGATCCCGACGCCACGGACTTCAAGGCCCTGCGAACGAATTTTACCGGGGCCCGCCGCGACGGATACACCACCACGCTCGGCGGCGTCCGCCTCAACACGGACCCCTCCGATCAACTGTCGATCGCCCACGACCTGTCCTACTTCGGCACCAAAGAAACGGAATCGTTCGACGTAACGAGCGATGGCCAGGTCTGCCAGGTCGACCCGAATCAGGGAAACAATTCGGACAACTGCGTGTCGCTGCTCCAAACCGAGCGGGTTCGCTTCGCCGACAACGCCGTGGAGGTGCAGCGATTGACCGGCGGCGGCCACTACGAGTGGACGCTCGATCGGCACGTCCTCGAAGGCGGATGGAGCCTACGGGACATGTACTTCGACGACCGCCTCAACGAGAAGAACGTCCTTCGAGGCGAGGACGTCTACATTCAAGTCGACAGCCTCCGCGATCGGGCCGCCTTCAACGAGCAGCAGGCCGGATTCTATCTACAGGACGCCGTCGACGTCCTCCCCGAGCGCGACCGGCTGGTCGTGACGGGCGGCCTCCGGAGCGACTACTATTCCTTCAACGGCGAGTGGACGGTGTCCCCGCGCCTCTCGGCCCGATACAATCACAGCGAACGCCTCACCCTCAACGGCTCGTGGGGCATCTATCACCAGCAGCCCGCCTACCGCGAACTGCGCGGGACGCCCCAGGGCACCGAAACCATCGACGAGGTGCTGAACCGGGACCTCGAGTCGCAGCGGTCGATGCAGTTCGTGGCCGGCGGCGAGTATTTTCTGCCGGAGCGCCGCCTCTACCTGCGAGCCGAAGGGTACTACAAGGACCTCGATAATGTCATTTCGTACACGATCGAGGACGTGCGCGTCAACTACTCCGGCGAAAACGACGCCTACGGCCACACCTACGGCCTCGACCTGCAGCTACGGGGAGAGTTCGTGCCCGGCCTCGAAAGCTGGTTCAACTACAGCTTCATGGTGGCCCGCGAGCGCTTCAAGGAGCCGTTCCGAGAAGAGGGGCGCAACGAAGGATGGCTCCCCCGCCCCACCGACCAGCGCCACACGTTCTCCGCCTTCGTTCAGGACTACGTGCCGGGCGACGAGTCGTGGAAGATTCACATGCGTCTCCTCTACGGGAGCGGCCTTCCGTACACCACGATCAACCCGGATCAGAACTCGGACGACCGAGTGCAACGGTGGGTGCCCGGCGAGCGGATGGGCCGGCGCCTCCCAGCCTACCGGCGGGTGGACGTGGGCGCCACCAAGGAACTGGAACTGGCGGAGGAGGGAATCGGGGATCCCGTGACGCTCGACCTGACCCTCGAGGTGCTCAATCTCTTCGACATGGACAATACGGTCGCCTACACCTGGACGGGAAGGGGCGCCGACATTACGCGCATCCCCAAGCGCCTCACGCCCCGCATGCTCAACGCCCGCGTCCGACTCACGTTTTAGCTCCCGAGCCGGCCGGTCATCGCGCGCCTCTTCCTCCGAGACCGTCCTTCGTGCACCGAGGCGTGCCCCGTGAAGAGGTGACGCGTGGATACGGACGTCCCGTGTGGCGAGTCACGCATGATCATTACGCCTCCAACAGCACACCCCGCAATCGGAACTGGAGATCCGCCCTGACACCGAAAATCGACTCTACGAGACCCGTGCCGCCCCTCATCCCCCCCGACCAGCTCGACGCCGTCGCCCAGCGCTTTCGTCTCCTCAGCGAACCGGTGCGATTGGAACTGCTCAACCTCCTTCACACCGAGGGAGAAATGACGGTCGGCGAACTCGTAGAGACCACCGGACACCGACAGGCCAACGTGAGCAAGCACCTCGGCCTCATGGCGGAGCACGCCCTCGTGGCCCGACGAAAGGACGGTGTGTACGTATACTACTCCGTCTGCGACCCGACGCTCGTCGCCCTCTGCCAGCTCGTGCGCGGACGGTTGAATGCAGACATCGCAGAGCTCGCCGACCCGTCCAGTCAACGCTGACGGTGTACGGAGAAACGGCCTCCATTCGCTTACTGAGAGGAGCGAAGTGCCGGCGCCACGTCGCCCGACAGCCGCTCGCCCGTCACACGTACGGTCCGTTCCAGCGTGTCGACTTGAACGGTAAACGCACCGGGCTCGACGACGGAGCGCCCTTTGTGATCGGTAAACGCCAGATCCTCTCGATCCAGCTGAAAGGCGAGCGTCTGCGACTCGCCGGGCGACAGGTCCAGCTTGGCAAAACGACGAAGCTCCTTCACGGCGGGCGTGAGCGTAGCCACGTGGTCGCTCACGTAGAGCTGTACCACGTCCTTTCCGGCCCGGTCGCCCGTGTTGGACACCGTCACGGAAACCGATAGGGAATCCCCCTGCGCCACGGCGTCGGTGCTCCAGGTGGTGTCCTCGACGGCAAGGTCACCGTACTCGAACGTCGTGTACGAGAGCCCCTCGCCAAAGTCGAAGAGCGGGCCCACCGCGTCGGCCTGCCCCTGCATGACCTCCGCCTGCTGTCCCTCTCCTACCGAGTAGGTGTGATCGTAGGGCACGGCGCCCACGGGCACCCGCGGATAGGTGACCGGGAGGTGGCCCGACGGGTTTACCTCCCCGTAGAGCACCTCCGCGAGGGCCTGCCCGCCCTCCTGACCGGGGTTGTAGGCCACCGCCACGGCCTCCGGGGCGTAGGCACTGTCGCCGATCACGCGCGGGCGTCCCTCCACCATCACGAGCGCAATCGGGGTGTCGGTTTCGCCGGACACACGCTCGAGCAGCGTCTGCTGGGCGTCGGGCAGCTCCAGGCTGCCAACGTTGCCCGGCGTCTCGGCGTACGCCCCTTCGCCGAGCGCCATCACCACCGCGTCGGACGACTGTGCCGCCGAGACGGCCGCGTCCACGTCCTGCGCCTCATCCAGGGTCGTGCCCGGTACGTGCCGCACCTGCCCGTCGCCCGCCTGATTGCGAATGGCCTCTACGATCGTAGGACGGTCGGGAAACATGTCTTCGGCCAGCCCCTGCCCCTGCCACGTGTACGTCCATCCGTTGTGGAGGGATTTCATGGAATGGGCCGTCGGGCCCGTCACCAGTACCCGCTCGTCGCCGGTGAGGGGAAGCAGGTCGTTGTCGTTGCGCAGGAGCGTGATCGACTCGCGCGCGGCCTGCAAAGAGACCTGACGGTCGTCCTCGCTTCCGACCTCCTCGGCGAGCTCGGTCCCGGCCGTGGGATTCTCGAACATGCCCAGTGCAAACTTCACCGACAGGATGCGGCGCACGGCTTCGTCGACCCGCGACTCCGGCACCTCGCCGTCCCGGACGAGATCGAGCAGGTGGTCGTAGAAGGAATAATCGGACGGCACCATGCTCATGTCCACCCCGGCCATCACGGCCTGTTTCGTGGCCTCGCGCTCGGTAGCGGCGCTGTGGTGGAAGTCCACCAGCTTCTTGACGTCGCGCCAGTCGGACACCACGAGCCCTTCGAAGCCGAGCTCCGTGCGCAGGAGATCCGTCAGCAGGTACTCGCTGGCGTGGGTGGGCGTGCCGTTCACCTCGCCCGAGTTCACCATGACGCTCAGGGCCCCGGCCTCCACAGCGTCCCGAAACGGCAGCAGAAATTTTTCGCGCAGCTCCGACTCGGTGAGCCGGGCGGGCGTCCGGTCCATGCCCGTGTCCGGCCCCGAGTAGCCGACGTAGTGCTTGAGTGTGGAGGCCACCTTATCGGAGGCCGACGGATCGGTGCCCTCGTAGCCCCGGAGGGTTGCGAGACCCATTACGTTCGACAGGTACGGATCCTCACTGAACGTTTCGTAGAGGCGCGGCCACACCGGCTCGCGGCCCACGTCCAGCACCGGCGAAAAATTCCAGGTGATGCCGGAGGCCCGCACGTCCCGCGCCGTGACGGCGGCGGCCTCTTCCATCAGATGCGGATTCCAGGTGGCCCCCATCCCCAGCTGCTGCGGAAAGAGCACCGACTCCCTCGTGTAGTTGGCCCCGTGCACCGCGTCAATGCCGTAGATGACCGGAATCTGCAGGCGCGTGTCCCGGGCTTCCTCCTGAATGGCCCCGACCGTCTCGTGCCAGTGGTCCAGCGAATAGGCTCCCGCCCCCACGTTGAGGATCGAGCCCACGTGGTATTCCTGCACCGCCGTTTCGAGTTTCTCCGGATCGATCGTCTCCGGATGCTCCCCGGAGGTGACCATGCCGATTTCGACCTGCGTCATCTGGCCCACCTTTTCCTCGAGGGTCATCTCGGCCAGAACCGAGTCGACGCGCCCCTTCACCTCGTCCGGCCAGTCGGGCGATCCGCCCGTTCGATAGTGCCGGGCGAGGGCCTCGCTGTTGGGAAGGGTGTCAGACACGACCGGTGCCCGCCGGACGAACTCCGTTCCGCTTCCGGCGGCCGCGTCTGCCGTGCGGGTCACAACCGGACGATCCGACGCCAACACAGACCCCGTAGACCCACACAGCGGTCCAACGAGCATCGCTGCACCGGCAACAATCGCGAGAAGGGCGAGGGGATACACTGAAAATCGGTTCATGGGAGAAGGGAAAGCAATTCAAAGAAGGAGACAGTGTAAACCATTCTACACGACAAAAATTCTGGAATGTAAGTCATCCTGAGCGGAGCGCATCCACGACAGTCGTCGGGATACTTCCTCCCTGGAGATCTGCGTGCCTTTTCGAGATTAATCACCGGACGCCTCCCAGAGGAGGGCTTGTCTCGACGGAATGCCAAAACGACCCCTCCGCCCTTGAAGAAACGAC
>CAZCUZ010000053.1:0-19474 GCA_964502085.1 uncultured Salinivenus sp. | reverse complement strand
CGTCCCCAGCACCCCGAAGCAAAATGCACAATCAACCTTGGCATTTGGTATGAGGTCACTAACCCCGTACGTACCTCGCGACTTCCCTCATCCTGAGAAAGCCTTCACGGCTGTCGAGCCGCGATGATTCCGGGCCTCGCGTCCGTCGCTCGGGACACGAATGCCGACTGGGACGTAAAATGGGGGACACGGCCAAACAACAATTTTCAACGCCATGATCACCCTCTACCGCCGTCCCGACAGCGCCCGCGCCGACGAGGTGCAGAAGGCCCTCGATGAGATGGTCATCGCCTACGAAACAGAATCCCTGGAGGACGAGGCCGCACGTCCCGAGGACGTGCCCAAACTTCCGGCCCTGCGCGACGACGGGGAGGTCGTTACCGGCGAGGAGGCCCTCGACGAGCACCTCGACACTCTGCGCGAACTGATGAACGACTGGGATCGCTTTCAATCCGACGCCTGCTACATCGAGGAGGACGGGACGGTGTGCTAGTCGACCGTCCACGTCATTTCCCGTTTCAACGCGACTCCAATATTTCCAACGTACGATCCGTCATTTCGCCGTGACAGACGGGACCGAAGCGACCTGCCTTGGGAATTTTGAGTTCGCTTCGGTACCTAAAGAATGAGCCGTGACAGACCGTCAGCACCGTCTCGATGGACCTGCGCAATCGCAGTTGAGCTGCACCATTTCGAATAACGCTCCATTTTCAACTGTCCTTTCTCGAATCGAACGAAAAGGACCAGCACTTCAGGGTGCATCCAGTTCTACTTCCTGTGAGCCGCGCACGACGGCGAATCCCAAACAATGTACAACTCAAACAAAGCGTCCAATGACTGTCTTCACTGCGATCCTGCTCGGGGGGATTCCAGGCGCATTCATGACCTTCATCGGAATTGGTCACTTCTGGAACTACATTCGACTCCGGCGAAACGACCCTGTGCCCATTCGTCGAATTCAATCTCCGTCGGGCTCTATCGAGCTGGAAGGAACGGCCCGTCTCCACGAAGATTTCAGCCGATCCCCGTTCACAAATACCCAGTGTCCGGTCCACGAGTGGAAGGTGGAAGAGCGGAAGGCAGAACATCACAGCTCCGAAACATCGAATCTCGGCACGTGGTCCCGGCTCGACTCGGGCGACGAGCGACACCCGTTTCGAGTGGAGGACGACACCGGCATCGCCCTGATCGACGTAGCTGGAGCGAGCCCATACCTGCAAACGACGACGACCATCGAGGTGGAGCCCGACGAGTCTCCACCCCCCGCCATCGATCAGTATCTCCAGTCCACCGACGAGGTCGATCGCGAGCACACCCGCCCCCGACGATATTCCGAATCGCGCATCGACCCGGGTGCCCCCGTACACGTCTACGGTCCCGCTCGAAAAAGCAATCCGGAGGGCCCCACCCTCGAATTCGTCGATGCCGTCATTGGAGCCCACGACCCCGATCGGGAGTTCACCCTCCGGCCTTCCACACTTATCGACCGTTTCCAGTCCGGACCCCAGCAATTCATTATTTCCAATGCCGGTGAAGAGGAAGCGGAGCGGAAGATGCTGAGCATTGGAGTGATCTTTTCGTGCCTCGGCCTTCTATTTCTTGGCATTCCCGCTCTGATGATGATCGTCTGACTCCCTCCATTCCTACCGGTCGTCGTGCCTCTTCCGAGCGTATGTCCCCTCGAGGACACCGACGCCCCGATCTGTTAAAAAATGGGCACAATGTGACTCGACCGGGTCCGTCGGGAAACCCCACCTTACCGCAGGTCTACGCAGTGTGCTACGCCGGACCGCCCTTTCCCGCTTTCCCCTGCGAAACTGGGCTGTCGGAAATTGTGCTGATCTCTCCGGCGCCTTCGTTCCACCGCACCGGTCTATCAATCGACTCTTCAGGAGACACATGGCCATCGACCTTTCCTTCTCCGACACGTTCGCGCACCGCCACATCGGCCCCGACGACGCCGACGTGGACGCGATGCTCGACACGCTCGGATACGAGTCGCTCGACGCCCTCGTCGACGCGACCGTCCCGGACGCGATCCGCGCAGAGCGGCCGCTCGACCTGCCCCCCGCCCAGACCGAGGAGCAGGTGCTCGACGAGGCCCGGCGGCTCGGGGCAGAGAATGAGAACTGGCGCTCGTTCATCGGGATGGGGTACCACGGCACCCACACGCCGCCCGTCATCCAGCGCACCATCCTCGAAGATCCGGCCTGGTACACGCAGTACACCCCCTACCAGGCCGAGATTGCGCAGGGCCGACTGGAGGCGCTCCTCAACTTCCAGGACGTGACGATCGACCTGACGGGCATGGAGATCGCCAACGCCTCGATGCTCGACGAGGCCTCCGCCGCGGCCGAGGCGATGCTCATGCTCGATCGCGTGAACCGGCGCAGCGACGCCTCCACGTTTTTCGTAGCCGAGGACTGCCACCCGCAGACGATCGAGGTCGTCAAGGGCCGCGCCGAGCCCGTCGGCCTCACCGTGGTCGTGGAGGACCCGGAGAACTTCGTCTTCGGGGAGGACGTGTTCGGCTGCCTCCTTCAGTACCCGACCACCGACGGCGCCGTCCGAAACGATCGGAGCGTGGCCGAGCGTGCTCACGAGAACGACGCCTACGTGGCGGTGGCGGCGGACCTCTTGAGCCTCACGCTCCTGGAGGCCCCGGGCGAGTGGGGTGCAGACGTGGTCGTCGGCTCCACCCAGCGCTTCGGCGTGCCGATGGGCTACGGCGGACCGCACGCGGCCTACTTTGCCACGCGCGAGGACTTCCAGCGGCAGGTGCCGGGCCGCATGATCGGCGTCACCAAGGACGCCGACGGGGAGATGGCGCTCCGCATGGCCCTCCAGACCCGCGAGCAGCACATCCGCCGGGGCCGCGCCACCTCCAACATCTGCACCGCTCAGGTGCTGCTGGCGGTGATGGCGTCGATGTACGCCGTGTACCACGGACCCGAGGGCCTGAAGCGCATCGCCACGCGGGTGCACGACCTCACGAAAACCCTGGCGGAAGGCCTCCGTCGCACCGGCCACTCGATCCGCCACGACCACTTCTTCGACACGCTTCGCGTGGACCTGGCCGACACCGCGCAGGAACGGATCCGCGAGCGGGCCGAAGCGCACCGGATCAACCTTCGCTACTACGACGACGGGTCGGTGGGCGTGGCCCTCGACGAACCCACCAGTGCCGAGGACCTCGACGCCCTCTTCACCGTCTTCGGCGCCACCAACGGGCAGCGCCTCTACGCCGAGGAGGTGGCCGCCGACCTCGACAGCGGCTACGACGGCCCGATGGCCCGACGGACGCGCTACCTCGACCATCCGGTCTTCAACACGTACCACTCCGAGGCCGAACTCACGCGGTACGTGCAGTCCCTCGCGGACAAAGACCTCTCCCTGGTCCACAGCATGATCCCGCTCGGGTCGTGCACGATGAAGCTCAACCCGACGGCGGCCCTCATGCCCATTTCGGATCCGCAGTTTGCAGAGCTCCATCCGTTCGCGCCCCCCGAACAGGCCGAGGGATACCGGCAGGTCATCGAGGAGCTTTCGGATCAGCTTACGGAGATCACGGGCTTCGACGACGTGTCGCTCCAGCCCAATTCCGGCGCGACCGGCGAGTACACCGGCCTTCTCCTCATTCAAGCGTACCACGAGGCGCGGGGCGAGGGACAGCGCGACGTGTGCCTCGTCCCCGAGTCGGCCCACGGCACCAACCCCGCCAGCGCCAACATGGCGGGGATGAACGTGGTGACGGTCGAGTGCGCCGAGAACGGAGACGTCGACCTCGACGACCTCCGCGAAAAGGCCGAGGCCAACAGCGATCGGCTGGCCGCCCTGATGGTGACCTATCCGTCCACGCACGGCGTCTTCGAACGCCACATCGAGGAGATCTGCGACGTGGTGCACGAGCACGGCGGGCAGGTCTACCTCGACGGCGCCAACCTGAACGCCCAGGTCGGCCTCTGCCGTCCCCGCGAGTACGGAATCGACGTCTGCCACCTCAACCTCCACAAGACGTTCAGCATCCCGCACGGCGGCGGCGGGCCGGGCGTCGGCCCCGTCTGCACCGCCGAGCATCTGACGCCCTTCCTCCCCGGCCATCCGGTGGTGGACACCGGCGGCGACCAGAACATTGCCCCCATCGCCGCAGCCCCGTACGGCAGCGCGCTCATCCTCCTCATCTCCTGGGCCTACGTCAAGCTCCTGGGTCCCGAGGGCCTGACAAACGCCTCGAAGGTGGCCGTCCTCAACGCCAACTACGTAGCCGAGCAGCTGTCCTCACACTACGACGTGGTCTACCGGGGCCCCAACGACCGGGTCGCACACGAATTCATCCTCGACCTTCGACCGTTCCGACAGGAGTTCGACGTCACGGAGCAGGACGTAGCGAAGCGGCTCATGGACTACGGCTTCCACGCCCCGACCATGTCGTGGCCGGTGGTGGGCACGCTCATGGTGGAACCCACCGAGAGCGAGTCGAAGGCCGAGCTGGATCGCCTCTGCCGCACCTTCAAGGCCATCCGCGACGAGATCGACGAGGTCGAGTCCGGGGCCGTCGACGTAGAGGAGAGTGTCCTGAAGCAAGCACCCCACACCGCCGAGATGGTGGTGACCGACGAGTGGGACCGGCCGTACAGCCGCGAGACGGCGGTCTATCCGGCCGAGTGGACCCGCGAAAACAAGTTCTGGCCCAGCGTGCGCCGCGTGAACGACGCCTATGGAGATAGAAATCTCTTCTGCTCGTGCCCCCCGGTCGACGCCTACGAGGCCACGGAAGAGGACGAACTGGAGTCGGCCCTCGACGCATAATTCCTCCCGTCCGCCACCGATCCGTCACCTCCCCTGTATCCTCGGGGATGACCGGCGACGTGGTACGTGTTTCAGGATGGACTCTATTTTTCCTTCCGATCCGCATCGTCAACTCCGGACGAAACGAAGTGGAGATCCGGAGTCCAGTGCCGAAAAGGAATCGCACTGCTCTATCCACACTTGATCCACGCCCGTGCACAGACGCTCCCACCCCCACGTCACGAGCTCGCGAGCATCGACGCTGAAGGTCGGATCAGACATCGAAAAATACGACATCCATCACCCAAAAGAGGCAGGCAGAGGAATGAATGTTACCGCTTCATCGCCAGCGTAACGCCGTCGGCCAGCGGCAGCACGCTCAGGTCGACCCGCTCGTCCTCGTGAAGCTTCTCATTGAGGGCCTGCGTGGCCTGCACGCTCTCGTCCTCGAGTTCCGAGTCGGCCACACGTCCTCCCCGAAACATGTTGTCCAGGGCCACGACGCCGCCGGGCCGAAGAAGCGTTAGCGACTGCTCGTAGTAGGTGTCGTACGGTTCCTTGTCGGCGTCGATAAACGCAAAGTCGAAGGTCCCCGCCTGCCCGTCCTTAATCAGCGCTTCCAGCGTCTCGTCGGCCGGCGCCAGGCGCAGGTCGATCTTGTCGTCCACCCCGGCCTCCGCCCAGTACCGACGGGCCACCTCCGTATACTCCTCGCTAATGTCGCAGGCGACGATCTCTCCGGTCGACGGAAGCACCTCCGCCACCGCCAGCGCACTGTAGCCCGTAAACACCCCGACTTCGACGGTCCGCCGAGCGCCGATCAGCTGCACGAGAAACTGGAAAAACTGGGCCTGCTCCGGGGCAATTTGCATCTCCGACTCCGGATGCTCGGCGGTCTCCTCCCGCAATCGGGACATGACGTCCGACTCGCGAAGCGAAATCGAAAGCAGGTAGTCGTGAAGATCGTCGGAGAGCCCAATGGATTTGCTGGACATCGGAGGGATGTGTTCGATGGAAAGAATGATTTTGGCCCGCGGGTCGCCCGGACGTACCGCGTCGACACGGATTCTCGCGCCCTCTGGAAAACTGAGCACGGTCCCCGTCCTCGAACGTTTCGCCGGCCGACGGGTACAGAACAATCTCCCGGGTGTCCTGGACCGATCTGCCTAACCCCATGACGTTCTCACTGCGCTCGGTTCCGTTCGTTCTGCTCACTGTCGCCCTGCTCGCCGGCACGGGCTGCCGAGACGTGTCGCAGCCGGCCCTCGACGATCAGGCAAATCCGAGCGCCCTGTTCCCCGTCGAGCACAACGGCGAATGGGGGTACGTCACGAGAGCTGGCTCCCTCGCCATCGAGCCGCAGTTCGACCGGGCACACTCCTTCGTCGGAGACCGCGCCCTCGTCCGGCAGAAGGACCAGTTCGGATACGTCGACCCGACCGGAACCGTGGTCATTCCCCCGACTTTTGCGGATGCCCACTCCTTCGCCGACGAGCTGGCCCCCGTCCGCCCCGACAGCCTCTGGGGCTTCATCGACCGAACGGGCACCGTCGTCATCCCCCCTCAGTTTCACGTCCCCTCGACTGCCCCCGACGCCTTCGCCTCCTCGATCGATCTGAACGCTCCCGACAGCGACTCCGGAACGACGAACCCCGATCGCCCCACCTACGTGCCTCCCTCCCCCTCGGAGCCGAGATACTTTGCAGAGAACCGGGCCCGCATCCGAACGGCCGACGGTTGGGGATACGTGGACCGCGAGGGCACGACCGTCATCCCCCCTCGCTTCGAGTGGGCCGGCGATTTTCGGAATGGTCGAGCCCCCGTCCACCTTCCCGACGGACGCCTCGGCTACGTCCGCCCGGACGGCGCTCTCGTGTGGCCGCCCGGACGCGCATCTCCCTGACGATCCGTTCGGCGCCGTCGGGGCGGGACCGGAGCCCGTCCTGCTCCCGCCGGCTCAACGCGACTCGATTTTTTCCCTCGCTTTGAACGCCTCCCTCTCATGAGTCCCCCGCGAATTCTTTGGGTAGACGACGAGATCGACCTGCTCCGGTCCCACGTCATGTTTCTGGAAAACAAACACTACGAGGTGGAGACGACCTCGAACGGAGCCGACGCCGTCGACCTCGTCCGGGAAACTCCGTTCGACGTCGTGCTCCTCGACGAGCAAATGCCCGGCATGGACGGCCTCGAGACGCTGGAGGGCATCAAGAACGTCCGCCCGGAACTGCCCGTGGTGCTGGTCACCAAAAGCGAGGAGGAAGACCTCATGGAACGAGCCCTGGGCAATCAGATCAGCGATTATCTCACCAAGCCCGTCAATCCGAGTCAGATTCTGCTGACCTGCAAACGCCTCCTCGAACAGTCGCAACTTCGGCAAGAGACGCTGTCGCAGGAATACCTGCAGTCCTTTAACGAAATCTCGGCGACCCTGCGCGAGCCGCTCTCCCACGCGGACTGGACGTCCCTCTACCAAAAGCTGGTCCACTACGACCTCGAGTTGACGGAGGACGAGGGTGCCCGCCAGGTTTTTCAGGACCAGTTCGAGGAGGCCAACCGAGAATTCGGCTCCTTTATCGAGCGGCGGTATGCCGACTGGATCGCTCGGGCGGATGCGTCCCCCGACGAGGATCGACCGCCCCTCTCCCACGAGGTCATCCCCCAGTTCGTGCTTCCCGAGCTCGGAGACACGCCCGTCGTGTTTTTCGTGATCGACTGCCTGCGCTACGACCAGTGGCGCGCCTTCGAAGAGCTGATGCACCCCCATTTTGCCATTGAGACCGACTTCTACTACAGCATCCTCCCCACCGCCACCCCCTATTCTCGAAACTCCATTTTTAGCGGCCTCCTCCCCGCCGACCTCGTCGACCGGTTTCCCGGGGCGTGGGCGTCGGACGAAGAAAACGAGCACAGCCGCAACCAGCACGAGGAAGCCCTCCTCCACGACCAGCTCGACCGCCACCACCACGGCGACCTCAGCCTCCGCTACGACAAACTCATCACCGGCGAGCAGGGACAATCCTTCGCCGAGGAAGCCACCAACCTGACGCAGCACGACCTGAGTGCCGTCGTGGTCAACTTCATCGACATCCTGGCGCACAGCCGGTCCGACTCGGACGTGCTCAAGGAACTGGCGCCGGACGAGGAAGCCTACCGGGCCCTCACCCGCACCTGGTTCGAGCACTCGTGGCTCTACGAGAGCCTGCGCACGCTGGCCGACACCGACTGCACGGTCGTGCTCACGACGGACCACGGCGCCATTCGCAGCCTTCACTCCACCAAAGTCATCGGTGATCGCGAAACCTCGACGGCCCTGCGCTACAAATACGGCCGCAATCTGAAGTGCGACGAGGAAGACGCCATCTACGTTCAGGACCCCGAAGACTTCGGCCTGCCGCGATACGGCATGAACACGAACTACATTTTTGCGAAGGAGGACTTCTACTTCGTGTACCCCACCAACTTCCACCACTACGAAAACCTGTACCGGGACACCCTGCAGCACGGCGGGGCGTCGCCGCAGGAGATGATCCTGCCGATCGCCACGCTCACTCCCCGGTCGTAACCCGGTTCGCCATCGCCCCCTCATCTCCGTCCACGAAAAGCAGGTCTCATGACGACGCCTCCCGCCTCCACGTCCGATCGGCTTTCCTCCCTGCTTCCGGTTACGACGAAATCGGAGGAGGAGACCCAGTCGCTCGGGGCATCGCTGGCGGACGGCCTCGCGCCGGGACGCGTCGTGGGCCTCTACGGGGACCTGGGCTCCGGAAAGACGCAGCTCGTGAAGGGCATCGCGACCGGCCTCGGCATTTCGCCGTCGACCGTTCGCAGCCCGACCTTCACCATCCTCCACACCTACGAGGACGGCCGCCGCCCGCTCTACCACTTCGACGCCTACCGCATCCAGACCCCCGACGAGTTCGTCGAACTGGGCTTCGAGGAGTACGTCCACGGCCACGGGATCACCTGTATCGAGTGGGCCAACCGCGTGGACGACCTCCTGCCCCCGGACACGATTCGACTGTCCCTCTCTCACGAAGGCCCTCACCGACGCCGTATCACTGTCCGTTCGGACGATGAGCCCCCCGCTTCGACGTAGATCTGTCTCTTCGTACCGGCGTCCCCCCGGGGCGCCTCGACGTTTCACGCTCCTCCGTTTCCCCGAATGCCCCAAGACGCGATTGACTACCTCCTCGGGCTGCCCCGGTACGGCAGCGTCGGCGACGAAGCGCGCAAGCCCGGCCTCGAGCGCATCGAGGCCTTGATGGAGGGCCTGGACCACCCGCACGAGGCCCTCCGGACCGTTCACGTCGCCGGCACCAACGGCAAGGGATCGGTGGCCTCGATGACCGCCGCCATTGCCACCGCCGCCGGCCTCAAGACGGGCCTGCACACCTCCCCGCACCTCACGCACGTCGAGCAGCGGATGCGCGTAAACGGCACACCCGCTCCCCGTGAGTGGCTCGCCGACACGATCGACCGGTACCGCACCCTGTTCGACCGGGTGGAACCGAGCTTCTTCGAACTGACCGTGGCCCTCACCTTTCGCTACTTCGCCGAACAAAACGTCGACCTCGCCGTGATCGAGGTCGGACTCGGCGGTCGGCTCGACGCCACGAACGTGCTCCGCCCGGCGCTCGCCGTCATCACGAACATCGACCTCGACCACACGGACCTCCTCGGAGACACGCTCCCGGCGATTGCCCGGGAAAAAGCGGGCATCATCAAACCCGACACTCCTGTGCTTTCCGGCGTCACGCAGGACGAGGCTCGGGCGGCCGTCGCCGAGGTCGCAGCCGACCGCAACGCCCCCTTCCGCGACCTGCACGACGAGGTGTCGTGGTGGGCCCCGTACAGCGACCTGACCGGCAGCGTCATCGACGTGGAAACGCCCCTCCGATCCTACGACCGGATTCACGTCTCCCTCGCGGGCACCCATCAGCAGGTCAACGCCGCCCTCGCCCTGCGGGCCGCCGAGCTCGTCGTGCCCGCCGTGCAGGCCCGCCCCGATCCGGTCTACGAGGGTCTGCGGGACGTCCGCGCACGGACGGGCTTTCGGGGACGACTCGACGTACTCCAGGAGCGGCCCCTCATCGTCGTGGACGTGGCCCACAACCCGCCCGGGATCGACGCCGGGCTTCGCACCCTCGACCGGGCCCTCACCGACCGCGGCGGCGTCCTGTACGTGTGCCTCAACGCCGTCGAGGGAAAGAACCTGCCCCAGGTGGCCCACCTCCTGGCCGAACGGAACGCACAGGTCACGCCCATCCCCATCGACACCGTCCGGGCGTTGCCCCCCGAACAGATCGCCGACACGCTCCGAGCGCACGGGGTCACGGTCCTCGATCCTCGCCCTCTGTCGGACGCCTTGACCGATTTTCAGCACCTTGCTCAACCGGAAGACGCTCTCCTCATCACCGGCTCGCACAAACTGGTGGAGATTCTCCCGGACGAGTGGACGTCTACCCGATAACTCCTCCCGGTCTCCTTCCAATTCTTTCCCTCCTCGTGACACCGTCCCGTTCCGAGTCCGTTCTGCCGACAAAGCGGGAATTCGCCGATCTTGAAGGGAACCCGTCCAGGCTCCCATACTGCAACGGTTCGGTTGCGAGTTCCCTTCGAACGACCGACCTTTACAACGATTGAGACGAATCGTCCTCCGTTGTACTTTTTATCGTGTGGCGTTCGGAACGATACCGTTCCGATCATTTTCGCGAGAACACACCCCGCCCCCACACCAGGGCCCCACCCTCCCCACTAATTTTTCGACTCCCATGCCTTTCTCCTCCGCGGACGCTCGCCGAGCCCTCCGGGTCATGCCGTTGGTTCGCGTCATGGTGGGCACCATCTTCGTCTCCGAAGGTCTTCAGAAATTCCTCCTGCCTGCCCTCCGCGGTCCGGGACGCTTTGCCGACATCGGCTTTCCCGCCCCCGAATTTTTCGGGTACGGCGTGGGGCTCATCGAGGTCACCTGCGGCGTGCTTCTGCTCATCGGGCTGTACACGCGCTGGGCCGCCGTCCCGCTCATCGCCATCATGCTCGGGGCCCTCTTCACGACGAAACTCCCCATCTTGCTCGGCCACGGATTCGGCCCCTTCGGCGTCCGGGAGATGGACACCTACGGCTTCTGGGCCGTGCTGCACGCCGCCCGCACGGACTGGGCCTTGCTGCTCGGGGCCCTCGTGCTGTCGCTCGCGGGGGCCGGCCCCTGGTCCCTCGATTCGTTTCGGAGCAGTCCGCTCATCTGAGAAATGACACTCCACGATCAGAACTGTACTCGGACGGTTCCCCGTACGGTCGTCTCATCCCCGCCTTCCCCCCGAGCTCGGTGCCGAAGGTTGGGGATGAGCCACACGCCGGAATGCGGCTGAAACGCCACCCCGCCGAGAAGGAGGGTGTCGTACCGATCCGGGCCGCCTCCCGTCTCCCGACTACGATCCACCCGCCCCACCACCTCCCACCGCGGCGCCACCTGTACGGCCCCAAAGAGACTCGCGCCGAGATCCGTGCGTGCCGTACCGTCGGTTCTCGCGAGCCGAAACCAATATCCTTCGAGGCCCACGCGGTACCGCTCCGCCGAGTACCCGCCGAACGCCGACAGGCGCGTAGCGTGGTCCCGTTCGTCGCCGTAGCCAGCGTAATCACCCCCCGCAGAAAACGAGAGCCGCGCGGTGGGCCGCACCTCAATCTGCCCGTACACCCGCTTGTACGGATCGGTCTCGGGCTCAACCGTCCGGTTGTTGGCGTACATGACGGCGTACCGCACGGCCCCGCCCTCCGTCACAGGCCCGTCGAGCCGCAGGCCGAAGTCCCGCGAGCGGACGAGGCCCTCCAGGTCCAGAATTGTCTTTTCGAGGCTGCGATAGCCCCACACGTCCTCCGCAAGCTCAAAGGCCGGCGGCGGCGTAATGCCCAGCGTCGCGGCGTGCTCTCCCCCGTACGCCCACGTGAGCGAGAGATCCTTGACGACGGGCCGTCCCGCTGTGCCCTCGTCCGCCTCGAGTCGGGCCCGCCCGCTAAAATCCTCGGACAGCACAAAATCGGTCGTCACGTAGAGACGTCGATACCGAAAGCCGTGGAGATCCTCGGCGGCCGCATCCGGCGCGGTCACGTTGTAGAAGTAATCGAGGTAGGCGCGTCCGCCCACCTCCACCTCTTGCCCGTGCGACGGGACCGCTCCGGCGATCAGAAGGAGGACGCCCGCCAGAAAATAGCGAAATGTATTCATAAATCGGAGGCACACGTTCCCAAACAACGACGCAGTTAACAGTTTCGTAATCTTACGAGCAGTGCCCCCCTCCACAACCGCACATGGGCTTTTCACAAAGCTGAGTCGTTTGCTCGTCCCCCCCCCGGAACGTTTGCTCGTCTGATTCGCTCACCCCTCGTCCCCCGGAGCCCCTCCAAACGGCGGGGGAACCGATCGGGGTCCGAGCACTGCATCGCCCGCTCGAGCCCCCTCGCACGTCTTCCCGTCACTTGCTCGCGTCCCATGCTCTTCCCGACAGGCAACGACGGTGCAGCCCCAAACATCGGCCCCCGAATTCTGCTCTTCACCGGAAAAGGGGGCGTCGGCAAAACGACCTGTGCCGCCGCCACCGCACAGCGGGCCGCCCGGCAGGGCAAGAAGACGCTGATCCTCTCGTCCGATCCCGCCCACAGCCTCGCCGACGCGCTCGACCGCCCCCTCGGCCCCGAGGCACAGGAGGTCGCCGACGGCCTGTTTGCGCAGGAGGTGGACCTCTACTACTCGATGCAGACGTACTGGGGCCACATGCGAGAGCTGATGCTCACCGTCTTTCGGTGGCAGGGGGTCGACCAGATCGCGGCGGAGGAGATGGCGGCCCTGCCCGGCATGAACGAGGGCTCGGTGCTGCTCTGGCTCGAGCAGGCCGTCCGGGAGGAGGACTACGACCTCATCGTGGTCGACAGTGCCCCGACCGGCGAGACCCTGACGCTCCTCACGCTCCCGCAGGTGACGCAGTGGTGGCTGGCGAAGGCGTTTCCCTTTCAGAAATTTGCCTTCAAGTCCCTCGGCTTCGGCGTCCGCAAAACCACGGGCATTCCGCTGGACAAAGGGTACGAGGAGCTGGAGGTCATTTTCGAAAAGCTGGAACGCATTCAGGACGTGCTGGCCACGCCGGAGACCACGTCCATTCGCCTGGTCACGACTCCCGAAAAGATGGTGATCGAAGAGGCCCGCCGGGCGTACACGTACCTGCAGCTCTACGGCTACGCGGTGGACAGCGTCGTCGCCAACCGGATCCTCCCGGAGGAACAGGTCCCGGACAACTCCTTTTTCTCCGACTACGTGACCTCCCAGCGCCGCTACCTGGAGACGATCGACCAGAGCTTCAGTCCCCTGCCCATCCTCCGGGTGCCCCACCTGGGAACCGACGTGTTCGGGACCGACCGGCTCGACCGCATTGCCGACGCGATGTACGACGACGGCGACCCGACGGCCGTCTTGTACGACAAACCCACGTTTCGGGTGCGGGAGGAGGGGACGAGCTACGTCCTCGACATCCGCCTGCCGTTCGTGGAGGACGAGACGGTCGACGTCCGACATCGCGGCGACCAGCTGGTGGTGCAGGTCGCCAATCAGCGCCGAAACTACCTCCTGCCCAACTTCCTGAGCTACTTCTCCCTCGCGGATCACACGCTCGACGACGAGTGGCTTCACGTTCGGTTTGCCCCCGCAGAGGAGGACTGACCCCGACGCGAACCCACCGCGCCCCTCCTCGTAGAGGGCCTATCGATTCCGTTGCGCGTCTCTCTTTCGGCCACCCCTCCTCCCATGTTCGTCCCCAGCGCCCTCCTGAAGCAGCTCTACACCTTCGGGAGCCTCGAAAATACCGACCAGGGGGTCGAGTTTGCCCTTAAAAACCGGCTCAAGGACGCGACGCTCACGGAGCTCAGTGCGGTAAAGATCGACGGAGAGTCGGTGCCGCAACGGGACGTGCACCTCTTTATGGGCGACGGCGAAACGTACGCGGCCAATGAAATTTCGCCCGACACCCCCGTCGAGTTTCCGCTCAAACGCACCCTGCACCTGCGGCTCGACCGTCCGGCGCTGGACACCGGCAAACACGACATCGAACTCTTCTTCCGAGCCCGGCCCTTCGGCGAACTCCGTTTTGCGGTAGAAGACGCGATCTCGGCACAGGACGAGGCCCTCCAGCGCATCCCGCGGGACGAGGACGACAACTACAGCCAGGCCGTCATCGACGAACGACAGCAGTTCGTCGCAACCTACAGCGACACGTCGCTCGACCACATCCCCCACTACTCCTTCGACCCCGACCGCTGTCGGGGCAACGTCGAAAACTTTACCGGTGTCGCCCAGATTCCGCTCGGGTTTGCCGGTCCCCTCACGGTGAACGGCGAGCACGCCCAGGACGACGTCCTCATTCCCCTCGCCACCTCGGAGGGGACGCTCGTGGCCTCCTACAACCGCGGCATCAAGGTGTGCAACCTCAGCGGCGGCGTAAAGCCGACCGTCGTGGACGACGCCATGCAACGAGCGCCGGTATTCGTCTTCAACGACGCCCGCGAGGCCCGCGACTTCACCCACTGGGTCGACAATCACCTCGACGAAATTCGGGAGCAGGCGGAATCGACCTCCAGTGTCGCCAAGCTGCTCCACGTCGACCAGTACCTCTCGAATCACTTCGCGTACCTCCGCTTCAACTACGAGACGGGCGATGCGGCGGGCCAGAACATGGTGGGCCGGGCCACCTTCACGGCCTGCGGCTGGATTCTCGACCAGTATCCGCACGAGGTGCAGCACTTTTATCTGGAGTCGAACTTTGCGACGGACAAAAAGGCCTCGCAGGTGAACGTCATGAACACGCGCGGGAAGCGGGTGACCGCAGAGGCGACGATCGACCGGGACATTCTGATCGAACACATGCGCGTCGATCCCGAAAGCCTGCACCACCACTGGAACGTGTCGACGGTGGGAGCCTTTCTGTCCGGGGCTCACAACAACGGCGCCCACTCGCCGAACGCCATTACGGCCCTGTTCATCGCGACCGGCCAAGACGTCGCCAACGTCGCCGAGTCGTCCGCCGGTGTGCTCTACACGAACGTGACGGAGGCGGGTGACCTCTACATGTCTCTGACCATCCCGTCGCTCATCGTGGCCACGTACGGGGGCGGCACGGGCCTGGCCACGCAGCGCGAGTGCCTCGACATCATGGGCTGCTACGGGGCGGGAAAGGTCGAGAAGTTTGCGGAAATTGTGGCGAGCGCCGCCCTGGCCGGTGAACTGTCGCTCGGCGCCGCCATCTCGGCGTCCGACTGGGTGTCGAGCCACGAAACCTACGGGCGAAACCGGTAACTGCACTTGGGAATGTGGGGTGGATGGGGACATTCACGTTGACACCCACACCCCAAACTCCCATCCCCAAAACTCTTCGGGTCATGCTCGCCGTCCTCGACATTGCCATTCCGGCGCTTTACGCCGTCGCCATCGCGGTGCTCACGGCGTATGGAGGCAATCTGCTGTGGCTGGCCCTCTTCCACGCCGCCGACGAGCAGCTGATCGAGGGCCCAGTGCCCGACCCCGACGCTCTTCCCGACCCGAGCGACGAGTGGCCCGTCGTGACGATCCAGCTCCCCCTCTACAACGAAGCAGAGGTGGCCCACCGCCTCATCGACGCCTGCGTCGACCTGGAGTATCCGCGCCACAAGCTCGAGATTCAGGTCCTCGACGACTCGACCGACGAGACGGTCGACCGCGTCGCCGAACGGGTACGCTACTGGCAGGAACAGGGCGTTGACGTCGTCCACGTCCGCCGCGACGACCGGACCGGCTACAAGGCCGGGGCCCTCGCCAACGGCCTCCGCCTCGCCCGCGGCGACTTTGTGGCCATCTTCGACGCCGACTTCGTGCCCGATCCGGACTTCCTGCGCCGCATGATGCCCCACTTCTTCGAGGACGACACCCTCGGCATGGTGCAGGCCCGATGGGGCCACCTCAATCGGAACGACTCCCTCCTCACGCAGGTCCAGGCCTTTGGGCTCGACGCGCACTTTGCCCTCGAACAACACGTGCGCCAGCGGTCCGACTGCTTCACGAACTTCAACGGCACGGCCGGCGTCTGGCGGCGCACCTGCATCGAAGACGCCGGAGGGTGGGAGCACGACACGCTGACCGAAGACCTCGACCTCAGCTACCGTGCCCAGCTCCGGGGGTGGACGCTCAAGTACGTTCCCACCGCCGAGGTGCCCGCCGAACTTCCGCCCGACATGAACGCCCTCCGGTCTCAGCAATTTCGATGGGCGAAGGGCGGCATCGAAACGGCCCTGAAGCTAACCGGGCGCCTCTGGCGCTCCGACGAACCGTGGCGCGTAAAGCTCGAAGGCACGTTTCACCTCTCGGCCCACCTCGCCTTTCCGTTCATCCTGCTCGCTGCCCTCACCCACGCCCCCCTCCTTCTTCTGAAGGGAATCGGCCACGGGCCCGGGGCGCTGTACTTCGCCGCGATCGGCTTCGGCTTGGTCGGGTTCGTGGGCTTCTTTCTGGCGCAGCTCTTTGCACAGCGGCGCCTCTATCCGGACTGGGGCCGTCGCCTGCGTCTCTTCCCCGTCTTCATGGCCGGCACCATGGGCCTGTCGCTTAGCAACACCAATGCCGTCTGGCAGGCCCTCCGCGGCACCGACACCGCCTTCATCCGTACACCCAAATACGGACATACCCCCGACGACGGATGGTGGAGGAGCCGGTACGCCGTCGCGGAGCTGCCGACGGTGGTGTGGGGAGAAGCCCTCCTGGCCGTCTACTGCACGGCCGGCCTCGGCGCCGTAATTGCCCTGGGAGAGTGGGCGGCCATCCCCTTCCAGGCCCTCTTTGCCGCCGGCTTCCTGCTGGTCACCGTCTCCAACCTGCGGCAGGTGTTCTCCGTGCGCCGGGCCGCCCCCGCCCAGGCGTAGCCCTGCAGTCACGCCGGATGACGCCCTCGCGGACGACGAGGTCACATTGCGCGGTGTCCTCGCGGCACAAACACATGAAATCCGCAATGGCGAAGCACTGCGCGCGTCTTTCAATCCATCCGGCTGCACTGTACGTTTTATAACCTCCTCGACTTCCTCTCCGCTCTCTCTTCACGTGCCCCCGTTCCCTCTCCGCGCTCATGGCTGTCCCTGACCTCCAGGATGCATTTGATCACCTCCAGGAAGAGAACCTGGATGCGGCCATTGCGACACTGGAGCGGAAAATTGAGGAGCTTCCGGCCCACCTCACGGCCCACGTCCTCCTGGCGCGCACCTACGAGGCAAAGCACCGGTGGACACAGGCCCTGAAGACCTGGGAAAACGTACGCTTCCTCATGCCCAACAGTCCGGTCGGGCAAAAGGGAAAAGCCCGCGTGCTCCGTCAACTCGACCGGGACGAGGAGGCCGAGGAGGCGGCTCCGTTTTACACCGAGGTGCCCTCTCAATCCCCCGAACCGACTCCGGAGGACGCTGCCGAGCCGGAGGAAGAGGACGAGGGCGCCCCCTCTACCGCCCCCGAGGCTGCTTCCGAACTCGAGCAACTGCGGCGCCGGGCCGAAGAGGAGGCCCGCCGGGGCGGCTCGCGTCCGGAACGGACGGAGGACTCGGCCTCGTCTCGCGCCGACCCCTCCTCCACGGCCCCCGAGTCGGACGAGACTCCGGAAACGCGGGTGGGACAGTTGGGAAACGAGGACGAAACCCTCGATCGGCTCATCGACGAACTGGAGTCGGCCGAGATCGAGCCCGACCCCGATGTGGACGACGTGCCCCCTCCCGACCTGGAGAACGACGTCGACGATATCGTGTCCGAAACCCTCGCTCGCATCCACGAGGGACAGGACGAGTACCGAAAGGCCGCTCAGATCTACGTGAAGCTGGCCTCGCAGGAACCGGATCAGGCCCGCGAATACCTCGAAAAAGCCGCCGAAATGCGCGAGCAGGCCGAAGCGGCAGCGCAGCAGAGCAACGGTTCCTAAACGCCCCTCTCCTCCTTTTCGGGCTTCGATCTGCACGTCCATGGACCAACTTCTCCAGCTTCGCAGCCAGTCGTCCCGCCTCGTCTGCGGCCTGATGTCGGGCACCTCCCTCGACGGTGTGGACGCCGTTCTCGCCCGGCTGGACGGAAGCGGCCCGGCGCTGGCGATCGAGACGGAGGCGTTCCTCCATCGCCCCTATCCCGAGGCACTCTCGTCGTTGCTCCGGCGGAACTCGTCCGCCGAGCAGTCCTCGGTCCAGGACCTGACTCGCCTCGACGTGCGCCTGGCAGAGGTGTACGCCGACGCCGTAGATCGGCTTCTGGAGACGGCCGATTGCTCCCGCTCCGACCTCGACCTCGTGGGCTCGCACGGCCAGACCGTCCATCACCTCCCCGATCCGGCCGACTGTGCCGGCGCCGACGTGCGCGCCACTCTCCAAATCGGCTGCCCCTCCACCCTCGCCAACCGACTCGACGTCCCGGTGATAGGCGACTTCCGGCCGGCCGACCTCGCCCTCGGGGGCCAGGGCGCCCCGCTCGTCCCCTACTTCGACTACGTGACCTGCACCGACCCGGATGAGAGCCGGGGCCTCCTAAACCTCGGCGGCATCGCCAACCTGACCCTCCTCCCGGCCGGCGGCGATCCGACCGACGTGCGCGCGTTCGACACGGGGCCCGCCAACATGGTGATCGATGCCCTCGCCGACCGGCTCTACGACGCCCCCTTCGACCGCGACGGTCGGCACGCCGCCCTTGGCACCGCGGACCACGACCTGCTGGCCGACCTCTTGAGTGCAAACTACTTTCATCGCGAACCGCCGAAGTCCACCGGACGAGAGGCGTTCGGCTCCGACTACGTGGACCGCCTGATGGGGACAGCCCGCTCTCGCGGCCTCTCCGACGAGGACCTCATGGCCACGGCCACCCTCCTCACCGCCGCGTCCGTCTACCAGGGCTACGCCCGCTACGTCCGTCCGGAGCAGTCCATCGACGTCCTCATCGTCTCCGGCGGGGGCGTGCACAACGACACGCTCATCCAGATGATCGAAAATGCGTTCTCTCCCATTCCGGTCCGCCCCGCCTCCGACTACGGCCTCGACCCCGACGCCAAAGAGGCACTCTGCTTTGCGGTCCTCGCCCACGAAACCGTCAACGGCGTCCCGACGAACCTGCCGTCCGTGACCGGCGCCTCCAAACCGACCCTCCTCGGTAGTCTCAGCGTCCCGTCCCCCACGTGAGCTCACGCAAATCCCTGGGGAATACGGTTATTTTGTCCGGAGGGCGTCGAGAAGGTGCTGGGAGTATCTCCCGAACTGTGCGAAGACGCCTCTTAGAGTCTGTTTTGATTTTGAATCGTATCGCGAGAGCGAGGATCGATCCGGCGAAAATCGGTCGAGGAGGAGGCACGTAGTGGATCTACTTGTCGACGACGAGACCGATTTGCAGCCCATTCGAGACCGCTCGCAGCTCGAGGCATAAATTAAAACAGACTCTTAAAGAGTACATTTTTCTCGACTGCAGTCCCCTTCTTTGAACAGGAAAATGCTCGAATCCACAGATTCGCGCGTCATCGCACGAAGCCCTCTCCCAGTCGTTTCTTCTCACGCCCCATGACGCCCCCTTCCCTCTCTCCCGGTCGCGTCGCGGCTGGACTCCTGTCCGCCGTCCTGCTCTCAATCGGGCTCGCCTCCGTGCCTGTCCACGGACAGTCCG
>CAZCUZ010000052.1:0-19672 GCA_964502085.1 uncultured Salinivenus sp. | reverse complement strand
CCGCCCCGGACGATCCGCTCGAGCAGCTGGGATGGGCGGACCAGGTGGGGCTGCAGCGGCGGAAGGGCCTGACGGCCCTCTACCGACGCGTGCGACAGGCCGCAGAGTACGCGTAAACGCACATCTTCTTCGTGTCGATCGCCGGACCGAGACGATCACCGAGGCCCCGGAGACGGCCGGCCGAAATGAAACGTCCGCTCATCACGAACGGGGTTAGCTCGAGTCCATTTCCGTCGCTTCACGCAGCCGTTCCACGTCCCGCATCGGCGGGTCCCCGAAGAGCCGCTTGTACTCCCGGCTGAAGTGGGACGGATCGTCGTATCCCACCTCGTATCCGGCCGTCGAGGCGTTCTCCTATGCCGACCACAAATCCTCGTCTCACCCTGTACAACAACGTCGAGATGCCGGCCCTCGGGCTCGGCGTCGACACGACCCGGAAGGCGAATCAGGACCTGGTCGATCTGCTCGGCGAAATTGCAGACCAAAAGAATGTAACTCCTGCACAAATCACGCTGGCGTGAGTACTGGCCCAAAAGCCGTGGATCGTCCCGATTCCGGGCACCACGACACTGTCGTCCCTCCAGGACAACATCGGGGCCGTCGACTTCGAGCTTTCGGCCGAGGACCTCCGTGCCACTGAGGACGTACTGGAGAACACCGAGATCGTCGAGGCCCGCTACCCGGAAGAACTGGAGGAGCGCACGGGCCGATGAGCTACACATGGACCAGCACGATGTCCCCGTATCAACCTAAAGAAGCGTAAAGGCGTCCCGTCGAGGCGCCTTTACTTTAAGGATTTCCCTACACTTCGATAACGACAAAATCTAGGCGACCCATGAAACGACTTTTCTCCCTCACGATCATAATCACTGTACTCATCGGCCTCTCCGCCGGGCCTGCACGTGCCCAGGACAAACCATCGTCCTACCCCGTCGGCAACCCGGTCGGCGTGCCCGCCTCCCCCGGGGGCGATGCAGAATTCGAGCCGGCATCCTCGAACGTCACCGTCTACGGTGCCATCTACTCCGCGGAGAGCTGCACCTACGACTCGGAGCGGGACGTCCTCGTGGTGCCCAACCGCGGCGCCCCCCAGAGCGTCCGCACCAACGACGCTTGGATCTCCTTCATCAACCACGACGGCTCGGTCCACACACCCCGCTGGATCGGCGTGCAGCCCCCCTCCGCGCGCGCCGACCTGGACCCGCCCCTCACGCTGAACCATCCGCTGGGCAGCGACATTGCCAACGGATCCCTTCACCTCGCCGATCGGGACGGCGGGACGAGCGAGGACGACCCGAGCGTGGCCGTCGTCCGGCAGTTCGACCTGGAGACCGGCGCGCCCACCGGCGAGATTCGCATCGACGACTCGCCCTGGATCAACGACATCGAGGTCGCAGACGACGGCACGATCTACGTCACCCAGACGGGCGACATGGGAGAGGACCCCGATCCTGCGACGTGGCGGGTCTGGGAAATTGCGCCGGACGGCACGACCTCGGTCTTCGCGCAGGGAGACCCGCTCAATAAGCCCAACGGCATCGGCTTCGACCCGGACGGCAACATCGTCGTCGTGAACTACGGAAACGACGAGGTGCTGACGTTCTCCCGGGACGGTGAGCTGGTGAAGACGGAAACGGCCGCGCAGCCGGGCGGTGACGGGCTCGTCATCATGGAGGACGGAACGAAGTACACCAGCAGCGTGGCCGAGGGTGGCATCTCGCGCATTCGGCCCGGGGAGCCGGCCGAACTCATCGCCGAGAACATCCCGAGCGCCGCGTCGATGTGCCACGACCCCGAGGCAAACCAGCTGGTCGTGCCGATGAACCCGAACAACGGACTCGCCTTCGTAGAACTTGAGTAGCATCGGTCGCAGCAAGTTGCCGGCCTCGAATCCGCATTCGAATTTCCGACGTGACGAAATGACGTGTGGAGGGGCCGCCCCGGACACGCGGACGAAAATCAGTGCAGGCTCCGAACTTGGGCCCTTCGGGCTCCATATCACCTCCCGTCCGTTCCGAGGGGGCGCGCCGGGACGTCCACACCGGGGGCTGACGCCGTGAGGACGTTCCTGCCTCTGCTCTCCTGGGTCCTCTCCGCCTCACTCGTTCCGCCCGTTCCCGCAATGAAGACGCACGAACCGCTGTCCGGCGTCGATGCCACGTGGCTGCACATCGGCGACCCGACGAACCTGATGACGATCACGGCGGTTCTGGTGCTCGACGATCCGATGGACGTCGACACCTTCAAGGACGTGCTCGAGGAGCGGCTGCTCGGATTCACGCGGTTTCGTCAGCGGGTGCGCGACCCCGAGGGCACACCCCACTGGGAGCTGGACCCGCACTTCGACCTCGACCGGCACGTGCAGCGAGCCGCCCTGCCCGGGGACGCCGCTCAGCCGGAGCTGAAGGCCCGCGTGAGCGAGCTGATGAGCGAGCCCCTCGACCGATCGAAGCCCCTCTGGCACATGGAGCTGATCGAGGACTACCTCGGGGGCAGCGCCGTCATCGTCCGCCTGCACCACTGTATCGGCGACGGCATCGCCCTCGTGAAGGTGCTGCTCTCCCTCACCGACGAGCACTTCGACCCGGTCCGCTTCCCGAACACGACGGAGTCGAGTTCATCGTCCTCGTTCCTTCCGGGCGTCGTGCGGGGATCGTGGCGAGCCGTGAAGACCACCGCCGCGGCCGGACGCCGACTGCTGGCAGAAGGCGTCGAGTCGATTCTGCGGCCGTCGCACGGCCGTCGCCGCGTCAAGCAGGGCCTGAGCCTGGGGGCGGCCCTCTCAAAGTTCGTCTTCCTCGGCCGCGACTCCGACACTCCCTTCAAGGGCGACCTGCAGGTGGCCCAAAAGGCCACGTGGTCCGGCCCCCTCGAGCTGACGACCGTGAAGCGCATCGGGCACGCCGTCGACGCAAAAGTGAACGACGTGCTCCTCGGGGCCGTGGCGGGGGCCCTGCGGCACTATCTCGAGGCGCACGACGAGACGACGGAAGGGGTGGTGATCCGCGCGCTCATCCCGGTCAACCTGCGCCCGCCGGAGGAGGCGTTCGAGCTGGGCAACCACTTCGGCCTCGTGTACCTCGACCTGCCGGTGGGCGTGGAGGATCGGCTGGAGCGCGTGCTGACGGTGAAGAAGCGGATGGACGCAATCAAAGACTCGGCCGAAGCGGGCGCGGCCCTGGGCGTGTTGGAGGGAATTGGGCGCGTTCCCTTCGGCATCGAAGAGCCGGCCGTCCGGTTTTTCGGAAGCAAGGCGAGCGCCGTCATGACGAACGTGCCCGGCCCGCAGGAACAGCTGCACATGGAAGGCCGCCGCGTGCAACACGTGATGCCGTGGGTCCCGCGCGCCGGGCACATCGGCCTGGGGGTCAGCATCTTCAGCTACAACGACGAGGTGCGGCTCGGCATCGCCTGCGACGCGCACCTCGTCCCCGATCCCGACACGATCATAGAGGGCTTCGAGGCCGAGTTCGACCGGCTCGCCCACGACCTGGATTCCGAGACGGACCAATAAGCACCTACCCTACTCCACCCCTCCGTCGCCCGTCTCCGTGTCTTTAGCAATCATGGCGGCCAGGCGGTCCGCCCGCTCGGCGAGGAGGTCGATCTGATCCCGCAGTTCGTCCACATCGTCGCGATGCGGCACGCCGACGCGGTGCAGGACGACGTGGACTTCGTGACGCACTCGCTCCTCGATATCTTCCACCGCTCGGACGCCTTTTCTAGACAGCTCTTCGACCCGCAGGGCCGTCTTCTCAGTGCGCTTGCGCTGCGCCTGCTCCCACGACGTCCCCTCCTCCACGAGCGCGTCGAACACCTGTGCCCCGGCGTCCTCGGCAACGGACAGCACTCCGAGCCCGGTCCACCACAGCGTGCGCGCGCCCCGGACCAGCCCAGACACGACCTGCATCGGCCCCGGCAGCACACCCCCGGACGCAGATCCGCCGGATGACTGCCTCTCCCGCCTCCGCTTCTTTTTGCCCCGCGTCACGGTGATCCTGGGTGTGTCGTCGTTACTCATAGTACGGTCGAGTTGCGATTGACGAATGGCGAGTGAGGAGGTTCTCGCCCTGCCCCCTCCCTCCTCCCGCTTCACGCATCACGTTTCACACCTCACGTATTACGTATCACGTTTCACGCACCCCGCCCCCCCTCAGTACGACTTCTCGACGTTGGCGGACACCTTGTTCATGCCGCGAAAGACGCCCATGTTGGACATGATCTGCATCATCGCCCCTTCGATCTGATAGTCGGGGGACGCAATGGCTTCGGTCGAGCCCATCTCGCCCTTGTCCATCTTCACCCACACGTCGTACGGCGCGGTGGCCCGCACCATCACCGCGTCCTCGTCCACCGGCTCCTCCCGCATTTGCTCCGAGGGCGCCTCGTCGATCCAGAGGTCCACGTCCACGATCTCGCCGTCCTCGAACGTGTAGGTGGCCGATACGTCCTCCCCCTCGGGCGTGTCGAGGCAGCGCAGCTCGACGGTCTCGGAGAAGGAGCCGGCCGTGTCCTGAAACTCCTCGTCGCTGTTGATGGTCTCAACGAAGCGTTCGACGAACTCGGGGGTCCAGTAGCGGGGGGCGTCGGACATAGAAGCAGGATCTTGGGCTGGAAATGAGGTCGTGGGATGGGAATGCAAGACTCGGTCGCCCGCAATGCAAACACGTTGAACAGGAAGCCCCTCACTGGGTTCGACGGATATCCGAATCGCTCCCACGTCGCCGACCGTTCTGCACAGGACCAAAACGGCCGGTGAAAAGATGAGCGTTCACGACGCTGCAACACAACGGTCCCCATGCGGGTACTACGCACTGTGTCGTCCGATCCCTGACAACCTGCGGTGTCATGCCTTCTCCCACGAAAGAGGCCGGCCCTCACTCTCTCGATGAACTCGAAGAAACGGAGCTCTCTGATCTCCTTGCCTCAATCGAGGACGGCCTTCCAACCTTGCTCCTGGTCGAAATCGAGGATCGCCTCGATCTCACCTCTGAAGAGATGGCGTCCCTTCTCGGCATCTCGCCCCGGACCCTCGAGCGCAGACGTGAAAACGGCGTTCTCACCTCCGTCGAGTCCGAACGCCTCTACCGAATTGTCCGTCTCTTTCGAAAAGCAATCGATGTTTTTGAAAGCGAAGAAGAAGCCCGCCGCTGGCTGAAGCGTCCGCAGATGCGTCTCGGGGAGCACGTTCCTCTCACGATTGCCCGATTGGAACCGGGTGCTCGCGAGGCAGAACGGCTCCTCGGCCGGATCGAGCACGGAATCCCGGCCTAAGTCTCAAAACGACCAAGTTGCCCAGAAACGAGGTCGAGAGCGTTCCAAAAGGGGCACTCATTGCAACGGATCGCCCCCAATCAAACCGAAACTGGTACGCTGACGTCTTTTGAGATAATTCCTAGGTCTTCGCCGCGACCGTCCTCCGGAGCTCGCCCGGCCTCTCTCCTGTAATCTCCCTTGTCAGTGTCATGGCCGACCTCACGGTGTGGCGTCTCACCCACGAACGATATGCCCGCTCGGCGTTCAGTGGAGAGGGCGCCCGCCAGCACGGAGGCCGGTTCAACAGCCCGGGCATCCCCATCGTGTACACCTCCGAAACCCTTCCTCTGGCCCTGTTGGAAACCCTGACGGGCCTGGAGCGCTTTGCCCAGCTCCGACGATACGTGTTTTTCCGAGCGAGGCTCTCGACAGAGAGGGTGGCCACCGTGTCAGAGGAGGAGCTACCGAACGATTGGGACCGTCATCCCCCGTCCGCCCCGGCGCAGCAGATGGGGGATCGCTGGGCGTCTCAGAACGAATCGGTGGCGCTCCGAGTGCCGTCGGTGGTGGTCCCTTACAGCCACAATTACCTACTCAATCCCGCCCATCCGGCGTTCGAGAAGGTGAAGATCGGGTCCGGAGAGTCCATGCCCGTCGACCCGCGACTGATTCCCGACTAACCATGCCGGTCGACCCTCAACGGGATCTGCGTCCGCCCGTACGATGAATCACGCCGCCATCGATTCGGGCAACTCCGCCGTCTTCGTCCCCACCTCCTCGTCCGCCCCGTCCCCGCCCGGCGACGGCAGATCGTCGGGCACGTCGGGCTTCGTCGTCTCCACGGCGTCCGGATCGGCGGTCTGCTCCGGCAGTTTTGCCGACGGCACCTGGATGTCCGGAGCATCGGGCTTGAAGTTGAGCATGACCTCCAGCACGCCCTCCTCCGTGTCCGGCTGCATCAGCTGATGCCGCAAGTCGGAGGCATTGCGGAAGCCTTTGAAGTAGCTGCTGTAGTTCTTTCGCATCTCGAGCACGCCGGTGCGCTCGCCCAGCCACTCGCACTTGAGGGACAGATGCTCGGCCACCACCTGCACGCGCTCCTCCCACGAGGGAGGCGGCGGCAGCTCGCCCGTCTCCATGTAGGTCTTGGTCCGCTCAAAAATCCACGGGTTGCCGAGGGCGCCGCGCCCGAGCATTACGCCGTCCACCCCGGTCTGCTCGAACATCGCCTCGATGGCCTCGGGGTCGAGCGCGTCGCCGTTGCCGACGAACGGCATGTCGCGCACGCCCTCCTCCTTGATCGTGCGCAGCCACTCCCACCGCGCGTCGCCTTTATACTGTTGCTCGCGGGTGCGGGCGTGCACCGTGAGGGCCGCCACGCCCATCTCCTCCAGCATGCGCGCCACCTCTACGATGTGGATCGAGTCGTCGTCCCAGCCGAGGCGCGTCTTCACGGTCACCGGCCGGGTGGCCTCCGCCATCACCGCCGCCGTGATGTTGCGCATCTTGTCGAGGTTGCGCAGCACCCCGGCCCCGCCGTCCTTCTGCACGATCTTGCGGACGGGACAGCCAAAGTTGATGTCGATCACGTCCGGCCCGGCGGCGTCTACCATCGGCGTGGCATTTCTGACCTCCTCAATACCGCCGCCCCACACTTGAATGCCGATGGGCCGCTCCTCGTCGAAGATCTCGAGCTTCTGGTGCTCGTGCTCCTGGTCCCGAAGCAGCCCGGCGGAGGACACGAACTCGGTGTACATCATGTCGGCCCCGTACCGCTTGCAGAGGATGCGGAACGGGGGATCGCTCACGTCCTCCATCGGGGCGAGGAAGAGGGGCCGATCGTCGAAATCGAGGTGACCGATGCGCATGGTGGAGAAGGAGAGCGTCGCAGAGAATCCGTCGTCGGGTCGGTGAAAACGTGCCGGGCACCAATCGTGGTTCCGTTCTCCTGAATGGGCGACGCCTCCGCAAACCATCCCCTCAAACTCCCCCGCGATCAACCATCTGCTCTTCTACCAGTATTCATTCTCGACTGGAGTTCGTATGTTGCTCCGCGTTCACGAATCGACATTGCCCCTCGCTACCGGACACTTTGGACAGAGCACCGAAAAATCCTCGGGCGATTCCGTGGTTTTCCCTTGCGGAGTCGCCTTTTACGAGCACGTCTGCCGCAAACTGCACTCCCGATTTCCAGATTTTCCACCGTCACTCCAGCCCCCGAGCGAGGCAATCCTAGATTGCCAGGTCTATCTACCGTTCGAGAGGATGGACTCCAGATCAAAGTCTGGAGTGACGGTGGAGGAGGATTTTTCGGTGCCCATCGCTCAAACCGAAACTGTCCGGTAGTGAGACATTGCCCTCCGGACCGGTCAGGGGGGCGCTTCGATTCCCCATTCGTTCCTTTTCCCAATGCCTTCCGTGCTCATGTCGCCCTCCCGCGTCCCCCGTTCTTCTTCTCTCCTGCTCGCCCTTCTCGCGCCCCTGACGCTGCTCCTGAGCGGCTGCGACGGCCCGGACCTCATCGATCGCCTCTCGCAGCCGCAGTGGGGCCTCTGCGGCACGGTGATCATTATTTTGGACATTCTCGCCCTCCTCGACTTGTTGGGCGATGAGGGCCGCAGTGTTACCAGCAAAGTCGTGTGGGCGCTCCTCATCATCTTCTTCCCCGTCGGCGGCGTGATCCTCTACTTCTTCTTCGGGCGGGAATAGGACCGACAGACCGGGCATTCAGCGGGCGAATCGAGGCACGGACGGCCCCTGCTTCCCTCCTCGGCCCTTCTTTATTCTTCCGGTGGGTGAGGTTTGTGTGAGGGCAACCGCATCCGCGAACTCCGACCGTCGGTTTCCTTATTATAGTACGTCGCCCTCGGGTATCGGTCGCGGCCCCCTCTCTGACTCGGCCGCGTCGGTGTCCACTCCCTTCTCTCAACGAACCGACGCCTCCCATCCGTATATGATCGACGCTCTCGCCTCGGACGTCCTTCGCACCCGCTTCGATCCTTCGCAGCTCGACTTCGAGACGACCGCCGACCTCCCCGCCGAGACGCAGGTGGTGGGTCAGAACCGGGCGGTCGAGGCGCTCGAGTTCGGCATGAACGTCGAGAGTGACGGATACAACGTGTTTGCCCTCGGCCCGACCGGCACGGGCCGCCGCGAGCTCGTCCGGCACCTGCTCGACGACGAGGCCGCCGACGAGGAGACCCCACCCGACTGGTGCTACGTCAACAACTTCGACGAGGAACGGGAGCCCCAGGTGCTCCAGCTTCCGGCGGGCCGCGGTGGCGACCTGAAGGAGGACATGGATGCGCTCATTGAAGAGCTCAAGACGACCCTCCCGGCCGCGTTCGAGAGCGAGGAGTATCAGTCCCGCCGCGAGATGATTCAGGAAGAGGTCCGGGAGGGACAGGAGGCGGCCCTCGAGGACCTGCAGGAGCGGGCCCGCGAGGACGACATTGCCCTCATCCGCACGCCGCAGGGCTTTGCCTTTGCCCCCATCCGCGACGGCGAGGTCGTGGCGCCGGAAAACATCGAGTCGATGCCGGAAGAAGAGCGCGAACAGGTGCAGGACCAGATCGCCGAGTACCAGGAGGAGCTCCAGCAAATCCTGCGGAAAGTGCCCGAACACGAGCGGGAGGCCCGCGAGCGCATCGAGGAGCTCAACCGCGAGATGGCGGCCTTTGCGGTCGACGAGTCCATCAACGCCCTTCGGCAGAAGTACAGCACCCTCGAGGACGTCCTCGACTTCCTCGCCGCCGTGCGAAACGACATCATCGAGAACGTCGACGTGTTCGTCCAGGCGACCCAGAACAGCGGGCAACAGCCGCAGCAGCCCATGATGCAGCAGGGCCAGCAGGGCGGTGGTCAGCAACCGTCCCCGCCGGACGGGGCCTTCTGGCGCCGGTACCGCGTCAACCTCATCGTCGACAACCGCGACACGGACGGGGCGCCGGTCGTCTTCGAGGACAATCCCAACTATCAGAACCTCGTGGGGCAGGTGGAGCAGATTGCCCAGATGGGCGCCCTGGTCACCGACTTCAACCTCATTCAGTCGGGGGCCCTCCACCAGGCCAACGGGGGATACCTCATCCTGGAGGCGCGCGAGCTGCTGAGCCATCCCTACGCCTGGCGGGGCCTGAAGCAGGCACTCCACAACGACGAAATTCAGATCGAGTCGCCGGGCCAGGCGCTCGGCCTCATCCGCACCGTCACGCTCGAGCCGGAGGCCATTCCGCTCGACGTCAAGATCGTGGTCGTGGGCGACCGACTGCTCTACTATCTGCTCGACGCCTACGACCCGGACATGGACCGGCTCTTCAAGGTCATGGCCGACTTCGACGATCAGATCGATCGGACGGAGGCCCACGAGGGACAGTACGCGGACCTCGTCGCCACGATGATCGCAGACCAGGACCTCCGCCCCTTCGACCGCACGGCGGTGACCCGCGTGATGGACCGTAGCACCCGCCTCGTGAGCGACACCGAGAAGCTCAGCGGCCACGTGGAGCGCGTGCGCGATCTGGTTCAGCAGGCACACTACTGGGCCGGACAGGACGACGCCGACGTCGTGACCGACGAGCACGTCCAGCGGGCCATCGACGCCCAGATCCACCGGGCCTCTCGCCTTCGCGAGCGCGTGCAGGAGTCCATCGAGCGAGACACCATCTACATCGACACGGACGGCACGGCCGTGGGACAAATCAACGGGCTGTCGTACCTGGACGTAGGGGGCTTCAGCTTCGGCAAGCCCAACCGCATCACGGCGCGGGTCCGACTCGGAAAAGGCGAGATCGTCGACATCGAGCGCGAGGCGGCCCTCGCCGGTCCCATCCACTCGAAGGGAGTGCTCATCCTGTCGGGCTTCCTGGAGGGCCGGTTTGCGCAGCGCTATCCGCTGTCGCTTTCGGCCAGTCTCGTCTTCGAGCAGTCCTACGGCGGGATCGACGGGGACAGTGCCTCTTCGGCCGAACTCTATGCCCTGCTCTCGGCCCTCGCGGACGTGCCGCTCCGACAGGACCTCGCCGTGACCGGGTCGGTCAACCAGCACGGCGTCGTCCAGCCCATCGGCGGCGTCAACGAAAAGATCGAAGGCTTCTTCGACGTCTGCCGGGAGCGCGGCCTCACGGGCGATCAGGGGGTGCTCATTCCCGCAAGCAACACCGATCACCTGATGCTGCGGCCCGACGTGGTGGCGGCGGCCGAGGCCGGCGACTTTCACGTGTATCCGGTGGAGACCGTCGACGAGGGCATCGAGCTGCTGACCGGCATCGAGGCCGGAACGCGAGACGAACAGGGGGCCTTCCCAGACGATACAATAAATGGAAAGGTGGAGGCCCGGCTGCGAGCGTTTGCCGACCGACGCCGCCAGTTTGCACTTACGGACGGCCAGGCTGAATCGGCTGACGCGTGAATCGTGACGCGCGATGCACGAGGGGAAAATCGTACCCCCTCACGTGTCACGGATCACTCTCCACAGTTCCCCCTTCCGAACGTCGGATATACCGAGTGAACCAATGAGCGAGGAGGACTCCCCCCTACAACGCATCCTCGTGGCCCTCGACGCCTCGCCCCACAGCCGGGCGGCCCTCGACGCGGCCGTGCGGCTGGCCGCAACCTTCGAGGGGAAGATTGAGGGCCTCTTCATCGAGGACGAAACGCTTCTCCGCACGGCCCAGCTGCCGTTTGCCAAGGAGGTGCGTGCGCACACGGCCCCGCCGAAGCGCCTGAACGACGAGCGCATGCAGCGCCAGCTTCGCTATCAGGCCGAGTACGCCGAGTATGCACTTCAGCAGGCGGCCGAGGAGGCGGACGTGACCTACGCGTTTCGAACCACACAGGGCGACGTTATCCAGGAGCTGATGCGGGCTGCGGCCGAGGTAGACCTCCTGGTGCTGGGCAAAACGAGCACGGCGAGCAGTCGACGGCGCCTCGGCACCACGTCCCGGACCCTCCTCTCCGACGCCCCGTCGCCCGTGCTGGTCCTCCGAAACACGATGTCCGTCCGGCAACCGCTCCTCGTCTACTACGACGGCTCGGAGGAGGCCGAGACGGCTCTCGCCTTCGCGATGCAGCTCTCCCGCCGCGGCGAGGGCGCCCCGGTCGACGTGCTTCTTCCCGCCCACGATGAGGCAGACCCCAATCAGCTTCGGGACCAACTCCGGCGCCATCCCCCCCACAGCGACGTCCCCATCCGTACACACTCGCTCTCCCGGCCCGAAATCCACCGGCTCTCGGCCTTCGTCCGGCAGAACGGCGGGCTCGTGATTCTGCCGTCAGGGTGCCCTCCCCTGTGCAGCACGTCCCTGCAACAGTTCCTCTACGAGATCGACCGGCCCCTCCTCGTCGTCCGATGACGTTCGCCGTCCGAACGCGGCAGTGTACCTTCTCATTCAACCTCTCGCTCCCCGATGGACACGGACCCGATCGCCCACCTCGCCCTCACACCCGAAGAGAACGCCAAGCTCACCCCGCTGGAGATCCTGGCCGACTTTGCGGACGCCACGCAGGGCTGGGTGTATCTGGAGCGGGCGTCCCGGCATTACGCCGAGCAAAAAGACCGGCCGGCCCTCGTGCTCCGGCACTATCGGGACGACGTTCCGGCTCACGTGGACCTCGCGTTTGCAACCGTTCCGAGCGAGAGCGAGGCCGTGCGACTCATCATCCTCGATGCCCCCGACGCGGAAGAACCGCTCTCCCGTGAGCAGCGATCGCGATTGCTCGAAATTTTCCTGGAGGCCCTGCGCGACTACTTGAGCACCCGCCCCGATCACGTCCGCCTTCACGTCCAACGCGACCGCCCGGAGGCGTCCTCGTAGCACGGCCGCCTCTGCCCTCTACATCCCCACGCTCCACGCCCCTCGTACCGCCGCTTCGTTTAGACGTTGTTTCCCACTCACCGCCGGAAGTTGTAGTGGAGTCCGGCACTCACGGCGAACCGGGCTCCATCTCCGGCCCGACCCGTCACGTCGACCACGGCGGGCGTGACGACGAGGGGCCATCGTCGCACCGGTGCAATGGAAAGACCGAGGGCAAGGTCCTGTCCCGTCCAGTTGGCGACGGCGTTGACGGGCGGCAGGACGCGAATCGCCACGCCGCCGAACACATTCCCCCCACCCTCTCCGCGGGCAAAGGCCTCCTCCGACAGGAAGCGATCGGTCCCGATCCCGACGTTCACGACCATCGACCCGAGTGCCGTCGTCGGCCGATCCCGGAACAGGAGCACCTTGGACACGACCGCGTAGCGGCTGCTGCCGCCGTCGGTGCCGTCCGTATGCCAGACGTTTTCGTGGCCGACGGCAATCGCCGATCGGTAGGGCAGACGCCGGTGCAGTCGCACGCTCAGGCTCCGATCCTCCGCAAACGCGGTGTAGGTGTCGAACACGTTGACGGACACGCCGAGCCCCGCGTACCGCTCGGGGTTTCCGAGGCCGAGGCCGACCGAGGCCACCCCGTCGGTCCAGTCGTCGTAGCGAATGCGCTCCTGATACCCGACGCCCGCGTACACGTCTCCCCACTGTGGACCGAACGCGGTGGGCGTGTTTACGGTCGAGGTGGGGTGACCCCGCGTGTAGTCGGTGAAAACCTCCGCCCGAATGTTCTCGATCGGGATGCGGAGCTGCGCGCGGAGTGAGTCTTCCGACGCGAGCCGGATGTCTGCCCTCTGTCTATCCTCCAGGCTGAGCGGAGAAGCGGCCAGGAGGGCCTCGACGCCGGCAACGGGAAGAGGAGCCGGAGACAGGGCCGCAGCAGCAAACACGGGGGGCGACGCGTCGGCCCCGAACGAACGATTGGACGGCTCGCGGGCCGGTTTCACATTGTCAGTGGACGAAGCGTGCACAGGAGTTAGAGCCACTTGTTCTTCCTCGTGCCGCTGCGCATCGGCCTTGTCCCGATCGTCGCGGTCCGGCTCGTCGAGCGTCGAGGGCTCCGGCGAACCGCTCACTGGATTCTCGTGATCATCGCTCCCGCCCGGCCCCGTACAGGTAAAGAGAAGCAGCGCGAGGCCCACACCGGCTACGAGAAGGACACCGATTGTTTTGTTCATCGTGCATCGGACGCCTGCAGAAGGAAAGGAAAAAGAACGGGACTCACGACGCAGTGCCGTCGAGGAGCGTGGTGAGCACACTCCGAACGACGACGAACGCCTGCGGCGGCCGGGCGAGGACGGAGGGAGGCGCCGCATTCACGACGGCGTTGAAGGCGTGGAGGGCCGTCAGAAACTGATCTGGGTCTACGATCCCCTCCTCCGCGAGAAGCTCTGCGCTCGCCCGAGCGAGGGCCTTTGCCTCGGCCCTCGGGATCCCCTCGGCCACGAGCGTGTCGGTCAGCTGTCGCGCGGCAGTACGGATTTGCCCCCGAGACGAGGCCAGAAACAGAGTCGCGAGGGTCTCGGGTACGACCAGCGCCTGCTCCGTTCCCGTCATGCCCAGACTGAGCGTGCCCGTTCGAAGCGCCTGGACGAGCTCCGCAGCCACGTCGGCCATCCGGCGCTCCGCATCGTCCGACTGAAAGGCGATCGGGTCGCTCTGCGTGAGAACACCGGACGCGTCGCTCATCGGAACGGCGCCGCTGACGTCACTATGTTGGGCGAGACCGGGACTCGTGGAGCCCCACAGAACTATAGCGGCGAGAAGAACGAGTCGAATCGTCATGGAAAACCCGAGTGGAAAACGGAGGGGCAAAACGAGTCCCTAAGATCCGACCCATCCGCTGCCCCGTTCCTCCTCGTTTGGATTACCTTCCAGCGGAGGTTCGGCGCAACTGCGACAACGGGAAAAGCGCCGAGCGAATCCCCCTCTCCGTCCGAAACAGTACTCGTCCCCAGGTCGCTATTCTGCATCGCTACGTTCGCCTCGGGGAGCAATTCTTCGGTGTTCCCGGATTGACTGGAGGCGGGTCTTCCACGTCTCCGATCCGAAGGACGAGTCGCTACACGTTCTGTGCTTCCTCCGGCCAATGAAAGACAATCGGTGCGTCGACGTCCGGATGAATGCTTTCGTCGACAGGGCAGTGACGGGCGGCGCGTTCCAGACGCGTTCGAATTCTCTCGTCGAGGGCCACCGGCATCACTACCTCCGTCCGTAGCGTGTCGATGCGGCGCGGATCGGAGGCCATCTCCTTCTCGACCGTAATTTCGATGCCCTCGAGGTCGAGGTCGTGCTTCTCAGCCTGGATGCCCAAAATGGTGGCCACACAGGTGCCCAGTGCGGTGGCGACGAGGTCGGTCGGTGAAAACGACCGTCCCTTTCCGTGATTGTCTTCGGGGGCGTCGGTGGTGAGGGTCACACCGGACGGTCCGTGCGCAGCTTCGCACTGGAGGTTGCCCAGGTACGTCGTGTCGATCTGAACCATGACCAAAGTGGAAGAATGAGGAAAATGAAACGGCACAACGTTGCAGTGTCGGACGGAGGTGGGGTTTCGTTCCCTCGATCACGGCAGCCGTCCCTGTCTGTGTATTTTTGTGAACCGAGAATGAACAAAAGCGATTTCTCCGAAGCGTGGCCCCGGCTCTCCCTTGCACCTGCAGACGATCCGTTCCTACCATAGATCGACGGGCATGCCGCCGGATGCAAACCGGTGGATCCTTCGTTCCCTCTTCTTCACCCGCCTCCCCCTATGTCTCGCGTTTCCCTTCTCCTGCTGAGTGCCGTTCTTCTCGTCGGCTGTGCCGACGACGAGTCGCTGCAACCCGGTCACTGGCGCGCGGTGGCCACCGTCCCGGGCGGCGAGTTGCCCTTCGGCCTCGAGATCGAACAGACGGACGACGCGTACGCGGCCTTTCTCCTCAACGGCGGCGAACGTGTGCCTGTGCGGGAGGTCGACGTGACCGCCGACTCCCTCCACCTGAATCTGCCGGCCTTCAACTCCCGCATCGCCGCTGCGCACGACGGCTCCACTCTCGACGGTACCCTCTCCCTCGTGAAAGGGGAGGGACGCGTCCAGGAACTGCCCCTGCAGGCCACACACGGCGTCTCATATCGCTTCTCCCCCTCGGACGCCGACGCGCCCACCGACGTCGACGGGCGATGGGACATCACCTTCATCGAGGACGACAGCTCCACCTCCAACGCCGTCGGCAAATTCGAACAGGACGGCACCCGGCTAACCGGGACGTTCATGACGCCCACGGCCGACCATCGCTTCCTGGAGGGCACCGTGCAGGGCGACTCCCTCTTCCTCTCGACCTTCGACGGCTCGCACGCCTTCCTCTACACCGCCGAAATCCAGTCCGACGGGACGCTCGACGGAGACTTCTGGTCGGGCAGCAGCTACCACAGCGAGTGGACCGCCGAGCGCGACTCGACGGCCTCGCTCCCCGATCCGTACCAGCTCACGTACCTGAAGGAGGGCTACGACACCTTCGACTTCACCTTTCCCGCCCTCGACAGCACGCTCGTCAGCCTCTCCGATCCCCGCTTCGACGGCAAGGTGGTGCTGGTCACAATCGCCGGCAGCTGGTGCCCCAACTGCCACGACGAGGCCCGCTTCCTCGAGCAGATCTATCCCCGGTACCACGACCAGGGCCTCGAGATCGTCTCGCTGATGTTCGAGCGCTACGAGGACGTCGACAAGGCCGCCGAGCAGGTGCGGGCCTATCGGGAGAAGTTCGACATCTCCTACCCCACCCTCATCGCCGGCACGTCGGACAAGGACGCGGCCTCTGAGGCACTCCCCATGCTGAACCGCGTGCTCTCGTACCCGACGGCCATCTTCGTCGACCGGAGCGGCTCGGTGCGATACATTCACACCGGATTCTACGGACCGGGCACCGGCGCGCGCTACGAGGCCCTCAAGCAGGAGTTTACCGACCGCATCGAGGGCCTACTCGCAGAACCGCCGCCGAGCGACGCGTAGCGACACGAGGGTCGCACCCGAGACGCACTGCAAAAAATGGCGGAGAAACAGCCCCCACGAGGGGGCGGATGGCGTGGCGAAATTGTGAAGAAGGACACGTGCTTACTCGCCTCCGAAGTCCCCTTCCATCTCGTCTTGGATTTCGTTAGAATGAGAAACACGCACCCCGCATGAGGAGATAAAGAAAAGCGCTTCCATCTTCCTCGCTCACACGTTCTCATCGCAATGACAGTCTACTTCAACGGCGAGTTCGTCGACAAGTCCGACGTGTCCATCTCTCCGGACGACCGGGGCTTTTTGTTTTCGGACGGAGTCTACGAGGTCATCCGAGCCGAACAAGGGCACCTCTTTCAGGGGGAGGCCCACTTCCGCCGCCTCGAACGGAGCCTCCGCGAAATCCGCCTCCACGACGTGGACGTCGACGCCCTCCGAGAAGCCGTTCCCTCGCTCCTCCACCACAACGACCTGCAAGACGGTCAGGCCAAGATCTACGTCCAGGTCACCCGCGGCGCGGCCCCGCGGCAACACGCGTTCCCGAACGAGCCGACGGCCCCGACCGTGTACGCAAAAGCCTCGTCCCACGAGCCGCCCCTTCAGGAATGGGAAGAGGGCGTCAAGGTCATCCTCCACCCCGACCGGCGGTGGGCCCGCTGCGACATCAAGTCCGTCTCCCTCCTCCCCAACGTGCTGGCCAACCAGGCCGCCAAGGAGCAGGGCGCCTACGAGGCCGTCCTCGTCCGCGAAGGCTTCGTCACGGAGGCCTCGCACTCCAGCGTCATGGCCGTCTTTGACGACACGGTCGTGACCCATCCCCTCACGAACCGCATTCTCCCCGGCACCACGCGCCAGGCCATCCTTCCCCTCTGCGACGAGCTCGAGATTCCCGTCGAAGAGGTGCCCATCCCGACCTCCGACCTGCCCGACGCCGACGAGGTCATGCTCGTGGGCACGACGACCGGTGTCATGCCCGTGGTGCAGGTCGACGACTGGACCGTAGGCGACGGCACGCCGGGCCCCATCACGAAGGAGCTTCTGGCCGAATTCCGAGCCCTCGAACCGGCGTAGCGTCTCCTTCTTTCGCTCGACCCGCCGCGCGGGCACCTCGCCCCCCGGCTGCAAACGGGACTCCGCCCGGCTCCTCCACGACAACTACCGCTCACGCACACGCCTCCCATGAGCCAACGTCCGTATCTCCTCCGCGAAACCAACTGGGCCACCGTCCGCACCACCGACTACGAGGTCGCCGTCCTCCCCTGGGGCTCCACCGAGGCCCACAACTACCATCTCCCCTACGCCACCGACACGATCCAGTGCGACCACATTGCCGCGGAGGCCGCCGAGCAGGCCTGGGAGAACGGGACCCGCGTCCTCGTGCTCCCCACCGTCCCCTTCGGCGTCAACACGGGCCACCTCGACATTCCCGGGACCGTCAACGTGCACCCGAGCACCCAACAGGCCGTGCTCGAAGACGTGGCCGAGTCGCTCGTCACGCAGGGCTTTCGGAAGCTCGTCCTCCTGAACGGCCACGGCGGCAACAGCTTCAAGCCGCTGGTTCGCGAGGCGCAAACCGAGTTCGACGACCTGTTCATCTGCGTCGCCAACTGGTTCGAGGTGGGCGACTGGAGCGACTACTTCGACGACCTCGGGGACCACGCCGGCGAGATGGAAACGAGTGTCATGCTCAACGCCGCACCTGAGCTGGTGCGCCCCCTCGAGGAGGCGGGCGACGGAACGGCCCGCGTCTTTTCCATCGACGCGCTGCGCTCCGACTGGGCCTGGGCCGAGCGCCAGTGGACGGCCGTCACCGAGGACACCGGCGTCGGCACCCCCGAAGCCGCCACCCAGGAAAAGGGCACGGCCTACCTGGAGGAGGTCACCGGCCGGCTCGCCGAGCTGTTCGTGCAGCTGGCCGAGGCCGACCTCGACGATCTCTACGTGGATGCGCCGGGCTCGTGACCCACGGAAATCCCGAACGAGAGCGGCAAAATAACTCGAAACCGGCCCAGGGCAATTCCATGTTGGGAATGAGGGTCCAGAGAGGCCCTTGGAGGCAAAGCGCCAGTACGCCCACTCGTCCTTTCTCCCATGCCTTCCTGGCGATCTCCGTAATTCGAGGCCCCCGAGCCTCCCTACGCCAGATCGAGAGTTTAACATACGATCGCCCTGAAAAACGGCCGGGCTCGTTGACGCCGCTGCTCCTCCCCGCTACCTTCTCCCCTCCGTCGTTCCACCATTTCTTTCCATAGAGCCCCCGTTCCATGAGTGCGCCCGACGACACGTCGCCCGCCGACCGGCACCGCGAGCTGTACGAGGACCTCCAGCACCGACGGGCTCAGGCCGCCAAGGGGGGGGGAGAGGAGCGCATCGAGCGCCAGCACGAAAAGGACAAGCTGACGGCCCGCGAGCGCCTCGACGTCCTCCTCGACGACGGCTCGTTCGAGGAACTCGGCACGTTCGTCCGCCACCAGGAAACCAACTTTGACCTCGACGACCATCGCCCCTACGGCGACGGGGTCGTCACGGGCTACGGCACCATCCACGGCCGGCTCGTCTACGTCTTCAGCCAGGACTTTACGGTCTACGGGGGGTCGCTGGGAAAAGCCCACGCGGACAAAATCGTGAACGTTATGGAGAAGGCACTGGAAAACGGCGCACCGCTCATCGGCCTCAACGATTCCGGCGGCGCCCGCATTCAGGAGGGTGTCAAGTCGCTCGGAGGATACGCCGACATCTTCAAGCTCAACACCGATGCCTCCGGCGTCATTCCGCAGATTTCGGCCGTCATGGGACCCTGTGCCGGCGGGGCCGTCTACAGCCCGGCCATCACCGACTTCGTCTTCATGGTGGAAGACACCAGCTACATGTTCGTCACGGGGCCCCACGTGGTGAAGACGGTCACCCAGGAGGACGTGACGGCCGGCGAGCTCGGTGGCGCCCGCACCCACGCCACCAAGAGCGGGGTAAGCCACGTCACCTGCAAAAATGACGTCGACTGCCTGGAGCATATCCGCGAGCTCACGGCGTATCTTCCCCAGAACTGCGAAGAGGACCCGCCGCGCCGGCCCCGCGACGAGGTGTCTGACGCCCTGGACGGAGAGGCGCTCGACGCCCTGGTACCGGAGGAGCCGAACAAGCCGTACGACATGCGAAACGTCATTCGTCACGTCGTAGACGCCGACGACTTTTTCGAGATTCAGCCCGACTTCGGGGGAAACCTGATCACGGGCTTTTCTCGGATCGGCGGCCGACCCGTCGGCATCGTCGCCAATCAGCCCGCCGTCCTGGCCGGGGTGCTCGACATCGACGCCTCCGTGAAGGGCGCCCGGTTCGTCCGCTTCTGCGACGCCTTCAACGTACCCCTTCTCGTGTTCGAGGACGTGCCCGGCTTCCTCCCCGGCACCGACCAGGAATGGAACGGCATCATCAAAGAAGGCGCCAAGCTCCTCTACGCCTTTTGTGAGGCCACCGTCCCCCGCATCACCGTCATCACCCGCAAGGCGTACGGCGGTGCCTACGACGTCATGAACTCGAAGCACATCGGGGGCGACCTCAACTTTGCCTGGCC
>CAZCUZ010000051.1:0-19789 GCA_964502085.1 uncultured Salinivenus sp. | reverse complement strand
TCGTGGGAGTTTTCTCCGGCGCCTCGTGAGAGTGAATCGTTCAGCCGCAAAGACCAAATTTGCCGCGTATCTGGACGGTTAGAAGCATTCCTCCGACCAGATGCGGTTCATCAATCAGATCATCAATCAGCGTACGGAGCAGGGGATGATGAAGCCGGGTCGGCTGTACGAGCGTCCGTTTACGGACCTACACAGTGAAGGGTTGGACGGCCTCTTTAACAATGAGGATACGGACGAGATCATCCGAATCGTGCGCTCGATTAATCAGAATGCGGGGGCTTCCTCCTGACGCGTCCGGCCCCACGTTATTCAGAAGTCCCCTTCTCCCGACGACCCGCTTTCTACCAAACTGGCGTCGGCACAGATGGAAACAGTAAACTCCTCGATTGACCGCTCTCCCTGTCCCCTCCTCGCAACCTGCAAACGGGCCCGAGGGGCGAGTGTCTCTACTCTCACTTGAGGATTGCGGGGTTCGCTTGCGGGGACCGCCTCGTCTACGGAGGTTTTCGACCCCGACTCTCCGAACGTCCACCGAGTCCACTGCCACATCGGTCCCCCTCGGAACAAAAAATGAAATGCACGGGCTCGTCCCGGCCCCACGCGAATCCTTGTCGCGGGTCTTCCGTACCCCATAACTGCCCCTCGCGGCCGTTGCTGTATTCTACTCAACCAAATTCTTTCGGTCCACTGTGAGCTCCCTCGGATTCAATACGGGCTACATCGAAGAACTGTACAAGCAATACTTGGAGGACCCCGACAGTGTAAGTGAGAGCTGGCGGGAATTTTTCGCCGACTACCACCCGGACGCCTCCTTCGTCCCGACCACCCAGACGGCGGGCGACGGGGAGGCGACCGCGCCGCCGTCCGACCAGCCCACCGAGCCCACGCCGGACGCCAAACCGGAGGCACGTGAGGCCCCTCCGACGGAACCCGCCGGCGACGGCGCGGCCCCGCCCATTCGCGCCGCCTCGGCACCCTCTGTCGACGAGGACGAGGTCGAGGTCCAGGCCCTGACCGGCCCCTCGGCGAAAATCGTCGAGAACATGGAGGACAGCCTCGGCATCCCGACGGCCACCTCGGCCCGAACGATGCCCGTGAAACTGCTCCAGGAAAATCGCTCTCTCCTCAACAACTACCAGAAGCAGGTCGGCGGCGAGAAGGTGTCCTACACCCACCTCATCGCCTACGCGCTGGTGCAGGGGCTCAAGAAGTACCCGGACATGAACACCACCTTCCGCCGGGACGAGGAGGGCACGCCTCAGCACGTAAAGCCCGACCAGATCAACCTCGGTCTCGCCATCGACGTCGAACGGCGCGGCAAGCGCACCCTTCTGGTGCCCAACGTCAAGGACGCCGGCACCTACAACTTCGCCGAGTTCCTGGGCATCTACAACGACGTCATTAACCGGGCCCGCAACAACGACCTGGAGCTCTCGGACTTCCAGGGCACGACGGCCACCCTCACCAATCCCGGCATGATCGGTACGTCGATGAGCGTGGCGCGCCTGATGCCCGGGCAGGGCGTCATCGTGGGCGCCGGCGCCATCGGCTACCCGCCGGAGTACCGAGGCTACGATCCCGAGGTGGCCAGCAAGGCGGGCGTGTCCCCCGTCATGACCCTCACGTCCACCTACGACCACAGAGTGATCCAGGGGGCCACCAGCGGGGCGTTCCTCAACCACGTCGAGGAGCTTCTGACGGGTGAGCACGACTTCTACCACGAGCTGTTCAGCGACCTGGGGGTGCCGTACCAACCGTATCGCATGGCCACCGACTCGACGCCGCAGCTCGGCCAGCACGAGCCGAAGGACGCGCTCGACATGACCGAGAAGCAGGCGGCCGTGCTGCAGCTCATTCGGGCCTATCGCGTGCGCGGCCACCTGCAGGCCGACACCAACCCGCTCGGCTACGAGTGGCAGTATCACTCGGAGCTCGATCCCGCCTCCTACGGCCTCACGATCTGGGACCTGGATCGCGAGTTCATCACCGGCGGGCTTGGGGGCGAAGACAAGCTCCCGCTCCGCGAAATCCTGTCGATCCTGCGAAAGGCCTACACGAGCAAGGTCGGCACAGCCTTCATGCACATCTCCGACCCGCAGGAGAAGAAGTGGATCCAGGACCGCATCGAGCCGATGCGAGACGCGGAGCCGCCCTCCCCGAATGAGCGCCGCCGCATTATGAAGAAGCTCAACGCGGCGGAGGCCTTCGAGCGATTCCTCCACACCAAGTACGTGGGACACAAGCGGTTCTCGCTGGAAGGGGCCGAAACGACGATCCCCATCATCGACACCCTGCTGTCCGACGCCGCCGACGAGGGCGTGCGGGACGTGGTAATGGGCATGGCTCACCGCGGCCGTCTCAACGTCCTAGCCAACATTATCGGCAAGCCCTACGAGAACATCTTCTCGAAATTCGAGGGCAACATCGACCCGAACACCACGCAGGGCTCCGGTGACGTCAAGTACCACCTGGGAGCTGAGGGCTACGTTACCTCGCCCGACGGCAACGAGATCGGCGTGACGCTGGCCTCCAATCCCAGCCACCTGGAGGCCGTCAACCCCGTCGTGGAGGGCATGGCCCGCGCCAAGCAAAACCTCCTCCGCGACGAACACCCCGAGGCGGAAGAGGACGACTACCACGACGCCGTGATGCCGTTCTTGATTCACGGCGATGCGGGCTTCGCCGGGCAGGGCGTCGTGGCTGAAACGCTCAATCTCAGCAAGCTGCGGGGCTATACCACCGGCGGCACCGTCCACCTGGTCATCAACAACCAGATCGGCTTTACGACGCCGCCGGGCGCTGCTCGCAGTTCGACCTACGCGACGGATCTGGCCCGTGCCATCGAAGCGCCTATTTTTCACGTCAACGGCGACGACCCCGAGGCCTGCGTGCGCATCGCCCGTCTGGCGTTCGAGTACCGGCAGCGGTTCAACAAGGACGTCGTCATCGACATGATGTGCTACCGGGTCCACGGGCACAACGAGGGCGACGAGCCGACCTTCACCCAGCCCCTCCTCTACGAAAAGATCGAGGAGAAGCGCTCGCCCCGAAAGCTCTACACCGAGATGCTGCTGCGCCGCGGCGACGTGGAGCCGGACGAGGCCGAGCAGATGCTCGACGACTACCGAAACCGCCTGCAGGAGGCCTTCGACCGGACGAAAGACCTGGAGGAGAAGGACGCCGACGAAGCCCTCGAGCAGCGCATTCAGCGCAAGGGCGACCAGCGCCTCCCGAGCGTCGACACCGGGACGACGCGCGAGTACCTGGAGCGGGTCGTGGAGGTGCTTACCGACCTGCCGGACGACTTCAACGTGCACAGAAAACTGAAGCGGCAGTTCGACAAACGCGACGATCTCTTCTACGAGGAAGAACGCATCGACTGGGCCTTTGCCGAAACGCTGGCGTTCGGCTCGCTGCTACAGGAGGGGACGCGCGTGCGTCTCAGCGGACAGGACTCGCGCCGCGCCACCTTCAGCCAGCGGCACGCCGTGCTCATCGACCAGGAGACCGGCGAGGAGTACACCCCGCTCAACCACCTCTCGGACGATCAGGCCCGCCTCCTGATCTACGACAGCCTCCTCTCCGAGTACGCCGTGTCCGGATTCGAGTACGGCTACTCGGTGATGGACTCGAACGCCCTGACCTGCTGGGAGGCCCAGTTCGGGGACTTTGCCAACGGCGCGCAGATCGTGTGGGACCAGTTTGTGAGCGCCGCGGAGCAAAAGTGGGGCCAGACCTCCAGCCTCGTGGCGCTGCTGCCCCACGCCTACGAGGGCCAAGGGCCCGAGCACTCCTCGGCTCGCCTAGAGCGGTTCCTGCAGCTCTGCGCCGAGCAGAACATGATCATCGCCAACTTCTCGACACCGGCCAACTACTTCCACGCCCTGCGCCGACAGGTGAAGCGCGACGTCAAGAAGCCGCTCGTCATCATGACGCCGAAGAGCCTGTTGCGGCATCCGCTCTGCATCTCGACGCCGCAGGACCTGACGAACGGCGGCGTGCAGGAGGTCATCCCGGCCGAGACCGACCCGGCCGACGCCACCCGCCACGTCCTGTGCAGCGGCAAGGTGTACTACGACCTCGTCAAGGCGCTGGAGGACGACGATCGGCGCGACGAGATTGCCGTCACCCGCCTCGAGCAGTTCTATCCGTTCCCCAAGGAGGAACTGCAGGAGGAACTGGAGCGCTACGCCGACGCCGACGAGACGGTGTGGGTCCAGGAGGAGCCCAAGAACATGGGCGCCTGGTCGTTCGTGCACGCACGCCTCGACGACCTGCTGGAGGAAATTCACGGTCCGTGCGAGCAGCGGATCCAGTACGTCGGGCGTCCCGCCAGCGCCAGCCCGGCCACCGGCTCCGCCAAGGTGCACGATCGCGAACAGGAGCACCTCGTCGACGAGGCCATCGACGTGTAAGGCGTCCTTTTTCCTTTATCACCCTTCGAGGGGATTGGGTCCGTGCTCACTATCACAAAAAATCGTTGCGGACGAGGGAGGAACGCCCGTAGCTGTGGAGATCGATTACGGGGACTGGAAGCGGATCGAACGCCCGTTGCGGGCCTCCTCCGGAGGAGACGAGTCGACCTCCAGCTTTGAAGGGGCCCTTGACGTGACCCAAGGGATCTGGACGGCCGGAAACGGACGTACGTATCAGCGACGAATTCGCTCAGAGTGGGAGCAAAAGGACAAGGCAGACACTGACTCATAGACGTTTATGACTGCCTCTATCCTGTTGGACTCGATGATTCTCATCGATCACTTCAATGGACTCGATACGGCAACGGAGTATCTCCGGTCGACCGAAGACCGTGCTGTCGTCTCAGTGATCACACGAGCCGAGATTGGGGGGATTCTCCTTTCTGTCAGCACGCAAAAAGGCAGAGGCTTTGCTTGGGCAGTATGAGTGCCTCCTCCTTGTGTCGGCCGATGCTGACGACGCGGCTCACCGTCGCCGAGACCACGGCTGGGCCCTCCCCGATGCGTTCCAGACCGCTATTGCTCGGCGTCACGACCTCCCATTCGCGACTCACCACACGGCGGACGTCGACCCAGAGCGGATTTCGTTCGTGCACGTCCCGTATCGGCTCTCCTCTTGACGTCGTTCTCGGCCAACACCCGTCGAACTAAAAAGGGACGGCCCTGACGGGTCCGTCCCTCATCGTCTCGACAAAATGGAGCCCCCTCTCCCAACGCGAGAGAGGAAGAAGCTACACCGATCGGCACTCTATCGGCGCTTCCTGCGGTTGTTGCCCCGCTTGCGCTCGCGGTGGCGCCGCCGACGCGCCTTCTTCTTCTTGAGCCGCTTCTCCTCCGACGGCTTCATGTACGCCATGTTCTGGCGGTACTCCCGGAGAATGCGACTCCGGTTTACCTGACGCCGAAAGCGCTTGAGCGCGCGATCGATGGACTCGTTATTTCGTACCTTTACACCAACAGCCAACGTGAATCCCTCCTTGAGAAGTCTAGGTTCGGTATTTAGCTTGCGTGCCTGCGCGGAAGTCCGTCTCGCGCGCTGACTGCTACGGAACGGGGGGAGGCGTGTTTCTTCTCGTCTCCGTCGCTGCCGATCCTCTCACCAACCCATCTGATCTTCATGTCGTCCCTGCGTCGCCTCGTCCTCGGCACCCGCAACGCCGGCAAGGTCGAAGAGCTCCGGGCCCTCCTCGCCGACCTGCCGATTGAGCTCCTGCCGGCCAACGCGCTCGACGATCCACCGGACGTCGTGGAGGATGCCGGAACCCTGGCGGGCAACGCCCGAAAAAAAGCGAATGCGTTCCGCACCCACGCGGGCCTTCCCGCCCTCGCCGACGACACGGGACTGGAAGTGGCGGCCCTCGACGGTCGTCCCGGCGTGCACACGGCCCGTTTTGCCGGTCCCGACGCCACGCCCGAGGACAACAAACAGCGCCTCCTGAAGGTGCTCGACGGCGTCGACGACCGACGGGCCCGATTCCGTACCGTCGTCGCGCTCGTAGAAGCCGACGGCACGAGTCACACGTTCGAGGGCGTCTGCCCCGGCACCATCACCACCGAGCCTCGGGGCGACGGCGGCTTCGGCTACGACCCCCTCTTCCAACCGGACGATTACGATCAGACCTTCGCGGAGATGCCCCCGAACACCAAAAACGAAATCAGCCATCGGCGCAAGGCCCTCGACGCCCTGCGCTCCTTCCTGGCAAACGGCACCTGATACCCCGCAGTAAAGGCGTCTCGCCGAGACGGCTCTCTCCCTTTCCCCTCTCCCAATCCGCCTCTTCCGAACATGGTTGCCCTGGTACAACGCGTCTCTGAAGCCGCCGTCGACATCGACGACGAGACGGTCGGCGCCATCGACGACGGCCTGCTCGTTCTGCTCGGCGTCCACGAAGACGACACGGAGACCGAGAGCACGTGGTGCGCCGAAAAATGCGCGAACCTGCGCGTCTTTCCGGACACCGACGGCAAGATGGACGAGTCTCTCCTCGACACGGGTGGCGACGCCCTCGTCGTGCCGCAGTTCACGCTGTACGGCGACGTTCACCGTGGGAACCGCCCGTCGTTCGACGAAGCGGCTCCCCCGGACCGCGCCGAGCGGCTCTATGAGCACTTCGTCGACGAACTTGAAGCACAGCTGGGACGAACCGTGCCCACAGGCCACTTCGGCGCGATGATGGACGTGCGGCTCACGAATGATGGACCCGTGACGCTCTGGGTCGAACGCCGCGCCGACGAGTAGTCCCTGCCGGCTCCCGTGACCTTCGGTAAACTTCCTATCCTCATTCTCCCAGTGCCATGCCGTCCGACGACCTCTCTCGACGCAGCTTTCTCCAGAAGACCGCCGTCCTCGGCGCTGCGGCCTCGACGGGAATCGGCGTGTTGCAGTCCGCCCCCGCCGACGGCCTCCGACAATCCCTCCAGCGCCATGCCCTCGTCACCTGGGGCGGGTGGGACGGCCATCACCCCGAGACGTTCAAGGACCTGATCGTGCCCTGGCTACGGGACGAAGACTTCGAGGTGACCGTCGCCAACAGTCTGGAGCCGTATGCCGATCCGGATCTAATGGAGACCGTCGACGTGGTCGTCCAGTGCTGGACCATGGGAGAGATCAGCGACGCCCAGCTCGAAGGGCTGCTCACTGCCGTGCAGAACGGCACGGGCATCGCCGGCTGGCACGGGGGCATCGGCGATTCCTTTCGGAACCGACCCCGCTATCTCTACATGATCGGGGGACAGTGGGTCGCCCACCCCGGCGGTCAGGTTCAATACACGGTGAACGTCGTCGACGAGGACGACGAGATCACCACGGGCCTCGGCGACTTTTCGCTGACGTCCGAACAGTACTACATGCTCGTCGATCCCAGCAACAAGGTGCTGGCCACCACGACGTTCACCGGGGACCACAATTCCTGGATTGAGGACTGCGTGATGCCGGTCGTCTGGAAAAAGCGGTTCGGCCGAGGACGCGTGTTCTTCTCGTCGGTCGGGCACGCCCCCAGCGACTTCGAGGAGGCCCCCGACGCCTTCGAGATGGTCAAGCGGGGCATCCGGTGGGCGAGCCGAGGAACTGAAGCACAAGACCCGACGACCCTCGTGCAGGCGGTGTATCCGCAGGGATGACCGGTTCGCTCCTCCGCAGAGTCCCCTCTACTTCCACGCCAGCGGCGGATTCTGCGTCTGCAGGCTGGCGGAAAGCTTGGAAGCACCCGTAAGGTACTGATCGATCTGGCGGGCGGCGTCGCGACCCTCTCCGATGGCCCAGACCACGAGCGAGGCCCCCATCCGCGCATCGCCCGCCGCGAAGATGCCGTCCACGTCGGTCATGAGCCGATCGTCCGTCGCAAACGTCCCGTCGTCGGCCCGCCTCACGCCCAACGACGAGAAGGGATTGCTTTCCGGCCCGGTGAAGCCGATAGCCACGAGCACGAGGTCGGCCGGAACGCGAAAATCGTCGTCGAGGACGGTCTTGTCGGCGCGCCGGCCATTCTCGTATGTCCACTCCACGCGCTCGGCCCGCAGTTCGTCGACGTGACCGTCGCCGTCGAGATCGGCGAGTTCAGTGGTGTTGACGGCAAACTCCTCCGCTCCCCCCTCTTCTTGGGCATAGGTCTTCTTGTAGACCTGAGCGGTCTCGGGCCAGGGGTTGTCCGACGGGCGTTCGGACGGGGGCTTCTGGTTGATGCCGATCTGAACGACCTGCTTGGCTCCCTGCCGGTGGGCCGTAGCCACGCAATCGGCCCCAGTGTCTCCTCCTCCGAGGACGACGACGTTTTTCCCCTCAGCCGTCACACCATTCTCCACCGACAGGCCGCGCTGGCGTCGGTTCTCCTGCGGCAGAAAGTTCATCGCGGGCATCACTCCGTCCAGCTCGTGGCCCGGTACCGGCAGTTCCCGGTGCTTTTGGGCCCCGAGGGCGAGGCACGTGGCATCGTACTCGGCGTGCAGCCGATCCGCGGCGAGATCAGCACCAATTTCCGTGCTCCTCACGAACTCGATTCCTTCCTTTTCGAGCTGGTGGACGCGCCGTTCCACGCGGTGCTTGGCAAATTTAAAGTCGGGGATGCCGTACGTCATCAGTCCTCCGACGGCGTCGTCCCGCTCGTAGACCGTCACGCGATGGCCCGCGCGGTTGAGCTGCTGTGCCGCCGCAAGGCCCGCCGGTCCACTCCCCACGATGGCGACGCGAAAGTCGGTGCGCTCAGCGGGCGGCTCCGGCTGGATCCATCCCTCCTCCCACCCCTTGTCCACGATGGCCCGCTCGATGCTCTTAATGGTGACTGGATCGTCGTTGTAGGACAGCACACAGGCATCCTCGCAGGGGGCCGGACACGTGTAGCCCGTAAATTCGGGAAAGTTGTTCGTCGCGTGAAGCTGTTCGAGCGCCGCCTTCCAGTCCTCTCGATGCACGAGATCATTCCACTCCGGAATGCGGTTGCCGATGGGGCACCCGCTCATGCACGTCGGAACGCCACAGTCCACACAGCGCTCGCCCTGATCCTTCAGATGTTCGGGATCCCAGTCCGGCGCCCAGATCTCGTCGAAGTCGACAGTCCGTTCCCCGGGATTTCGCTTCCCAATAGAGTGCCGCTTGTGCTTGAGGTACCCGTCAGGGTGATGTTCGCGGGGCATAGGAGGACTGATGCGATGAGGAATACCGTTCGATCAATGATATTGCGTATTTCGCATTCCGTCTCGACGAACGGCGGTTCTACGCAATACGTAACCACGCAATACGCAACTACGCTACGACAGGGGCTCGCTCTGCCGGATCCGGAAGCACGGGCGGTCGAATGTCTTCGCCTGCCTCCAGGTGCTTCTCGATTTGCCGGGCAAAGGCCTCCGGCATCACCTTGCGGAATTGGTCGACGGCCTCGTCCCAGTTCTTCAGTACGCGCTCGGCCTTGGCGCTGCCTGTGTAGTGAACGTGCGTCTCCACGAGGCGCCGGACAACGCGACGGTCCCGTTCGTCCGTCAGCGACTCGACGCGCACCATTCCTCGGTTTACTTTTTCCTCGAAGGTGCCGCTCTCATCGAGCACGTACGCCTCGCCCCCGCTCATGCCCGCGCCGAAGTTGCGGCCCGTGTCGCCGAGCACGACGACCACTCCCCCGGTCATGTACTCGCAGCCGTGGTCTCCAACGCCCTCGACGACGGCGTGTACACCGGAGTTGCGCACGGCAAAGCGCTCGCCGGCCTGGCCGTTGAAGTAGGCCTCGCCCCGCGTGGCCCCGTACAGCGCCACGTTGCCCAAAATAATGTTCTCGTCGGCAACGTACCCGGCCGTCTCGGGGGTGCGGATAATGATGTGCCCGCCGGAGAGTCCCTTTCCGACGTAGTCGTTGGCCTCGCCGTCGAGGTCCAGCGTGATGCCGGAGGCGAGGAACGCCCCGAAGCTCTGCCCCGCCACGCCCTCGAAATCAATCTGAATCGTGTCGTCGGGAAGGCCGTCGGGGCCGTAGCGCCCGGTGACCTCCGAGCTGAGGGTGGCCCCGACAGTGCGATCCCGGTTGTGAATCTCGTGGCTAAGGTGGACCGGCGTCTTGTCGTCCAGGGCCGGACGGGCTTCTTCGATGAGCGTGTGGTCGAGATCCTCGTCGATCTTGTGGTTCTGCTCCCGCGTCTTGCGGGGATCGTCGTCGCTGTCCGGCTGCCGGAGCAACGGGCTGAGGTCCAGCCGCCGGGCCTTCCGGTGTTCCGTGTCCCGCTGGCGCAGCTTGTCGGTACGGCCCACCATCTCGTCGACGGTGCGGAAGCCGAGCTCCGCCATGATTTCGCGCAGCTCCTGTGCCACGAAGCGCATGTAGTTCATGACGTGCTCCGGCTCCCCGATGAACTTCTTCCGGAGCTCCGGATCCTGCGTGGCAATGCCGACCGAGCAGGTGTTGCAGTGGCACTTGCGGAGCATGATGCACCCCAGACACACGAGCGCCGCAGTCCCGAAGCCGTATTCCTCGGCCCCCATGAGCGCGGCCACGGCCACGTCGCGCCCCGTCTTGAGGCCGCCGTCCACCCGCACCCGGATGCGGGAGCGGAGCTCGTTTTCGAGCAGCACCTGCTGCGCTTCGGTCACCCCAAGCTCCCACGGCAGGCCCGCCGACTTGATTGACGTCTTCGGCGATGCCCCTGTGCCGCCGGACTCCCCGCTGATGAGAACGGCGTCCGCCTTGGCCTTCGCCACCCCCGCGGCGATCACGCCAATGCCGGCCGCCGCCACGAGCTTTACGTGCACGTCGGCGTCGGGATTGGCACTCTTCAGGTCGTGAATGAGCTGGGCGAGGTCCTCGATCGAGTAAATGTCGTGGTGCGGCGGCGGCGAGATCAGCGACACGCCCGGCGTGGTGTACCGCGTCTTGGCGATGACGTCGTTCACCTTCTGACCCGGCAGGTGTCCCCCCTCCCCCGGCTTCGACCCCTGCGCCATCTTGATCTCAATGTGGTCGGCGTTCTTGAGGTAGGTACTCGTCACGCCGAATCGACCGCTGGCCACCTGCTTGATCGAGCACTCCCGCTCGGTGCCGAAGCGGTCGACCTGCTCACCGCCCTCTCCGGTGCTGGCCATTCCGCCCAGTCGATTCATGGCCACGGCGAGCGTTTCGTGGGCCTCCGGACTCAGCGAACCGAACGACATCGACGACGTGAAGAACCGCTGCACGATGCTTTCCACCGGCTCTACCTCGTCGAGCGGCAGCGCGTCGCTCTCATTCGCGTCGAATGCCAGCAGGCCGCGCAGCGTCTGGTGCTGCCGGGATTGTTCGTTGATGTGGTGGGCGAAGTCGTCGTAGGCCGACCGGTCGTTGGCCCGCACGGCGTGCTGCAGAATGCCGAGCGTCTGTGGATTCCACTGGTGATGCTCCCCGTCGCGCCGCCAGTAGAGCTCACCGCCCGTTTCGAGATCCGAATCGCCGGGAATGGTCACGTCGAACGCACGTTCGTGACGCTCTCGCACGTCCTCCTCCAGCTCCTCAATGCCCACGCCCTCGATCCGGGAGGTGGTGCCGAAAAAGTAGTTCTCGACGAAGTCGGAGTTGAGCCCCACGGCCTCGAAGACCTGTGCGCCCTTGTAGCTCTCCAGCGTGGAGATGCCCATCTTGGCCATCACTTTGAGCAGGCCCTGCTCGATGGAGCCGACGTACCGTTCGATGGCGGTCGCCGCGTCGGCCACCTCCTCGCTCCGGTCGACGAGGTCGCGCACCGTGGCGTACGCGAGGTAGGGATGGACGGCGTCGGCCCCGTAGCCGATGAGGGTGCAGAAGTGATGCACGGCGCAGGGCTGGCCGCTCTCCAGCACCAGTCCGGCGTGGGTTCGCTGACCGGAGCGAATGAGGTCGTGATGCACGGCCCCCACGACGAGGAGACTGGGAATGGAAAAGCGATCCGACCCGACGGCTCGATCCGAGAGAATCAGCAGCTCGTACCCGTCGTCGATGGCCTCTCGGGCCTCCCGTTGAACCCGTTCGACCGCCTCCTCGAGCCGAGTATCCGGAGCAAAGGTCGTGTCGATCGCGCACGACCGAATGTCGTTGGCGTCGATGTTTCGAATCTCGCTGAACTCGGCGTCGCTGAGGATTGGAGACTCAAGGTGGAGCTGTCGGCAATCCTCGGGCGTTTCCGAAAGGAGATTGCTCTTGCTCCCGATGTGGCTCTCGAGCGAGGTGACGAGCTCTTCGCGAATGTAGTCCAGAGGCGGGTTCGAGACCTGGGCGAAGAGCTGTTTGAAGTACGTGAAAAGGGTTTTATTCTGGTCGGAAAGGACGGCGGGCGGGGTGTCGTTGCCCATGGCCCCCACCGGATCCTTTCCGTCCTCGACCATCGGCTGCATGAGGCGTCGGACGTGCTCTCGGGAGTAGCCGAAAGCACGCTGGCGGCGCGGCAGAGCGCGGGGATCGCCGTTCAGGTGCAGATCCACCTCCGGCACCACCTCGCCCCGCGAGGCCGTTCCCGACACGAGCGTCCGGAGCCGCACCCGCTGCTCGTCGAGCCACCGGGCGAATTTCTCGTCCGTGAGGCGGTCGAAGACCTCGTCCTCGGGCACGATGCGTCCCTCCTCGGCGTCGGCGAGGAAGAGCTGTCCCGGCTGCAGCCGGTCTTTGTGGGACACCTTTTCGGGCGGCAGATCCACGACGCCCGCCTCACTGGCCATCACGAGTCGGTTGTCGTGCGTCGTCCAGTAGCGGCAGGGCCGGAGGCCGTTGCGATCGAGCACGGCGCCGACGCTGTACCCGTCCGTGAAGGCGACGAGGAGCGGCCCGTCCCACGGCTCAATGAGGGTGGAGTGGTAGTCGTACCAGGCCCGCCGCTGCGGATCCATTTTCTCGTCCTTGTTCCAGGCCTCCGGGATGAGCATCCGAAGCGCGTGGGGCAGCGAGCGCCCGCTCTCGGCCAGCAGCTCGAGGACGTTGTCGAGCACGGCCGTGTCGCTCTGCGCCGCCGTCGTGATGGGACGGATGCGCTCGAGGTTCTCCCCGAACAGGTCACTGCGCAGGTCCTTCTCGCGCGCCCGCATCCAGTTAAAATTGCCCCGGAGCGTGTTGACCTCCCCGTTGTGAACGATGGTCCGGTAGGGGTGAGCCAGGCGCCACGCCCCCAGCGTGTTCGTCGAGAAGCGGGAGTGGACCAGAGCCAGGGTCGATCGAACCCCGTCGGCCGACAGGTCCGGGTAATAGCTCCGCACCTGTGCGTTTGTGAGCAGGCCCTTGTACACGATCTTCCGCCGGTCCAGCGAGCACACATAGAAGGTCTCGCTGTTTTTGAGGTCGCTGTCCGCCACGTCGTTCTCGATGAGGCGACGCAGGATGAAGAGGCGGGCGTCCAGCGTTTCGGGAGCCATTGGCTCCGTAGGACGCACGAACATCTGCCAGACGTCCGGCTCCGTCGCCCGAGCCGTGGGACCGAGATCCGACGCGTCCGTCGGCACGTCGCGCCAGGCAATCGGTTCGAACCCTTCCGCCCGCACGCGCCGATCGATAAACCGGCGGAGGGCGTCCTGCGTGTCCTCGTCGGGGGGAAGGAAAAACTGGCCGACCCCGTAGGAATCGAAGTCGCCCAGGCCCGAGACGACCGTCTCGAAGAAGGCGTGGGGCTTTTGAATGAGAATGCCTGCACCGTCGCCGGTATTCTCTTCGGCCCCGCGTGCGCCTCGATGATCGAGATTTTCGAGCACACCCAGGGCCTCCTCGATCAGGGCATGGCTTTTCGTGCCGTCGAGGTCCATGAGGACGCCGACCCCACAGTTCGATCGCTCGCGTCGGGGGCCCATCGTCGTGCCGGTCCGACCGGATACGAGGGAGGGAGAGGGAGATTGGCCCATAGTCGTGTTCGTACGCCTCGCCAGGAAAAGTGCTGGTGGGGTGCTCGCTTTCGCCGCTCCATTCCCAATAGGGACTCCACTATTTCAATGAAGGATCCATTACTATCAAACCAACATTCGGTGTGAAGCGCTTTCACTCATTATTTCTTCACGCCCGCCTCTTCTAGAGAAACGGTATGATCCGAACCTACCGTTCGTTTGTGAAATCTCGCCCGTATCCTTCTCTTCCCGATGCCCCCTTCGTCCTACCTCGTACACAACGCCCTCGTCTACACGGTAGACGCCCGAACCCCAACGGCCTCAGCCTTCGCTGTTCGCAACGGACGATTCGTACAAGTAGGTACCGACGCGGAGGTTCAGGCGGCGGTTCCGAACGTGCCCTCTGTGGACGCCGGGGGGTGCACCGTCGTTCCCGGGTTCATCGACGCCCACGCCCATCTCCACGAGTTGGGTCACACCCTCCGGCGGGCCGACCTGACCGGCACGTCCTCACCCGAGGCGGTCGTCGAACGCCTGCACGCCGTCGACGCCGAGCGGAATCGACCGCCGGACGCCTGGCTCCGGGGCCACGGATGGGACCAAACCGACTGGTCCCCGCCCCGCTTTCCGTCGCGGACGCACTTGGACGTCGCGTTTCCCGAGCGGCCCGTCTGGCTCACGCGCACCGACGCACACGCGGGCTGGGCGAATACGGCGGCCCTCAAGGCCACAGTTGGACTCGACCGTCTTCGTCACATGAGCGACCCGGAGGGCGGCCGCATCCATCGCGACGCGGAGGGACGCCCGACGGGGATTCTCATCGACCGGGCCATGGCGCTCGTGGAGGAGGAGATTCCGTCGCCCTCCCCCACCCAGCAGGACCGAGCCCTCCGAACGGCCCTCGACCACACGGCCCGTCACGGAATTACCGGCCTGCACGACGCCGGTGTAAATCTTTCCCACCTTCACCGGTTCCATCGGTTCATCGACGCCGACGCCTTCCCGCTTCGCGTCTACGCAATGATCCACGGCCGAGGCGACTCCTTCGACGCTTTCCGCGAGCGCGGCCCCTACCGCGACGCGTCCGAACAGCTCGACGTGGCCTCGATCAAACTCTTTGCCGATGGGGCACTGGGGAGTCGCGGGGCCGCCCTCCTCTCCGACTACGCCGACGATCCCGGAAACCGCGGCGTGCTTCGCCACTCGCCCGAACCGTTTCGGCGACGCGTGCAGGCGGCGGTCGAGTGCGGATTTCAGGTCAACACACACGCCATCGGCGACCGGGCCAACCGGATGGTCCTGGACGCCTACGAGGCCGCACGGAACGAGTGCGACGCGCCCGTGCGACGGCCCCGCATCGAGCACGCACAGGTGGTGGCCCCCGAGGACCGTTCCCGATTTGAATCCGTGGGCGCCATTGCCTCCGTCCAGCCAGCCCACGCGACGAGCGACCTGGGATGGGTCGCCGACCGCCTCGGGCCCGATCGTCTCGAGGGCGCCTACGCCTGGAAGAGTCTTCGCGAGGCGGGGGCCACACTGGCATTCGGATCGGACGCCCCCATCGAACCCATCGATCCCCTTCGCAGCTTTCACGCCGCGGTCACCCGCCGGACCCCGACCGGCCACCCTGAGAATGGATGGCGTCCCTCCGAGCGACTCTCGCGAACGGCGGCCCTGCGAGCCTCAACCCTGGACGCCGCCTACGCGGCCTTTTGGGAGACCGAGGGAGGCTCCATTACGCCCGGCAAGCGGGCGGACTGGGTCGCCCTCTCTCACGACCTCATGTCCATTCCCGAAGACACCCTCCCCGAGACGGAGGTCGTGGCCACCTACCTCGACGGTCGCTGCGTCTATTCGGAGGCGGCTTGGCCCGATCCTTGATGTACAGTTGGGAAACGATCGTTCCGTCGGTCCCTCAAAGCCGCGGTTGGCTCCGCACGCCGGCCCTGCCGTCGAAACCAACACCACCCCTTCCGATTCGAAGGCACGGTGCGGTCGTCGGTCCTTGGCCGAGGCGCCCGGACCGGACGATCGTTCCTCGACGCATTTTTCCACCGCTACGTCCCTGAACCCATGGCTGACTCCTCTACGATTACTCCCGTTGAGAACAGCGGCGGAGTCCGGATGGTCGACGTCTCCGAACAGTCCGACTCTGCCCGGACAGCCGTGGCCTTCGGCCGCGTCCACCTCGGCGACGAAGCGTTTCAGCGCGTCCGTGACCACGACATCGACAAGGGCGACGTCCTCACGACGGCCCAAATTGCCGGCATCATGGGAGCCAAGCAAACGGACAAGCTCATCCCCCTCTGCCACGACGTGACGATCAACGGTGTCGAGGTCGACTTCACGCTCAGCGAAGACGAGAAGGCCATCGACATTCGGGCCTTTACCAAGTCCTTCGGCGTCACCGGCGTGGAAATGGAGGCCCTCACCGCCGTCTCGGTCGCCGCCCTCACGATCTACGACATGTGCAAGTCGGTGACGAAGAACATCCGCATCGGGGACGTCCATCTGCGGGCCAAAACGGGGGGACAAAGCGGCAACTGGAAAAGCAAGGTGCCTGCCAGCGAATCGGCGCCGACGCCCTCTCAGAACTGATGCCCCGCGGTCTTCCTGACTGCCCGACCGGCGACGATGGGACCCGTGAATCGTACGGCGCGGAGAATCACGGCACCCGCCCGTCACGCAACACAAATTCCTCGCCACGCACGCAGCGCGCGACGTCCGTGCTCTGTTTTCTCACGTCCGTTCTTGCCTCATGAGTCTACCGGATTCCGTAGCCGAGTCCTTCGATCGCATCGCTGGATGTACGGCGTTTGCCACCGTCGGCGTCCTGGGCCTCACCCAGGACCTCACACACGCCGTATTGGACCACATTGGTGACACGGAGGGGACCGACAAAGAACTCGTGGCCGAAGAAACTCTCTGCCTCGTCGCGACGGCGACCGCCCGCGCGGCGGAGGTGGGCCTGGAGGACGAGCCCGACCACGAACCGTCCGTCGTCCAAACGCTCCTCGACCTCCCGTTCACGTACCGGGACTACCTCATCGGAAAGGCCATGGTGACCGGCGCTCGCCCCGAGCTCTCGGAGAGGGCCGACGAGGTGCACGAGCGTCTGCAGCGCAAGCGCGACTTTTACACGACCCACCTGCCCGAAGGCCAGTTTCCGGGACCGCATGCACTCAACGACAAGATGGAACTGTGGATGGGCCGGGTGAGCCCACCCAAGCTGCCCAAAACACCGCAGGACCGCCTCGAATCGCTGGGCCTCGTCCAGCCGACCGTCGCTCACCTCAAGCTCGTGCTCGCATACGGGCGGCGAGGGGCGCCACCGAGCGCGTCCGGCGCGTCGGAGACACAAACGTCCTAACCGTCTCCGGCTGAACGGGAACGCACTCCCGTTTTCTCAGAAACTGGATCACTCCAGTGGACGAATTCGCACTTTGTCCCCGTCCAGTACGACAAATGTCTGTTGCAGCCGTTCGGCCCTTTGACAAAGCAATGCGAGCAAACGAGACCGCTTCAATGCTCGTCGGCGAGCCGTTTCATTGCTCTCGTCTCCCCATCGAGACGACCTCCTCCTGTGCCATGTAATCAGCGGCAAAGCGAGCGGCCGCATACACGTCCGCTTCCTCCAGATGTGGATGATCTCGTAAGATCGCTTCGACCGACTGTCCAGCGCCCAGTTTGCGCAGGATGTGCTCGACCGGCACGCGGGTGCCCTTTATGACAGGCTTCCCAAACATGACGTCCGGATCGATGATGACGCGATCGTTGGGTGCGGTTGTCATCGTGCGAGGTGGATTTGCAACCACGGGGGGTACGCAAGTCAGAAGAGCACTCAATGCCGGTACTTGCCAGGGGACCCGGATGTTGGTAGGGAGCAGGGGGAGCGCAACAGAGACACGGAACGCTGAAGGGGGAGAAGACCCGGCGACATAGTCGCCATATACCAAGTAGTACCGGGCCCCGGCGTAGTGCACCTCAGTGGATTCATCCTTGACGTGCCCGGTAACCTCCTCTTTCGTTCCCTCTCCCTCCCGCTGGTACTGCCCAGGCAAGGGAAGCCCAAAGGGAGACTACTCCCGCACCCGCGACTGCCGCGACTCTGAAGAACGGTCGGAGGTGGCCGTCTCCTCGTCCGGAAGGTCGAGCGGAGGCTCCGTCGCGGCATCGAGCTCCTCGTCCAGGGCCTCGAGATCGTCGTCCATCGCCCCCCCGGCGGGCGAGAATACGTCCTCAATGTCCCGAATGGACTGCTGGGTTTCCTCGACCTCCTCGAGCAACGCGTCGAGCTGCATCGTGACCTCGTCCGGATTCTGAAGGGTCCACGACTGCTCGTGAATGTACTTCACGACGTCCTCGATGGTGCCGAGCTGCGCCCCGATGATTTCCAGGTTTTCCTCGGCGGTCTTAAACCGGGTGAGCCGCTTTTCCAGGACGCTGAGCCGCCGCTCCTTGACCGCCCGAACCCGCTCAGCGTCATCCGCCATCTCCTCCTTCAACTCGGCAATGGACTGTCGAATCTCGTCTTCCGACGTGCTGTCTGACAGGTCCTGGTATCGCTCCCGCTGATGGAGAAGCTCGAGGTAGGACCGAAGCAGGCCGTCGATTTTCTCGAGGTGATTGTCCAGCAGGCCCTGAGAGGCATAGCTGAGTTGTTCGTAGTTCGCTCGAATCTCGCCCTTCAGTTCCCGAAGCTTGTAGTAGCGACGCTGGCTCCGACGGTGAAGCTGCCGGTAGATTTCACTCTGGGCCGGGGGCTTCCGGCGTTCGGCCCGCTTCTGCGATCGCACGTGCCGCTGGAATCGACTGTGACGCGGGACAATTCCCAGATACAGCAACTCCCCTCCCGCCCCAAAGAGAAGAAGCAGCTCGAACAGCCAGGACGGGGCCAGTCCGCTCAGGCTCGCCCCCGCCGCGAGAACAGCCATCACGGTGAGAAACACCAGATTCCAGGGGCTCAGGAAGGCCTCTTTCGTATAGTTCAGATCATCGTCCATAGTCCACGGTCACGTCCTATAAGAGCCGTCGGCCCCTGAATGAATGGAAATTATGCGTCGTCGGTCTCCGAGCGGGGCGTCTGCATGCGTCCAATCGTCTTTTCGGGCCCATCCATTGTCTCGTCTTCCTCCGCCGAGGATCCGTCGTCTGAGGTCTTCGACCGTCGAGCCGGTCCCGAGGGCGACTGTGCCGTCTTGTACTGACGGAGAAGCGCCTCGGCCCGCTCCTCCCGAAGCTCGGCCTCCACCTCCCGGATCGGGTCCTCCTCGTCCTCGAGCCCGACCTCGAATCGAGCGTCCGCCTGCGCCACCGACCGTCGAAGCGTCTCGACGAGCGACCCGGTCTCTTCCAGCAGACGCTCCGCCCCTCGTTTCATGGTCTGCACGATGCTCTGCGTCCGACGCCGCTTCTTGAGTGCCTCGAGCCGCGATTTCAGTCGCTTCTTCTCCCGCAAATGCGCCTTTTCCGCCTCCTTGAGGCGTTCGAACTCTTCGTCTGTCATGGCGAGTGGAAAATTCGGTGTGGGGAATTCGGAGTGGGTAATGTGGGTTTGTAGATCGGTGTCGATTGCTCACTCCACATTCCAAACTCCACATTCCTCATTCGGACTTTGTCCGCTGCTTGCCGATCGTCTTCGACGGTTCCTCGCGCTCCCCCTCCTCCGGCATCTCGATGCCCTCCTCCTCGGCTGCCTCCTCCGCGGTCGGCTCGCCCGATTCGCCGGTCGCCTCCATCTCCGCCTTGAACTGATTCACGACCTCCTCGGCCCGGAGCTCTTCGGCGTCTTCCTCGATCTGAAGCGCCTCGCTGTCCACCGAGTCGAGCGCCAGTTCCATCCGCGCCTCGTTCTTGGCCGCCTCTTCGTTGAGGCGATCCACCATCTCATCGTGCGTCTGGTCGAGTCCGGACACCTCGAACTGCTCCATCGTGTCCGCAATCTCGGCCTGCCACTGCGCCCGCTCGTGCTGCCGGAGCGCGTCCTTGGCCTCCTGGATTTTCTTCTCCTTCTCGCGCATGAAGGCCT
>CAZCUZ010000050.1:0-19812 GCA_964502085.1 uncultured Salinivenus sp. | reverse complement strand
GCAATCGATTCTCCGGAAAGAACCGGGACCGAGCCGTCCCCCGGGGAATAATATCGGCGCCCCCATGTACGTCTGGGCGGACGCTCTCTTTCCAAGCCCCTCAGCCCCCATGGAGGCCCTTCTCCAGTCGCCCATCACCCTCGCCCTGCTGCTGCTGAACGTCAGCATCAGCGGGTACGCCATGCTCACCGATCCGTCCCTGATCGACGAGCTGTCGTTTCGACCGCAGCGCATTCGGGACCGGAACGAGTACTACCGCTTCCTCACGGCCGGCTTCGTGCACGCCGGTGGGGCCCACCTCGCCTTCAACATGATCACGCTCTACTTTTTTGGGCCGCAACTCGAAGGACTGCTCGGCCCGAGCGCCTTTCTCGTCCTGTACTTCGGGTCCGAAATGACGGCCCACGGACTGACCTTTGCCGTCAACTACGACGACCCGCACTACGCGGCGGTGGGGGCGTCCGGAGCCATCAGCGGCGTCCTGTTCGCCTTTTGCCTGTACGCCCCGCTCGCGATGCTCGGCGTGATGCTGGTCATCCCGATGCCCGCCATCCTCTTCGCCGTCCTGTACGTCGTCGTCTCGGTCTATGCCCTCGGCAACGCCCAGCGCGGCGCGCGGGGCGGCATCGCGCACGAAGCCCACCTGGGCGGGGCCCTCGGCGGCATCGTCATCACGATCCTTCTCGACTACCCCCGCCCCATCAACACCTTCCTCCGAGAAATGCAGGGCCTCCTCGGATAGACGGGCCTCACCCACCGAGCCGGGCCGAGAGGGTCTCCCACTCGTCAAAGACAAATCCGCCCTCGTCCGGCGAACGGTCGTCCCCCCCGTTGCGCCGGAACCACGCCACGCGCCACCCGGCGGCCTGCGCCCCCTCCACGTCCGACTGATAGGAGTCGCCGACGTAGAGCACGTCCTCCGGCGAGACCCCGGCCTCCTCCGTAGCGTGCTCGAACACGCAGGGATCGGGCTTGAGCGTGCCGGTTTCCTCGCACACGACGACGGCCTCGGCCCGCTCCTCCAGCACGGGAAACGTCTTCAGCTTCTCGGCCTGCACCTCCGCAAAGCCGTTCGTCATGAGGCCGACGGGCCGCTGCTCCGAGATGCGCTCGTAGGCCGTCCGGGCCCCGGGAATGAACCGCCAGTGGTGCCCGTAGCGCTGCATGTAGTAGCGGCGCACGAGCGACGCATTGGCGTGCGGGGCCCCCACGGCGTCGAGCAACCGCTCGAACCGCTGTTCCCGGAGGGTGGCCTTGTCGATCTCACCGTCGGCGTACCGGCGCCAGAGCGGCGAATTGACGGCGTCGTACTGCTCCTGCAGCTCGTCGACCGAGAGCGTCCCAAAAATCTCCAGGTACTGTTCCCGCACGTCCGCCAGCGCCTCCCGCTCGGCGTGCGTGTGGTCGAGCAGCGTGTCGTCGATGTCGAAGTAGACGAACTCTACGTCCATGTCGAATGTGGATTGTGGAATGTGGATTGTGGAATGGTAAGTGGAGGTGAACCGGAGTGCCTACATTCCTCACTCCCCATTCCCCATTCCCAATTCGAACATCGCGTACTCCTTGTCTTTGACGCCGCCGATGGACTCGACGTGGTTTTTGAGGCGGGAGTTCGTGTCGAGCACCCAGCTCATCTCGCACGCGTCGAAGCCGGCCGGGGGACCGTTCTCGATGGTGGCCAGCACGAGCAGGCTGTCGAGTCCCTTCCCCTGGTACTCCGGCCGAATGCCCATCAGCGGCATGCGACACTCGTAGACGCCGTAGGTGAGGTAGAGGAAGAGCTTGGGAAGGCCGAAGGGGAAGAGCCGTCCGTCGGGCACGTGCCGCAGTGCCTGATTGACGTTGGGCAGGGCGATGGAGAAGCCGACCGGTCGCCCCTCGTGCTCCACGAAGTACACGAGGTCGGGCTCGACGATCTGCTCCATCTCCTCGGCGAGCTGCAAAAATTCTGCTTCCGTGACGGGCACGAAGCCCCAGTTTTCGGCCCAGGCCTCGTTGTAAATGTCCCGAATCGTGCGGGCTTCGTCCTCGAACCGATCGAGGTCCACCCGCCGCACCGAGAGGCCGGGCGTGCGCTTCTTCACGAGGTCGACGCCTCGCTTCAGCCGGTCGAACTGGCAGTACTTCTTGTGGACGTAGTAGGCCCACATCGTCATGCTCCGCTCGAAGCCGTAGCGCTCCAGGAAGTCTTCGTGGTACGGGGGGTTGTAGGGCATGAGAAGGGACGGCTCGCGGTCGAAGCCGTCCACCAGGAGCCCGGCGGTGTCGTTGAGCGAGGGATTGGCCGGCCCGCGCATTCGCTCCAGCCCCTGTCCTCGGAGCCAGTCGGCCGCGGCGTCGAGCAGGGCCTCGGCCACGGCGTAGTCCTCCACGCACTCGAAGAAGCCGAAGAACCCGGTGGCGTCCTCGTAGGTCCGGAGGTGCATGCCGTTGACGATGCCCGCAATGCGTCCCACGGCGGCGCCGGACGCGTCCTCGGCCAGGAAGAGCTGCATGTCCCCGTGCTCGAAGAAGGCATTCTCCGAGGGGTCGAGCGTCGCCTTCACGTCGCGGCGGAGGGGCGGGACCCACTTCGGATAGCGGTCCGGATAGAATTCGTACGGCACGTCGATAAACCGCCGGCGGTCCCGCCGTCCGTCGACGGGGCGGATCGTCACGGTAGGCCTCGAAACGGACATTCGGAGCGAAACGAAAGCTTACGGAGGGCACACACGAACAAACGCCGCCGCCCTCGACGGGAGCCGAACGCGACGGCGTCATTACGAATCGACGGCTCCGGCTGTTCGGCTCCACCCCTCCTCGCCCCCCTTCCCCCCACGAGAAGCCAACGGTATACCGGTTCCTATTCCGCCGGGGGCGCGTCGTGCCCGTTGGTCCCGATCACGCCGTGCTTCTTTCCGACCTTGTGGAAGGCCTCGAGAATCCGATCCAGCTCCTCGTCGGAGTGGGTGGCCATGTAGGAGGTGCGCATGAGCGACTGCCCCGGCGGGACGGCCGGCGGCACCACGGCATTCACGAACACACCTTCCTCCAGGAGGTCGCGCCAGAAGCGGAAGCACTGCTCCATGTCGCCCACGACCACCGGAATGATGGGCGTCTCGCTCTCCCACACGTCGAACCCGAGGTCGCGAAAGCCCTCGCGCATGTAGTCCGAAATCTCCCAGAGGCGCTCCAGTCGGTTAGGCTCGCTCTCGAGAATGTCGAGGCACTTCAGCACCGTGGCCACCGTCGACGGCGGCATGGAGGCACTGAAAATGTGGGTCGAGGCCTCGTGCCGAATGTACTCGATCACGTCGCGGTCCCCCACGCAAAAGCCCCCGATCGAGGCAAAGCTCTTCGAGAAGGTGCCCGTAATCAGGTGCACGTCGTCCTTCCGCCCAAACGTGGAGGCCGAACCGCGCCCCTCCGGCCCGATCACCCCAATGGCGTGGGCGTCGTCGAGCATCAGCGCCGCGCCGAACTCCTCCGCCAGATCCAGGAGTTCGGGCACCTGCGCAATCTTGCCGCTCATCGAAAAGACGCCGTCCGTGGTAATGAGCTTGCCCGCCTCCGGCCGCTCCTCGTGCGCCCGCTCCAGCATGCCGCGGAGGTGCTCCATGTCGTTGTGCTGGTAGCGACGCGTCTCCGCCCTGCTCGCCTGCGTGCCCGCCACGATGCAGGCGTGGTTGTCCTTGTCGGAAAAGATGATGTCGTTGCGCCCCGCGACGGACTGAAGGACGCCCTCGTTGGTCATGTATCCGGTAGAAAACAGCACTGCCTTCTCCTTCCCCATGAACTCGGCCAGCCGGTGCTCCAGCTCGAGGTGAAGATCGAGCGTTCCGTTCAAAAAGCGACTGCCCGTACAACCGGTGCCGTACGTGTCGATGGCGTCCTTGGCGGCCTCTTGGACCCGCGGATCCGAGGTGAGCCCCAGATAATTGTTCGAGCCGGCCATGATGACCTCGTTCCCGTCCATGACGGCCCGCGATCCCTCGCTGTACTCGATGGGCCGAAAGTACGGATACAGACCCTTCTCCTTGATCTGCGCATAGTCGTTCGAGGGATCGAAGAAGCGATGACACTTCTCAAAAAGTGACGGCTCGTCGAGGGCCTCGGGCTCAACCTCCGAATCTCGAACAAACTCGTGGGGCCGTGTCTGATCAGGCATTATGTAGCAGGACGTGATGCGTAAGCGCACGTACAGGCTGGTGACGAACACCGGTCGCCAGCAGTGGGGGTTGCGAACTTCGGTGCCCTCCCTTCCAGAGGAAGTCGCACCGACGGAGGCGAAGGTAACACACCGGAGGCACTTCTCTCAGTCGGCTCATCGATGCCTCCGTACTTCCGACGGACGGCTCCTGTACGCCTCATTCCGGCGGCGTTTCCGTCGCTCAATCAACGATCTTGTCTCTGAAAGGGCTTTCGACGGTCGATTGCCTTCATTTTGCGGGGGCTTTCACACGTCCACCGGGAAACCGAAGCGGACCACGCGACATCATCGCCCTCCTCATAACGTAAAATTCACACAGAAAATCCTCTTCCCCGTGCTAGAACTGCAGTTGAAGATGTACGCCGGGCCCCCTTTCCATTGCCCGCCGAACCAATCGTACGGCCTCCGGATCGCCTCCGTCCGGCGTGTGCTCTTCCGCCGAGGTCCGAAGAGAGCCCGTGGGACGCACCCGAAGGCTGAGGTCGTCTCCGACGTCAAACGTGAGCAGGTGTGCACTCACGTAGGCGTCCAAGACAGTAAGAGCGTAAAAGAGCCCCGTCCCGAGGACGGCGATACTCCGCTGTCGACGAAACCGATCCCGTTGCTCGCGCATCGCACTCATGCGCTCTCCCCCGAGCCGGTCGGTGACTTCATTAAACTGCTCCTCGTACTCCCGATAGGGGTTCTCCTCTCCCTCCTCGGCCAACTCCGGGCCGCGGGCGTACAGGTGCGCTCGCTTAAAGAGGAGGTATTCCCGGTGGGTCAGATAAATGCGCGTCCCCAGCGCCCCAAACCCTGCGTAGACGAACGGAATTTTGATGTACTGCCGGTTGTACCACTGCCCCCATCCCGGCACGGCCAGGCTCCGCCAGAGGGCCCCTCTCGGCGAGTGGTCCGGAGAGAAGCCCCGGGCTTCCAAAATTTCAGCCCGGACGCTGTCGGGCTGAGCCCGGGCGTCCCACACGGGGCCTCCGGCGCCCAGAAGGAGGAGCCCGGCCACCGCGACGACGAGCCGGTACCAGGACGCAGCCATTGAACCAGGACGAATCAATTCCAGACGACGGAATGCCGAAAAATTTCCCGCAGACCGAGCGATTAGGATTACTCTCCCCCTTCGAGGGGGCGCTCCACACCCGAACCGGCCCTGTTAACGACAGAATGCCCCCTTCGTGATCCACCCTTCTGCCTCTTTCCAGAGACAATTCCGCCCGATTCCATTCTCCCAACAGTCCTCCCAACAAAGGAAAAATAGGGGGCACGATGCATCGTGCACTCGGCACAAACGGCATTTGACTCAGAAAAGGACGCTGTCGACACCCAAGTTCACTCTCCCATCATGAGCTCCACGAGGCGTTCCAGATCCTCTTCGGAGTAGTAGGCAATCTCGATGCGTCCCTCTCCGTCGGTCTTGTGATTGATCTGCACCTGGGTACTAAACCGGGACCGGAGTTGGCTCCGGTATTCGTCGAGCTGGAGCTCCTCTCGATCCGGCGTCTCCGACGGGGTAGGCGACTCGTCGGACTCGGCGTCGGCGTCTTCGGCCTGATCCTCGTGCCAGTTTCGCGCTCGCGTCTCCACCTCCCGCACGGAGAGGTCCTCCTCGATCGTTTCCTCCAGCAGCTGCACCTGCGCGTCCTCGTCGTCGATCGCGATGAGCGCGCGGGCGTGCCCCATGGCCACCTCCTTGTCCCGCAACGCCGCCTGGGCGCGGGGGGGCAGGCGCAGCAGACGGAGGAAGTTGGAGACGGTCGCCCGGCTCTTGCTCACCTTCTCGGCCACGTCCTCCTGTGTGAGCCCGCACTCCTCCATGAGACGCTGGTAGCCGAGCGCCACCTCGATCGGATTGAGTTCCTCGCGCTGGACGTTCTCCACGAGGGCCATCTCCAGCATCTCCTCGGAGCTGGCCTTTCGGATAAAGGCCGGCAGCCGCTCGAGCCCGGCGCGCCGGGCCGCCCGCAGCCGCCGCTCTCCCGAAATAATCTCGAACTGCCCGTCGCCCATCGACCGGACCGTGATGGGCTGAATGACCCCGAGCTCCTCGATCGAGGACGCCAGTTCGTCGAGGGCCTCCTCCTTGAACTCCTGGCGCGGCTGGTAGGGATTGGGCCGGATGCGCTCCACGGCGACCTCCGCCACCCGCCCCAGCAGTCGCGTGCCGTCCTCGAACTGATAGAGCTGGCTCTCCGAGACGTCTTCGCCGCTCTCCTCCTCGGTCCCCTCCTCCTGTTTCTCCGAGGGGATGAGCGCGTTGAGACCTTTGCCAAGTGCGGAGTCGTCAGCCATACCGAATGGGCATCAAGGGTGAGTGATATACAACGGGAGCGGCCCCGACGAACGATCCCCGTGCGCCCCGACCTCGTCTCTGCGATGCGTAAATGCGGGATGCGTGGCGTGATCGACGGCCAACGGCCTCCTCGCACCGAATGCCTCCTCCATTGCGCCCCGGCTCCCACCTCCTTCCCCAACCACCTCAGTCGAACGGCGACGCCCTACAACGAGAAATCGTCGGCGGGCGTCGTCGATTCCTCGTCGGCCTCCGACGCCCCGTTCCCGAGGGCCTCGGACACGACGTCCGTGCTCGCGGACGCGTCGGCCGTGTCCTCCGTCGCCCCCTCCCCGTCGGCCCGGTGCTGCTCCACGTACGCCTGATTGTCCTCGAGGATCTCGCGGGCGAGGGCGATGTAGTTGCGGGCCCCCTTGCTCGACGCCTCGTACAGGATGGCCGGCTTGCCGAAGCTCGGTGCCTCCGACAGGCGCACGTTGCGCTGCACGATGGTCTCGAACACCTTGTCGCCGAAGTAGCGGCGCACCTCCTGGGCCACCTGATTCGACAGACGGAGGCGCGTGTCGAACATGGTGAGGAGAACGCCCTCGATCTCCAGGTCGGGATTGAGGTGCTGCCGGACAATCTTGATCGTGTTGAGCAGCTGGCCCAACCCCTCCAGCGCAAAATACTCGGCCTGCACCGGAATGAGCACCGAGTTGGCCGCCGTGAGCGAGTTCAGCGTCAGGAGCCCGAGCGACGGCGGGCAGTCGATGACCACGAAGTCGTACTTCCGACGAACCCGCGGGAGCGTGCTCTTCAGAATCTCCTCCCGCTCCATCTCGTCGATCATCTCGATCTCGGCCCCCACGAGGTTAATGTGGCTCGGGATGACGTCCAAAAACGGCATCTCCGTCGTGACGATCGCTTCGGACGCCGGGACCTGCCCGATGAGGACCTCGTAGATCGAGGCGTCGATCTCTTCGGCCTCCAGCCCGACGCCGGAGGTGCAGTTGGCCTGCGGGTCGACGTCGAGAAGCAGGGTGGAGTGCTCGGTCGCGGCGAGCGACGCCGCCAGATTGATGGCGGTCGTCGTCTTGCCGACGCCCCCTTTCTGATTTGCGATCGCAATGACTTTGCCCATGGGTGTACACGCTCTTTGCGGAGGGAACGGGCCGAGCCGGTCCCACTGAAACGGATTTGCTGTCGGCGGGACGCGATCGGGGCTCTCCTCTCGGTCCCACCTCGTCAACCTACGAAACGCCGTGCGTCATGTCCACCTGCACGCCCCCGGGATCACGGGCTCTTCGATCAGGATCAGTGCAAACCACAGATCGTCAGTGCCGGAATCACTCGCAGAGTGGAATCACGGATCGGGGCAGGGCAATCGCATTAAAACTCCGAGCGTATGAGGGTTACCCAAAAACTCCGATTGTTAAGCACTACGGTGTGAAACACACTCTCCTTCGTCGCTCCAAACTTGATTTGGAGCCCATACATCCCACCGATATGGCTTTTCGGTACGGTTGGATAGGCTCTGCGTCAAGCTTGGACATCTCAGATGTCCTAGAGCGACACGTTTGATTTAATGCGATTGCCCTGCGGATCGGAGTCGCTGCCGGATCACTCCTCCAGCAACAGGGGTTGAAAGGAGGCCGGTGCTCGTCGGTGTCGATGCTCTCCGACCGCTTTCGTTTCTGAACCGGAACCCGAGGGGACGTGTTCAGCCTCGGTGCATTCGTTCTCTCTCCCTCCACTGCCCCGTCCCCATTATGGCTCGTCGGATCGTTTTGCGCTCGGAGGAGGACCCGGACCGCCCGTCCTCCGAGAACCTGACGATCGACTACCGGGAGGCGCTCAACCCTCAGCAGCACGCCGCGGCCACGGCGGGAGACGGGCCTCTCCTCATCGTAGCGGGGGCCGGCACCGGCAAGACGCGCACCCTCATCTACCGGCTCGCCTATCTCGTCGAGACGGGCACGCGCCCCGAGCAGATCGTGCTCCTCACCTTCACGCGCCGCGCGGCCAACGACATGACCACCCGGGCGGCGAGCCTCCTCGACGGCCGGTGCAAGAAGGTCCAGGGCGGCACGTTCCACGCCTTCTGTCTCCAGGTGCTGCGCCGCCACGCCCCCGCCCTCGACCTGCCGCGCAACTTCACGGTGCTCGACGCCGCCGACGCGGCCGACGTGCTGAGCGTGCTCCGCGCCCGCGGCGATTATGGCGCCGGTGAGGAACGCTTTCCGCAGAAGAAGACGCTCTACAGCATGTTCTCGGCGGCCACCAACCGGGACGAAACGCTCCACGAGGTGCTCGCCCGCCGCTATCCGCAGTACACGGGCCGGCTCGAGGACCTGAAGCAGCTCCAAACCGAGTACCGGCGCTACAAGCAGGCGCACGGCATGCTCGACTTCGACGACCTGCTGGAACGCACCCTGGAGCTCTTCAACACGGACGACGACATTCGGCAGCAGGTGGCCGGCCGATGCAAACACGTCCTGGTCGACGAGTATCAGGACACCAACGCCCTACAGGCCGAGCTCGTCAAGCAGTTTGCCTCCGTCCACGGCAACGTCACCGTCGTGGGCGACGACGCCCAGAGCATCTATCGCTTCCGCGGGGCCGACTTTCGCAACATCTTCCGCTTTCCCGATGAGTTTCCGAACGCCGAGATCCTGAAACTGGAGCAGAACTACCGCTCCACGCAGCCGATCCTGGACCTCGCGAACCACGTCATCGATCAGGCGGATCGGTCGTACGAGAAAACCCTCTTCAGCGACGACGAGGAGGGCGAGCTGCCCGCGCTCGTCCCGGCCGCCGACGGGGAGATGGAGAGCCGGTTCGTGGCTCAGATGATCATGCGCCTTCGCGAGGACGACGTGCCCCTCAACGACATCGCCGTCCTCTTCCGCAGCGGCCACAACGCCTACGACCTGGAGGTGGAGCTGAACCGCCGCAACATCCCGTTCGTGAAGTACGGCGGCCTGAAGCTGAACGAGGCCGCCCACATCAAGGACGTGCTGGCGCACCTCAAGGTGGCGGAGAACCCGCAGGACGCCGCGGCCTGGAACCGCATCCTGCAGCTGCTGCACGGCATCGGGCCCAAAACGGCGCAGGACCTCATCGAATGGGCGACGGAGGTGGCCGACGATCCATTCGTGGCGGCGGACGGCGGCCCGTTCTCGTCCCGCTACATTGCGGCCCTGAAGGACCTGTTCGCCACCCTGCGCGCCATCCGCGACCCGGACGTGCCGGTGGCCGAGCAGGTGGAGACGATCCTCGACTACTACCAGCCCATTCTCGAAAAGGCGTATTCGGACGACTACCCGAAGCGCGAGCCCGACCTCGACCACCTGGCCGGCCTCGCTGCCAACTACGAGAGCCGCCGGCGCTTCCTCTCCTCCCTCGCCCTCGACCCCATCGAGCTGACGGCCCTGGAGCAGGAGGCCGCCGAGGACGACGAGCCCCCGCTCGTGCTCTCGACGATCCATTCGGCCAAGGGCCTCGAATTCCACACCGTCTTCCTGATCCGGGCGCTCGACGGCACCCTCCCCTCGCGCCACGCCCTCCGCGAGGACGGCGGGGTCGACGAGGAGCTCCGCCTCTTCTACGTCGCCGTCACGCGGGCCGAAGAACACCTCTTCATCTCCTACCCCATGACGCTGTACCGCCGCTCGTACGGCGAGTACATGACCGACCCCAGCCGCTTCGTCGACGACGTGCCGGAGAACGTCCTCGAACCGGTGCAGCTGATCGAAGAAGACGCCCCCGACGCCGTGGAGGCCCCCGACGAGCCCGAGGCGCTACCGGAGCAGACGAACGGCCCGACCTCGGACGACGCCGCTCCTGCCGACCGCCCCAACCCCGATCCGACCGACGCCGACGAGCTGCCATTTTAGAGGATGTGGATGTATGGACGTGTGAAGGACCCGGACGTGGGGACCGTCCAAACGTCCATGCGTCCAGGCATCCATCCCAAATCAGCTCGGCCGGATGCGCGCGACTCCCAAATCGGGTGTCTACGTCCGTTCCTCTCCATCGCCCCTGTAATTCGCCTCTTCGGTCATGGATCTGAGGCACAATCAATCACTTTTTGCCGACGCCGAAGCCGCGGCGACGATTCCGATCACCATCGCCGAGGTGGACCTGGAGGATCTCGACCTGATTCGGGATCTCAACATGGCGATTTTCGACGACGAGCACATTATCAACACCTTCGACCGCGACGACCTTCTGATGCTCGTGACGTGGACGGACGACGCGGCGGTGGGCTTCAAAATTGGATACCGCCGCGACGCCGTCACCTTCTACAGTGCCAAGGGCGGCGTGCGGGAAGCATACCGTCGGCACGGCGTTGCGCGCGCGCTCCTCTACGCAATGATCGACGTGGCCCGTCGCCGCGACTACGAGCGGCTCGTGTACGACACCTTTCCCAACAAGCACCCCGGCATGACGGTCCTGGGGCTCGACGAGGGCTTCCGGGTCATTCGGGCCGGGTACAGTCCCCGCTACGAGGACTACCGCCTCCGCTTTGAACGATCGTTGGAGGCGGGAGCAAACACTGGCCCCTCGTAGGGCCTCTTTTGCCTCCCGACGTATCGACGAGACAAAAACCGCGTGAGTAGATGGATGAACGAGTCCGATCCGCTCTGCCAGAGGCGACTTTCGTGCCAAAACGGCGACACCACCGCCTTGCAGTGATCGATTTTTGCATCCGTGGCAGCTATCTTCGTCCACGCATACACTTTCCCACTCGCCCCCTCCCTACCAATGGATCGCGACGCCGCCAAACGGGCCGCCGGCCGGAAAGCTGCCTCCCTCGTGCGCGACGGCATGACGCTGGGCCTCGGCACCGGCTCGACGACCGCCTACGCCTTGAACGCCATCGGCCGCCGCGTGGAGGCGGACGGACTCGACGTGCGAGGCGTACCCACCTCCTTCGGCTCCGAACGACTGGCGCGAACCTGCGGCATTCCCCTCACGACCCTCGACGACGATCCGCAGCTCGACCTCGCAATTGACGGGGCCGACGAGGTCGACGAGGCTCTCCGCCTCATCAAAGGCGGCGGCGGTGCGCACGCCCGGGAAAAGGTCGTGGCTACGCAGGCCGAGCGCTTCATCGTGGTGGTCGACCCCACGAAGCGCGTCAACCGGCTCGGACAGCAGGCCCCCGTCCCGGTCGAGGTCCTTCCGATGGCCGTCACGCCCGTGACCAATGCGCTCCACGACCTCGGTGCCACTCCAGAACTCCGCACCGGAGACAGGAAGGACGGACCGGTCGTCACCGATCAGGGCCTGTGGATCCTAGATGCCCACTTCCCGGACCACATCCCGGACGTGAACGCACTGACCGAGGCCCTGTGCGCTCGCCCCGGTGTCCTCGACCACGGGCTGTTTCTGAACCTGGCCACGGACGTGCTCGTCGGGCATCCGAACGGCTCCGTCGACCATCATTCGACCCGTGGAGGCAACTGACGCGAGGCCCCAAAAGAAAAAGCGCACCGCGTCCCGACCGGAAGCCGGGGCACGGTGCGCTCAATACCGAAAACGGGATCAAACGATTACTGGAGGCGGAACGTCACCGGCAGGGACATCCGCACCTTCACGGACTCACCTCGCTGCTGGCCGGGCTTGCAGCTCAACTGTTGCACGGCCCGAAGCGCCTCTTCGTTGAGGAGCTTGTGGACGCCGCGCGTGACCTCCGGCTGTACGACGTTTCCGTTCTCGTCGACGACGAACTGGACGAACACACGCCCTTCAATGCCGGCCTTCCGCGCGAAGTCCGGATATTCGACCTCGTCCTGGAGGGCTTCCACACCACCGCAGTCGGGCTGCTGCTCGACCACGACGAAGATTTCATCCTCCTCACTCTCTTCCCCCTCGTCCTCGTCGGGGGGCGGTCCTTCACTGGTGTCAAGGGACTCTTCCATGTCGAGCGACGCGTCGAAGTCCACGTCCTCATTCTCAATGGTCTCGTTGTTCGGCACCTCGACCGGAACCGGAGGCTTGGGAGGAGGTGGCGGCTCATTCTCCTGCTGCGTCTGCTGGATTTCTTCCATCTCGACGACCTCCTGCTCCTGGAGGTCCACCTGGAAGTCCTGGCTCGGCTGGTAGTCAAGCTGGAAGGCAACGACGAGAATGAGCAGGGAAAGGGTCAGACCCACTTCGACGAACAACCGATACCAGCTTCGAAGGTCTGCCCCCTCTTCTTTGCGTAGGGCCATGGTAGACGACCGTTGTTATCAAGAGTGAAACGCTGGGCAGGACGAGGTCCTGTATTTTGAATGTCAGCAGTATATTTACCCTGCCTCCATACGGATGTTTCGCAAAATCCTTTGACCACGGTTACGAATTCGCGTCGGGAGAGGCGATCGATCGACGATGCCGTCGAATCCCCCAGGCATACAGGCCCACTCCGAGGAAGAGACCGATTCCATCCGCCAAGAAGTCGTAGGGATCCCCCATGCGACCGAGGGGAAGGATGTGCTGGTACACTTCCGTCCCGGCCGCAAACCCTCCCCCGATTCCCAGAAGCAGGAGTCCGCCTCGAATCAGCGTCTGCTCCGACGATACGGACTCGGGGGGACACAGCACCCGCATCCACAGACCCCCAAATCCCGCAAACAGGACGGCGTGGGCGATCTTGTCGTAGCTCAGTACGGGCTGAACCGACGTAAGCGAACGCGCCGGCAGCGAGCACGCCACGACGATGCCGATCGTCCATAGCACGGCCAGCCAGCGATAGTGCCTCGTCGAACGGGAGAAAAAACGCCCCATGGAACGGTATTCGTTGGAAAGAAACGTCGCGTCCTCATCTCCGCCCCCGGCCGAGTCGCTCTCGAGTCACTCGGGGAAGTTCCTCCACGAGGTCGGGGGCCGCCATCGTGCGGGGATCTCGGGTGTCGGCAAAGCGCTGGGCGACGGCTCCACCGAGATGAAGAGCCGCAGCCGCTGCAGCAACCGGATCGAGCCCCTGTGCGAGAAGACCCACGCACTGTCCGGCCAAGACGTCGCCGGTGCCGGCAGTGGCGAGAGCCGGAGTGCCGGTACTGCCCACGTACGTGCGGCCGCCCGGCCCCGCCACAATGCTCGGATTGCCCTTCAGAAGCAGCACCACGTTCCATCGTCGGGCGTATTCTTGCACGACCGATACCCGATCGGTGAGGTCGACCTCCCCCGCCAGCCGTCGAAACTCCCCCTCGTGCGGCGTGAGAATCCAGGTGCCGTCGGCGTGCTCGGTCCAGTCCTCGTCCCCGTCGGCGAGCGCATTGAGCCCGTCGGCGTCGAGGACGAGGGGACGATCGGTCGCCTCGACGAAACGACGCACGAACCGGCGCGTGGGGGGCGTGCGGCCCAGTCCCGGCCCGACGAGAACGGCGTCCGGTTCCTCCGCGTCCACTCGCTCGACGGCCTCCGGGGACAGCCCGTCATCGGTCGCCGGCAGGGGCATGACCGGAACGGCCGGCATCATTCCCGCGAGCGTCGACTGCACCGGGGCCGGACAGGCACACGTCACGTATCCGGCCCCGCTCCGAACCGCCGCCGTCGAGGCCAACGTCGGGGCCCCGGGATACCGTGCGCTTCCCCCCACCACCACGGCGGTCCCCACGCTGTATTTGTACGCGTCCGAGGTTCGATCGGGCCACCACTTGCGCACGGCTGCGTCCGTCGTCCGGCGCACACAGCCGGGCTTCTGGGCAACGCGATCGATCACGAACGACGGAATGCCGATGTCCACGACCTCGACGTGACCGGCCCGGCTCGGCCCCTCGCCCAGATAGAGGCCCACCTTTGGAGCCGCCATCGTGACCGTGCGGTCGGCCTCCACGGCCCGTCCGAGCACGGCTCCCGTATCGCTGTGGAGCCCCGTCGGCACGTCGACCGCGACGGTCGGGGCCGCCCGGTCGTTGACCCACGCCACGAGGCTGCGGATGGGCTCGCGGAGCTCGCTCGTGAGGCCCGTGCCCAGCAGGGCATCGACGTAGAGGCGAGGCCCCAGCCGATTCGCCGTCGCCGCAAGGGCGCCGAGCGTGTCGAGCGTCTCGACGGTGAGCCGCTTCTCTGCTCCTTCCTCCCGAAGCCGTTCGAGAAGCATACGGTTGTGCGCCGCATCCTCACTGAGCTCGTCGGGATCGCCCGTAAGGACGACGTGGACCCGGGCGCCGACGGCGCAGAGGCGACGCGCCACCACGAGCCCGTCGCCCCCGTTATTCCCTTTTCCGCAGAGAACGACCGCGGCCTCCCCGTCGAGCGGCCCGTAGGCCGACCGGAGGGCCTCAGCACAGCCGCGCCCCGCAACTTCCATCAACGTGAAGCCCGGAATTCCGTAGTCCTCGATCGTAACCGCGTCGGCCGTCCGCATGGCCTCGGCCGTGAGGGCGGGCGGGGCCGGGGCGTCCGTCGGCGTGCTCGTCGGTCCGTCCGTCATGACGTGAAGAAGGATTATGAGAGAACTACGACGTGATTATCGACGAGAGGAGGCGAAAATTCCGGAACGAGGACCGTTCGCCCCTCCGCACTCGAACACTCGGGCCCAACGAGGCCCGGTGGGCGCTCTTTCGTTCCGCCCGTCCCGTCACGGCCCGTCCTCCTCCGATGAATCCGTGGCCGCCGTGTCGGGAGCCGGGACGGGGCCCGACGCCGAATCCGACGGACGGCGGAGGACCGGAATTCGGAGGGACGCCGGGAGGACGTTGGTCCAGCGGGGACGCGAGTCGGTCGTCTGCTCGCTCCACGTCACGGGCTCGGCGCGCTCGACGGGGTCGATGCGGCCCCCGTCCCAGCGCCCATTCTGATTCCGATCGAGGAAGGCTCGGAACCGAAACGTCCCCTCCGGAAGATCCTCGAACACGAACGTGCTTCCCGGCTCGACGGTCTGCTGTCGTCGTTCGAGCGGGATGCTGCTCTGCGTCGGAATAATTTCCACGACGATCGGCGCATTCACACTCATTGTATCGCTCGGGACGGAGCCGGCCGAATCTGCAGCGATCGTGTCGACCGCTGCAACGGAGTCGGAAGAAGTAGTCTCGGAAGACGATTGCGTTTCGTACGTCGTGTCTGCAATCACGACCCGTCCCTCCAGGCCTCCGAGGACGCGGTCCGTCACACGCCGAAAGCGCCGCCGGTACGTCGTGTCGGGACCGGCAAGTGCCCCTCCGTCGACGACCACGTCCAGCATCTCCCCGGGCTCGAGCGACGGTTGACCCTCAAGCCGATAGGTGCGGCCGTCCTCGGTGGACACCGAATACGATCGGGCCTCTCCCGTCGTGTCCTCGAGCGCCAGGACGGATCGTAGCGTACTGCTGTCGGGCGCCTGGTTGAACCGAACGCCCGGCTGCACGTCCGGAAGCAGCGGATAGGTCTCCGCCGAGTCCGGAGAAAGCTCCTCCGGGACGAAGGCGCGAAACCGCGTCTGGGTCGTGTCCGCCCGCCCGACGGCGTGGAACCGAGCGGTGTCCGACGCAACCGCCTGCCCGAGCGTGTCGGCCACGAGGTCGGAGAGAATTGGGAGCGTGTGTCGAGTCGAGTCCATGGGCGCCGTTCGCAGAACCACCGCGTCGGCCCGACCGGCGGGCCGGTACAGATTCCGGACCTCGACCGGCGTCTCGGTCGTCGAGTCCCGGAGCGCCCAATCGTCCGGCGTTCGCGAGGTGATCCGAATGGGTTCGCTGAAGCTGAGACGAAGGCGCTGCTCGCTCACGGGCTGCACCTGCTGAAGCTGCGGCGCCGTTGTGTCCGCCTGCGTGAGCAGCCAGGGCACTGGCAGTTCGCTACTGTCCGGATCCGCCAGGAGGGACGGCCGCGGCGGAACGGCGAAGGCTTCGGAGGGGTCGGGATGCCGATTTCGGTTGTTGTCCCGCACTGCAACGACGTAGTACCGCTGTTCGCGGAGGTAGTCGAACCTGAACGTCCCGTCCTCCCCCGTCTGCGTACGATAATCGGGCTGCTCGGGAAGGGGCGTGGGCGGAACCGAGGACCCGTCCGACAACCCGTACGCAAACACGTCGACCTGCGCCCGCGGCTCCGCCTCCTGCGGCCCCACCACCCGTCCCCGAATCTGCCCGCGATCGATGCGCGACCCCGTCGAGAACGCCACTCTAATCGGCTCGTCGAGCGATACCCCGTGGGCGTCGCTCAGATTCGTGTCGAACGTAAAGAGGTAGGTGATACTGTCCCGAAGCGACGTCGGAAGCTCGATGCTCACGCCCTGCCCACTCCAACTAAACCGGAGCCGCTGGTCGAACTGCGGTGTGATCGACAGAGCGTCGCTCAGCGAATTGCGGTCCACGTACTCCGAAAACTCGACGTAGACCGTCTGCCGGTCCGCACTCACGTTGACGGTGTCGCGAACCGGCTCCGTCCGTTCGATTGACGGCGGCGTCCGATCCCGCGGTCCCCCACTCGGTGCCGTCGGATTGGCACAGGACCCCAGAGCCACGACGGCCATCCCGAGAAGCACGAGCAGCCCGGTCCCCTGGCAGAGCCTCCGTCTACGCCCCCGATCCCGGAAAGCGTTCCAGCGTTCGATAATCCTCCTCATGACGTCTGCCTCATGACACTGCCTACAGCCATCGTGAGTGCACCGTGCCTAATCCGTATCGCGAGCGCGTTCCCGCGAGCCGTTCTTTCTTCTCTGCCCGAACGAGATCCTCTACGCATAAATCCCCCGCATCCGAAGCGCTTCGGCCACCTTGCGTACGCCCCTCACGTAGGCCCCAATTCGGAGGGAAACGTCGTGCGTCTCCGCAGTCTCGTATACCCGTTCGAAGGCCTCCTGCATCATGCGGTCGAGCCGGCGGTTCACGCGCTCCTCGGTCCAGAAGAACCCCTGCCGATCCTGAACCCACTCGAAGTAGGAAACCGTCACGCCCCCTGCATTCGCCAGAATGTCCGGAATGACGAGCACCCCCTTTTCCTGCAGGATGTCGTCGGCCTCCGGGAGCGTCGGGCCGTTGGCCCCCTCCACGATGATGCGTGCCTCCACGTTTTCCGCAACGTCCCCGTCAATTTGGTCCTCCTTCGCGGCGGGCACCAGCACGTCGACGTCGAGCGTCAACAGGTCCTCGTTGGTGATGACCTCGGCATTCGGATACCCGTCCAGGGTGCCATCGTTCTCCTCGACGTAGGTCTGCATCTCCTTCACGTCGAGCCCCGCCTCATTATAGTAGCCGCCCGTGACGTCGCTGACGGCCACGACGGTACACCCCTGCTCCGCAAGCAGATCGGCGGCCGTCGATCCGACGTTCCCGAATCCCTGCACGGCCACCGTACAGTCCCCGGGCGCGAGGCCGCACCGTTCCATCGCGGCCAGCGTGACCGTCATGACCCCTCGTCCGGTGGCCTCGCGTCGTCCCCGCGACCCGCCCAGCCCCACCGGCTTGCCCGTCACCACGGCGTTCTCCGTGCGGCGGGCGTGCATCGAGTACGTGTCGAGCACCCAGGCCATGATCTGCTCGTTCGTGTTCATGTCCGGCGCCGGAATGTCCTTGTCCGGCCCAAAGACGTCGAAGAGATCGGCCGTGTAGCGCCGCGTCAGCCGTTCGATCTCCTTCCGGCTCATCCCCGACGGATCGCACACGATGCCCCCCTTCGCCCCGCCAAACGGCAGATCCACCAGCGCACACTTCCACGTCATCCAGGCCGCCAGGGCCTTTACCTCGTTGAGCGTCACGTCGGGGGCGAAGCGGACGCCTCCCTTGCTGGGCCCCAGAACGTTGTTGTGAATGACGCGATACCCGTCGAACACCTTCACCCGGCCGCTGTCCATCTCGACCGGGACCGACGTGATGTGGATGCGGGTCGGGCGACACAGAAACTCGTAGAATCCCGGCTCGAGCTCCAGAATTTCAGCGGCCACGTCAAACCGCTCCATCATCGACTGGAACGGATCGTCGGGGGCGATGGGGGCCGGTTCGCGGTATACGGCACTGTCGCGGACGTCGAGGCTGAACGGCATAACGCTCAAAATTGGATGCAAACGGCGCGGAGGACGGGATTTCAAGATCCCGATTCTGCCCTGGAAAGTCGAGCCGTTCAAGGGCTCTTTCCTCCTTGCCCCGAACAGCGAGCGATCCGTTCAGTTGCTCGACGTGCCCCCGCCTCCGGCTTCTCGACGAGTTTTCTTCTCGTTTGACCTCCGTCTTCCCCGAACGAACGCACTTCGGCCCATTCGCCCGCTCACATGCCCGATCCTCTGTCCAACCGGCGCCGCAAGACCATCGCCTCGCTCACTCGTCGTCGCCACCGACGCCGGCACGACCGGACCCTTATCGAAACCCGGCGGGCCCTCGACGCCGCCCTCGACGCCGACGCGCCCCTCGTCGACTGCATCGTCACCCCCGAGGCCCTCGACGATCCCGAGGTACAGGCCCTCCTCGATCGACTGACGGTGCCGGTGTACACGACCGACGCCGAAACGATGGACCAGCTGACGGACGTGTCGACGCCGCAGGGAATCGTGGCGGTGGCCGAGCGCCGCCTGGTTTCCCCCGACGTGCTGCTCGACCACCTCGACGGCGACGCCACCCTCCTTCTGCTCGACGGCGTGCAGGATCCCGGAAACGTCGGCACACTCCTCCGGACCGCCGCCTGGTTCGGCACCGACGCCGTGGGGGCGGGACCCGGCACGGCGGGCCTCTACGGCCCCAAAGTGATGCGGGCCGCCGCGGGAAGCCACTGGTCGCTGGGCCTGTCTCGAACCGATGACCTCGGTCCCCTCCTCGACCGCCTCCGACGTAGAGGCTGGGAACTCTACGGCGCCGACCTCACCGGCGTTCGCGCCGACACCTGGACGCCCGCCGCCCCCTCCGCCCTCGTGCTCGGCAGCGAGGCCCACGGCCTCAGCGCCGCCGTGCTCAACCGCCTCGACACGCCCGTGTCCATTCCCGGCACGCCCCACCGTCCGGCCGCCGAGTCCCTCAACGTGGCCGTCGCCGGAGGCATCCTGATCTACGAGTGGGTCGAAGCGTAATCCTCAACTCCGAAGGCAGGGTCCGCCCGCCATCCGACTCGAGGCAAAAAAAACACTCCCTACCGATCACATGCCTAATACTGTAACATATTTGCAACGGAGGTTAGAAAACGACAGATACGTGTGTCTACGTAGATACACTTCTCAATGGGACGCATTTCTCCCAAGGCCCGGTCTCTTGGTGGGGGTCCGGGCTTTTTCTTTGTCTGCATTCGATTTTTCGGGGTCGCGGCCCGGTTCCCCTGTCCGGTACGGCCCCGAAAAAGTTCGTCGGAAATTTCGTCGGCTTTCCCCGTCGTCCCGGGAAACGGCACCGCCGAGCACGCATTGAGCCTCGTCGGACCGTTCGCCTGTTTCCTTTCCGTAATCCTGTCTCCCAGCATGCCCACC
>CAZCUZ010000049.1:0-19991 GCA_964502085.1 uncultured Salinivenus sp. | reverse complement strand
TTTTGAGAAGAAAAGGTGAAGCAGGGGGCTGATGCGTTATGTTTTGAGGGGGCGACGTGTCTACCCAGTGCACTTCTCATTGGGATCATTTCCCAGCGGAGCTTCAATTCGTCTCCGCATTCCCGTTCGAGACCCGGCCTCTTTGGTGGGAGAGGCCGGGTCTCAGTATGAACGGGGGCTCCGGAGGGGGAATGCGGGGGTCGGCGCAGGGTTATTTGCGGGTGCGCCAGAGAATCACGAGGGCCACGAGGGCAAACGTGAGGTGGGGCAGCCAGGCCGTGGCGGCAGGCGGCAGGGTCCCGGAATAGCCGAAGGGTTCGGTCAGCTTTTGGAGAGCCAGGTACACGAACGCCGTAAAGAGCCCGATTGCGAAGCGCAGCGCCTGTCCGCCGCGGCGGCGGACGGAGGCGAGGGGGACGCCGATGAGAATGAGAATCAGGTTTGCAAAGGGATAGGCGAACTTGTTGTGGTACGCCACGAGCGGTCGCTCGAGACTTCCCGCCCCCGCCCGTCGGAGGGCCGCCAGGTAGTCACGAGCGACGGGAATCGTCATGGCCGCCACGTCATTTTGGGAGCGGGCGAGGTCGCGGGGAAACACCTGGAGCGTCGTGTCCACGGACTCCACCGATTCGTAGTGGATCGCCTCCTCCGCAAACGAACGGCGCACGACGTCGTGCATGCGCCAGGTCTCCAGCGAGTCGATCCACTCCATGCGCTCCGCGTCGAGGCGATCGGTGAGGCGAGAGGTCGGGGAGAATCGCTGCAGAGACACGTCGTGGGCCCGCTCTCGGTCCTGGTCGTAGTACCCGACGGAAAGAATGGTTTGCGGATCGTTTTGCCGATGAATCTCGCTGAGGTCGATTGATTGCTCGCCGTGCGGAAGGTACTCGTTTTCGTACTGCACGACGACCTCGTTCGTGCGGGGGACCACCCAGCCGTTAAAGCCGAACATGAAGACGGTGATTAGGAGTCCGACGAGGACGTAGGGCCGCATGAGTCGGTACAGGGAAACGCCGGCCGTTTGGAGGGCAATGAGCTGCAACTCCTGGGCCAGCGCGCCGGTGATGTAGATGCACGACAGGAAAAGCGCGAGCGGAGACGTAAGCCGGATAATTTCCGGAATGTAGCTGGGGTAGAAGACGGTAAACACCTCCTTCACCGTCGCGCCGCCGTCGAGAAAATCGTCGCTGTACTCTACCCAGTGCAGGACGATGAAGAACACGATGAGGGACCCGATGAAGAACACGAATCCCTTGAGGAGGCGCTTAACGACGTGGCGCTCGAAGGTAGTCATGGGCGCTCGGTTGTGCGCTGCGGAGCAATGCCGGAAAAAACGGGAGTAGATTCGCTCCGAGCGGGGGCGACCTCGAACAAGGCGCAAAATCGGAGATTCGGCTAGACCTTCTCTCTCCCGTTCATTTACTTACCCGCGAACTGTCCGTTCACGTAATCGCCTCAACGTTCATGAAGCTCCACGAATATCAAGCGAAGGACCTCCTCCGAGATTACGACGTGCCGGTGCCGCAGGGGATTGTTGCAGAAACCGTTGACGAGGCGGTCGATGCGGCCGAACGCCTCCAGCAGCAGGAGGGGGCCACCCTCTTTGTCGTAAAGGCGCAGATCCATGCCGGCGGCCGCGGAAAGGGCGGCGGGGTGAAGCTGGCCGAAAGCATTGAGGAGGTCCGCCGGTACGCGGACGACATTCTGGGAATGAATCTGGTGACGCACCAGACGGGGGAGGAGGGGCAGAAGGTGCGCAAGATTCTCGTCACGACGGGCGTCGATATCGCACAGGAGTACTACCTGGGGGTTACCCTCGACCGGGAGGAGAGCATGAACGTGATTATGGTGTCGACTGAGGGAGGGGTGGACATTGAGACGGTCGCCGAAGAATCGCCGGAGCAGATTCACAAGGTGTGGGTGGACCCGTCGATCGGGCTTCGTCCGTTTCACGCTCGTCAGCTTGCGTTTGCGATGGATCTGGAGGGCGATGCCTTCAAGCAGGCCGTGAACACCATTACGGGGCTCTACGAGGCCTTTGAAGAGACGGACAGCACCCTCGCCGAGATCAACCCCCTCGTGCGGACGGAAGCGGGAGACATTGCGGCCGTCGACGCAAAAATCAATCTTGACGACAACGCGCTCTTTCGGCATCCGGACCTCGAGGAGATGCGGGATCTACACGAGGAGGACCCGACCGAGGTGGAGGCGGGGGAGCACGGCCTCAGCTACATCAAGCTGGACGGAAACGTGGGATGCATGGTGAACGGCGCCGGACTGGCGATGGCGACGATGGACATCATCAAGCTGGCCGGGGGGGAACCGGCCAACTTTCTCGACGTCGGCGGGTCGGCGAGTGCCGAAACCGTAGAGGCCGGGTTCCGCATCATTTTGAAGGATCCGAACGTCGAGGCCATTCTCGTGAACATCTTCGGCGGGATCGTCCGCTGTGACCGTGTGGCGGAGGGGGTCATCGAAGCGGCCCGGAAGGTAGACATCGAGATCCCCCTCATCGTTCGGTTGCAGGGCACCAACGCCGAGGAAGGAAAGGCCCTCCTGGACGAGAGCGACGTCACCGTCGAGTCGGCCGTTCTGCTGAAAGAGGCGGCGGACAAAGTCACGGAGGCGCTTCAGGAATAGAGAGAGCGGAGGCGGAGAAACAGAGGCCGTTAGAAGCCGCCGCCCCCACCGCCGAACTGATTGCCGCCACCGCCTCCTTGTAGACCGGCCGCCCCCTGAGCGGCGCCTTGGAGCTGATCGCCGAATCCGCCGAATCGGCCCTCGCCGCCTTGATTGGGGATCTGAAGTTGGAGCAGTTGGGACAGTTGTCCGCTGCTGACCTGTAGCCTGAATCCGTACTTCTGGTACTCTCCGAAGGGCACCCAGGTGAAGGACATGTTCCAGCAGCCCAAATTCCGGTTGATGGAGATTCGGGTGGTGGACAGCTCGTTTTGCATGAAGTCGTATCCCGTGTTGCCCTGCACACGCCACAGCGGCGTAATATTGAGGTTGAAGTCTACGCTGAGGGTGGCATTCCGGTTCGTTACCTCCTTCTGCTGTTTTTGCAGTCTGTAGTTAAAGTTGAAGTTTAGAGACCAGGGGAGGTTCAGGGACGAGAGCCTGGACGGCCCATTCGCTTGGTCTCCGTCGTCGGGAACAGAGCCGGACTGGCGCCCCGCGGGGGCATTCCTCTGATTGGAGGAAGGACCCGCGCCTCTGTTTTGAGGAGAACGGGCTCCTCCCCTCGATTGACCGCCTCGACGGGACTGTCGACCGGCACTCATGTTGCCCCCGTCGTCGCTGGAGAAATCCGCACTCAAGCTGAAGCGAAAGCTCGTCAGCCGCACGGGAGTGAGCGGATTTTCGGCAATCATCAGACGGTCCTCCCGGCGGTAGGTGGTCTGCCCGTTGCGCGAGAGTGGCCGCAGTGCGTAGGGAGAGAAGCCCGATTGCAGGGAGACGTTAAAGGGATCGATGCGGGTTCGCGCGTTGAGGCTAATGTTGTTCCCCACCCGAAAGGAGTCGGCCGCAAAGTTGTAGGAAAGGCCGGAGAGGTCCAGATTCAAGAGTGTTACGGTTTGTTCGGTCCGCTCGCCCGTCGTGTCGGTTTCGACGCGTTTCGTTTCGAAGACGTTGCCGAGGGAAAAATTGAGGCTCCACTGCTGGGTGCTTCTGTTCACGCGGGATCCGTTGAGGATGTCGTAGCGAGCAACGTTGCCGGCCGAGGAGTCTTCCACCACGGGCGTCCCGTTTGGAAAGCGAAGCACACGCGTGCGTCCCCAGAACGGCGCATTGAAGTTGGGCTGGTAGTTCATGGAAAGAGAGGGCGACAGGCGGTGCCGCAGTCCCTGGAAGGGGCCCACGCCCACGGGAAAGGTGCCGTAGGCCTCCGAGCTCATCGAGAACGAGCTGTTGAGATTGTGTCGGGCGTAGAACCCGGGTTCCGTTCGTTCGACGATCTCGCCGAGGCCCCCGGTCGTGTCTCGCTGGGCAGTGCGCCGGACGGTGTTTCCGTACCAGTCTGAGCTGTACTGAAGGCTTGGAGAGAGGGTGAGGTTGTACCGTTCGAGCCGAAACGACATGTTCAGCGGAATGCTGTGGGTCGCCTGAAAGTCGTAAAGCTCGTCGTCTCCGGTCGCGAGGCGGTACTTCTGTCGGTCGACCAGGGCCTCGTACCAGGAGACGTTGGCCCGTTCGACGGAATCGGCGAGTGCCGAATCGGCAGGGGTTTCGTTCTGGCGCAACTCATTGGGGTCGCGCGGACGAAAGTCGTAGCGGTTCGTCACGTCCATCTGGTACGACGTCGTGAGCTTTTCGTACCAGCGCTCTTCGCCCACGGCCTGATCCCGTTTGAACGGCTTGAAGGAGTTCTGAGAGAACCCCAGGTTGGGTAGCGTGACGTTCACGTTCCCACTCCCAAACTGCTGTTTCTGGCTGGCACTGGCGTTGAATTGGCGTCCTCCGTTGGGCCATCGTTTGCGGTAGTTAATGGACGAGGACACGTCCTGGCGGACGGCGTCGTCGTAGTCGTCGCTGTTGCGGCGGGCAAAGTCGCTCGACGTCGCGAGATTGACGTCTCCGTCGAGAGAGGCCGTGGGGGAGAGGTCCTGACTGTGGTTCCAGCGGAGCTCTCCCTGGTGGCGGTCTTGAAAATTCGGGTCGACCTCTTCCCCGACTTGCTCGCGCCGATACGTAAGGCGTAGGTCCCCGTTGTACTCGTATCGTTTCCGATAGCGAAAGCGGGGACGAATTTCGTAGCTTCCCTGTGACCAGATTCCGGCTCGAATTGTGAAGTCGGTATAGTCGTTAAGGGCAAAATACCAGCCCCAGTTTTTCAGGTAGAAGCCTCGCCGATCTTCTCCGTACTCCGGGGGCAGAGGACCGCTCCGTCGTCCCTGGATGTTCGGGTTTGGGAGAAAGCCGAAGGGAAGCCAGAGGGGGGTCGGTACGTTGAACAGAAAGAGCTGGATGGGACCTGTGTAGACCCACCGATCTTCCATTTTCATCTGGCTTGAGCGGAGCGAATAGGAGGGGGTTACCCCCGGCGGACAGTTGCAGGTGGTGTACGTGCCGTCCTGTACAAACAGGGTGCTGTCCTCGAACATCTTCACGGCGTCCCCCTGAACGTATCCGTCCTGCTGCTCCGTGCGCGCCGCGACGACGCGCCCCCGCTCCGTGTCGAGATTATACGAGAGAACGTCTCCCGTGAACGATTGGCCGCCCTGCCCGCCCCCGGAGCGTTGTCCCGACGGTCCCGGTTGTTCCGATTGTCCCGATCCTCCTCCGGCGCTGCGTTGAAAGCGAGGGCGGCCCGCCTGGGCGGTGTCCGTCGGGGGCCCTTCTGCACGGAGGGTGCTACTCTGGAAGTCCATTTCGATGGTTTTCGCCTGCAGCGTGGCGTTCTTATACGACATCTCCGCCTCCCCGTGCAGGGTCCCGTAGTTTTCCTCCGCGTCGTTGGTGCGGATGACCATCGAGTCGCGAGCCGAGAAGGTCACCGCCTCGTTGTTTTGCTGTGCTCCCCCCGAGCGGTTGCTTCCCGGCTGCGGCGGCCCGGCGGTCGAGTCCGGGGGGCGGGACGGTTGGGAGGGGGCGTCGCCGTCCTGAGGAGGGGCTGCCTGATCGGGGCGATTCGTGGGAGGGCGGGCGTCGGGAGGGTCCGCACTGGTGTCCACCACGGTCGAATCCTGGGTGCTCGTGTCGGCGGGAACGTCCGACCGGTCCTGGGCAAACGCCGTCTCCATGAAGACGAGGGAGAAGACGACCCAGCCGAGTGTGAGAGATAGCCCGCGCAGGGACATCAGCGAGACGGGGGACGACGACGAAGGACCACGCTTTTCGTAGGGAACGTCCGTACTTCCGACGACGCCGAGGGTTCGGTGAAGAACCGGTCCGAGGCGGGAGGGCGACGACCGACCTTCAGGTTGGATTACACGTGGGCGTCTCGGCCCTCAAACGCCAACTGGGCGGCTCCCAGAAGACTGGCCTCGTTGCCCAGCACTTCCTGAATGATGCTGAGGTTCTCGCGCAGGCCGGGGACGACGAAGTTGGGGAGGGTCTCCCGCGCCGGTTCCAGAATGAAGTCGCCCGCTGCCGACACGCCGCCCCCCACGATCACCGTGCGAATGTCGAGGAGGTTTACGGCGGACCCGAGGACGCACCCGAGTTTGTGCCCGGCCCATTCCAGGATCTGGGTCGCTGCTTCGTCTCCTTCCGTTGCGGCCTCGTAGAGGATGCGGGGGTTGAGTTGGTCGAGATCGCCGTCAACGAGGTCGTGAAGGAGACTGTCGGGATAGTTGATGAGCCGATCGCGTGCGTGATCGGAGAGGAAGGACTGTCCCAGGTAGCCCTCAATGGCCCCCGCCACTCCCGAGTTTGCGAAGGCTCCCTCGTAGTTAATCGTCATGTGGCCGATCTCCGCTGCCCCGCCGGTACTTCCGCGGAAGATCTTATTTCGATAGATGACGGCCCCTCCCACGCCCGTGCCCAGAGTGATCATAATGAACGAATCGTAGGGCCGGCCGGCCCCGAAGAAGGCAGAGCCGAGCCCGGCCACGTTTGCGTCGTTCTCGACGATGACGGGCACGTCCGTGTCCAGATGCGACTGCAGGTGGACGCTGAGGTTGAGCGTGTCCCATCCCGGCAGGTTGGGGGGGAGGGTCACGGTCGTCCGTTCCCAGTTAATGGCGCCCGGCGAGCCGATGCCAATTCCGGTGACCTCCGTCGGCGCCGCGTCCATCATGCGGAGGGTGAGGGCGGCGATCCGTTCGACGATCTGTTCGGGGCCGTCCTCAGCCTTGGTGGGACGCTGAGTGGTTTCGACGATGCCGTCTTCCGTGTGGACGAGAGCGGCTTTGAGGTTCGTTCCCCCAAGATCGATACCGACGGCGTAGGAACTCATGGACGATGGAATACGATTGAGACGTGTGCTGGGTGGGTGGGGAGGAAAGAAAGGCCCCACCCTGGCAGGACGTTAGTTGTCTTCCTTGAGGCGATAGACGGTCTCGTCGGGGCGCTTCATGCCGTACTCTTCCCGGGCGATGCGTTCAATCAGGGAGTCGGACAGCGGCCGGTCGAGCTGTTCTCGCAGTTGTTGGATGTCGTCTCGGAGCTGGGCGTTCTCCTTCGTGAGGTGGTCGCGTTCCTGATGCCACTGATACCGGCGAAGGAGGCTGTGGCTGTCGAAGAAGGCAATCCACACGAGGAGGGCGCAGCACACACCGCCGAGGATCCACCAGCGCAGGTTGTGCGTGGCGTCGGGCCGGGGAAAGTGCATGGCGGACGAGGGTCACGTCGTGAGCGGAAAGGCGTCGAGCCCGGGGAAGTGCGCGGTGTCGCCGAGCTGTTCTTCGATGCGGAGCAGCTGGTTGTACTTGGCCACGCGATCGCTCCGGCTGGCAGAGCCCGTTTTAATTTGTCCGGTGCCGAGACCCACGGCCAGATCGGCGATTGTCGTGTCTTCCGTTTCTCCGGATCGGTGACTCAGAACGGCCGTGTAGCCGTTCTTGTGGGCCATCTCCACGGCCTCGATCGTTTCGGTAAGGGTGCCAATCTGATTCGGTTTCACCAGAATCGAATTGGCACACCCCTCGTCGATGCCGCGTTCCAGGCGTTCGGTGTTGGTCACGAACAGGTCGTCGCCCACGAGCTGGACCTCGTCGCCGACGGCGTCGGTCAGGAGGCGCCAGCCCGCCCAGTCATCCTCGTCCATGGCGTCTTCGATGGAGAGGATGGGGTACTGCTCCACCCAGCCGGCCCAGTAGTCCACCATTTCGTCCGAAGAACGGGGAGCGTCGGGCGCACTCTTCCAGAAGACGTACTGCCCGTCTTCGTACATTTCGGCGGTGGCCGGGTCCAGGGCCACGAAGACGTCCTCTCCGGCGGCGTATCCCGCCTTTTCGATGGCCTCGACGACGAGTTCGATGGCCTCCTCGTTGGAGCGCAGGTCGGGCGCAAATCCGCCTTCGTCTCCGACCGCGGTGCTGTAGTCTCGGTCGTGGAGCACGTCGCTGAGCGTGTGAAACACCTCCACGCCCACGCGGAGGGCCTCGGCAAATGAGGACGGACCCACCGGGGCAATCATGAACTCCTGCATGTCTACGTTGTTGTCGGCGTGCTCCCCTCCGTTCAGGATGTTCATGAGCGGAACCGGGAGCGTGGCCGCGGTGGCGGTGCCCACGTAGCGGAAGAGGGGGAGGCCGAGGGTTGCGGCGGCAGCCTTTGCAGCGGCCAGGGACACCCCGAGAAGCGCATTGGCCCCGAGATGAGACTTGTCGGGCGTTCCGTCGAGCTCGAGGAGCGTACGGTCAATCGCGACCTGCTCCAGCACGTTCGCGCCTCGCAGTTTCGGGGCGACGGTCGTGTTCACGTTGGCGACGGCCTCGGTGACGCCGTTGCCGTCGAAGCGGTCCTCGTCCCCGTCGCGCAGCTCGACCGCCTCGTATTCCCCGGTAGAGGCCCCGCTGGGGACGGCCGCTCGGCCCAGAACGCCCTCTTCTGTGGTGACGTCCACTTCGACGGTGGGGTTGCCCCGACTGTCCAAAATTTGACGAGCGGTAACGGATTGAACGGAAGCCATAGATGCTGAACAAGATGCGAAACCGGTAACGAAGTACGGAGGGAAGGGCGAGGCGGACGGTATGCCCGGTGGCGAATCCACTCCCCAAACCGGACTCAATGTAGGTCAACGTGGGGAAAAGTAAAAGCGACGCCGGTTGGCGCACGGCGGCGTTCACAGGTGAATCAACGACTGTCGAAAGGAATCGGGGCGGCGGAGGACGTTTCTCTTTCGAAGGGGAGCCGAAGGCGCAAAGAAAAAGGCCGGTGAGAACAAATCTCACCGGCCTTCTTCCGTAGAATCCTACGTGGACGCCACGTTAGGGAGCGGGGCGAACCGTCGTCGTTTCGCCGATCCACGAATAGCATCCGTAGTCGATCGTGAAGCTCTCGCCCTCCTGCATGTCGTCCCGGTAGAAGATGTCTTCCTCCGTAGGGAAGACTTTTTGATAGCTTCTGATTTTGCTTTCAGCGGTGGAGGAAATCGAGGAGTTGGCCTCGATGGCCTCCTCATACTTGTCGACGGCGGCCCAGTACACGGCTTTGTCCGACCGGCTGAGTTCACTCCCGCTGCATTCTTGCACCGCCCGGGCGTAGAGGTCCCCGATGGCCACGAGGGCTTCGGCAAATTCGGAGTCCATGTCGAGGGCCGTTCGGAACTCGTCGCGTGCCTCTGGGAAATTGCCCCCCTGCCGGTGGGCGTTGCCCATGTTGAAGTGATCCTGGGCCGTCAAGTCGGCTCCCTGGTCCACGGCCTTCTCGTAGGCTTGAATGGCTTCTTCGGGGCGGCCGTCGTCGAGGCGCATTTCGGCAATCTCACGGACTGTTTCGGTCGGAGGATTGGTCTCCATCAGCTTCGAGGCGAGCGTCGACGCTTCCTGGATGTTGCCCTGCTGGACGTACGCGTCGAAGAGAGATTGCATAACCTCTGCGCTGTCCGGGTGAGCCTCATACTGATCCTCGAGGTATTGGACCTTCGCCTGCGGGTTCTTGCCAAAGATGTCATCTCGGATGGAGGAGAGAATTTCGTTGACCTCCTCATCGTCCCCTCGCTTCGACTCGACCTCCTTCATAAAGGCGAGCGCCTCGTTTTGCTCGTTGTTCTCGAGGTACGTCCGAAGCGTTTGCTGGACGTAATAGGGGTTTATCTCGTTCGGAGCCAACTCGAACGCCTTCCGGTAGTGGTCCACCGGGGTTTGGAGAACGTCGGAATTCAGTTCGGGGAGCGAGTCCTGATACTCCTGCAGAAAACGGCCCCGGCGCACCTCCCACTCGAACTGCTCATAGTTGAGGTCCAAGGAGTCCATCTTTTGGGGCGCCGTAGCAAGGACCGTCGCCGCCGTATCGAGGTAGGCCTTGCGCTTCTCCTCGTTTTCCGTGTTGTTCGCGAGGCCTCTGTAGAGTGCGAACTGACGACGGAAATTCCGGTCGTCCTGCTTTGGAAAGCCGGGAGCGTTCTCGATAATCCAGTTCAGGTCTGACTTTGCGGCCTCGAACTCATCGTTTTTATAGCTCTCGTAGTAGAGGCTATAGTGCATGGCCTTGTCCTGTTGGCTCGGGCTGGAATCTTGGGCCCGGGCCGACTGGGGAGAAAGGCTCAGGAGGGCAAGCACGCCAACAACGACCCCAGCGAGGAGGGCGGTTGGCGTGAAGGAAAAACGGTTGGCAGAGGGCATATCGAGGGTGTGCATCTGTCTAGGAAATTGAACGGTCCGGTGCGCTCGGGTGGACGCTCACAGGAAAAAAGAGGGCTCGATCCACGTTGATACAAGTCCCTCTGAGGAGAACGAACCAGAAGGAAAAATGGATTCGAGACCGGACGTCATCGCAGTCTGCGCTCTTGGAACCAGCGTTCTCCAAAATTCACGTGAAGAGAAACACCGTAAAAGCGGTCCTGCACGAGAGATCCGGTAGTTGCCCCTCTCGTTCCCACTTCTAGGTTTAGGTCAATCCTTGTGCCAGAAACCGAGGTCGGGAGGCTGAAGCCCCCCGTCACCGCGTAGGTTTGCAGGGTCGTCTGAGCGTCGGGCTGAACGTACATTTGCTCCGTGTAGGCGCCGAGTCGGTAGACGACGTTTGCAAGGAATCCGGAGTACTGGTCGGATCCGGCCGGAAGCACTTCCGTTCCTCCGGAGAGACGCCAGCGATCGCTGAGCGGGCGTTCGCCCCCCGCAGGGAACTGGCGAGAAAAGGGCTCGCCCGCGGCAAAGGAGCTCGAGAACGAGCTCCAGGGTTCGTAGAGCCCGTCGACCGTAACGGTCCATCGGTCGTTGGGCTGATAGGCGACCCCGAAGCGACTCCGCAAGGGGAGGGATATCTCGCCGTCGAAGGAGGACCGGCCGTTCGGGGCGGTGAGGGTGTCGGGGGTAACGGATTGACTTTCCGCAAGCGTGAGGACTCGGGTGCCGTCGAGGGTCGTGGGCAGGGACAGGGCTCCCCCCAGAGAGAGATTGTCGTCCTCCGCCAGGACGTCGGTGAGCGTGAGGTGGGCCCCGACCGTTCCGCTGACCCCCAGAAGACGGGTGGCGTCTGTGAGTCGGACGTTGCGAATGGAGGCGCCGCTAAATTCCGTATTGCGCTGGCTTTCGAGGATGCCGAAAAGCACGTCGAGACTGGCTCCGACGTGCAGGGCGTCGCTAATGCTGTAGCCCAGTCCGCCCCGAACGCTGTGGAGGCCTCCTGAGCCGCGGAAGTTCACGTCGTACGGAACGTCGGCGCTGGTGTCGGGCGTAACCTGTACCGGAATCGTGCTCTCGCGGCGCGTTCGGTAATTGTACTGGCTAACGGGCTGAAAGGAGAGGCCGACCCCGAGGGTGCGTTCGTAGAGGGGAAAGCTGAACTGAATGGCCTCGATTTTGCCGGAGGAGAGGCGGCTGGACTGGTCGTTCCCGGCGGTGGCCCGAATGTTTTGATACGACGCGCCGGCCGAGAGACGGGTGAACACCTGATCGCTCCAGAGGGCCGGATTGGCCGTGGGATTGTAGTTGAGGGAGCGGAGGGCATAGGCGCCGCCTCCGAGAGCGGCGCTCTGAGACGAAGAAAAGTCTTGAAGCGTACCAATGCCCAGGCGCGAATAGATGGACCCGTCGCCGTTCGATTGGGCGTGGACGGGCCCGCCGATGAGAAGCGTCAGGAGGATGCATCCTCCCAAGATGGTACCAGCACGCGATGGAAGCGAAGCCATAACCCGGTTCAGCGGTTTGGTGTCAGTAGAGAGCAAGACGCGGTAGCCCGTGCGGTCCTACAGTGGGGTGACGGTGAGTTCGACCCGCGGAAGGCGATCGGTGTCCGGATCCGACGTACGGACGACGGCCGGGATTGTGCTCGGAAGGCCTCGTTGGGCGGTCTGTCGCTCGCTCGGATTCGAGGACGCCCGATTCGCAATCTCGACTCGGAACGTGGAGAGGGGAGGAGAGTCGGAAAGCCACTGGTCGAAGATGGTGAACGCCCGCTCCGGAACGACGTAGGCCCCGGATGGGACCCAGTTCTGGTTCGTGGGAAGGACACACGTGCCGCCCGATTCGGAGAGGACGAAGAGCCCGAGCTGGCTGCACTCCGGAGCGTCGTCCGACGGTCGGCTCGCCAAGACGCGGTAGCCAGCCGGCTGGGGACGAACGAAGTCGCTGCCGGAGGGGGGCTCCAGAAATGCAGTGTCGATCGGGACGGTGACCTCTGCCCGATTGAGAAGGGCGTTCTCGGTCGCGAGCGAATCGAGTCGGGGATTGTCTTCCCAGTTCATCGACAGGTCGACGCCGACGCCGTCTTGGAGGAGGAGGCGATCGCCCGAGATCGACGGGGTGCCCTCGCGATCGACGTGCGTGAAGGACTGCTCCGCTCGGAAGTCGACGGTGTCGGAGCGGGTCGTAATTCGCAGCGTGGCGGTGCCGTGACTGAAGCCGAGCACGGCGCTCTCGTTCGTCGTCGTCAGCTTGAAGCCGTTGACGCCGGTGTCTTCAAAGGTATCATTGTCCTGAAGGGCCGACTGGTGCTCTTGGATCCAGGACCGGGGGAGGGAAAGCGTAACCTGGGAGTCGGCTGCAGCGACCGAGTACGAGCCCATGGGTTGTGCTTCTGCGTCGAAGGAGGTGTCGGCGGGGGCCCGCTGCATGTCGGCCGTTTGGCTCAGGGCGAAGAGGCGAACGTCGAGGGTCGACGTCGTGTCACCGTGGCGATAGACGGTGTCGAGGCGGAGTTCCGCGTTCAGGGAGTCGACGGGTGCGTCCGCGAGGCCGTCGGGCCGGTTCGCGGTGCCGAGGAAGTCAAGGTAGCCGTCTGCGCTGATTGTAGCGGCCACCGGATCGTCGACGATGCCGGTCAGGAAGCGCCACTCACGCCTCTGGTCGGAGGGAACGGTGGCCGGAACGTCGTACCCGGTCAGGGGAGGACTGAGAGTCGTGTCGAGAGAGGACGGCACGAACGCTTCCACCTGTGGGTCCCCACCCGAGAGAGAGTCGGGACCGACGCCTGTGCCGACGCTTGTCGGATCGGAGCAGGAGGTGAGGAGAAGAAGGACGGCACCGCAGAGCAGGGCGACCGCCAGACGGGAGTACAGCATCATATAAACAGCCCAGTTTCTGGAAGACAGGCGCTGCAGTTGAGAGCTCCGCGTACAAACTGCAGGGAGCGACAATCGAGGGATGCGCCGGAACCGATCGGACGTCTCTCGGTCCAGTGCGAAGGTTTTCTGCAATACAAACCCTCTACAATACAAAAGGGATTCGAGCGATTGTCCGGACACCGTCGATCCTTCGGCGTACTCGTTCGCCGACGTTCATGGGAGACAGGCTCAGCGGTCGAGCCGGTCGGTTCGTGGGGAACCGAATCCACAAGGAGGGGGAAAGACAATCGCTCGGGGAGAAATCCACCCCGTGAATCCTGCACTGAATCGGGTGTTTCTCGCCGGTGGGGGCTACGCAGGGACTTCATTCAGCATTTCGTTGTAGAGGTCGGCCAACTGCTGTCCGTGGGCAGAGTCGTCGGCGTCAAATTGGGCGGCCTCCTCTGCAGCGGCCCCCGGAGGGTAAATGGAGGCGTCGGCGTACTGAAGGCCCGTTTCGGAGAAGGTCGAGGGAGCGGCTCCGTCCAGCGAAAGATCGAAGGGCTGGGCGAGGTCGGCGGAGAGTTTCGTTCCGGGATCCTGGTCGTCCGGGGTGAAAATCGACGTAGGGGTTCCGAGGTGTTCGGCTCCCTCGTACTCGGTGGCGAGGAGAAGCGGGACGAGACTACTCATCCACCCGAACGAGTGAATGACGGAGGGCCCCCAGCGCAGCTTCCGGATGGTTTCGAGGGCGGCGCGATTGAAGAAGAGAGTCCGGCGGAGAACGTCTTCGAGAGAGGGCGACTTGCCGTCGGCGGAGAGGTGTTCGTTCGCGAAGTACGATTCGTGGTCCATGAAGTAGACCTGGAGGCGCACGTCCGGAACCGACGCGACCTTCACCGTCAGAGTTTCGCTCTCGCCCCCCATTGGCACGTCTGTGCCGGACAAGCGAATGACTTCGTGGAGGTTGTGCTCCCGCTCGTCGATCGTGCCGTAACAAGGCATCATGACTCGGGCCTCAAAGTCCCCCGCGGCCTGCAACTGTTCGGGAAGCATACGGGCGAGGGACGCAATCGAGGACGATTCTGCAAAAGGGGTCACTTCGCCAGCAACAAATAGAACGCGTCTGGACTGAGCCATGTGAACGGATCGGGATTGGTGAGGGGCCGAAAAAGGGGCGTGCAAGGGGACCGAGCGTGCTCCGACATCCAATCAATGGGTGACCGGGGGCGGGAACGTCGTCGTGTCAGCACGCACGCCAAAAAGAAGGAAGGAAAGCCACCATCAGTATACCGCGGGGGGATGCCGGAATCAACGCCCGTTACGGTCTGAGACGAACTGTAGCGTCAAGACCGTGAAAAATCCAGGTAGAACGGGAGGACATCCCCGTTCCGCGTCAGTCGAGGGCAATGCGCCCGCGACCTATGGGCGTTCGTCCTCGTTCTGCTGGAGGAGCTCGAAGTAGCGTTTGATGAGCTCTTCGTAGTCGGAGCTGTAGCCCATCTCGAGGGCTCGGATGAGATCGCGTCGGAGCTGATCGGCCTCCTCGGACGAGGGAAGATCACCGGGAGGGGGTTGCTCGTAGTCCTCGTCTGCACTTCGGCCTCGCCGCTGTTCTTCCTCCCCCTGTGTGCGAAGGGAGTTCTGGGCATTGAGGAGTCGTGTTAGGATCTTCTGCTGTCGCTCGATGAGGTCCCGCGCGGGGCGGCGATTCTGATCGAGCTCCCGGGTGGTTTGCTCCATCTGCTTCGCAATCTTGTCGAGGTCGCCCATGATCTGATCCTGCGCCTCACTCCCGACCTCCATGTCCTGAAGCTTCTGCTTGATCTGACGCTGTTGCTTGGCCAGTTCCTTCCGCCGCTGGGCCTGCTCGGACGAGAGGCGTTCTCCCTGCACGTCGTTCAGGTACTGCTGAATTTGCTTGTTGAGCTTCTGCTGTTGCCCGGACATCTGCTGCAGGGTTTGCATCATTTGCTGCATCGACGAGCCGCTCCCCGACCCCTGCTGATTTTGGAGCTGCTCCAGGAGGTTGGAGAGCAGCAAGGCCAGCTCATTGAGGTGCATCATGGAGGTCTTCTGTTGACCGACGGCCTCCGCGGCGTCGCGCTCGTCGAGAGCAGACGTGGCTGTTTCCATCGCTCGAAGCGCGTTGCCGGATTTTTCTTGCACCTCGCGCGACATCTGAGGCACGCGCTCCGCGATGGAGCGAAGGGAATCCGTCACGGTTTTCAGGCCGTCCGACAGCGACTTCTGGTCACGGGCGTAGCTGCGGACCGTCGGGCCTTCTGCGGCTAAGCCGTCCACCTCGGTGCGGAGCGATTCCTGCTCTTTCGAGAGACGGAGGGTGTTTTCGAGGGCCGAGCGGAGGCCTGCAAGGTTGATCTGTCGCTGTTGTCCCTGCATCTGGTTCTCCATCTTCGACAGCTGCTGCTGCATGTTTTGCAGGGACTGTTGCATCTGCTGCTGCCCCTGCTGCGCGTCCTGAAGCTGATTCTGCTGGAGCTGCTGGCTGTTCTGTTGCATCTGCTCCGGCAAATTCCGGCGCTGGAGCTGCTCGTTGAGCTTTTGAAGCTGTTCGCGAGGGGCCGACTGGACGTCCTGCATCTCTCGTTCGGCGTCTTCCATCGCCTCTTCCAGCTTCTGCATGTCCTCTGCGGTCTGCGTCTGCTCCTCGGCCAGATCCTGATTGGCCCGCGATCCCTGCGTCTCCTCCGACGGGCGGTTCGGGGCGTCTCTGGACGGAGTGTCCGGGCTCGAGCCCCGGCGGCTCGACGTCGAGTCGGACGGAGCACGCTCTGAACGGTCGGTTTCAGCGTCGCCGTCCGTTCTTTCGCCGGAGGGGCGATCGGTATCGGCAGAATCGGCAGGCGGCGTGTCCTCTTGGCGTTGAGAAGCGGAATCCGACGACGGATTTGTCTCAGAGGCGTCCGACGTCGACTCGGTGGCCTGCGATGAATCCTCCGCTGCCGCGGACTCTTCCATTCGCTCCTTCGTTTTCTTTCGGAGCTCCTGCTGCCGTTCACTCAGCTCTCCGGCCCGCTGGCCCATCTCCTGAAGTTTCTGCTGGGCCTTGAGTTGTTTGAAGAGGGACGTGGTTCGCTCCAGCTGCTCGCGATACGAGGATTCATCCTCTTCGACCTCCTCCATGGCCTGCTGCATCTGGCGCAGGTCGTCGTTTTGCATCGCCTTCCGGAGCTGGTCCAAGGCCTCCTTTAGGTCGGGCGAGGAGACGTCCTCGATGACCTTTTGGAGCTCCTGGAATTTTTGGGACATCTCCGAGCTGGAGAGCCCATCTTTTTGCATTTGCCGGTTCATCTCCTGCACTTTCTCGGACAGCTTCTCGACCCCCTGATCCAGCGATTGCTGCTTTTTCTGCAGGCGCTCGAGGCGGCGACGGTCCTGCCAGTCGGCCTCTCGGGTCCGGCGCAGTTCGTCGCGCAGCTGTTGGAATTCCCGGCGGACCGAGTCGGAGCGCTGGCGGAGCTGCTGCATCTGGCGGTCCGCCTCCTCCTGCGTCTCGTCCAGCTCCTCGTACTGCTCGGAGAGGGTGGGCACCCGGAGCCGCTGCGTGGCCGTCCGTCCGCTCTTCGGCCCGTTCACGGTGTCGTTGTCCCAGGCTTTTACGTAGTAGGAGATGGCGTCCCCCGGTTCGGGGTCGAGGCCGCTGTCCTGAGCCAGCAGCCACTCGTACGTGAGGGTCTGGTCGGTCTGGGTCGGAGACGAGAGGGGGAGGCGGAGGGACGAAAACGAGGCCTCGTCCGCATCTCCCTGCTCGTCGGAACGGCGGTAGAAGAGTTTGGCCTGCGAAAAGCCGTAATCGTCACTCAGTTGCACACGGAGCGTCTGCGCGAGGTCGTCGGACAGATCGGTCGTGCCCGTGGGCTGGAGAAACGTGACGGAGGGACGCGCGTCCGTCTGGACAGAAAGATCGTAGCGGATGGGATCCCGGTTGGACGTTCCGTTCGTACTCTCGAGGTGCAGATGGTAGGTGCCCTCCTGCCGCAGCGGAAACGAGCCGGCGGCCGTTCCGTCCTGAATCTCCAGAGGCACCGTCGTGTCGTCGCTGAAGGCGAGGCGGGCACTGTCGACGGAGGGGCCGCCGAGGGCCGCCGAGACGGATACCTGCGCGCCGGGGAGCGCCGAGACGTCCCCCACATTGGGATCGAGCTCGCGGGGGGACCGACCGGTGTAGCTCGGGGGCGTCACCGTAAGCTGAAGTTCCTGTACGAGAGGGCGGTTGAGAACCTCTACCCCGTACCACGAGCTGCGCACGGGGGGCGCGACGACGCGGTACTGAAACGATTCCCGGACGCCGGACAGCGTGTGGTGGAAGGTGCCGGCCGAGTCGGCTTGGAGGTGAATGCGTTCGGGAGCATCGTCGGGGGCCGACCGGCGCTGGAGGACGGCCTCCGTCGGGGCCGAGCCGGCGGTGCGAACGGTGATCTGGAGTGAGTCGCCCTCGACCAGGCGGACGCTGCCGGGGGCCACGGACACCTCGAAGGGGGCCGGGGGCTCGAACTCCGTGTTTGGGGCAAGGAGGCGCTCGGAGGCGCCGAGGAAGGTGGACGGAGCGACGAGCAGGAAGGCGAGGACGGCGGCGAGGGGGAGCGACGCGAGGCGAGCGGCACGACGGGCATGGCCGAAATCTTCGATCTCCTCGAAGGAGACCCAATCGAGGTCGGCAGCGAGGTCTTGGACGGCCTGGTCGACGAACGGGGCCGGGGCGTGACTCCGTTTGCCCTCGGCCAGCTGGAGGAGGTTGACGAGGCGGTCCGCGACGGCCGGGTCGTGCCGTCCGACCGTGCGGGCCACCTCCTCGTCCGAGGGGCCGGGCAGAAGGCCGAGGAGCTGACCGAGCGGCCGGGCCAGGACGGCCGCTGCCACCCCGAGGGCGACGGTGCCCACGGCGGCGACCACGGCGGTGCGCGCTGCGGTGCCGAGCCACAGGCTGGCCTCCAAGACCGTGGCGAGAAACCAGACGGCGGCCGCCGCACCCACTGCGACCGCGGTTCCAAACGCCAGCTCGGCCCACGTCATGCGACGGGTCGTTCGCCGGAGGCGACTGCGGAGGCGGGCAACGAGGCGGGCCGTCTGCTCACTCATGAGGACACGCGAGACGAGTGGGAGGGCAGAACCGGGGAGGATCGCTTCACGGAGGCGTACCACCCGACTCCGGAGGGTGTTTCTCTAAACGAACGGCCGGACACTGCGTGAAAAGGTCGAAAGTCTCCAATCAGACGTTGAAAGACTCTTCCTCGTCGCTCACCTTGTGAGCAACCCATCCAGTTCCTCCACAGCCGGATCTCGTGATGCGTCTACCGTTCCGCTCCATCACCGTCGTACTCGTGGGGATGCTCCTGTTTACGGGCTGTCGCACCTACGGGGATGAGGGATACGATTCACAGCCAAAGACCTACGCGGCCCTCCAGGAGGGAGTTCAGCAGTTGGAGCAGGATCTCGGGCGTGCGCAGTCGGACCTGCGACAACTCGAGTCGGCTGCAGAGTCGGTAGACACCCTCGAGTCTCTCGCGGCTCGATATCGGGCTCTGGTGTCCACGCATGAGGCGGCCCTTCACGAACACAGGGAGCAGGCGGAGCGGTTGTCTGGGGAGTCGGCCTACCGGACGCTGCATCGGGTGTATGGGGCGCTGACGACGGACCGTCAGCTTCTGCAGGATCAGTACGACCGTACGACGCGCACGGTGTGGGCGACGGTGCGAGACACCACCGTTCCGCACGCTCCGGTTCGCCTGCGGAGCACGTACAACATCACCCCGGTCCAGTACCCCGGTTCGTCGCAGCCCTCCATTCCGATGGCGGAGGCCCTCCAGGGCCTCGACGAATCACCGGGATTGCAGCAGGACGAGGAATGAAAGAGGCGGGTGCATCGGGGGAAGAGGACGTACACGCTGAGTACCGGGGGCGTTCACAATCCACTTTCTCTTCGGTCGACGTTCCCATGTCGTCTCCACTTGAACAGGCGTATTGGAAGTGGGAGCGAGGGGGGCTCCTTCTTCTCCTAATGGGAAGTCTGGTCCTGGGAATGGGGTGTGAGTCCTCCCTGACTCCGCCGTCCGAGGCGCCGCAGAAATACGATCAGTTGGTGCAGCAGGCCATTGCGGAGGCCGAGGCGCGGCCGGACACCTCCTTTTTCTGGCTGCGCAACACGAGAAATCCGCAGGCGCGGAGTCTCATGCTCGAGCTCGGGGTTGATTACCTTCGCTACGACCGAGGGGCCGACGTGCTGTGTGCCTGGACGGGGGAGGGGCTCTGGCCGGCGCGCGGCTACGTCACGGCTCCGGCCTCAGGGACGGTGTCCGCCGATTCGGTCGGGCTGCTCTGCAACATCGAAGGAACGTGCGCGGCGGAGTCCGAGACCGATCGATGGAGTCGGTTTCGGTGTGACTGAGGGCCTTATGAATCCGGTGGGAGTAGGGGGGAGATGGGCTATTCCGACGGCGTATCCGCTTCGTCGATGGTGTCGGCAGACCGGGCGACGCTGTAGCTGTGTGCGTCGGGCGGGGCTGAGAAGAGGGGCTTGACAGAGGCCCACGTGGAGGTGAAGAGCCTGCTCTTGCGATACCGGTCGAGAGCGGCTCGGCTGTCCCAGTGGCTGTAGGTCGTGTACACGGTCGGGGTGTCGGCGTCGCGCCAGAGCTCCAGGTGCCGGCAGCCGGGGAAGCCGCGTATCCGGGGGGCGCTCGCCTCGAAGTGCTCGAGGAACGCATCGACGGACTCCGGAGCGAAGGTCATGCGAACGATGCGGACGAGCATGGGAGTGAGGCAATGAGTCACAAGGTCTGAGTCGTGAGCGTATGAGTCACGAGCGGATGGGTTGTGAGGTTAAGAGTTGAGGAGGTGTTGGCCGATGTCGCAGTCGAGGCAGCCGCCCTTCCGG
>CAZCUZ010000048.1:5548-21187 GCA_964502085.1 uncultured Salinivenus sp. | reverse complement strand
GCCTGGCCGACGATCACGTGCGGGAGCTTTTGGAAAATGCGCTCTCGCACGGGGCGGAGGACGTGTAGCAGCAGGCCCGTCGGAGCTGTTTTAGTACTGCCTGGTTTGAATCGAAAAAAGGCCGTCCTCCTTGATCTGGACGATATAGGGCCTTCGGCAGAGTATCTTCACAATGGAAGAAAGCCCGTGAAGGGAAAGAGTGTGGTGACTGTCCAGTGTTAGCGGGCAGGTAGCACAGCTGCCAGATGCTACTCGGAGCGTATTGCATCGTCGAATGTTAACTTGATCAATTGATGAACACATGACAATATATTCAAATGGTAGATGGACCAATTCTTCATTCCCGACGAATAACCTGCTGAGTTATTCTCGAAGGAAAGCGGTCCCCTATGCGGTCGATCGTCCATATACGTAAGCGATGGGCCTCCACACTGAGCGTGGCGGTCCTGGGGCTGCTGCTTCTGCTTCCCGCTAGTCCCCACGGAGCAGACGTTGTCCTCTGTCTTGAGGAGTCGGGCCAAGTGAACGTCGAGCGGGCCAAAGCGGGCCAGTGCACGGAGGGGGCTCAGGCCAAGAGCGAAAGCGCGCTCAAAATTCTAGACGCCTCGGAGGGAGAGCACTGTATAGACTGCTCCGACGTGCCGCTTCGGGTGAACGAAGCGGACGATCCCTGTGTGGCGGCCGTTGTCTCTTCTTCTTCCGAGCTGGAGGGGCCGAACGAGCAAGGCACGCCCCTGTCTGCCGTTTCGGCCGCCACCCAAGTTCTAGGAACGCAAGAAACGCCCCTTTCATCTCATCAACACGTCCAATCGGCTCGTCCTAACGCCGATCGGGATGTGTCTCTCGGCAGTGTCGTTCTGCTGATTTAGTCCTTCCCCTCCCCTGTGTGCCCGTCGGGCAGACAGGATTTCGTCGCTGTAGAGGGAGAGCACGGGTATATCCGACATCCTTGGTGCCCCTCGTTCTCCCCCTCAACTGATCCTCGGTTTGGGCCTCTCAGCCCTAACTGTCTCTCAGAGGATCGGTCTGCGGTTCCCCTGCCGATTTGTTTCCGTCCAAGCACCTGTTCCGTATGCGAACACCCCCCATCTACGTCTATGCGCTCGGTTTCCTCCTCATTCTAGCCGGGTGCCGGTCGACCCGGCCGGGCTCGTCCCCGAATCCGCGGCCCTCGGGAGAAGACAGCCCGGCGTACGAGGCTCCTCGCGACGTGCCGGATCGGCGCACGGATGCCCTTCGCCGCCCCCCTGAGTGGTCAGAGGCGCCCGGCGACACGCTCACCCTCCAGGAGAGCCTTGCCCTGGCCCTTGCCAATAATCCCCGCCTGCAGTCCTTCAGCTGGGAGGTGCGGGCCCGGGAGGCGCAGGCCTTGCAGGCTGGGTTGTGGCCGAACCCCACGGTGGCGGGCGAGACCGAAGATCTTTCGCCCGGAGACCTCACGGCCTCCGAGCAGATGGTTCAGGTGAGCCAGCCGATCGAGCTTTGGGGGCGGCCGGGCGAGCGTCAGGCGGTAGCCGAGGAGGAGCGCGATCTGGCCGGCTGGGACTATGAGGCCGCCCGTCTCGACGTGGTCTCTCAAACGACGCAGGCGTTCGTTGGACTCGTCGCCGCTCAGGAGCAAGTGCATCTGGCCCAGGAACTCGTGCGCCTCTCGGAAGAGGTCTTCCAGACGGTGTCCCGGCAGGTAGAAACTGGGGAGGTAAGTCCTGTGGAACGGGAACGGGCCCGCGTGCCGCTCTCGCAGGCTCGCATTCGGCTCCGCCGAGCCGAGGAAGCGCGGGCATCAGCCCGGAAAACCTTGTCGGGACAGTGGGCCCGCTCGGACACGACAGCTTTCACGGAGGTCGAGGGAACGTTCGGGGCTGTCGATCCGGTCCCGCCGATCGACTCGGTGAAAGCGGTGCTCGACCGAAATCCGGCCCTCGCCCGGCAGGAAGACGAGATCGAGCGTGCGAAGGCTGTGCTCTCCCTGGAGAAGAGCGACCGGTTTCCTGTCCCATCCGTGACTGCAGGCTGGCAGCGGTTTGGCGGGCGCACCGGGAGCGATCAGACGGCCTTCAAAGCCGGCGTTGCGCTGCCGATTCCGCTCTACGACCGCAACCAGGGCGCTGTTCAGCGGGCCCGCTACCGGCTGGAGAAAGCTCGGCGACAGCGCGAGTCCGCCCGCGTCCGACAGGACACGACTCTGGCCAAGGCGTACCGGTCGCTCGTCTCGGCGCAGAACGAAGCCCAGACGATCGCGGAGGAGACCCTTCCGGCGGCGCGCTCGGCCTTCACGTCCGTCCGGGAGGGCTACCGGCAGGGCAAGTTCGATTATCTGGAGGTGCTGGATGCCCAGCGGACCCTCTTTGGCGTCCGCCGCCAGCAGATCCAGGCGCTAAGCCGCTACTACCGCGCTCGCGTCCAGGTTGAGCGCATCATTGCCACCCCTCTCGAATCGATCCAGTAGACGCCCGTGAGCACGCTTCCTTCGTTCGGGGGCCACCTTGGCTCTCTCTCAGACTCCGCGAACATGAGATTCATGACCCACGCTATGCACACATCGTCCGGAAATCCCATTCCCACACTGTTTTTCGCAGTCCGTCGACCGGCGACGCTTCTCAGTGTTCTCCTCCTCACGACCGTACTCGCGGTCGGTTGTGGAGGCGGGCAGGCCGAGCCGGCCGCCGGCACCGCCGCCTCAACGCAGCAAACCGCCTCCGACACCGCCACGCATGAGGGCGGTGGCCACAGCGAGGAGCAACACGTCGGTGAAGGTAGCCATGACGAAGGTGGACACGAGGAGGGAGGGCACGCCGGAGAGCACGGAGGCGCCCCTCGCGGCGTCGCCATCGGCGCCGAGAAGGCCGAGGCGATTGGCATTGAGGTCGACACGCTGTCGGCCGGGAGCGCCACGTCTACGATCAGCCGTCCGGCCACGGTCAAGTTCGATCCGAACCGGGTGGCCCAGGTGGGCCCCCGGATTGAGGGAAAGATTGTCCGCGTCATCAAGGACCTCGGGGATCGGGTCCGAGAGGACGAAGCCGTAGCCGTCCTGTCGAGCGTGGAGTTGGGAAAGGCCAAGTCCCGGTACCTCACGGCGCAGGCTCGCCTGAAGACCCACCGGCGCGAATATGAACGGGAGCAGTCGCTTCGTGCCGATAGCATCAACAGTGAAGCGGAGCTCCTAGAGGCACAGGCGAAGTTTGAGGAAGTGCAGGCAGAGTTTCAGTCGGCGAAGGAGGAACTCCGGCTCTACGGCCTCTCGACGGCGGACGTGGCCCCGGCCGGGGAGCGGGAGATGCCCCTCTCGCACTTCCGCGTCACCAGTCCCGTGACCGGCACCCTCCAGAAGCGAGACGTGGAGGTGGGACAGACGGTGAGCGCGCAGGAGACGCCCTTTCACGTGGCCAATTCCTCGCGCATGTGGGTCATGATCGACGCCTACGAGCGGGACATCGCCGCCGTGGAGGAGGGGCAGCGCGTGCGGCTGACGATGAGCAGCCTGTCGGGCGAAAGCGCCGAAGGCCGAATTGATTTCATCTCCCAGACGCTGGAGGAAGAGACGCGCACACTTCGCATGCGGGCCGTCATGCCGAATCCGAACGGTGTTCTTCGGGACGGCATGTACGGCCGCGCGCACATTTCCACGGGCGCCACGGTCGAGCGGGCGCTCATCTCGACCGATGCCGTGCAAACCATCCACGGCTCCACGATGGTGTTCGTGCCGGGGGAGGAGGCCGGTCACTTCCGTGCCGTGGAGGTGCGCCTCGGAGAGGAGTCGCAAAGCGGGATGGTGGAGCTGATTTCCGGTCTGCAGCCCGGGGACGCGGCCGTCACGCAGGGCGCCTTCAACCTGAAGGCCACGCTCACCGCCCAGTCCCGCAGCGCCGCCCACAGCCACTGACGACCTCCAGAGCGCGTTTCGACCGTTTTGCTTGATCGCACCAGGCGGGGAGCAGCCCCGCCAAAGATGACAGATTTCTATGATTGATCGCCTCGTTAACGCCTCGCTTCGCAACTGGCTGCTCACGCTCATAGCCGTCATCGGGCTGGCGGGCGGCGGGTACTGGGCCGTGACGTCAATCGCCGTGGATGCCTATCCGGACGTGAGCCCGCCGCTCGTGCGGGTCTTCACGACGAGTCCGGGTCTCTCGCCGGTCGACGTGGAAAAGCAGATAAGCTACCCGATCGAGATTGCCATGTACGGGCTCCCGCAGCTGGAGCGCGTGCAAAGCACGTCGATCTTCGGCCTTTCCCGCGTGACCGTCTACTTCGAGGAAGGGACCGACATTTACTTTGCCCGGCGCCTAGTGATGGAACGGCTCCAGAAGGCACGTGATCGCATCCCGGAGGGCCTCGGGAAGCCCCAGCTCGGGCCCATCACGACGGCCCTCGGCAACATCATGATGTACGAGGTCAAAAACACGAGGGAAGGGGACCATTCCCTGACCGAGCTGCGGTCGGCGCAGGACTGGCTCGTAAAGCCGCGCCTGCGGACCGTACAGAACGTGACCGGGGTGCTCTCGCTCGGCGGGTACGTCAAGCAGTATCAGGTCCAGCTCGACATGGACAAGCTGCTGGCGCGGGACCTGACGGTGGGCGACGTGCAGAAGGCCGTGGGGACCAACAACCGCAACGTCGGCGGCTCCTTCGTCGAGCGGGGCGGGGAGGAGTACATCGTGCGCGGCTACGGGTGGATTCAGGCCGGGCAGGAGGGACTCGACGACATCCGCAACATCGAGGTGGGCAGCTACGACGGAACGCCTGTGCACATCGGCGACGTCGGGACGGTGACCTTCGGCCCGGAGATCCGGCGGGGCGCCTTGTTTACGAGTACCGACTCCACGGCGGCACAAGAGTCGGTGGGCGGCTTCGTGCAGAAGCTGATCGACACAAACACGCAGGCAGTTCTCGAAGACGTGGAGCAGCAAATTGCTTCGATCAACGAGTCGCTGCCGGAGGGGATGACCGTCGAACCCTTCTACTCGCAGGGCACCATGGTGGACAAGGCCATCGGCACGGTCACCAATGCCCTGATGTTCGGGGCCGTGCTCGTGCTCTTCGTCCTCTACTTTCTGATGGGCGACGTGCGCTCGACACTCATCATCATGACCACGATCCCGATCGCCTTCCTCGTGGCCTTCATCGGGATGAAGCTCATGGGCCTCTCGGCGAACTTGATGACGCTGGGAGCGCTGGCGATCTCCATCGGCATGATTGGGGACGGGACGACCGTGGTGGTGGAGAACGTGTACCGGATGCTGCAGGAGCGGGATGACCTGGAGAACGTGTCGATGACGCGCCTGGTGGGGGAGGCCACGCAGGAGGTGAGCCGCCCAGTCGTCTTCTCCACGAGCATAATCATTATCGTTTTCCTGCCGCTCTTTACCCTGCAGGGGGTGGAGGGGAAGCTCTTCTCGCCGATGGCCTACACGATTACGTTCGCGCTCATCGGGGCCGTCGTGCTGGCCGTCACGTTTGCGCCCGTCGTGACGTCGCTCCTTCTCTCAACTGACAGCGCGCCGAAGGAGCCGACGCTCGTCCAATGGCTCAAGGAGCGATACCGTCCCATCGTGCAGTGGGCGTACGAGCGGCCCAAGGCCATCCTGGGCGGGGTCCTTGTGCTCTTGGTTGGGGCGCTTGCTCTCTTCCCGTTCCTGGGGGCGGAGTTTCAGCCGACGCTGCGGGAGGGCACCTACGCCGTCCGAGCGGTGATGCCGCCGGGAGCCAATCTGGAGACCACCAACGAATACACCGAGCGGATGCAGGCAAGCTTCAATCAGTTTTCGGAGGTCACCGGCGTCTATTCTCGGGTGGGAAGGGCGGAAGTCGGTGGCGACCCGGAGCCGGTGAACGTGGTGTTCAACGTGATTGACCTGAAGCCGCTGCCCGAGTGGGAGTCCGGTCGCGACTACGAGGAACTGCAGTCGGCGATGTCCGACAGCTTGAGTGAAGCAGTCCCCGGTGTGGCGGCGAACTTCACCCAGCCGATTCAGCTGCGGACCGACGAATTGCTGAGCGGCGTTCGGGCGCAGGTAGTGGCCAGCCTGTACGGCGAGAATCTGGACACGCTCGGGGCAAAAGCCCAGGAGATGGCCGAGGTTATCCGCACCGTCGACGGCGCCGTGGACGTGCGGGCCCAGCAGCAGGGGGGGAAGCCGCAGGTGCTCGTGAGCCCGAACCGGGACGAGCTCGCTCGGCTCGGGATCTCGATCGACGACTTCTTGGAGACGGTGGAGGTTGGTATCGGTGGGGCCACGGCCGGGCAGGTCTTTGAGGGTATTCGGCGCTACGACACCTTCGTACGGCTGAAGGAAGAGGAGCGCGACAAGGTCGAGCAGATTCGCCAGCTGCCCATCCGCACCGAGAAGGGGGCCGTCGTGCCCCTGGAGCAGGTGGCGACGGTCGACATTTTTACCGGCCCGAAGCAAATCTCGCGCAACCGGGCCAGCCGCCGGACCTACGTGCAGCTCAACGTGCGGGGGCGCGACATGGGGTCGGTCGTGGAGGAGATTCAGCAGAAAATCGGGGCCGAGGTGGACCTGCCGCCCGGCTACTTTACCGAGTACGGAGGGCAGTTCGAGAATCAGCGCCGGGCCATGAACCGGCTCTACGTCGTGGTACCCATCACGCTGGCGCTCATCTTTTTGATGCTGTTCATCACGTTCGGGAGCGTGCGCTACGCCTCGCTGATCTTCCTGAACGTGCCGTTCGCCGTGATCGGCGGCATCGCCGCGCTCTGGCTCGGCGGGCTGTATGTCTCGGTCCCGGCGGCCGTCGGGTTTATCGCCGTCTTCGGCGTAGCGGTGCTCAACGGCGTGGTGCTGGTGAGCTACGTCAACGACCTTCGGGAGAGGGGGCTGTCGATAAAAGAGGCCGCGCTGGAGGGCGCCGAACTCCGCCTGCGCCCGGTCTTAATGACGGCGCTCACCACGTCGCTGGGCCTGCTGCCGCTGCTTCTGGCCAGCGACGTGGGATCGAACGTGCAGCGGCCCCTCGCGGCCGTCGTCATCGGCGGGCTCGTGACGTCGACGCTCCTGACCCTGCTGGTACTGCCGACCATCTACCGCTGGTTTGCGGAGGAGCCCGATACGGCGGCGATGTAGGTTGCGTACAGCTTCCTTTCGGCGATCTCCTCTCCATTGCCGCGTGATGCGTGAGGTGTCGCGCTCCAACGATTGCGCGTCTCACGCATCACGCGTCACGGTTCAGGCAACAGAGTGAACATTGCGTTTTTACAACCAAACCTACGAGGAATCATCATGAAGCAAATCAAAGCCTACGTCCGCCCGGCCCTCGTCGATCACGTCATCGACATGATTGAGGATCAATCGGCAGACTCACCTGGCATTGCCACCTCCGAGGTGCGGGTGTACGGGCACCCCGAGGACACCGACCCGCTGGAGCGAACGCACCTCGCAAAGCTGGAGATCGTCGTGCGCGACGAGGAAATAGGTGCGGTCACCAACATTATTCTTGAGCACGCCCAGACGGGACGATCCGGTGACGGGGCCATCTATGTGACCGAGGTCACCGAGGCCATCCGTATTCGTAACGGAGAGCGAGACCGAGAAGCCGTCCATTCGGTCTTCGAGGAGCCTACCGCCGACTGACGCTTGGCTTTGCGAGCAGTTTGGGCACGCGACGTGGAGGACCCTTTCGGGCGCCCGGGAGGTGGCGAAAGCCTCCGAGCTTCGCGGCGTGCTCACGCTAATGGGCATTCGAGCAGAGCAGTAAGAAAGGCTCATCCCCGCAATGATTCGAGGGAGGAGTCAGAATTGGAACATGCAGCCGACTGCTTATTCTCAATAAATGAACAGTTGATCATTTGGCCATAAATTAGGGGGCAGCCGACATGTACGAGATTCTGGATCGCACAACTGGAGGTCAGATTGCTCTCCGTGTGAGTGGCCGTCTCACCGAATCGGACCTCCAAGATCTCCGTCCCTACCTGGAAGGAAAGGCGGAGGCGCAGGAGGCACTGTCCCTTCTGCTCTGGATGGACGACTGGCAGGGATGGGAGTCGATCTCGGCGCTCTGGGAAGATATGAAGACGGACCTCGATATCAGCGACGACATCGAACGTCTCGCATTGGTGAGCAATGCGAACTGGGAGCGTTGGATGGCCCACGTCACCGAGCCCGTCCTGTCCGGAGACGTGCGGTCCTATGGGGCAGACGAGCTCGAAGAGGCGTGGACCTGGGTCCGAGAGGACCGGTCTACGGCGTGAGTGTGCGTTGGTCTACGAAGAGTCCGCCCTCTGTGCAACTACGGCCCGGCTTACGTGAAGCATACCGGAGTCCGTGTGAGACTCGAAACTCCTTCAGTTAGAGAGGACGATCATAGAGCTATGTCTGAAAACATACGGCTTGATTTGCCTATTCTCCTGCCCGGGGTGCCGGACGCCAAGGATGCGTGCGTGGAACGTCTGACGCGTAGCCTACAGGATCGGGACGGCATTGATCGAGTGCACGTGGCACCCGCGGAGAATGGGCAGCCGGACCGCCTCTGCATCCACTACGATCCGGAGGCGATGTCCCTGCCCCGCATCCGACAGATGGCCCGAAGTCTCGGGACCGAGATGACCGATCAGTACGGTCACCTCGTCTGGACGGTAGAGGGCATCTCGCACCCGCGGCGCGCCCGGACCCTTGCCAAGCGACTGCGCCGGATTGACGGCGTGCTCGAGGCGGAGACGAGTGCCGCCGAGCAAATTCGGGTCGAATACGACCGGACGGCCACTACCGAAACGGAGATTCGGGACGTGCTCCGGTCGATGGGCGTGCACCCACGAGGAGAGGTGATCGACGCCCATGACCTGTCGGCGGCTGCCTCGGATACAGAGGAGGGACACGACCATGCCGGCATCTTCGGCGAGAAGACCGAGCTCCTCTTTGCCATCATAGCGGGGGTGTGCGTGGCCGCTGGCTTCGGCCTCTCGTTCGTCGGCGGCGTGTCCGAGTGGATTCCCTGGGGGCTCTACGTTGGAGGGTACGTGTTCGGGGGATACTACACCGTGCGAGAGGCGATCGACACGCTCCGAGTGGGCGACTTCGAGGTCGACTTTCTCATGCTCGTGGCGGCGGCCGGGGCGGCCGTGCTGGGGAACTGGCTCGAAGGGGCATTTTTGCTGTTCCTCTTTTCTCTGGGCCACGCGCTGGAGCACTACGCGATGGGGCGGGCGCGGCGGGCCATCGAGTCGCTGGGCGAGCTGGTCCCGGACACGGCCCTCGTCCGGCGCGACGGGGCCGAACGAGAGGTTGCCGTCGACACCCTGGAGGTGGACGACACCGTCATCGTCAAGCCGAACGAGCGGATTCCCGCCGACGGAGTCGTCGTCGAGGGCGAGAGTGCCGTCAATCAGGCGCCGGTGACCGGTGAGAGCGTGCCCGTAGACAAACGGCCCGTCGAGGATCCCGAGGCCGTCCAGGACCCGACCGAGCTCGGGGCTGCGCATCGGGTGTACGCCGGGACGATCAACGGCAGCGGGGCCCTGGAGATGCGCGTGACGAAGCGGGCCGACGAGACGACGATTTCGCGCGTCGTGCAGATGGTGACGGAAGCGGAGGCGGAGACGTCGCCCACCGAGCGCTTCACCGACCGCTTCGAGCGCGTCTTCGTCCCCTCGGTCCTGGGCTTCGTGGTGCTGCTGCTCTTTGCGTGGGTGCCCCTCGACGAAACGGTCGCCGACAGCTTCTATCGGGCGATGGCGGTGCTGGTGGCGGCCAGTCCGTGTGCCCTCGCCATCGCCACGCCCAGTGCCGTCCTCAGCGGGGTGGCTCGGGCGGGACGGGGCGGGGTCCTCGTGAAGGGCGGCGGGCCGCTCGAGCAGCTCGGCCGCCTCGGCGCCCTGGCGTTCGACAAGACCGGTACCCTGACCGAGGGGGAGCCCCGCGTGACGGAGGTTCGGTCCCGGGACGGCACGTCGGAGGCGACGCTCCTGCGCGTCGCGGCCGCCGTCGAACAGCGAAGCGATCATCCGCTGGCCGAGGCCGTCGTGACGTACGCGATCGACCGGCTCGGCGGCGATGCTCTGCCGCAGGCCCGCGACCTGGAGAGCATCACGGGGCGGGGCGTAACGGCCGTCGTCGACGGCGATCGCGTTCACGTGGGGACGGAGGCGCTCTTTGCCGAGATCGAAGGGTCGCCGCTGCCCGAGGAGCTCGCCCGGCAGGTCGAGGCGTTGGAGGCGGAGGGACGGACGACCGTGATCGTCCGGCGGGGCGACGCGTATCTCGGGGTGATCGGCCTGGCGGACCGGCCGCGACCGGAGGCGACTGCGGTGGTGCAGCAGCTCCGAGAGACCGGCATTCGGCGGATGGTGATGATTTCGGGGGACAACCAGCGGGTGGTGGATGCCGTGGCCGCGGAGCTCGGAATCGAGGAGGCCCGCGGCGACCTTCTGCCCGACGACAAGGTCAACACCGTGCGGGTCCTGCGAGAGGAAGAGGACGTAGCAATGGTCGGCGACGGCGTGAACGACGCCCCCGCGATGGCCAACGCGACGGTCGGGATCGCGATGGGGGCGGCCGGATCGGACGTGGCGCTGGAGACGGCCGACGTGGCTCTGATGGCCGACGAGCTCGGGCACCTGCCCTTTGCGCTGGGGCTGAGCCGGCAAACGCGCCGCATCATTCGGCAGAACCTGTGGATCGCGCTCGGCATGGTGGCTCTCCTCGTGCCGGCCACCCTCTTCGGCCTGCAAATTGGGCCGGCGGTCGTGCTGCACGAGGGGTCGACGCTTCTCGTGGTGGCCAATGCGCTTCGCCTGCTCGGATACACGCCCTGAGTAGACCGTTGCACGGTTGACGGGCGGAACTGGAATCCCGTAAATGGGGTTCGGACGCGACAACAGAAGGATCTGTCTGCGTGCACTCGTCGATTTTCCAGCCGCTCATTGAAGAGCAACGCCAAATGACGCGTACCTCTCTTCGAGTTACGGCCCTCGTGCTTGGGGGCATTGTCGGGCTCCTCGGGGGGCTGTCCCCGGTGGCAGCGCAGACGGCGCGAGCGGACGCGCCCGATTCGCTGACGGCCGAGGAGGCCGTTCGTCGGGCACTGACGGACAATCCCGCCGTAAGGGCAACCGAGGAGCGACGGCGGGCGGCGTCGGCGTCGGTACGGGAGGCCCGAAGCGAATGGTTTCCCGTCGTGCAGGGGCAGGTCCAGTACCGGCGCCTCAGCGACAACGTGGACTATACGGTCGCCCTGCCCTCGCTCCCCGGGGGCGGAGGTGAATCGGTGACCTTTGCTCCGGCCATTTTGAATCGCTACTCGGCCCGGGCGAGCATAGAGCAGCCGCTCTTTACCGGCTTTCGGGTGCCGAATCGGTTGGATGCGGCCCAGGCCCAGACCCGCGCCGCCCGGGCCCAGTCGGAGGCGGCGAAGCACCGCGTTGCGCACGAGACCCGCACGGCCTACTGGCAGCTGTACGAGGCGCGGGCACGCAAGCAGGCGGCGTCCGACGCGCTTCGACAGATCGAACGGCGGCTCACGGACGTGCGCAACCGGCGGGGAGAGGGCATGGCGACGGAGGCCGACGAGCTACGGGTGCAGGCACGCCGCGATCAGGTCCGGGTCGAACAGATCCAGGCCCGGAACGCCGTGCAGTCGGCCCGGCGCGCGCTCAACGATCAGATGGGGCGTCCCCTCGATGCGTCGGTCGCACTCGCCGACACGGTGACGGTGGACACGGTCGCCCGGGAGCCGTCGAGCCTCGTCGTTCGGGCGCGGGACCAGCGTCCGGATCTGGAGGCCCTTCGGCAGACGCTGCGGGTACGCGCGGCAGAGGTGAACGTGGCGCAGTCGGGATGGTACCCGCAGGTGGCGCTCACGGGATCGTATCTCTACGCCCGGCCCAACGAGCAGCTGTTTCCGCCGGTGGATCGGTTTCAGGGCACGTGGGAGGCCGGGGTGCGCCTCTCCTGGCAGCTTTCTCTCGGAGGCCGGACGAAGGCGGCCGCCGACCGGGCCGAGGCGCGGCGGCTGGCGGCTCGCTACGAGCTGCGGGACCGGCGGCGGAGCGTTCGGGTTGAGGTTCGGACGCAGGTGCAGGACGCAGAGCAGGCCCGCGAGGCTGTTCTGGCCGCCGAGACGAGCGTCCGGAGCGCCCGGGAAGCGTTCCGAACCCTGCAGTCGCAGTACGACGAGGGGATGGCCGTCGTGTCGGATCTCCTCGACGCCGAGCAGGGCCTTCGGCAGGCCCGGGCGCGTCTCGCCGGTGCACAGGCCGACTACGCTCTGGCTCGGGCGGCCCTGGCTCGCGCCCTTGGGGAGGGCGTCGAGGACGAACGACAGTCTTCTCATCCATGATTGCCGAAGACCGGCCCGGTGCGAAAGCCGACATCCGGTGTCGTCTGATCGGCAGTGACTCCCATGCAGACCGCTTTCCGAACCGTATTTGGAGGGGGAACCTCTTCGCAGGCCACCGCCCTGGACGTGGATCTCGCGCCCGTGGAGGCGGGGGACGCGGTGTTTGAGACTCGGGGTGTGACCAAGGTTTACGACATGGGAGAGACACAGGTGCACGCCCTGCGCGGGATTGATCTGAAGCTCTATGCCGGAGAACTCGTCGTGCTCCTGGGGCCGTCCGGGAGCGGAAAGTCGACGCTTCTCAACATCATCGGAGGGCTCGACACCGCCACGGCGGGCACCGTGCACTATCGAGGGTGGGACTTAACCAACGCCGACGACCGGCAGCTCACCCTCTACCGCCGCTTCCACGTGGGCTTCATTTTCCAGTTTTACAACCTCATTCCGAGTCTGACGGCGGAGGAGAACGTGGCAATCGTAACGGAGATTGCCCGCGATCCCATGGATCCGAGGGCCGCGCTCGAGCTCGTCGGGCTCGCCGATCGGGCGGACCACTTCCCGGCAGAACTGTCCGGGGGCCAGCAGCAGCGGGTGGCCATTGCTCGCGCCGTGGCCAAGCGCCCGGCGGTGCTCCTCTGCGACGAACCGACGGGCGCCCTGGATTCGGAGACGGGGGTCATCGTGCTCGACGTGCTCCAGAAGATCAATCGAGAACTCGGCACAACCACGGCGCTCATTACCCACAATCAGGTGGTCTCGAAGATGTCGCAGCGGGTGATTCATTTGAGTGATGGGCGGGTCAGCGAAATCGAGGAGATTGCCGAGCAGGTTCCGGCGAGGGAGCTCGAGTGGTGAAGGGCGAGAGGCGATTCCGCATTCCACACTCCAAATTCCACACGTGAACGGTGTCGGCACTCGTCAAAAAATTGCGGCGGGACCTGTGGGGGATGCGGGGACAGGCCCTCGCCATCGCGGTGGTGATCGTGAGCGGCGTGGCGACGTTTATCGCGTTTTCCGGGACGATGGATGCGTTGAAGCGCTCGCAGCAGGCCTTCTACGAGGAAACGCGGTTCGGCGACGCATTCGCCTCCTTGAAGCGGGCGCCCAGCGATACGAGGCATCGTCTGCAGGCGCTCGACGGCGTCGAAACGGTCCAGACCCGCGTTGTGGCCGACGCGCGACTGGACGTGGCGAATTTCGAGGAGCCGATTACCGGGCGACTCATTTCGCTTCCGTCTGCGGGCACTCCGGTGTTGAACGACCTCGTCCTGCGGGAGGGGCGGCTCCCGCGGGCGGGGCGCGGAAATGAGGCAGCCGTAAGTGAGGTGTTTGCGGAAGCGCACGAGTTACAGCCCGGCGACGAGGTCGCGGCCATCATTAACGGCCGTCGGCGGGCGCTGACCGTCGTGGGCGTCGTGCTGTCGCCGGAATACGTGTATCAGATTCAGCCGGGCAGTCTCTTTCCCTCCGGCGAACGATTCGGCGTGCTCTGGATGCCCCGCTCCGCTCTCGCCGCGGCGTACGACATGGAGGGGGCGTTCAACGACGTCTCCCTCTCCTTTTCCGCCGGTGCTTCCCCGCAGTCGGTGCTCGACCGGGTGGATCACGTGCTCGCCCCCTACGGCGGCCGCGATGCGTATCTTCGCGCGGATCAGGTGTCGCACCGATACCTGACGGAGGAGCTTCGGGGCCTGGAGCAATTCACCGCCATATTGCCGCTCATTTTCCTGGGCGTGGCCGTTTTTCTGCTCAACGTCGTCATCGGCCGCATCATCCAGACGCAGCGGGAAGAGATTGCGACGCTCAAAGCGTTCGGGTACGACAACTGGGCCATCGGCCTTCACTACATGGGCATGGTGCTGGTGATCGTGCTGGCGGGGGTGGTCGTCGGGATCGGCCTCGGAGCGTGGATGGGCCGGGAGATGGCGTCGTTTTACCTCTCCTTTTTTCGGCTGCCGGAGCTGCACTATTCGCTGGGTGGGTGGACCATTCTTATCGGCGTGGTTGCGGCCGTCGCGGCGGCACTTGCGGGCGCGTACTACGCCGTTCGTCGGGCGGTGACCCTGCAGCCGGCCGAAGCCATGCGTCCGCCCTCGCCGGCCACCTACCGCGAGACGCTCGTCGAGCGGCTGGGACTGCAGGGCGTCTTCGACCAGCCGTCGCGCATGATCCTTCGGCACTTGGAGCGCCGTCCCCTGAAGGCCGGCCTAACGGTCCTCGGCATGGCGATGGCCGTGGCCATCCTCATTGCGGGGACCTTTTCCAGCGATGCACTGGACGTAATGATCGACGTGCAGTTCAACCGGTCGCAGCGACAGGATCTGACCGTCACCTTCACGCAGCCCACGTCGGCAAAGGCACTGTACGAAATATCGGCCCTCCGGGGGGTTCAGACGGTAGAGCCGTTCCGGAGCGTGCCGGTGCGCCTCAAGAGGGAGCACCGCTCGTACCGCACGGGGATCGAAGGGCTGGCCCCGGATCCGGTGTTGCGCCGCCCGCTGAACCAGGATCTCGACCCGATCGACATCCCGCGCGGCGGGGTGATGCTTACGGACTTCCTTGCCGACGAGCTCGCGGTGACTGTGGGTGACACGCTGCGCGTGACCGTGCTCGAAGGGGCTCGAAAAACACACTCCGTTCCGGTGGCGGGACGGACGAAGCAGTACATCGGGCTCGGGGCATACATGCAGCTGGATGCGCTCAACCGGCTGGTGCAGGAGGGCCGGACCCTGTCCGGTGCGTACCTGGCCGTCGACGAGCACCGGCGAGGCGTGGCGATTGACGCCCTCAACGATCGGCCCCGCGTCGCAGCGGTGGAGGCTCAGGCCCGGGCCCTGCAGTCGTTTCTCGACACGATGGGCGGGATGATTCTCACGATGACCCTCTTCATGACGCTTTTTGCCGGCGCCATTGCCTTTGGCGTGGTCTACAACGCCGCTCGCGTCACCCTTTCGGAGCGCGCCCGTGAACTCGCCAGCCTGCGGGTGCTGGGCCTCACGCGGGGCGAAATCGGGTATATCCTGCTGGGAGAGCTGGCGCTGTTAACGCTTATCGCGATTCCGGTGGGATTTGGCATTGGATGGGGGCTCTGCTACGGGGTGGTGGCTGGATTTCAGACGGAGCTCTACCGTTTTCCCCTGGTCATCCATCGCAGCTCGTACGCCCTGGCGGCGGCGGCCGTTGTCGTGGCGGCGGTGATCTCTGGGGCCGTCGTCTGGCGGCGCCTCGGTCGGCTCGACCTGATTGACGTTCTGAAGACGAGAGAGTGAAAACGTGGGCGCGCGGGAGATTGGGAGCCTTAGGAAGGCGTGTTAACCGGACGGATTGGTGAGACGCAGCGTACAT
>CAZCUZ010000048.1:0-5448 GCA_964502085.1 uncultured Salinivenus sp. | reverse complement strand
TGGGAGCCTTAGGAAGGCGTGTTAACCGGACGGATTGGTGAGACGCAGCGTACATTTTCAAGATCGAAATCGAACACATGATCTGGAATCGGAAGGTTGCCATTGGCGTGGGCGTCGTTCTCGTGATTGGATTTCTCATCTATGGCTTCTGGCCGTCCGCGACGCCGGTGACTGTGGAGGAGGTGACCCGTGACTCCCTTCGAGTGACGGTCGAGGAGCAGGGGCGGACGCAGCTCCGGGAGCGATACGTCGTCTCTGCCCCCGCAACGGCCTACCTGAAGCGGGTGTCGGGAGCGGCGGCGGATCCCATATCAGAGGGCGAGGTGCTTGCCCGCCTCGCGACGCGTCCCTCGAACGTACTCGATGCCAGTGGCTATCAGGCCGCCGAGGCGCAGGTCGAGTCGGCGCAGGCGGCCGTGCAGCGGGCACGGGCGGAGGCCAAGGGGGCCGAGACGGCGCTGGCGTACGCGAAAGAGGAGCACCGGCGCCTTCAGCGTCTGCACGAGCAGGGCACCGCGTCGCAGCAGCAACTCGATCAGGCCCGCGTCGAATTTGAGCAGGCTCAGGCCAAGCATCAGGCGGCGCGGCAGGCCGTGGCGCAGGCGCGCGGCGAGCTCCGAGCGGCTCGAAGCCGGCTGGCAACGGACGCGCCGAACCCGGAGCGCCTGCCGGTGCGGATGTCGGTTCGGGCGCCCGTGGATGGGCAGATTCTTCAGGTGCACCAGCAGAGTGCTACTGTCGTGCAGGCCGGGACGCCGCTCTTCACCGTCGGGCATCCCGATTCGCTGGAGGTGTCGGTGAGCGTGCTTTCATCCGACGCCGTCCGCATCACCGAGGGGACGCCCGTGGAGTTGATTCGCTGGGGCGAGAATTCCTCGTCACCCCTGTCGGGGCGGGTGCGGGTGGTGCCCCCGAAAGGGGAGACGGACGTGTCTGCGCTGGGGGTGGAGGAACAGCGGGTCGAGGTCCTCGTCGATCCGACGGAATCGACGCCGCAGTGGCAGCGACTGGGCACCGGGTATCGTGTCGTCGCTCGGTTTGTGATCTGGGCCGGAGAGGACGTTCTCCAGGTTCCCCAGAGCGCCCTTTTTCGCCGTGACGGCGGATGGGCGGTCTTCGAGATGCAGGACGGGACCGCTCGCCGGCAACCCGTAGACGTGGGCCATCGAAGCGGGCTCCGCGCCGAAATTACAGACGGCCTCGCTCGAGGGGACCGCGTCATTACGCATCCCGGCAACGAGCTCTCGGACGGAATGCGGGTGGAAGCACGCTGAGGAGAAAAGCGGATGAACGGCGCGTTGCCGAGGCCGTTGTTCTTTTGAGATCCCTGTTGTCCTCACAACCAGCATATTCCCTCATGCAAATCGCAGTTCTCGGTGCAAATGGTGGAATCGGTCGTCGGCTTCTTCCCCAGCTGGCCGAGGCGGGGCACGATCCCATCGGCGTCGTGCGGTCCAAAGATCAGTTCGACTCCGTTCGCGAGCGGGAGGGGGAGCCTCGCTTCGGGGACCTGGAGGGGACTTTTGCGCCGGCGCTGGAGGGAGCCGACGCGGTGGTATTTACGGCCGGCTCCGGGGGATCGACCGGCTGGGACAAGACGATCACGGTCGACCTCTGGGGGGCCCGACGGGCGGTGGACGTCTGTGAGGAGCGGGGCATCGACCGCTTCGTGATGGTCAGTGCCCGCGGGGCGGCCGATCCGGTCGCGGGGTACGAGCCGCTCCGGCCGTATCTGGTTGCCAAGCGGTGTGCAGACGACTACCTTCGCGATTCGACGCTCGCCGACACGATTCTCCGTCCGACCACCCTCACCGACGAGGCGGGCACTGGACGAGTGACCAGCGCGTTCGAACCGGCCGGTGGAGGCGAGGACATCCCGAGGGCCGACGTGGCGGCCGCCATCGTCGCGTGTCTGGAGGATGATGCGACCGTCGGCCACACGATTGAGCTCTACGGGGGCGATGCCCCTGTCGCGGAGGCCGTGCATTCGGACGAGAACTGAAGGGTCGGTGGGGGGGGGGCGGACGACTTCCTGCAGGTCCGGTGCCCCCGGTCGGGTGTCAAGCACGCGAGAATGCTGGGGATCAGGGCGCGTTGGGGTTGTCTCTTCAGGCTCCCTTTGGCTTCCTTCTGAGGACCGGTGGAATCAGACAGACATTTCTCAACACGTACGTATCATGAGCACGCCGATCTGGCACAAGGGAGACGGGACCGCCGAGGACTGGGTCACCCGCTTTACGGTGGGGGACGATTATACGTGGGACCGGCAGCTGCTGCCGTACGACGTGCGGGCGACCCGGGCGCATGCCTGGGGCCTGCGACAGATCGAGGTGCTGTCGGTCGAAGAGTGGGACGCGGCTCAGTCGGCGCTCGACGCGCTCCTCGACGCCTTCGAGGCAGGGGAGGTGACCGTGACGCCCGAGGACGAGGACAGCCACACCGTCATCGAGCGATTTTTGACGGAGGAGGCGGGAGACGTAGGGCGCAAGGTGCACACGGGGCGCTCCCGAAACGATCAGGTGCTGGCGGCCCTGCGGCTCTATCTGCGCGACGCGCTTGCGGGAATTGGAGGACAGGTGGCCGATCTCGGCGGGGCGCTCTGCGACCTGGCCGACCGGCACGACGACGTGCTACTGCCGGGCTACACGCACCTGCAGCGCGCCATGCCCTCCACCGTAGCCCTCTGGGCGCTGGGCTACGCCGAGACGCTGACCGACGACCTGCAGGCGCTGCGGGAGGCACGCCGGAAGGTGAACGTCTCGCCCCTGGGAAGTGCAGCGGGATACGGTGTGCCCGTGCTCGACCTGCCGCGAGAGGCGGTGGCCGAGCGGCTCGGCTTCCGGGACGTGCAGACCCACGCGACGGCCGTTCAGATGGCCCGCGGAAAGCACGAGCTCGCCGTGGCCCACGCCTGCACCCAGATCGGCGCCACGGGCAACCGGCTGGCGTCCGATCTCGTCCTCTACACCACGTCCGAGTTCGACTTCGTGAAGCTGTCGCCGGAGCACTGTACGGGCAGCAGCATCATGCCCCAGAAGCAGAATCCGGACGTCCTGGAGCTGGCGCGGGCCTACCACCACCGCCTCGCCGCCGAGATGCAGTCGCTGGCCACCGGGTCGTCGAATCTGCCCGGCGGCTACCACCGCGACCTCCAGCTTACGAAAGGGGCCGTCATGCGGAGCCTCCAGATCACGAGCGACGTGCTCACGGCCCTTCGCGAGATCGTGGAGGGGGTCACTTTTCGGCGCGAGCGCACCGAGGCCGCGTGCACGCCGGACCTGTTGGCCACGTATCGGGCCCTGCGGCGGGTGGACGAGGGCGTGCCGTTCCGGACCGCCTACCGCGAAGCCGCGGCGGAGGACGACGCCGGTCTGGAGCCGGACGCCGTCCTTGCCTCCTATCGTACCGACGGCAGTCCGGGACAGGAACGTCCCGACCGCGTCCGAGATCGCCTCGCCCAGCACGCCGACTGGATCGAGCGCGAAGCAGCGGCTTAACCGAGGCTACCAGAAGAGGGCGTAGAGCGCGGCGGTGATGCCGAGAATGCCGAACGCCGCCACCTTGAACACGGGATCCGGCACGCGCTCCACGTCGTCGAGCTCGATGCCCTTCGGATGGTCCTCTCCGCGGTTCTCGATCAGGGAGAGGATCACGATAATAGCCACCGAGATAAAAAACACGATCAGCATGCGGTTGAGAAACGCGATCTCGGGAGTCAGGAATTTGAAGAGGGCCGAGAGCGGAATGCTGAGGACCGCCGACACCAGGGCCGCGTTCGGAGTGGCCTTGCTCCAGAAGAGCCCCATGATGAAGATGGCCAGGACCCCTGGGCTCACGAAGCCGGTGTATTCCTGAATGTACTGAAAGACCTGGTCGAGATCGGCCAGCTGCGGAGCCAGAAGGGTTGCCACCACGATGCAAGCGAGCGCCACGATGCGGCCGATGCGCACCAGGGTACTCTCGGAGGCCTCCTCGTCGACGTAATTGCGGTAGAGGTCCATCGTGAAGATCGTCGACGCGCTGTTCATCATCGAGGCCAGTGAGGAGATGATGGCGGCCACCAGCGCGGCAAACGCGAGCCCGCGAAAGCCACTTCCCACGTACTCGCCGAGCAGCCAGGGATAGGCCTCGTCCCCGCGCTGAATGGGGGCCTCGAGGGCGTAGGCCACGATGCCAGGAACGACCACGATGAGGGGGAGCAGCAGCTTCAAATAGGCCGCAAAGGCGAGGCCCCGCTTTGCTTCCTTGAGGTTCTTGGCGGCCAGCGCCCGCTGGATAATGTACTGGTTGCAGCCCCAGTAGAAGAGGTTTGCCACCCAGAGCCCGCCAATGAGCACGCTCAGTCCCGGAAGCAGCTGGTAGGCGTCCTGCATCTGGCCGTCGTCGTTGCGGTACATCAGCTCTCCTTCGAAGAGAACCATGTTGAAGCGATTGCTCGCGTCGTCCATGAGCGCCGAAAACCCGGCGATGGGACCGGCGCCTTTGCCGTAGGCGTCGAGGGCGGCCCAGGTGGCGAGCAGCCCGCCGCCGACGAGGACCAGCACCTGCACGACGTCGGTCCAGGCCACGGCCTTGAGCCCCCCATATAGGCTGTACACCGTGGCGATGAGGGCCAGTCCGGCGATCGACCACCAGAGCGGAAAGCCCATGATGACGTTGATGGAGAGCCCGCCCATGTAGAGGATCGACGTGAGGTTGACGAAGACGTACACCAGCAGCCAGAAGATCGCCAGGAGCATGCGCACGCGGCCGTCGTACCGCTGCTCCAAGAACTGCGGCATCGTGAAAATTTCCTTCTCCAGGTAGATGGGAAGGAAGAAGTAGGCGATCACCAGCAGGGTCACGGCGGCCATCCACTCGTAGGACGCGATGGCCAGCCCGACCCGAAAGCCCGATCCCGACATCCCGATGAACTGTTCGGCCGAGATGTTTGCCGCGATGAGCGACGAGCCGATGGCCCAAAACGGGAGGGCTTTGCTGGCCAGGAAGTAATCGGAGCTGTCCTTTTCTTCCCCTTCTTCCTCGCGGGACACCCAGAGGCCCAGTCCGACGATGATGAAGAGGTAGACCCCGAAAATGAGATAGTCGAGCGTCGAGAACGGAACGGAAGCGGACTCCATGAATCGGCTCGCTCGTGGTGGAACGTCAATCGCGAAGGAGGCAGAGCGGAGAGGGATCGGTTCTCAGGTCCCCGTCCCCTGGAATGCACGCATCAGAGGATACCGGAGCGACGAAACGGACGCAATTCGGTCATGAATCAGATCGATTGGCGGAACCGGTTCCAGACATTTGGTCGAAGATGGGGGCCGGCAGTGAGGCCCGGAAGAAGCGGGACCGTTAGCGTTGGTACTCTCCCGCGACGGGGTCCCCTCGTCCAGGTGGCCGTTAAGCAAATACAGCCGGGGACGGACCGCAAGGAAATCGTGTCAAAATTTGTTATACCGGTTT
>CAZCUZ010000047.1:0-21556 GCA_964502085.1 uncultured Salinivenus sp. | reverse complement strand
CCATCACAGAAGTCGAGCGTGTTTAGCAGGTTCGTCCGAAATTTCTCCCTTACGCGCCGTTGAACGCCAATAGGTACTCCCGGGGTGCGCCGGACAGACTCTAAGAGTCTGTTTCGATTTTGAATCGTATCGCGAGAGCGAGGATCGATGCGGCGAAAATCGGTCGAGGAGGAGGCACGTAGTGGATCTACTTGTCGACGAAGAGACCGATTTGCAGCCCATTCGAGACCGCTCGCAGCTCGAGGCATAAATTAAAACAGACTCTAAAGCCTACCCAAACGACGAACACCCCGATGAGCAACGACACGACAGTCGTCCTTATTCGACGACCTCCTGCAGATCTTCGAGATTCTCCCGGAGCCGCTCCAACTCCGCCGTCGCGTCTTCTCGCTTCTGCCGCTCACGGTCGACGACCTCGTCGGGAGCCTTGTTCACGAACTGGGAATTGTTGAGCTTCTGCTCGACGCTTTCGAGAAATTCTTCTTTTTCCTCAATCTCACTGCGAAGGCGCTCGCGCTCCTTGTCCAGATCGATCATGCCCGCCAGCGGCACGAACACCTCGCAGCGCCCCACCACCACCGACGCACTCGCCCGATAGCCATCGGGCTTCTCCGCCCCGGCCTCCACCGTCAGGTCCGTAACGCTCGCCAGCTTGTCGAAGTAGTCCGCGTACTGCCGAACCGTGTCGGCCAGATCGCCGGCACGCTCCGGCACGCTGACGGTGGCCTCGATCTCGTGCCCCAGCCCCACGCCGTAGTCGCTCTTAATCCCACGAATGCCCGAGATCATCTCCTGGATGAGCTCGAAGGTGTCGGCGGCGTCCTCATCCATTCGGGACCGATCCACCGGGGGCCACTCCGCCGCAATGCAGGCCTCGCCCGCCTCGCGGGGCCGCACCTTCCACCACAGCTCCTCGGTGATGAACGGCATGAGGGGATGCAGGAGCTTCAGGAGGGTCTCGTAGATCTCCGTTGCGAGGGCGATTTTCTCCTCACTCATTACCTTGCCGTGAGGGGGTTTGATGAGCTCCAGGTACCAGTCGCAGTAGTCGCGCCAGAAGACGTCGTAGACCCGCTCGGCAATCTCGTTGAGCCGATAACGATCGAGGGAATCGTCAATGTCGTCGATCGCGGTGTTGAGGCGATGCAGCATCCACTGCTCCACCAGCTCCAGCTCCTCGAAGGACCGCGTACGCTCGTAGTCCCGAGCCGGCCGTCCCTCCTCGTCCGTCTCCATGAACTGCCCAAAGACGTTGAAGGCGTTCCAGATTTTGTTCGCGAAGTTGCGCCCCATCTCGAACTTCGACGGCGCCAGCTTGATGTCCTGCCCCTGCGCGCACAGCAGGGTGAGCGTGAAGCGCGTGGCGTCGGCCCCGTACTGGTCCACCATCTCCAGCGGATCGATGCCGTTGCCGAGACTCTTGGACATCCAGCGCCCCTGCTCGTCCTTCACCATGCCCGTGATGAAGACGTTCGTAAAGGGGGGCTCGTCGGTGAACTCGTAGCCCGCCATGATCATGCGGGCGATCCAAAAGAATAGGATGTCGTAGCCGGAGACGAGCACGTCGGTCGGGTAGAATTTCTCCAGGTCCTCCGTCTCCTCCGGCCAGCCGAGCGTGGCGAAGGGCCAGAGCCAGGACGAAAACCACGTGTCGAGCACGTCGGTCTCCTGCACCATCCCCTCCTCCGGCTGATCGACGCTCACCACGTAGCCCTGGTCGGGATCCGGCTCCCCGTTCTCGTCGGTATAGTACCAGACGGGGATCCGGTGCCCCCACCACAGCTGGCGGCTGATGCACCAGTCGCGGATGTTCTCCATCCAGCGGAAGTACTCGTTCGCCCAGCGGTCGGGAAAAAACTCGATTTCGCCTTCCCGCACCGCCTCGATGGCCGGCTCGGCCAGCGGCTCCATCTCCACGAACCACTGCCGCGAGATGAGCGGCTCAATGACCGCCTCGGAACGCTCGGAGAGGGGCACGTTCATCGTGTAGTCCTCCACGTCCACCAGCAGCCCCTCGGCCTCCAGGTCCTCAACGATCTTGTCCCGGGCGTCGAACCGATCCATTCCCTCGTACGCCCCCCCATTTTCGTTGATCGCGCCCTTCGGCGACATAATGGTGATCTTTTCCAGGTCGTGGTCCTCCCCGATCTCGAAGTCGGTCTCGTCGTGAGCCGGGGTGACCTTGAGCGCCCCGGTGCCGAACTCGCTGTCGATCCGATCGTCCGCAATAATCGGAATCTCGCGCTCCAGGAGCGGCAGGACGGCCGTTTTGCCCACGAGGTGCTGGTACCGCTCGTCGTCGGGGTGGACGGCAATGGCAGTGTCTCCCAGCATGGTCTCCGGACGCGTCGTCGCAATCGTGACGTAGTCCTCGTCGGCGTCCTTCAACGGATAGCGGATGGACCAGAGGTGTCCCTCCCGCTCCTCGTTCTCGACCTCCTCGTCGGAGAGGGCCGTCTCGTTTTCCGGATCCCAGTTCACCAGATAGTCGCCGCGGTAGATGAGGCCGTCCTCGTAGAGCTGCACGAAGACCTCCTGCACCGCCCGCGTAAAGCCCTCGTCCATCGTAAAGCGCTGGCGGCTCCAGTCGCACGAGTCGCCGAGCGTGCGCTTTTGATCGAGGATGATGTCGCCGTACTCCTCCTTCCAGTCCCACACCCGCTCCACGAACTGCTCGCGGCCCAGGTCGTGGCGCGTTTTGCCCTCCTGCTCGCGGAGATCCTCCTCCACGGCGTTCTGCGTGGCGATGCCGGCGTGGTCGATGCCGGGCATCCAGAGCGTCTCGTAGCCCTGCATCCGCCGGATGCGGGTGATGGCGTCCTGGATGGAGTCCTGCAGCGCGTGGCCGATGTGGAGCCGCCCCGTGACGTTGGGCGGGGGCATCATGATGACGTGTGGATCGGCGTCGCTGTCGGCCTCGGCCTCGAAGAAGCCGTTCTCCTCCCAGTACTCGTACCACTTCTCCTCAATGTCGGAGGGGTCGTAGGCAGTGCTCATCGAGGCGAGAGGGGGCGTCGCGTCGGCCATGGGGAATGTACCTCTCTCTGTAGAAACGTCGTCGACCGGAGACGGTGAACCGAAGCACGTGACGCCTCGATCCGAAAGATCGTCCTTTCATCTCCACCGTCGTACGTTCTGCAATCTAGGGCGCTCCGACGACGGATGCCGGACGGGTCGGAGCTATTTCCTTTGAATTTGACACGTGACCGATCGATTTCTTCCGCCCCCCGCACCGTCCCAAAAAGCACGGCGGCGTAACACTGTCGTGCGACGGACGTTCCCTCAGTCCGTTCGTCCTTCTCCGTCGCCCCTGTGCCTCACCATGCGGAGTCCCTCGATCGAGGACTACCTCAAGGCCATCTACAAGCTCGAGGAGCGGGACGAGTCCCCCCCCGTCTCCACGGGCGACGTCGCCAAGGCCATGGAGGTCTCCCCCGCCTCCGCCTCCAACATGATCAAGCGCCTCGACGACCTGGGCTTCCTGACGTACGAGGCCTACGAGGGCGCCACCCTCACGCGGCCCGGGCGCACGGTGGCCCTCGAAGTCCTTCGGCACCACCGGCTCCTGGAGCTGTACCTGAAAGAGGTGATGGGCTTTTCGTGGGACGAGATTCACGAGGAGGCCGAGATCCTCGAACACCACATCTCCGAGCGCTTCGAGTCCCGCATCGAGGAAATGCTCGGCCACCCCACCCGCGATCCCCACGGCCACCCCATCCCGGCACGGGACGGGACGGTCGACGAAGTGCCCACCCGCTCCCTGGCCGAGCTGGGCGAAGGAACGACCGCCTCGATCGACCACATCGCCGACGAGGACGGCGAACTGCTCGACCTGCTCGAGCAGCGTGGCCTGCTGCCCGGCGTCACCGTCGAGGTGATCGAAGTGCGGCCCGTGGACGGACTGCTCGTCGTGGCCGTGGACGGAACCGAAAAACTGATCGGGCGCCCCGTCGCCCAAAAGGTCGTCGTGGAGCCGCCCCGATCGACTCCGTAGCCCCCAAAAACGATCTCTCGCACCCGTCCTCGGCGCCCCGGAGGGAGGCCGAATGCCCCGAAACATCTACCGGAGGACGGAATGTGACAACGCCCACGGGTCCTGTGGGACAACTCCCTCTGCCTTTTTCACACCAATTCGGACCCGCCTATGGCCTTCCAAACCCAGATTACGACCCGCCACGTGGACGTCAGCGATCGGATGCGGCAGTACGCCGAGGATCGAACGGCAAAGCTCGAAAAGTTCTACGACGGCATCGTGAGTGCTCACGTCATCCTCGGGGAAGACAACTCCCCGGCCTCCAACAAGACGGCCGAAATCAACATCGACGTCTACCAAAATCGGCTCTCGGCCGAGGATAGTGCCAGCACCCACGAGGAGGCCATCAATCTCTGCGTAGATCACCTCCGCCGGCAGCTTGAAAAGTACAAGTCCAAACTTCGCAGCAAGGACAAAGACGCTCACCGGTAGGCTCCCAAGAGAAAGAGGCTCAGCCCGCATCGAAGGCTGAGCCTCTTTTTTTTGTCTCTGCCCCTATGCCATCTCGCGCAGGGGCTCCACCACCTTCTTTACCGTCTGGGCACTCGACATGATGTAGAAGTGGATGCAGGGAACGCCCGCGTCCATCAGTTCCTCCGTTTGCTGAATGGCCCACTCGACCCCGATATCCTCGACCTCCTCGGGATCGGCGGCGTCGACCTCGGCGGTGAGTGCTTCCGGAATTTCGGTGTAGAAGTACTTCGGCAACAGACGAAGGTGACTCTTGCGCTTCAAAATTTTGACGCCCGGAATGATCGGCACCTCGATGCCGACCTCTCGACACTGATCGACAAACTCGAAGAAGTAGTCGTTGTCGAAGAACATCTGCGTGACGATGTAGTCGGCCCCGGCGTCCACCTTCTGCTTCAGCCGCATAATGTCCCACCTCAGGTTCGGGGCCTCGAAGTGGGTCTCCGGATAGCCGCCCACCCCGATGCAGAAGTCCGTCGGTTCGACGTCGGTCGCCGGCTCGAGATAGCACCCGTCGTTCATGTCCCCGATCTGCCGGACGAGATCGACGGCGTACTCGTTCTGTGAACGATCTCCGTCGATGTGTTTTTCGTAGTTGGTCGCGTCTCCTCGGATGGCGAGGACGTTGTCGATCCCGAGATAGTTGAGCTCGATGAGCGCGTCTTCGGTTTCGTCCTTCGTGAATCCGCGACACAGGAGGTGGGGCACCGTGTCGACGCCGAACCGCGCTTCGATGGCCGCGCAGAGCCCGATCGTGCCCGGGCGCTTGCGCTTGATGCGGCGCTGCCACGTTCCGTCGTCCGTCTGCTCGTAGGACACTTCCGCCGAGTGACTCGTGACGTCGATGAACGGAGGATCGAAGGGCATCAACTGCTCGACGACCTCCAGCATCTGCTCTGCCGATCCGCCTCGCTTCGGGGGAATGATTTCGTACGAGATGAGTGGTTCCGAGGCCCGGTCCAGGTGTTCGACAACCTTCATACGCGACGTGATTTTCAGTGAGCCGTTTGCTTGATTGAGGTCGACGTCGTCGACTCGCCGCCTATCATACCTTCCTTACCCACGGGTGTTCAATGCTTGGACTTCTCTTCACGACCCCCGACGAAGCCTCTGTTCTCACGGAACTGTATCCGAACGCTCGGCTCGATGACCTAGACACGGAGACGCCCATTCAGGTGGACGACTTTCTCGTCGCCGCAACGGGACACGGGAAAATCAATGCGACGCTCGCCACTGAGCGCCTTCTCCGGGCCCACGACCTGCAGACCCTCGTCCACACCGGCACCTGCGTGGGGCTCGACGAGCAGCTTTCGGTGGGAACGGTCGTCGGCGCTTCGTTTGTCCTGGAAGGGGACCGGATGGAACTGGAAGCCCCCACTTATCCTCGCATGCCGCTGGACTGTCCGTTCGACGTGGACGCAGACGGAACGCTCGTGAGCCAGGACCACACGTCGACCGACGAAGACGAACGGACCTACTGGGAACGGCTCGCCGACGTGCGAGACAGTACGGGATACCCGGTGGCGTACGTGGCAGCGCAACACGGCACTCCCTGTCACGTCGTGAAAGCCGTAGCCGACCACGTAGACGATCCGGATGCGAAAAACCGGCGGGAGGCGCTCCGTAACCTCGGCTCTTTTCTGAAACGCGCGTCGGACGACGAGCCCTTTTCAACTGAGTAACACGGGAATGTAAATCCCGTCCCCTCCTGCACTTCAGTTCCGCCGCTGCCAGAGCTCTTCTTTCCAGGATTCCGGAACCCCCTCCGAGGCCCCCCAGGCGTAGTTGTAGATGGTCAGGTCCTCCTGACGGCGTTCACGGCGCTGGTCCGCCCGAATGTCCCGAACCCCCACCGGCACACCCTCCCCCTCGGCCGCCGACTGTCGCCACCGTGCGGTGGACTCCGCCTCAAACGGAAGGGGGCGCTCCGGAAAATAGAGCCGGTACGCGGCGGCTCCGCCCCAAATCAACAGAAATACCAGAAGTGGCCCGACGAGCACAAAGAAAAGCGGAGACATAGGGCCCTGGTCGGTGATCGTGGATTTGCGGAAGCGGTTCCGTATACTAACCCAATTCTCGCTGCATTGTTCGTTCCTTCACCTTAGAAAACGTGAACGTCTCGCCACAAAGCGAACCCAACTACTCTCCTCCATTGCTCTCAGCTTCCGTGTCTCCGTCGGTCGTTCCCCCACCGGCCCCCTGCTGATCCGGAAAATCCGCCGGCGCTACGCGCAACTGCTCGGGCGAGAGCTGATCCATCTGTTCCTGGGCCTCCTGCTGTTCGCGCTCCATCTCCTCCACGGTCTGAGGAGCTACGTTGTCCAGGTCGCCCCGAAACGCCGTGTCGAAGATCGTAAAGGTGATGAAGACCACGACCATGATGATTCCGGTCGTGAAGGTGAGCGCATTGACGGGGTTGTCGTACCGCAACGCCATAAAGTACAGCACGACGAGTGTGGCCTTGGTCGACGCAATTCCAATGGCCACGGGAACGTTCAACGGTCCCAGGAGAGACGTCACCGGTTCCACGGCCACGACAACCGTCAGAGCCGTCAAGACAATGAGGCCTCCGAAGACTGCGAAGAGCGTATTTCGCGGAAGAACGTGATGACCGTCGTCAGACATAACCGGTAGGGGTCTTCAATTGAGCAAGCAACCGCGTGAACCAGGGCTCCCGTTCAGGAAACCGTTTCACACAACGTCCTAAACCAGGTAGAGCAGCGGGAACAGGAAAATCCAAATGATGTCGACCAGGTGCCAGTACAGCCCTGCGAGCTCGACGTGAGTGTAATACTCACTGCTGAACGCCCCTCGCCAAACGTGGAACGCCACCCAACCGATGACGACCATCCCAATGAGCACGTGAAGCCCGTGGATGCCGGTCATCACGAAATAAATGCTGAAAAACTGGGGCGCATAGGGAATCTGGGCGAGATGCTCGTAGTGGGCCCCGTGCGGCTCGAACATGCCGGCCGGATAGGCCCCGTGTTCGAATTTGGCCGTGTACTCGAAATACTTGATGACCATGAACATCCCCGCCAGGCCAATGGTCGTCACCAGACTGTAAAAGCACTGCTTGACCTTGTCCCGCTGAATGTAATGAATTGACAGAGCCACCGTCAGCGAGGAGGTGAGCAGAACGATCGTATTAATGGTCCCGAGCGTGCGGTTCAACGTGGCACTGGCCTCGACAAAGGCCGTTGGGTGCCACTGTCGGTATACGACGTAGGCCACAAACATCCCGCTGAAGAGCAGCACCTCCGTAATCAGGAAGAGCCACATTCCCAGCTTCGCCGAGTCGAACTGCTGTGCCGACGAGACGAAGTGGTGCTGGACGTGCGACGGGTGATGCTCGTGTTCGGCGTCGGTCGGGGCGGGCGTCGCTGCCGTGTCGGTGTCAGTAGCCATGAGCGAGTCGGTTCTCGGGTGAGACTGCCGGACGAAACCGTCCGGCCAATCAGAAAATCAGTACGTCCAACTTCCGGGCCGTTACGAAGTCGTCTCTCCGGACGCGGGCGCCGACGGAACGGCCTCGGGAACCTGCACGTCGCCGTCGACCTCCCCGTCGCCTCCTCCAAAGACTTCATCGGCGAGGTGGAAGTCGTACGGTCCGCGCGTCACGAGCGGCGTACGCTTGAAGTTGTGGGGATCCGGGATGGCAGCCACGTTCGTCCATTCGAGCGTCGCGGCTCCCCACGGATTCTGCGGCGCCTCTTCACCGTAGGCCAGCGACCACAGTGCGTAGCCGAGCACGAGAAAGAGACCAGCCCCCAGCACCCAGGAGCCGACGGTCGACAGTAGGTGAAGATCGGTAAACCGCTCCATGTAGTTTGCATAGCGCCGCGGCATGCCCCGCGACCCGAGCACGAGCTGCGGGAAGAACGTCAGGTTGAAGCCCACAAACACCAGTCCGGCCGCAATTTTGCCGAGGGTTTCGTTGTAGAGACGCCCCGTCATCTTGGGCCACCAGTAGTGCATGCCTCCCAAAAGGGCGACGACGGACCCACCCATCATCACGTAGTGGAAGTGGCTAACGACGTAGTAGGTGTCGTGTACGTGCACGTCCACAGACAGGACGCCGACCATGATGCCCGTAAAGCCCCCAATGGAGAACAAAAACAGGAAGCTAAGCGCGTACAGCATCGGCGTCTGCAACCAGATGGATCCCTTGTAGAGCGTAGACACCCAGTTAAAGACCTTGATGCCCGATGGAATGCCGATCAAGTAGGTAATCAACGAGAAGATAACCGCCGAGATGACCGACTGTCCGCTCACGAACATGTGGTGCCCCCACACCAGAAAACCGAGCATGGCAATCGCCACCGACGAGAGGGCAATCGCCCGGTAGCCGAAAATGCGCGAGCGCGAAAAGGTCGCAATCAACTCGGACATGATTCCAAACGCCGGGAGGATCGTGATGTACACAGCCGGATGGCTGTAGAACCAGAAGAAGTGCTGGTACAGGACCGGATCCCCTCCGAGAGCGGGATCAAAGATGCCGATCTGAAGCGTTTGCTCCAGAATGAGGAGCAACATTGTGATTCCGAGCACCGGCGTAGCCAGCACCTGAACGATGCTGGTGGCATACATTGCCCAAATGAAGAGCGGCAGCCGGTTCCACGTCATCCCCGGCGCCCGCATCTTGTGAATGGTCACAATGAAGTTGAGCCCCGTAAAGATGTTCGCGAATCCCGCGATGAAGATCGCCGAGGTCATCCAGAGTACACTCCCCCCCGTTTCCGTCGAGTAGGGCGAATAGAAGGTCCACCCCGTGTCCAAACCGCCCCACAGTATCGCCCCAATCGTGAGGACGCCCCCGGTCAGGTAAATGTACCAGGTAGCGAGATTGAGTCGCGGAAACGCAACATCTTTGGCTCCGATCTGCATCGGCAATACAAAATTGCCGAGAATGGCCGGCGTTGCCGTCACCAGGAAAAGAAACACCATCATGATGCCGTGCAGCGTGAACACCTGATTGTAGGTGTCATTCGCCATGATGGTCTCCCCGGGTCCGCTCAGCTCCAGCCGCATGACGAGCGCGAGAATCCCGGCAATGAGAAAGACGGCCGCAAGCGAAACGCAGTACAGGATGCCGATCCGCTTGTGGTCCTTCGTCGAGAGCCAGGACCAGATTGTCGTTTCGTGGTTCAGGTAATTGACGTCCTCGTCGTGGTGCTCGTCCTGCTCCACGGCGGTCGTTTGGGTATCCGTGCTCATAATTCCTCGGTCAAATGTGGTGAGGAACGTCGATTAGGCAACGTCGCACTCCAAAGGGGTCAGTCGGCCTCTTCTCCCGCGGCCGTCTGCTCGGAATCCCCCTCGGGCGGATCCTTGTCGCTCTGCTCCCGAATGAATGCAATCAGACCCGACAGCTCCCGCTCAGACAGATTCGAATACGACCCCGGCATCATGTTCTGGTAGCCCTCGACAATTTTCGCCCCCGGCTTCAGGATCGACTCTCGAAGGTAGTTCTCGTCCACGGTGACGGTAGACCCGTCGGACATCGCGTGGTCCGCCGTTCCGTACAACCCCTGAAACGAGGGGCCCACGCCGTCGGACCCGTCGAGGCTGTGACAGCTCTGGCAGCCCTGCTGGGTGTACAGTTGTTCGCCGAGCTGCGGGAGCGGAATGTCCTCGGGGGTGCCCGCACTCTCCAGCCACTCCTGAAAGTCTCTTTGCGAGACGACGCGGACCACCTTGTTCATGTCGGAGTGATCCCGTCCACAGTACTCGGTACAGAACAAGTCGTAGTCCCCTCGCTCCGTGGCTTCAAACCACACGGAGGTGTATCGATTGGGGAGAATGTCGTACTTGACCCGAAAGGCCGGAATGTAAAATCCGTGGAGCACGTCGGCACTGCTCATCCGCATCTTCACCTCCTGCCCGCGCGGCACGTAGAGGGTGTCCGACGTAACGCCGTTGGGATACTCAAAGAGAAAGTTCCACTGCTGTGCCCGCACTTGAATCTCGTAGGCCCCGGAGGGCGAGACGTTCATCTCGACGTAGCTCTTAAACCCCCAGTTAAAAATGAGCAGCACCAGAATCGTCGGCACCACGATCCACGACACCTCCAACACTCGGCTCTCTTCGACCGGCGGGGGCCGCTCTCCCGGGTGTTGACGACGGTGGCGATACACAAAGTACAACATCGCTCCCGTAACCCCCACGAGAAAAACTGCACTCACCGCCGTAACGAAAAGAAAGAGACTGTCGATCTCCGGAGCAATTGAGGACGCAGCCTCCGGTAGCCAAAAATCACCCATGTCGATTCAGTCGTCTCAATTGATGAAAGAGAAGACCTCAGGACGCGGAGAACGTCGGGTCTTCCCATTGCTCGTATCGTTCTAGTTCCTCGTGCTCTCGACGCCAGAATACGAAGAGAATCCCCCCGAGAAGAAGAACCGTAAACACGCTTCCGATCTTCATGATGTTGAAGGCATCGGCCGTGTACGTGTTTTTCTCGGGGTCGAACTGAAAACAGTACATCGCAGCCTGGTCGATCGCGTTTCCAACGTCGCCGTTCGACGCCTCCACCAGGGCCTTTCGCATGTCCCCTCCGGGCACTTCAATGCCGTAGATGTATCGGGACACCACGCCCTCCCCGCTCAGGAAAATCTGCGTCGTGGGATGGGCGTACTCCTGCTCCTCCTCAACCCACCGAAAGTTGAATCCGACCGCGTCCGTGAGCCGCTCTATGGTTTCCTCACTCCCCGTGAGAAAATGCCACCCTTCGGCAACGCCCGCCCGATCAAGCCGTTGCACGTACGTCTCCTTTTTCTCCCGTGCAATCTCCGATCCCTCCCGATGATTGAAACTCACAGTGAGCACCCGATACTCCTCCCCCGGCGTCCAGTCCAGTTGCTGCAGCGACCCCGTAAATCCGTCCAGCATGAGGCCGCACAGCATCGGACAGTCGTGATACACCAGATTCAAAACGACGGGCGTGTCCCCGTCAAGGTACTGGTCCAAGGTGACGGTTTCGCCCGCCGCATTCTGAAACGTGAGATCCGTGGGCACAGAACTCCCCAGCTGGCGATCGATCCCAACGCCCTCCAATTGCTCACGGCTCTGGTTGCTGCGCTGGGCCTGCGCCTCCCCACTTCCGAGCCCCACCACGGCACCGAGCAGAAGCACAAGCCAAAACCGATGTCGGATCATGAGTGTGACTACGTCGCATCGATGGAACGGTGAACCCGCCCCTATTCAACGGTTCCTGCCGCCGCAACCGAGTCCGTGCCCGCCTCGGATTGCCCCCGCTGGTATTCCTCTGTGGCCACGACGTCCATCGCCCGATCGATGGGAATGCGGTACACTCCCTCTTCTTCGTCGACGACGCCGTACTGCGTAAGGGTTTGCTCGGCTTCCCTTTTCGTTTCCTGCAAAAGCTCGTAATTGTCCGTATTGGTCGCGGCGGCCTCCGTGTCCTGAGCCACCTGGCCGTACCAGCCAAACAGAATGACCACCGCCACAAGAATCACCACGAGGATGGCGACCGAAATAGCCATGATCTGGCTTGCGGCAACGCCTTCGTAGGCCACCCCCTTCTCCTTTTCCTCTTCAAACCGATCCTCAAACTCGAAGACGTGCCGGGTCACCTCTCGCTTTTCCGCCCGAGCCAGGCCGGTAACCGGGCCCGCGCTCGGATCCGAGAGCAAATCCTGCTCGGCCTCATCCTCCGTCGCCGCCACGAAGCTCTCCCCCGCCGAGGGCTCTCCCCACCCGGCGTACGACCCGGCGATCACGCGCCAGAAGAAGGTCTCTCCGTCCGTCGGGAGCTGATTGCCCACCGTCACGGCCGTCTCGTTTCCGACTTCTTCGTCGACGGCGAGCTCGTCAAACTGTGCGCTCCGTGCAATCTGGAGCCGATATCGATCGGCCTCGCGGGACGGCTTCCACGCAAACGTCACCTTCCGACCGTTCACGACGGTCGCGTCTCGGGGTGCCACGAGCTCGGGGGAAGCGGGCGGGTCGCTATGTGCGTCGGCGGCAGCCATGTGAACGTGTGTTCGGTAATAGAACGTACGTGCAGAGCGCGGGTGGGGTCGATCCCATCCGTGAAAATCGCCGGAATCGCCCCCGCAGAGCCCTCTACGTGTTTTCGAAGTGAAGCGATTCTCCGAGGTACGGATGGTTCTGCGGCACGAGGGCGTGTCGACGTAATCGATACATGAGTATGCCTCCGAAGATCCCCGTCAGCCCCAGCCAACACGTAAAGTCGAGCCAGTGAAAGCCTGCACTGTCCCGCAGCACCGGCATCACGATCCAGTGAAGGTCAAACCAGTGCATCCCAATCACCCACACGGCCGTTACACCCAGGATGGGATAGGTCCGCTTCGTGGCCCGAGGCAACAGCACCAAAAAGGGCACGACAAAGTGAAAGAGTACCAGGAACGCACTGTGCCAGCCCCATCCGTGCTGCAGGCGGTGCTGAAACCACACGGTTTCTTCGGGAATGCCGCCGTACCAGTAGAGCATGTACTGGCTGAAGGCGATGTACGCCCAGAAGACGACGAATCCAAACATGTACTTGCCGAGATCCTGGTAGTGCTCCCGGGTAATGACGCCCCGGAGGTGTCCACCCACCCGCTGGAGAAGCAGAGCGATCACAGTAATGACCGCTACCGCGCTGAGGATGCCTCCGGCGAAGAAGTAGACCCCGAAGATCGTGGAAAACCAGTGCGGGTCGAGAGACATGAGAATGTCGTAGCTCGCAAATGCCATCGTCACCGCCGTGAGCGGAAGCCCCCAGGCACTCGTGCTCCGGAGCTTTTCCAGAATGGACGGGTCGGGATCGACGTCCTGCCGCACCGAGAGCGTATAGAGCCGGTACGAGACGATCGTCCAAATGGCGAAGTAGACGACCAGGCGAACGGCCCAGAAGGGCGTATTCAGGTAGGCGCGCTTTCCGGCGAGAATTTCGTCGTAGTGCGAACTGCTCGGATCGTAGAGTTCGGCGTGCGTCCAGTGGTACAGGTCGTGCATGCCGAACAGCAGCGGAAGCCCCAGGACGAAGAGAAGGGGGAACGCCCAGATCAGGCTCTCATTGATCCGGTTAATCGTGATGTTCCACGAGGCTCGGGTGAGATGGTGAAAGATGAGGAAGAGCAGTCCGCCAAGCGCCGTCGTAAGCAAAAACGCCCAGCCGGCGAGATAGGCAAAGAAGAAGTCGTCCGGACTCTGCCATCCTCCCAGGGCACTGACGATGAGCAACGCGAGTCCGAGGAGGAGCGGCACGAGCCAGGCCCGCCGGTCCCCGGTAAACTGATAGACCCGCTCCGCCGCGTCGCGGGTAGACTGGAGGGGATCGACCAGCCAGGAAAACAGGGAATTTGATTCTACAGAATCGGCCATGACGTCAGTTGTTCTTCGATGCCCGAGAGAGCCCTCGAGCAAACGGCTGGTTCAAAGATCAATGCGAATCTCTTCTGAGCCTCGAGCCTATTCGGCCCCGGTCGTCGACGCCCCGGAGGTATCCCGTACCGTCCCCCCCGTTTCTTCTTCGAGTTGTGTTACGACACTTTCGGGAAGATTCTCCGGTCGCGCGTACTGGCTGCGCTGAAGCGCCCGAATGTAGGCCACGATGGCCCACCGATCTCGGACCGGAATCTGCTGAGCGTACGACGGCATGTTGCGCACTCCGTTTGCAATGACATCGTACATGTATCCGTCCGTGACCTGTCGCAGACGATCGACGTGGTAGCTCGTCGCGGGCGTGTAGTCGTAATCCCCCTCCATGATGATGCCGCTTCCGTCCCCGGTTCGCCCGTGACAGGGAGCACAGTAGATTTCGTACCGGTCCTGTCCCCGTTCCAGCACCTCTCGATCCACCGCAATGGGAATCCGTTCGACGTACTCTCCCTCGGCGGTGCGGCCTTCGTGCAACTCACTGTTCTCCCGGATCTGCCCTCGCGCCACGGTGCCCGTCGGCGGTGTACGCATGGCTGCCTCATTCTCGAACAGGGGGTTCTTCTCCTGCGGCCCAAACTTTTCCTGGTAGTCCATCGCCAGGTGCGGATGGATCGGTGGAGCGTCGGACTGTTGCCCCCGGCACCCCACCAGGAGAACAGCGGCAAAAAGTCCAAGAACGAGGAGGCGTCGCATCGGTAGTTCGGAACGTCTCAAAAGAAGATGTCGTCTTCGTGCAGCACCCGGATCAGGAGTCGGCCACGCCGTCGTCCTGCACGAGCTCGATGTGAAGGGCCCCCAGCTCCCGGAGGTCGGCCGCCGTCGCCTCGGCGTCGAACTGCTCGTCGCTCGCGGCCACGTGAAGGAAGAATCGATCGTCGGTCACACCCTCGAACCGATCAGAGTAAAACAAGGGATTGTAGGGACGCGGGAGCCCGTTAAGGACCAGCATGCCCGCCACCGCCCCAAACGCAGCAAAGAGCACCGTGAGCTCGAACATGATCGGCACGGACGGCTCCACCGCAAAGAACGGCTTTCCGCTGATGTTGAGCGGATAATCCACCGCGGCCGTCCACCACTGCAGGAGGTATGCCGCGGCGAACCCCGTCACGCCTCCGAGAAAGGTAAAGACCCCGACGCCCGAGGCATTGCCCAGCCCCATCGCGTCGTCCATGCCGTGGATGGGAAACGGGCTGTAGGTGTCAAAGTGGTGATAGCCCTCCTCCCGTACCGCCTCGGCGGCGTGGAGCAGGGCCCCCGGATCGGAGAACTCCGCCAGGAGCCCGTACACCTGGTCGGCGTCGCTCTCGAAGATGCTCATCGAGGCCTTGGTATCACGAACGAAAGTATCCAACATGGCAGAGTGCGTGCTGCGCGAAAAGGTGAGTGCGCATCGGGACGGCTATGACGGGCCGGAGTCGTCCTCCGGGCGTTCCACGGCCGCCACCGTTGCCGGTTGAAGGTAGGGCTCTCCGTCCCCGGCGTGCCCGTCCGTTCCTTCGTAGTAATGAGGATCGGCCTGGGGCAACACCCCCTTCACCTCCGACATCGCCACCATCGGCACAAACCGCAGGAACAGAAGGAAGAGCGTGAAAAAGAGACCGAACGATCCGACCAGCGTCCCGATGTCCACCCAGGTGGGAGAGAAGTACCCCCACGAGCTCGGCAGAAAGTCGCGGTGCAGGGACGTGATCGTAATCACGAATCGCTCAAACCACATCCCAATGTTCACGATGATCGAGAGCACAAACATGACCGGGATGGAACGCCGAAGCGTCTTCGACCAGAAAAGCTGCGGCGTGATGAGGTTGCAGGTCATCATGATCCAGTACGCCCACGCATACGGCCCGAAGGCTCGATTCAGAAATGCGTACTGTTCGTACTGCACCCCCGAGTACCACGCCATAAAGAACTCCGTAATGTAGGCAAATCCCACGATCGATCCGGTCACCAGAATGATGATGTTCATCTTTTCCAAGTGATCGATCGTTATGAGGTTCTTCAACCCGTACACCTCCCGAGTAATCACCATCAGGGTAACCACCATGGCAAATCCGGAAAAGATGGCCCCGGCCACGAAGTAGGGCGGAAAAATCGTGGTGTGCCAACCCGGAAGGATCGAGACGGCAAAGTCAAACGACACGACCGAGTGGACGGACAGAACCAGCGGCGTCGCAAGACCCGCAAGCAGAAGATATGCCTTCTCGTAGTTGCGCCAGTGGCGATTGGCGCCGGTCCACCCGAGCGAGAAGAAGCCGAGGATTCGCTTCCGCCAAACGTCTTTCGCGCGATCGCGGAGCGTAGCGAGGTCCGGCACCAGGCCCACGTACCAGAACAGGAGCGACACGATGAAGTAACTCGACACCGCAAACACATCCCACAGCAGCGGGCTCTTGAACTGCGGCCACATCTCCATCTGGTTCGGAATCGGGAGCGTCCAGTAGATCACCCACACGCGACCGACGTGGAAGGTGGGCCAGATCAGGGCACACATTACGGCAAAGAGCGTCATGGCCTCCGCCGCCCGGTTGATGGAGGTGCGCCAGTGCTGCCGAAACAGGAAGAGAATGGCGGAGATCAACGTCCCGGCGTGCCCGATCCCGACCCAGAAGACGAAGTTGACGATCGGCCACCCCCATCCCACCGGCTGATTGTTGCCCCAGGTGCCGATGCCGTTCCACACCACGTACGCAAAGAGCGCCAGGAGCAGAAGCGTCCCGGACAAGGCCGTCGCAAAGGCGATGTACCAGGCCATCGGGGCCTTCTTCTCCGTGTGCCGCGAGACGAGCTCGGTGATGTCGTGGAATGAAAGATTTCCACGCACGAGCTGATCTCGGCCGGCCCCGGCGTGGCCGTCGGACGGGGACGACGGATCAGCCGGAATCGATTTGGACTCCTCAGTGTTCGCCACGGCGGTCTCGAATCGGTTCTACGGTGTTGCGGTCTACAAGGGAGAAACTAGGCTTCAGCGGGGGCCGCTTCGTCCTCACTTCCCTCCTCGTCCGAGGCAAGGGCCTCCTCCAAACGGGGATTGGTGTTCCGCACCCGTCCCAAGTAGGACAGGCGCGGCTTCGTGTTGAGGTACGCGAGCAGCTCGTACCGTCGCGGATTTTTCTTCTCTCGCACGACGTCGCTCTCGGGATTGTTGAGATCCCCGAACGTAATGGCGTCGGTCGGGCACGCCTGCTGGCAGGCGGTCTCGACCTCGTCGGGACGCAGGTCCCGGTCCTCGTTGTCGGCCTGCTGCTGGCTCTCTCGGATGCGCTGGACGCACCAGGTGCACTTCTCCATTACGCCCTGCGACCGGACACTCACGTCCGGATTTTGGGCCATCTGCACCTCGGTCGGAATCGTCCGATTCCAGGCATAGAAGTTGAAGCGCCGAACCTTGTAGGGACAATTGTTGGCGCAGTACCGGGTCCCGATGCAGCGGTTGTAAATCATTTGGTTCGTCCCGTCCGGAGAGTGGACCGTCGCCGCCACCGGACAGACCGACTCACACGGGGCGTTTTCGCAGTGCTGACACATCACCGGCTGCATCATCATTTCCGGATCGTCCGCGCCCTCCTCGTCCTCGGTGACGTAGTAACGATCGGTCCGAATCCAGTACATGTGCCGACCGTTGCTCACCTCTTCCTTCCCCACCACTTGCACGTTGTTCTCGCTCGTGCACGCCACGACGCACGCGTTGCACCCCGTGCACGTGTTGAGGTCGATCGACATCCCCCACTGGTTCTGGTAGTAGGGGTTGCTCTTCGACGCGGGCTGATCTTTCGGGTGATCCTCTTCCCAAATCATGGGATACTCCTGGTATCCCTCCACATTCTCTGCCCCCTCCTCTTGATGGGAGCTCTCGTGTTCCTGCCCGTCGTGATCAGCGGTGTCCGCGGGAGCCCCGTCCCCTCCCTGTTCGTCTGACGGCACGTCTTCGAGCGTGTGAGCGTCGGTGCCCGTCCCCGCCGTGAGGCCGTAGCCGTCTTTGCTGTGAACCGTCTCGCCCCCGGCGTGCCCGTCTCCTCCCTGCCCGAGTTCCGGCACCGGGACCTGATCGTCGTCGACGAAGTACGGGTTCTCCCGAAACTCGTCCAGCGTCGCCCACCGCACGATGGGACGCCCCTGCATCGACCCTTCCTCTTGCGTCGTCGCGATCAAATAGCCGCTGTCGACCTGCGTGACGTCCGCCCCCGCAGCGACCCGATCCCCCACCGGCCGAAGCGGCGCCACGTTGGTCCCGACCACGTCGACCGGATTCCCGTCCACGTCGATCCCACCTGCAATGGGGGCATCGTTGTACACGTCCTTGTCGTCGGTGACGTCCCAGAAGGGCGTGTCGTACCCCTCCCGGGCCGTCGCGATGGTGCGGCCGTAGCCCAGATTGACGCCGATCGATCCATCCGGGTGTCCCGGCTGGATCCAGACCGGGAGCGTCACGACCTCTCCCTCGACCGACAGCTCAATGCGGTCGGCGTAGAAATTGTCTTGGCTGTACTGCACCTCCAGCCCCAGCTCCTCGGCGGTGGCCGGACTCATGACCGCCACGTTGTCCCACACGATCTTCGTTACCGGATCCGGCAGCTCCTGCATCCAGGCATTATTGGAGAAGCGGCCGTCGAGCAGCGTCGGATCCCGCCGGAAGACGACTTCGAGGTCCTCGGTGCTGGGCGCAGAAATCGTCGGCACGGTCGCCTGTCCTACCGAGGCGCGGCTGTACTGGCTGCCCTCCAAATAGCCGTCGTGGAGCACCTGGCGCCACTGCTCTTCAAAGGTGCCCGACAGCCGACTGCGCCACTGCTCCCGCACGAGGTCGTACCCCGCCGTGTCGACGCCGGTCGCCAGCACGTTGAGGACCTCGATCGCCGAGTGTGCGTCGTCGTAGAGCGGACGGAGGAGGGGCTGAATGATCGAAAGAGTGCCGTCGTACGCCCGCCCGTCGCCCCAGCTCTCCAGGTAGTGCGTGCGCGGCACGTGCCAGCGACTCACCTGCGCAGTCTCGTTCCGCAGACGCCCGCAGTGCACCGTATTCTGGACGTTGGCGAGCGCCTCTTCGAAGCCGAGTTCGGCCGGGGCGTCGTAGACCGGATTTACGCCAATCATGAAGAGGGCGTCGAGCTGGTCGCCCTCCATTGCCTCGACGAGATCGGCGAGGGCCTCCTCCTGCGACGATGCCTCCGACGCTCCGGTGTCGAACAGGGTGATCGTCGTCCCGAGGCTCCCGAGCTGCTGGTTGATCGCCATCGCCAGGGCGTGCACCTCGGGCGGCTGCGACTCGCCTGCGAGGACGACGCCCTGAGAGCCTGCCTCCTGCAGGTCGCGAGCCATCTCCCGGACGTACACCTGTTCTTTCTCACTCCACGCCGCGTCGGGAGCCGACCCAACCCCGAGCTCGGCCCCAAGCGCCCCGGCAAACGCTCGGATGCGCCGGGCCTGCAGGCGAAGTCGGTGATCCGCCGATCCCCCCGTGGTGGAGTACTGGCTTTCCACCGCGTAGAGGCGACTCATCTCGTCCTCCGGCCCCTCCAGCCGACGCCCCTCGGCAAACGACTGGGTGTTGTGGAGAAAGTCGCGGTGCCGTCCGTCCAGAAAGTCCGAATCGAAACTCACGATCACCTCGGCCTCTCCGAGATCGTACCGAGGCCGCAGCGGCTGACCAAACGCCTGCTGCATGCCGAGCCGAACCGGATCGTCCCCCGTCGCCGAATACGTAACCCATCGAAGGGAACCGAACCGATCCGCCATCCGCTGCCGCATCGCCTGTACCGTCGGAGACGGATTCTCCTCGATGAGCACGGCCACGTCCTGCTGCCCCGCCTGCTCTCCCAGCTTCTGGCAAAACTGCACGAAATTGCCCCAGCTGCCCTCGCTTCCCTCCCGCCGAACGGAGCGCGACCGATCGGGATCGTACAAGTTCAACACGGACGCCTGTTCGAAGCCGCTCGTGCCGCTCTGCCCCATCGGATGGTCTCCATTCCCCTCCACCTTGGTGGGCCGCCCCTCGTGGCTCTCAACCAGAACCGGCCGCAGCACGTCGCGAAACGGCATGCCGGTGGCGTACTGCTGCGCAATGCTCGGGGTGACCCCTTCCGGCTTCCGCGTGTACGGGAGAATTTTTTCCTCCGGCCGCCGGCAGCCCGCAAGCCCCGCCATGGCCATCGCCGCTCCCATGAGCTGCAGAAACTGACGTCGGGACGCTCCGCTCGGAGGCTCACTGGCCTCCGGGCCAAACTCGATCCGCTCATCCTTTTCCGACGACGGGGCCTCGTCGTCGAGCTCCGCCGGGTGCCGCCAAAAGGTCGGCTCCGACTCGTCACCATGAGCCTCCTGGGCGTCTTCGGAATTGAGTACGTCAAGTTCAATCATTACGAATCTCAACTTGCGAGCTTCGAATGGCGAAGACCGTGACTCGGGGCAAAGAACGTCCACCTCGACGTTCGCCATCCGAAATGATTAGTAGTGGCAGGCGGAGCAGTTCGTGGGCGGCTGGATCCCCTCGTCCCGAATCCGTTCCAGGTTGCGCTCGACGAAGTTCGCGGGCTGGGTGTATCCCATCGTCGTAACCTTGTCCTCGGGCCGCAGGTACAGCTCCGGCTGACGATGACACTCCAGACACCAGCCCATGGAGAGGGGCTCCGCTTGATAGACCGTCTCCATCTTGTCGACGCGACCGTGACACGTCTCACACCCCACCCCCTTGTTTACGTGCGACGCGTGGCTGAAGTGGGCGTAGTCCGGAAGGTGGTGAACCCGCGTCCACTGAATGGGATCGTCCTGCGCCCAGCTCTGCTGCACCTCGAGGAGGTCCGGCGAATCGGTGCGGATCTGATTGTGACAGTTCATGCACGTCTGTGTCGGGGGCACGTTTGCGCTCGCCGCATTCTCCACGTCGGTGTGACAGTACTGGCAGTCCATGCCGAGCTGCCCGACGTGAACCTCGTGGCTGTACGGCACCGGCTGATCCGGCTGGTACCCCACCGTCGTAAACTCCGGCGAGAAGTAGTACCACACCAGCACGATGAGCAACACTCCCCCGACGAGCGATCCCACCAGCGACAACAGTGGAAAGACGTTGGCTTTCTTCGGAAATATTTGGGGCATACAGATGCAGCGGTCAGCAGTGAGCGACCGGGCCGACGCGGTTCGACCCTAACGATGCATGGACGAGGAATCCGGTTCGACACCCCAGTGCTCGGCATCGATTTGATCTCGCCACGACTGAACATACGACAGAGCTACCGGCAACCCAAGACCTCCTCGGTCTTTACGGCAAATCCTACAGGATTTACGCCAAACCTTAACCATCAGCTCCAAAAGGAAACGAGTCTCGACGGGGGCCGTCTAGGCGCAGATCGAGAGGCCGCGCAGACCGGGAAGCGCGTCGACTGAGAACGACGTATCGAGCGCGCTGTTCTCCAAACGAATTTCGCTCTTACGTAGACGACGCAGAAGAAAAATCCTCTCTCCAATTGATCTCGCGGTAGCGATAATAGCAGCAAACCCTTTGTTCAGAATGGAGCACGAACACGGGTGGTGCTCTGAAAAAAGAATCGCATCTCCTCCCAGAGTCTGTTTTGATTTTGAATCGTATCGCGAGAGCGAGGATCGATGCGGCGAAAATCGGTCGAGGAGGAGGCACGTAGTGGATCTACTTGT
>CAZCUZ010000046.1:7380-21723 GCA_964502085.1 uncultured Salinivenus sp. | reverse complement strand
TGTAGGAGGGGGTACACCGGCTTTTCCTCGGTCCAGTACGTGTGATCGAAAAAGACCATGGGGCTGGCCGCCCCAAACGTCTCGTAGTGGTTCTGCGCCGCGTCCATGAACACCTCCTGGATGGTTCCCGCACTGCCCGGCGCGTAGATCACGCCGTAGCGGGCGATGGCGAGGAGGCCGTCTTCGCGGATGCTGTTGGCGAAGTACTTGGCCACGTGGGTGGGGAAGAGGTTGGAGGGCTCGTGCCCGTAGAACCAGGTGGGCACGGCGAGGCTCTCGGTGCGGTCGGGGTATTGCTCGCGGACGGCGAGGGCCCGATCGAAGTAGCCCTCCGCCTCGTAGTGGGGGACGGCGGCCAGGGTGTCGACGGCGTCGTCGACGGCCGCCTGCTCGTATTCGGCGAGCGCCGCGCCCAGGTTGGCGGCCTCCATGGCGCCGGGGCCGCCCCCCGTGGCCACGAAGAAGCCCTCCCGGGCCAGCCGCCACCCGAGGTGCGCAACTCGGCGGTACGTCTCCGTGTCGCGCCCCAGCCGGTGCCCGCCCATCACGCCGACCACTCGTCGGGGCGACCCGTCGTTCAACAGGTCGCGCAGCGCGTCGTCGACGGCGTGGTCGTGGATGCGAAAGGCCAGGGCGTCCATCACCGGTGCGTCGCGGCCGTCGAGCTGTCGGTCGGAGAAGTACTCGTAGATTTCGGCGTCGACCGTCTCGGTGTGTGTTTCGGGCGCGCCCCGCTCGTAGCCGTCCATCAGCTCGTCGGGGGTGTAGAGGGAGGCCCGATACGGGTTGAAGGGGAGGCCGAGGAAGCCTGGAAAGATCGTTCCTCCCGTCTCGCGGATGTGCTCCTTCGCGGCGTCGGACAACCGGCAGCCCAGAAAGCACGCGTCTTCGGCGGGCACCGACAGCAGGGCGGAGCCCGTGGTCTCGTCGGTGAGGTCGAGCCCCTGCACCACCACGTCCACCAGGGACTCGTGCGTCTCGATGTGGCGTCGGAGAGCGGCCGGCGATTCGATTTCCGTGACGCGGGACGGGCAGGACTCGTACATGGGGGAGAAGGGGAGTCAGGTGGAAATGTGGAGGCTCAACTCCTGTCTGGGCGTCAGAGAGGGAGGTATGAGTGAAGGGACGGGGACGATCCGTTGTCTGCTCGCAGGAACGACAAAATCCGGGGAGGGGCGCGGGCGGTAGCCGCCCGTTCCCGCTCTCCTTCTACGAGTTGCGAGGCCCTCTCAGAGCCGAGAGGACCCCCGGAATGGCCGCGGCCCGGGCATGCACCTCCGTGAGTCCCGTCTTCGCCACCAGCCGGCGCACGTGGTCGCCGCGAATGCGCCCGCCGCCGAGCACGGTCAGGGCGTCGCCGCTCCGCTCCACCAGCGTCCGCAGTGTCTCTCGACCCTCCCAGGCCGTCGGGGCGCCCCCGGACGTCAGCACTCTGCTCACTCCCGCTCGGAGGAGGGATTCGATTTCGTCGAGTGGGTTCTCGACCTCGTCGAAGGCGCGGTGAAAGGTGACCGGCCGGCCGTCGGCGGCCTGCACGACGTCGTCCAGGGCCGCGCGGTCGATTCGGCCCGATTCGTCCAGCATGCCGACCACCACTCCGTCGACCCCGAGCGATACCAGGGAGGCGACCTCGTCGATCAGGTCGTCCACCTCGGCCGGAGCCAACCGAAAGGAGTCTGCGTGCGGGCGCACCAGTGCGAAGACCGGGCCCGGCACGGCAGACAGCGTCGCGGTTGCGTCGTTGGCCTTCGGAGTAAGGCCTCCGACGTCCAGGGCCCGGCACAGCTCGACGCGCTCCGCTCCGGCGTCGAAGCAGGTCACTGCCTCGTCGACGGAAGTCACGCAGCCTTCGACGACGACGGCGTCGGGGCGCATGGGACAGAGGGGCAGAGTCGACGTTCCCGGGCGAAGCTGAGTGGCGGCACCTTACTCCACGATAGATTGATAGACGCTGACGCGGAAGTCGGGGCTGATCGGGTACAGGCCGTGCGGCCAGAGCTGGGTCCACACCATCCCGATGAGCTCCTCTTTCGGGTCGATGAAAAAGTACGTGTTGGCCGCCCCCGACCACTCGTACGTGCCCTCGCTGCCGAGCATCTGGGTTTCTGTCAGATCGGTCGTCACGCGAACGCCGAGTCCAAAGCCCCATCCCGGCTCGTAGGTCCCGTCGAGGTGGTTTTGGGTCATCAGGTCCACGGTCTTGGGGCTGAGCAGTCGCGTGCCGTCGAGCGCCCCCTCGTTGAGCAGCATGCGGGCAAACCGGAGGTAGTCGTTCATGGTGGAGATCAGGCCGCCCCCTCCGGACAGCCGCGTGACGGGCGCGGCGAATGCGCTGGATTCCTTTCGGTCCCGGGCCGTGAGCGATCCGTCCTCGCCCGCCACGTAGTTGGTGGCAAACCGATCCATCTCGCTCGACGGCACCTCGAACATCGTGTCGTCCATGCCCAGCGGCTCGAAGATGCGCGTCTGGAAGACCGTGTCGAGCGACTGGCCGGAGACGACCTCCACGAGGCGGCCGAGCACGTCGGTCGAAACGCTGTAGTGCCACGTCTCGCCGGGGTGGTGGAGGAGGGGGAGGGTCCCGAGCGTGTCGACCATCGCGGCCAGTGTGCGATCGTCGCTCAGCACGCCGACCTCGCGGTACATCGAGTCGACCGGGGTGTCGCTAAAGACGCCGTAGGTGAGGCCGGAGGTGTGCGTCAGGAGGTCGCGGATCGTCATGGGGCGGCGCGGCTCCACGCGGGTCGGCTCGCCGCTCGCCGTGGTGTCGTAGACCTGCACGTCTTCGAACGCCGGCAGGTAGCGGGCCACCGGGTCGTCGAGCTGGAAGTGTCCCTCCTCGTACAGCATGAGCGCCGCGACCGTCGTGATCGGCTTCGTCATCGAGTAGATGCGGAAAAGGGTGTTCGGCGTCATCGGCGCCTCCGTCTGCAGGTCGCGTTGCCCGTACGTCTCGTAATGGGCAATCTCCCCGCGGCGATACACCAGCGTCATGAGCCCCGCGACCTGGTCGTTTTCCACGTACGGCTGCATCGCGTCCGAAATGCGCGACAAACGATCGGGCGAAAGGCCTACCGAGTCGGGCGGGGCCGTGGGGGCCAGCTGGGCCTGCGCGGGCGAGGCGGCAAGGAGACCGAAGAGGGCGACGAGGATCCAGAGGCGTCGGAGCATAGAGGACATGGGGACGGAGGGGGCGAAAGGGCGAGAGGCGAGGGGCGTGCGTTTGTATTGCGTATTTCGTATTGCGTATCGGCGCCACTGCTCCCCGAGTACGCAAATCACTACCGAACACGTTCTGTCGTTTGCCAGTGAAGCTCCTCTGGAATACACGTCATTCTGAGCGTAGCGAAGAATCTCTCCGGAATGAGCGGAAACAAGCCGGAAAGGCACCGCAGTCGACGTCGTTTCCGCTGCATTCGAAGAGATTCCTCGTCGCCGGCAAGCTTGGAGCGTAGACGCTCCGCTTACCTTGCTCCTCGGAATGACGCGGAATGAACAGTTGGGGGCGAGTTTTGCTGCCTCAGAAGTTTTGTCGGGTAGTGAGGGTGCGTACTCCCGGAGCAGTGGCCTCCGACACGAGATACGCAATACGCAACATATAATGTCTGATGGGAAGCGTCACGGAGAAACGAGCCTTCACCGAACGAATGCAGGCAGGTTAGACCGTGCAGATCTCGACGGCCTCGCGGAGCGACTGCAGCGGGTCGTCGGCGGTGGGCACGAACTCCTGCCCGATGAAGCCCTCGTAGCCGGTCTCGGCAATCGCCCGGACGATGGCGGGGTAGTTTAGCTCCTGCGAGTCATCGATTTCGTTGCGGCCGGGAACGCCGCCCGTGTGGTAGTGGGCAATGGCGTCGTGGTGGTTCCGGATGGTGCGGATGACGTCCCCCTCCATAATCTGCATGTGGTAGATGTCGTAGAGCAGCCGGAAGCGGGGCGATCCCACGCGGTCCACCAGCTCCACGCCCCACTCCGTGTGGTCGCACTGGTAGTCGGGGTGGTCCACCGTGCTGTTCAGCAGCTCCATGCAGACGGTAACCCCGTGCTCCTCGGCCACGGGCATAATCTGCTTCAGGCCCGCCGCACAGTGGTCGAGGCCTCGCTCGTCGGACAGCCCCTCGCGCCGCCCCGAGAAGCAGACGACGTTGGGCACGTCCGCCTCGGCGGCCTTCGGCAGGTAGTCCTCGTAGAGGGGGATGAGATCCTCGTGGTGTTCCTTCCGATTCCAGCCCTTCGGGATGCCGTACTCGCCCATCGCGGGGGCGTTGGCCATGGCGCACGTGAGGCCGTGCTCGTTCACGGTGGACCAGTCCTCCGGCCCGAGGAGATCGATGCCGTGAAGGCCCATCTCTTTGCCCGCAGTCGCAAGTTCCTCCACCGAGGAGTCGGAGTAGCACCACTTGGAGGCGGAATGCTTGAGGGGACTGTCTGAGGCGAACGGGGCGGCGGACGCCTCTGCGGCGCGGGACGAGAGCAGCACGCCGGCCCCGGCCGCGAGGCCGCGTTTCAGAAACGATCGGCGTTGCATGGGAGGAGTGGAATCGGTTGAACGAAAACGTAAGGCGTCGAACCGGTTTGGTCGTGTGCAAAAAACATTTTCTTTCGTATATTTGAAAGTCCCTCCAGTCGCGTTCTCGTTGAAGACGGCGTTTGTCGATCGTGTCTTCCCTCCTTCGGTTTCGTCTTTTCCTCGCCGCAGGGCTTTTGCCCTTCCTTCTGCTGACGGTCCAGTGCACGTCCTCGTCCGACGATAGCAGGGCGACCGTAGACACCACCGCCGCGACGGCCGTGCCGGATTCGGTAAACGCGCTCACCGATGCAGAGCAGGAGGCCGGGTGGCAGCTCCTTTTCGAGGGCACCACGCTCGACGAATGGCGCGGATTTCGGCGCGATTCGGTGCCTGCGGGCTGGACCGTCGAGAACGGAGCGATGCACTTTACGGGAGAGGTGTCGAGGGAGGATGGCGAGCCGCCCCGTACCCTCGTGACGACCGACGCCTATTCCGACTTCGACCTTCGCGTCGAGTGGAAAATCTCGCCCGACGGCAACAGCGGCATCATGTATCGGGTCTCGGAGGAGGAAGACCTGCCCTACGAAACCGGTCCCGAGTATCAGATTCTCGACAACGCGAGCCTCGGCGACGACGGGGCGACCATCAACGAGACCGGGGCGCTCTACGACCTGTATGCGCCGACGGACGACGTGACGAGGCCGGTCGGTGAGTACAACGAAACCCGGATCGTCGTCCGCGGGTCTCACGTGGAGCACTGGCTCAACGGAACGAAACTCTTAGAAGCGGAAATCGGTAGCGACACCTGGACGGATCGGATCGAGGGAACGAAGTTTGCCAACTGGTCCCGCTTCGCCCAGCCGGACTCCGGCCACGTCGCCCTGCAGGATCACGGCTACCCGGTGTGGTTTCGAGACGTGAAGATCCGACCACTGGATTCGGCGTCCGACTAAGTACGCCGTCAACTTTGTTTGTACGGGTGTAAGCGAACTCAAAATCCCTAAGGCAGGTCGCTTCGAGCAAGGAAATCTCAGATTTCCAGTCGAGAAGCCTCCCTGAAGTACGCGGCTTCGCCAGGAAGATTTACTTCGTGAGTCGCTCCGCTCGTCTCTCGACGTAGGCACTCTCAGATTGCCATGCTCGAAATGACCATATACGCAAAGAATCAGTTTGGACTCACGTAGTACTCGACGGCGTCACATCGGTACGACGCGCTCCCTACCCCATAGAATATTCTTGCAGCCCTTTTGCCTCCCATGAGTAGTTCTGAAGGCCTCACTCGTCGTCAAGCCCTCCGTCGCGTCGGCGTCCTTCTGGGCGGGGTCGTCTCGGCCCCGACCGTCGCGGGCGTCCTCAGCGGATGCCAGCGCCAGACCGGCCCGGACTGGAGCCCGTCGCTCCTCTCGGCCGAGCAAAACGAAATGGTCACCGCCATGGCCGAGGTCATCATTCCGGAGACCGACACGCCCGGTGCCCGCGGGGCCAACGTAAACCGCTTCATCGACGCGCTGGTGGGAGAAAGCTACCTCGAGGACAACCGCAAGCAGTTTGTGAGCGGGCTCGAGGAGACCCGGGCGCGCTGCCGGGACACCTACGGGGCGCCGTTCGTCGAGTGCAGCGCCGAGGAACAGCGGGACTTCGTCGCGACGCTGGACGAGGAAACGTTCGGCCCGGACGCAGAGGCCCCCGACCGGGAGAATCCGTCGTTTTACCGGACCCTGAAGGAGCTCGTCATCGTCGGGTACTACACCTCGGAAGTGGGGGCGACCCAGGAGCTGAAAACCAACGTTGTGCCGGGCTACTACGACGGCGACGTGCCGTACGAGGAGGTCGGTCGGGCCTGGTCCGGAGCCGCTGCGTAGCGGTGGCTCGGGGACGCACGTAGTCGATCCCGTTGGCCCTCGACCCTTTGCGAGAATCGTCTTTCCGCCGGTAAAAGAACATTGCGTCTCATGTCCTGTCTGCGCTGGGGGCTTTTCGCCGTTCTCGCCGCTGCTCTGATGGTCCCGACCGCTGCGCCGGCACAGTCGAGCGAGGACCTCTCCCTCCTGGTGTACTCGCACACCAACGGCTACCGGCACCAGGCCATTCCGGACGGCATCGAGGCCCTTCGCTCCCTGGCCGACGTGCACGGCTGGGCGGTCGAGGCCACGGAGGACAGCACGGCCTTCCGGTCCGATCGTCTCTCCGACGTGGACGTGGTCGTGTTTCTGAACACGTCCGACGACGTGCTCGGCCCGGAGGGGCAGAAGGCTCTCCGCGCCTTCGTCGAGAATGGAGGCGGCTTCGTCGGGGTTCACGCCGCCGCCGACACCGAGTACGACTGGTCCTGGTACGGGCGCCTCGTGGGCGCGTACTTCGAGGACCATCCCCAGATTCAAGAGGCCACGGTTCGGGTCGACGATGCGTCGCACCCGTCGACGCGCATGCTGTCCGAAGAATGGGTGCGCCGCGACGAATGGTACAACTACCAGTCGAACCCCCGCGACGACGTCAACGTGCTCCTGACCCTGGACGAGTCGACCTACGAGGGGGGCACGATGGGGTCGGATCACCCGATCGCGTGGTACCACTCCGTACAGGAGGGACGTTCCTGGTATACCGGAGGGGGGCACACCGCCGAGTCGTACTCCGACCCGGACTTTCGGGCACATTTGGTTGGGGGCATCCACTGGGCGGGGGGCGTCGCCGACACGGCGTCCGCCGGGAAATAGTCCCGAACGGGAGGCCCGAAGTGCGGAGGAGGCGGTGTCCGTTAAAATGCACTCCTTCGCATTCCAACTCCGCTGATTGCACTTTCCCTGTTCGTGCGTGAAGTTTGAAAGCGCTTCACGCGTCCGTTTGTACTTTCGAATTCTGCAATCGCACTATGGCACTCGATCGCAACATTCGCTACGGCATGGTGGGGGGCGGCCCCGGGGCCTTCATCGGCGCCGTGCACCGCTCCGCCGCCGCCCTCGACGGCGAGATGGACCTCGTCGCCGGGGCCTTTTCCTCTTCCCCTGAAAAGTCGAAGCAGCAGGGCGAGAACCTGCACCTCGACCCCGAGCGCGTCTACGGCTCCTACGAGGAGATGGCCGAGGAAGAGGCCGCGCGGCCCGACGGCATCGACGTGGTCTCCATCGTCACGCCCAACTTTCTGCACTACGACGTGGCAAAGACCTTCCTCGACAAGGGCTTCCACGTCATCTGCGACAAGCCGCTCACCACGACGCTGGAGGACGCGGAGGACCTGTGTCGTCGCGTCGAGGAGCAGGACGTGGTGTTCTGCCTCACACACAACTATTCCGGCTACCCGCTCGTGAAGCAGGCGCGAGCCCTGGTGGAGCAGGGCCGGCTCGGCGATCTGCGCAAGATTGTGGTCGAGTACCCGCAGGGCTGGCTCAACCGGCGGCTCGAGCAGGAAGGCAACAAGCAGGCCTCCTGGCGCACCGATCCGGAGAAGGCCGGGGCCGGTGCCCTCGGCGACATCGGCACGCACGCCGAGCATCTGGCGCGCTACGTGACGGGCCTCTCCCTGGAGCGCATGTGCGCCGACGTGGGGACGGTGGTCGAGGGCCGCGGCATCGACGACGACGCCAGCATCCTGGCCCGCTGGGAAGGCGGCGTCCGCGGCCTGATCCACTTCTCACAGGTCTCGGCCGGCGAAGAAAACAACCTCCGCCTCCGCGTCTACGGCACCGACGCCGGACTCGACTGGCAGCAGGAGGACCCGCATCGGCTCACGCTCCTTACCGACATCAACGGCGATAAGCCGCAGCAGGTGTACAGCCACGGCCGTGCCTCCCTCGCCGACTCGGTCCAGCCGTTCATTCGTACTCCGCAGGGCCACCCCGAGGGCTTCATCGAGGCCTTCGCCAACATTTACCGCAGCGCGGCCCGCACCATTGCCGCCCACGAGGCCGGGGAGGAGCCGGAGCCCCACGACCTCGACTTCCCGACCGTGCAGGACGGGGCCCTCGGCGTGCACTTTATCCACAAAGCCATCGAAAGCAGCGAGAAAGAAGCCTGGGTCGACGCGTCCTACTCGCCCCCGGGAGCATAGAGGGGCGAGGATAGAGGATTGGCTTCCCGCCACGACTCTCGGTCCTCTATCCTTCTGTCCATTTTCCATCCTCGACCCTCGTCACTCCCCATTCCAAACGCCAAATTCCACACTCGCCCATGTCCTACCGACCCGTCACGCTCTTCACCGGCCAGTGGGCCGACATGCCGCTCGACACCCTCGCCGAAAAAGCCTCGAGCTGGGGCTACGACGGCCTCGAGCTGGCCTGCGCCGGGGACCACTTCAACGTCGAACGGGCCGTGGAAGAGGACGGCTACGTGCGACAGAAGCGGGACCAGCTCGCCGAGCACGACCTCGACGTTTGGGCCATCAGTCAGCACCTGGTGGGGCAGGCCGTGAGCGATCGCATCGACGAGCGCCACGCAGAGGTGCTGCCCGACCGCGTGTGGGGCGACGGCGATCCGGCGGGCGTCACGAATCGCGCAATCGAGGAACTGAAGCGGACCGCCGCTGCGGCGAGTGCGTTCGATGTAGACGTGGTGACCGGATTTACGGGTTCGCCCGTCTGGCACCTGCTCTACGCCTTCCCGCCCACCCCCCAGGAGAGGATCGACGAGGGGTACGAGCAGTTTGCCGACCAGTGGACGCCCATCCTCGACACGTTCGCCGACGAGGGCGTGCAGTACACGCTCGAAGTACACCCCACCGAGATTGCCTTCGACAGTAGCACCGCGCGGCGCACGCTCGATGCCCTCGACGGCCACGAGGCCTTTGGGTTCAACTACGACCCCAGCCACTTCGGCTACCAGGGCGTCGATTATCTCGCCTTCCTGGACGCATTTGCCGACCGCATCGCCCACGTGCACATGAAGGATGTCTGGTGGGCCGACCGGCGCCGGGAGGCGGGCGTCTTTGGCGGTCACCTGCCCTTCGGCCACGAGGACCGGTACTGGGACTTTCGTTCCATCGGTCGGGGCAAAATCGACTTCGAAGAGATCATCCGTCGCCTCAACCGCATGGGCTACGATGGGCCTCTCTCCATCGAGTGGGAGGACAGCGGCATGCACCGCGAACACGGAGCCGAGGAGGCGCTCGGCCGGGTCCGCGAGGTCGACTTCCCGCCCGCCGAGGCCGGGTTCGAGGAGGCGTTCTCGGAGGAATAGACCGCTGACGCGTGGTGCGTAGAACGTTGAACGTAAAGCGTGGTGCGTGAGGCGTAATTTGCAAGGCCTCCGTTCACGCTTCGCGAATCACACCTCCCTCGACCGGTCCCGACCGGGGGCACACCCTCAGAAATTCACTTGCTTCATTCGATTGGCATTTCACCCCAGACTTTATGAACAAGGACGTACACATTGCCCCGCAGCAGGAGGAATACGACGCGATTGTCGTCGGCTCCGGGATTACCGGCGGCTGGGCCGCGAAGGAGTTCACCGAAAAGGGCCTCAACACCCTCGTCCTCGAGCGGGGCCGCAACGTCACGCACGGGGAGGATTACGTTACGGAGCACAAGCCGGCGTGGGAGATGGACTTCCGCGGCCAGGGCAACCAGCAGGAGATGCAGGAGCACTATCCCCTGCAGTCCATGGCCGGGCCGGTCAATGCCTACAACAAGCACTTCTTCGTCAAGGACAGCGAGCATCCGTACGCCTTCGACGACGATGAGCCGTTCCTTTGGGTGCGCGGCTACCAGCTCGGCGGCCGTTCTCTGACCTGGGGCCGCCAGTCCTACCGGTGGAGCGAAATGGACTTCCGTGCCAACGAGCGCGAGGGGGTGACCGAGGGGTGGCCCATCGGGTACGAGGACCTCGAGGAGTGGTACTCGTACGTGGAAAAGCACGTCGGCATCAGCGGCATGGAGGAGGACCTGCCGCAGCTCCCGGACAGCGAGTTTTTGCCGCCAATGGAGCTGAACGCGGTCGAGCAGCACGTCGAGGAGGGACTCGAAGGCGCCTTTTCGAACCGCGACCTCACGATTGGCCGCGCGGCGGTCCTCACGGAGAACCACAAGGGGCGGCAGGCCTGCCACTACTGCGGTCCCTGTTCGCGCGGCTGCTCGGTCGGAGCCTACTTTTCGAGCCTCAGCTCTACCCTCCCGGCCGCCCGCGACACCGGCAACCTGACCCTCGAGTGCGACAGCATCGTCCACAGCGTCATCTACGACCCGGACACCGGCAAGGCCAGCGGCGTACGCGTCGTCGATCGCAACACCAAGGAGATGCGCGAGGTGAAGGGGCGCGTCGTCTTCCTGTGCGCCTCGGCGATGGGCAGCACCAAGATTCTGATGAACTCCACGTCGTCGCGCTTCCCGAACGGCCTGGCCAACTCCAGCGGCACGCTCGGGCACTACATCATGGACCACCACTTCAAGATCGGAGCCTCGGGGACCTTCTCGGGCTTCGAGGACACCTACTACCACGGCCAGCGCCCGAACGGCGTCTACATTCCGCGCTTCCGCAACCTGCCGGGGCAGGAAAGCGAGGTCGACTTCCTCCGCGGGTACGGTTATCAGGGGGCGGCCTACCGGGAAGGATGGAGCCGGGCCATCAGTGAGGAGGGCTTCGGGGAGGATCTGAAGAGCAAGGTCCGCGATCCGGGGCAGTGGCGCATGGCCCTCACCGCGTTCTGCGAGACGCTCCCCTACGAGGAGAACTACGTGGAGCTCGACGACGAGGAGACCGACCCGTGGGACATGCCGGTCCTCCGGTTCCACGTCTCCCTCGGAGAGAACGAGGAACAGATGCGGGAGGACGCCAAGACGCAGGCGGCCGAGATGCTCGAGGCCGCCGGGGCAGAAGACGTGAGTACGTACGAGTCCCGCTACTGGCCGGGCGAGGGCATCCACGAGATGGGCGGCGCCCGCATGGGCCGGGACCCGGAGACGTCGGTGCTCAACGAGTGGAACCAGACCCACGACGTCGAGAACCTGTTCGTCACCGACGGGGCGTGCATGACCTCCGCGGCCTGCCAGAACCCGTCGCTCACCTACATGGCCCTCACGGCCCGGGCTGTGGACTACGCCGTCGAGGAGATGAAGCGGGGCAACCTGTAGAGCGGCGGTCGGGGGTGGCTTTTGCTGAGGGTGGGCCTCTCTCCTCTGGCGAACGCGGTGCCTCTCGCACACCCCGACGACGAAATTAAAATGTGGCTCCGTTTGTGAGGAGGGGGCCTGCACAATGACGCCTCGGGTCCGGGGTGGGGGGCGTCTCGTCCGAAGGCCGTCCGTCGTCGAGCGGAGGAAACGGTGTTCGCGAAGCCTCCGGCGTCGTACGAGAACGTCGGCGTCCCCGGCAGACGAGAAAAACGGTCCGGTTGCTGAGGACTGGAGCCGAGGCGCTCCGGCCCACGTGCCCAATGACTGTCTCCTATGTTGCCGAATCGAAACGAGAGGTCGCGAGGGGGCCCTCGCGACGGACATTGCGTCGTTCCTTCGGAGCGGCAGGCCCGTTGGGTCTCGAGGACGGGGTCCTGCGTCCTCGCCGTCGTTCTGCTTCTCGCCTGTGCGGCCTGCAGCAGCGACTCTGAGCGCGGGCCGACGCTCTTCAGTTCCCTGGACTCCTCCCGCACCGGGGTCACGTTCGAGAATACGCTCGAGGAGTCGGCGGACCTCAACATCCTGAACTACCTCTACTACTACAACGGGGGCGGCGTGGCGGTCGGGGACGTGAACGGGGACGGCCTCGTGGACCTGTACTTTACGGCCAACGAAGGCCCGAACGCGCTGTACCTGAACCGGGGCGACTTTCGGTTCGAGGAGGTGACGGAGGCGGCCGGCGTGGCGGGCAGTGCCGACTGGTCGACCGGTGTCACGATGGCCGACGTGAACGGGAACGGACGGCTCGACATCTACGTCTCCGTCGTCCACGGCGTCCACGGCCTGGAGGGGCACAATCAGCTCTTCATCAATCAGGGCCCCGACGAAGACGGCGTCCCGCAGTTCGAGGAGCGCGCGGCCGCCTACAACCTGGACCAGAGGCGCTTCGGCACGCAGGCGGCCTTCTTCGACTACGACGGCGACGGCGACCTCGACGTGTATCTCCTCAACTCGTCGATCCACGAGGAGCAGACCTACGGGCGGTCCAGCCTCCGCGAAAAGGAGAGCCAGCGGGCCGGCGACCGGCTCCTCCGAAATGATACTGGATCGGAGTCCAGCACAGGCACCGGATCGGCGTCCGGCACAGGCACTGGATCGGAGTCCAGCACAGGCGACTCCGCTTTCGTCGACGTCACCGACGAGGCCGGCATCTACAGCGGGCGCACGGGCTACGGTCTCGGGGTGGCCGTCAGCGACCTTGACGGCAACGGCTGCCCCGACCTCTACGTGGCCAACGACTTCCACGAGCACGACTACCTCTACTACAACGAGTGCGACGGCACCTTTACCGAGGCCATCGAAACGGCCACGCGGCACGTCAGCTACTCGTCGATGGGGGTCGACGCCGCCGACTACAACAACGACGGTCGCCCCGACGTCGCCGTGCTCGACATGCTTCCCTCTCGGGAGGAGATCCAGAACACCTCGGCCGGGGCGGACACGGAGCGCCTCTACGATCTTAAGCGCGAGTACGGTTATCACCACCAGCTCGACCGAAACACGCTCCAGCTCAATCAGGGCAATCGTCGCTTCAGCGAGATCGGGCTCCTGGCCGGCGTCGCCGCGACGGATTGGAGCTGGGCGCCCCTCTTCGCCGACCTCGACAACGACGGACGGAAGGATCTCTTCGTCACGAACGGCATCTACCGCCGTCCCAACGACCTCGACTACGTGCAGTACGCCTCGCAAAACGAGGTGGCCCAAACCCTGGAGGACGTCGACGAGGAGGACCTCTCGGTTCAGGAGCGCCTGCCGCAGGATCCCGTGCCCAACCGGGCCTTTCGCAACGACGGCGACCTGACCTTCTCCGACTCGACGGCCGCGTGGGGGATGAACCGCCCCGGCTTCTCCAACGGCGCCGCGTACGCCGATCTCGACAACGACGGCAGCCTCGACCTCGTCGTCAACAACATCAACGCCCCGGCGTCCATCTACGAAAACCGGGCCGATTCCCTTCGGGAGCATCACTATTTGAAGGTACGTCTCGACGGAGAACGGGCCAACACCCACGGAGTGGGGGCGAAGGTCCGGGTGTATCAGGGCGAGCGAACCCAGCTCCTCGAACAGATGCCCACGCGGGGATACCAGTCGTCCGTCGACCCGCGCCTGCACGTGGGGCTCGGGGACGACGACGTCGACTCGCTTCGGGTCACCTGGCCCGGCGGCCGCACCGAGACGCGCCGGCCCGTGCCGGTCGACACGACCCTCACGCTTCGCTATGCCGACGCGACGCCGCCCGAGCCCGAGCCGGATGCAGATTCGGCCCTCGTCACCGTCGCGACCGCCGACACGGTCGGCATCGACTTTCGCCACGAGGAAAACACCGGGTACAACGATTTCGTGCGCGAGCCGCTCATGCCTCGCCGCCTCTCGACGGAAGGACCGGCCCTCGCCGTCGGCGACGTGACCGGCAACGGGCTCGACGACGTGTACCTCGGCGGGGCCAAGCGGCAGCCGGGCGCCCTCTACGTGCAGGATCCAGACGGGACGTTCCGGCGCGCCACGGAGAACGACTCGCTCTGGGCGGCCGATCAGCTGCACGAGGACGTCGACGCTGCCTTCTTCGACGCCACCGGCAACGGGCACCTCGACCTCTACGTCGTGAGTGCGGGCAACGAGTTTACGGAGGGGGCCGACGCGCTTCAGGACCGCCTTTACCTGAACGATGGGTCGGGAATCTTTCGCCGGGCCGAGGACGCCCTGCCGGACGACGTGGCGTCCAACGGCGCCGTC
>CAZCUZ010000046.1:0-7280 GCA_964502085.1 uncultured Salinivenus sp. | reverse complement strand
CTTTCGCCGGGCCGAGGACGCCCTGCCGGACGACGTGGCGTCCAACGGCGCCGTCGTTGCCCCCGGCGATTTCGATGACGACGGGGACACCGACCTCTTCGTGGGCAGCCGCGTGGTGGCCCGCGCCTACGGGGAGACGCCGACGAGCTACCTGCTCGAAAACGACGGCTCCGGGCACTTTGCCGACGTCACCGACGAGGTGGCGCCGGGCCTCCGCGAGGTGGGCATGGTGACCGACGCAACGTGGACCGACGTGCGGGGCAGCGACGCGCTCGATCTCGTCGTGGTAGGCGAGTGGATGCCGGTCACCGTCTTCGAGCAGCGGGACGGCGAGCTGGTCGATCGCACCGAGGCCGCCGGGCTGGACGGAACCGAGGGATGGTGGTCCGCCGTCCACGCCGCCGACCTCGACGGCGACGGCACCTCCGACCTCATTGCCGGCAACTTCGGCCGCAACTCGCGACTGAAGGCCTCTGCCGAGCGGCCCGTCGAGCTCTACAGAAATGACTTCAACGACGACGAACGGGCCGAATCCGTGCTCACCCGGTACAACGACGGCACGCGCTACCCGTGGGCCGGCCGCGACCTTCTCCTCGAACGCTTTCCCGCCCTCGAGGAGAAATTTCCCACCTATGAGTCCTTCGGCGCTTCTCAGCTCGAGGATCTGTTTCCCCGGCGCAAAATTCAGGAGGCCACAGTCAACACGGCCCGCACCTTTGCCACGTCGCACCTCGAGCGGCAGGACGACGGTACGTTTGCGGTCGAGCCCCTTCCGTCTCGTGCGCAGGGGGCCCCCGTGTACGCGACCCTCGTCCACGACCTCGACGACGACGGCACCCGCGAAGTGATGCTCGGCGGCAACCTCTACGGCGTGCGCCCGAGACAGGGGCGCTACGACGCGAGCTACGGCACGCTCCTGCGACGGAGGGACGACGACTGGACGGCCGTGCCGCCCGCCGAGTCCAACCTGTATCTGGAGGGCGAGGTGCGCAGCCTTCGCCTCGTGCACGGGCCCGACGGGCCCCGCTACGCGATCGTGGCGCGAAATAACGCACGCGCTCAGCTGATTCAGTTCCAGTGAGGACCTGAGGAGAGACGTTCCCGGTCGTCTGATTCGAAGCTCCTCAACGGTGAAACGGATTTCATAAAATAAGCAGTATAGTCATCCATCGGGCTTTATTCCACATTCAAAGGAGTGTCTTGTCAGAGAGTTGATGGTGCCTCAGTTCTTCCGTACTATACGATGTGATTCCGAGGGGAAGCGCTTCCGGCCCGGCGGTCCCCACGAGCGCTCGTCGGGACACGGATCGCGACGGTGAATGAAGTTCGTCCGGGAGCCGGTGTCCACATCGCTTTATTCAGTAGAACTGCACAAGCAGAAGACATGAACAGACCGATAATATGGACTGCCGCCGTTCTTCTTTTCTCCGTTCTGTGTGTGAGTAGTGCCCTTGGCCAGGAACGGGTCGTGGAGGGGACGGTCACGGACGCGCAAACGGACACGCCCCTTCCGGGAGCGAACGTAACGGTACAGGGGACGAATACCGGCACGACCACCAACGCACAGGGACAGTACGAAATCACGGTGTCGGGGCCGGATGCCGTTCTCGTGTTCTCGTTCGTCGGCTACGTCGGCCAGGAGGTTGAGGTCGGGGATCAGAGCGTCGTCGACGTGTCGCTGGAAGAGGACGTGGAGCAGGTCGAAGAAGTGGTCGTCGTGGGCTACGGGTCGCAGCGCCGACAGGAAATCACCGGCTCGGTGTCGTCGGTGGACGTAGAGGAGGCCAACGTGGGGCAGACCGCCAGCCCGCAGGATCTTCTTCGCGGCCGCGTTTCGGGTGTGCAGGTACTCGATAACAGCGGGGAGCCGGGGGGCGGCACGAGCGTTCGGATCCGAGGCACGAGCTCGATCACGGCGGGAGCGGAGCCGCTGTACGTCATCGACGGGGTGCCCGTGAACAGCACGAACGTGACACCGGGAGGTGCGAGCGCCGGCGGGGTCAGTTCGTCGAGCAGCTCGAACCCGCTCGCCCTCATTAATCCACAGGACATCGAGTCGATGCAGGTCCTGAAGGATGCGGCGGCCACCTCCATCTATGGCTCGCAGGGGGCCAACGGGGTCGTGCTCATTGAGACGAAGACCGGGCAGGGAGAAAGCGTTCAGGTCAACTACAGCGGCAAGGTTTCGGCCGCTACGTTTGCCAATCCGCTCGACATGGCCGACGGCACGCAGTTCCGTCGGGCGCGGAGCTGCACCGACGACCTCGGGGACTTCAACGACTTCAACGAATGCTTTTCTCAGCGAGAAGGAGACTTTTCGGGGACCAGCACCGACTGGCAGGAGGAGGCCTCGCGGGCGGCACTCCAGCACGAGCACAACCTGTCCCTGTCGGGAGGGACCGAGGCCACGTCGTACCGCGCCTCCCTCAGTTATCTGAGCCAGGACGGCATTCTGGATCGGAACGGCCTTGATCGAGTGACGGCCCGCATCAACGCCGATCACCAGACGTTCGACGATCGCCTGCGCTTCAACCTGAACCTGACGACCTCCTACCTGAATCGGAAGCACCTCTTCTTCAATCAGGGCGGTGGATTTGAGGGCGGTGTCATCAAGGGGATGATTGGGTTCGATCCGCGGCAACCCGTCCGGAATGAGGCGACGGGGGAATACAACGAGTTTTCGAGCTCCATCAAGAACCCGGTGGCCCTCGAACAGCGCGTAACCGACAAGACGGACCAGAAGCGCATAATCGGCAACTTCTCGACGGAATTTGACGTCCTGGAGAACCTCACGGCCGACGCCACGATCGGCATCGACAATGCCGAAGGCATTCGCCGCACCGGCATTCCCGGCAGCGGTCCTTCGCTCTGGGTCGGACAGCAGACGGAGGGGCTCGCTCGGCAGGCGGAGCGGGAGCTCAGCAGCATCGTTCCGCAGTTTACCCTTGATTACGAACGGGACCTTCTCGACAACCACACGCTTCGCCTCCTCGGCGGGGCCGAGTACGATCGAGAAGTGTGGCAGGCCTGGGACGTGCAGACGGAAGGATTTATCACCGACGCGACGCTGTTCAACAACCTGGGCGGGGGAGCCAACCCGCAGGACCCGGGCTCGACGAAGCAGCTCGTGGAGCAGATCGGCCTGTTCGGACGCCTCAACTACAACGTCAACGACCGCTACATCCTGAACGCGACGGTCCGCCGCGACGGCTCGTCCGTCTTCGGTGATAACCAGAAGTTTGCGTGGTTTCCCTCGGCGTCGGTTGGGTGGAACATTGCCCAGCAGAGCTGGCTGGAGGACACCGAGTGGCTCAGTCAGCTGAAGCTGCGGCTCTCCTACGGGATTAGCGGAAACCAGGCCGTACCGCCGCTCCGGTCGCAGGCCATCCTGGCCCCGGACCCCGGATTCTCGGGCGTCTTCGGCGACAGCGAATCGGCCCAAACCGGTGTGGCGCAGCGACAGGCGCCCAACCCCAACCTGAAGTGGGAGGAGACGGAGGAGTACAACGTGGCCCTCGACTTTACGGCCGGGCGCTTTGACGGCTCGATCGAAGGATACCGCAAGACCACGACGGACCTTCTGTTGGAGGTTCCGGTGCCGCCCCCGTCGGTGTCGACCACGCGCCTGGGCAACGTGGGCGAGGTTCAAAACACCGGAATTGAGGCGTCGGTGAGCGCCTTCGTAATCGAGCGAGAAGAGATGTCGCTCAACGTGGGGCTCAACGCCAGCAGCAACCGCAACGAGGTGCAGAGCCTGGGCGGTCGGGAGTTCATCGATCACACCGCGGTAAACGGCGCGGGGCAAACCGGTGTGGATGCGCAGCGCCTCCAGGCGGGTCACCCCATCGGGGCCTTCTACGGGCCGGTGTTTGAGCACATCAACGACGACGGCAACGAGGTATATCGGACCCCGGACGGAGGGACGACCACGACCCTCGGAGACGCCGAGCGGGCGTTCCTCGGCAATCCGGTGCCGGACGTCAGCTACGGGCTGAATCTGGCCTACCGGTACCAGGGCTTCGACGTGAGTGCGTTCTTCCGAGGCGAACAGGGCCGGGAGCTCTTCAACAACACCGGCCTCGAGTTCGCCACGAAGAGCAACCTGGGCCGGGGCATCGGCATTCTGGAAGAGGCCCTGCAGGACGGCACCAACGCGTCGCACGTTCCGAACTACTCGTCGCGTTGGATCCAGGACGGGTCGTACTTCCGTCTCGACAACTTGACGGTGGGCTACACCCTGCCGGACGCGAGCACCTACGGCCTGCGACGGGCCCGAATTTACGGCACCGTCCAGAACGTCTTCGTGGTCACGTCCTACGACGGCTACGATCCGGAGGTCAACACCAACGTGACGGGACGCGGCCTCGGCTTTCGGGACGTGGCCCGCCCGACCCGCGGAGTCGACTACACGAGCTACCCCCGTCCCCGCACGTTTACCCTGGGCCTGGAGGTGGGCTTTTAGAGCTCCCCATCTCCCACTCCTCAGCTGACGAAATTTGAACTGAACCGGTCTCCCTATGCATTTTCGACTGACTGACGTTTGTCCCGGCGGTGTTCGCCTCCTCGCGCTCTGCCTCGCTCTGTCTGCCCTCCTGGTTGGGTGTGACCAGCAGCTGGAGGAGAAGTCCTACGATCAAATTACCCCCGACAACTTCTTCCAGAACGAGGACCAGTTCCGGGCAGCGGCCACGGGCGTGTACGCCCAGCTTCGGAGCCTTACCGGCGACGTGCTGAACGTTCAAGAGCACGCGTCCGACGAAATTATGGTGCCCACGCGAGGACCGGACTGGGGGGACGGCGGCATCTGGCGGGACCTCACTCAGCACAACTTTACGCCGAACACGCCGCAGATTAGCGGGTCCTGGGACGCCCTTCAGGTCGGGGTTGCCCGGGCGAACGGAGTGCTCTCCTCATTGGACGCCTCCGAGGCTCTCCCGGACGAGCGAAAGGCACGGTTTGCCGGCGAGGTCCGGTTTCTTCGGGCCTTCTATTATTCCTTGCTGATGGACCAGTTTGGTGGGGTGCCCATCGTGGTGGAGGAGGGAAGCGACCTCGATTACGAGACGGCGCCGGTGGATCCGAACAACCCGCCCGAGCAGAACACGCGAACGGAGGTGTTCAACTTTATCCTGGAGGAACTGACCGGGTGCACGGCGAACAACTTCGACGTCAATAGCTGCATCGAGAATCCGAGCGACGGCACCGTCATTGCCGACCTGGGAGAGGCCGGATCACAGGACGTTGCCTACGGCCAGGCCACGAAGGGAGCCGCCTACGCCCTTACCGCCCGTCTCCTCCTCAACGCCGAGATCTACACCGGAACGGTTTCGGAAAGCGGGGTGGAGCCCGGTACGGCCCTCTATGAGGGCGCGGCCGCGGCCGCCGACCAGGTTATTCCTCCTACAGATCTGAATGCCTCTTATCAGCTGGACGACTACTTCGACAACTTCGCGGCCGACAATCGAAACTCGACGGAGATGATTTTTGCTGCCACCCATGCCGCCGAGCCCAACGTCGGCTTCACGAACGAGCAATTCTTCCTCCACTACAATCACCCCATCGGGGTCAGCTCGTTCAACGGGTTCACGACGATTCCCGAGTTCTACCGGTCGTATAATCTGGAGCCGGGAGACGACGGCAAGATTGGCACGGCGGACGACGGCCACCCCGACGTGCGCGGCAAGAGCTTTCTCGTGGGACAGCAGTATGCTCAGCCCAACGAGGGGTGCTCCGGAGACGAGTGCTTTAGCGATACGAGCAGCGAGACCCTCCAAGTGCGGGGCGACGACGCGGATCCGCTAAACCTAACGCTCGAAATTCCGAGCATTCAGCTCGGGGACGTGCAGGAAGGGGACCTCCCGTCGGACTTCCCGTCGACGAGCGAGGCGTTCATCCTGGAGGCGCCCGGCGCCCGGCCCCTGAAGTTCGAAATTGATCCGAGCCGGTCGGGAGCCCTCATGTCGAACGACTTTCCGCTCTTCCGTCTCGCAGAGATGTACCTGATCAAGGCGGAGGCCGAGGCTGCTCAGGGCAACATTGGGCCTGCTCTCGAGGAATTTAACGAGGTCCACGAAGAGCGTGGAAACGACGCTCTCACGATGGGGGAGGTGTCCGGGCAGATGGACATGCTCCAGCACGTCATAGCGGAACGGGGACGTGAGTTGGTCTACGAGGGGACCCGCCGCTCGGACCTGATCCGGTACGAGTTTGCCCACGACGGGGAGGCCGTTGGCTACTCGGGCTCTACCAATCCAAACGCGGACGTGTACGCGCCCACCTTTACCGGCCCGTGGCTCTTTAAGAAGGACGGCACCCAGACGGGCCAGTCCAGCGAACCGTACCGCGTGCTCTTCCCCATTCCGGAAGGCGAGCTCAGCACGAATCCCAATCTTCAGCAGAATCCGGGATACTAGAGGGCTGTGCTCTGAAGAGAACGATCGAGCCGTTGATTGCGACGACGGCACGAGGGCCTGGTCGGTATCGGCCAGGCCCTTTTGTCTGGTTCAAGGATCAGAGGGAGAGGGAGGCGCCGTCGGGAAGATCAATGCGGGACGGGAGACACGTCGGTGGGGAGTTTGACACTTCGGAATCGGACCTCTCGTCCGGAGGGACGAACGATTACCACGGGTGGGTCGTGCGGCCGTAGCCCGTGTCGGCCAGCGCTTTTCCATGCTCGTCATACTCCGCCTCGTCCTCGGGAAGCTGCGTGTCCAGGCCGTCGACGTAGCGATTGCACAAGGAAAAGACCGCCGTAATCAGAACGGTGTCGTGGATGGCCTCGTCGTCGGCGCCGTGTTCTCGTGCCCGGGCCACGTCCTCGTCGGACACCTCGCGGGCGTCGCCCTGCACTTTGGCCGAAATGGCGAGCAGGGCCTTCATCTTGTCGCTGATCGGGGCCGTTTCGACGTCGGCCTTCACCTGCTCGACGAGAGCCTTGTCCTCCAGCAGTTCGCCGGCGGTCGCGCTGTGGGCCCCCGTGCAGAACGTGCACTCGTTTCGGGCGGAGGTGTAGGCGGCAATCAGTTCACGCTCGCCGGGATCGAGGGGGGAGGGGCCGCGAAGCACCTCGCCCACCAGCGTGCTGATGATTTTGCCGGTGTTCGGATATTTCTTCATCGGCCCGAGAATGCCGGGCACGTCGGGAAGGTCAATGTGTGGCATAGTCACTAAACGGCATTGGGAGAGGACGACGGACAACCAAAAAAACGTATCAGGAGAAAAGACGCCAGTATTCCGGACCCTGCTGCCAAGATCACTTGATTCCCGTTGCTCCCTCTTAG
>CAZCUZ010000045.1:15511-21818 GCA_964502085.1 uncultured Salinivenus sp. | reverse complement strand
GTAAACTGGGGAACGAACCGGGTATACGGGTGCTCGACCGGCGTGCCGTAGGTCTCGACGTGGTGGTCGTGGACCGAATGCTCGGGGTCGTGCATGTGTCGGGGGTACCATTCGGATCCAAAGGCCGGGACCGAATAGACGCCCCAGTGAAAGTAAATGCCGAACTTTGCGTCCCGGAACCATTCAGGGGCCTCGTTCACCCGCTTCAGCGAAGACCAGCTCGCCGCATGGGGCCCCTGCCCGATCCCCTCGTGCACCCGTGCGAGTCGACGTTCAATAGCCGCTCGATAGGGTTTGGGGTTGAAATCATCAGGGGAAGACCCTTTTCCGAAAAGGGAAGAGCCCAGAAGGGGAGACAGGAGGGTCGAGGAAGCAGTCCAGCGAAGAAAGTCGCGACGGCGAATATCTGTCATGGTACTCGTGCTCGTGTGGGGAAAGAGGCTTGGGAAAAGAGGAAGCTTGTGGGCGACGGATTGTAGGACGAGCCGGCGGATCGTCCCGACGACCGTCCGATGGGGGAGCTCCGGAGTGAATATTCCTGACCCACGGGAAGCGGCTTCATCCTCAGGCGCTTCTCACTCAACCGACAGCTGAACTCGATCCAGGATCGGCCTGGCTCCGGAATCTGTCGCGTATTGAGGGGCCGCACAGCCCTCTGGTTGGAGTCGAAGGCAAGAAGGCGTGAGCGAAACGAGCCCGCCGTCTCTACGGCTGAACAGCCACTTGTATTTTCGTGACGTTCTGGGGATGGTCCCGCCATTTCCTCAACGCGCGTCCGGCGTTTTCCATCTCCACAGTACGAGTGATCATGCGGTCGACGGGAAACGATCCGTCGCCAAGGAAATCGATCACGTCGCGAAAGTCTTCTTTCCGGGCATTTCGGGACCCCCGAATATCCAGTTCCTTCTTGACGAACGGAGTAGGATCGTACGTAACCGACTCTCCCACGTATCCGAGATAGACAACCCGTCCCCCGAAGGCGACGTCCTCTACCGCGGCACGAAAGGTCTCCGGCTGCCCGATCGCTTCCACAATCACCGCCGGGCCCTCTCCAGCAGTGATTGCCTGCAATCGATCGGAGAGGGAGTGGGCCTCAGCGTTGACGGTGTGTTCCGCCCCGATCGTTCGGGCCAAATCCAGCTTCCAGTCGTAGAGGTCGACCCCGATGACGTCCGCGTCCTGCCGCACCGCACCCGCGATCACCCCCAACCCAATGGTTCCGCATCCAAGCACGACCACGGTATCCCGAGAGGTCACTTCTCCCCGCTGAACCGCGTGAAAACCAATGGTGAGCGGCTCTACGAGTGCACGTTCGTGCAGGGAAAGTTGACTCGCGGGAAAGACCTTTTGCCACGGTACCGTAATAAACTCTGCAAGGGCCCCATCTCGCTGCACGCCGAGCGTCGCGTTTTTCCGGCAGCAGTTGGGTCGCTCTTGTTGACACGCTGAGCACTCCCCGCAGTTTGTGTACGGCAGTACTGTGACGTCGGCGCCGTTCTGAAACCGGTCGGGCACCGCTGTCCCTGTCGCTTCGATGGTGGCCCCGATCTCGTGGCCGGGGATTCGGGGGTAGGACACGAGCGGGTTCTCCCCCCGAAATGTGCTCAGATCGGTTCCGCAGAACCCGACGGTCCGCACGCGGAGAAGTACCTCATCCGCGGCGGGAGTTGGCTCGTCTAGGGTGCCGATGCTCGTTTCGCCGGGGGCATCGATGAAGAAGGCTTTCATGACTGTAGGGACATCTGTTGAAAATGGAGGCCGTGGGCTCAGGTGGAGTAAAAGAGCCGCACCTTTCGGAGGTAGCAGTCACCGTTTCCAGTGCGCCTTTGCTCGTAAGAGATGAGAATTAGGATCTCCGGTTGAGGCACGGTTTGGCAATGATCGCTGGGGGTACTCCCGGACAAAGGCCCGGATCAACATTTCCGGTAGAATGTCCTCAATCCGCTTGTGATACTCGTCGGAGAGCGGGGGATCGCCGGTGCCTATCGGATCGGTTTCATCAGCTCATTGGGCCGGGCAAACAGTTCATACGCCCACTTCTGGAAGCGCACACCAGCCAATGGACAAGTATTCTTGTGCTCCTCAGAAGAGATGCATGGACCAAGCACCCGATTCACAGCTCAGATCCGAGAATCTCGTTTCTTCGTTAGCATGTGAGCAACTCTAGTTCCGTCGGTCCCTCAGAGCATCTGCATTACGATGCCGCCGGCCACGGCCACGGTGAAGACCGCTCCGACGAGCCCCGCCAGTCCGCCTCGCGTGAGAAGCGTGTCGAGCAAAGCAAACTCCGGTACGTTTACGCCCGCACCGGCCACGGTGAGGGCAAAGACGGCGCCCACGCTCATGCCCTTCGAGGCGAGAGCGGCTCCGACCGGCGCGAGTGCCTCCACCGAGACGTAAAAGGGCACGCCCACGAGGGCCGCCGCGGGAATGGCGTACCACCGGTCGGGTCCCGCCACGCGGAGGAGCAGGTGCTCCGGCAGGTAGCCCATCACGAGTGCGGCCACGGCCACGGCCCCGACGATGTGCCACGCCATCCCTCGCGTCAGATCTACGGCCTCCTGCCAGGCGTCTTTCGCCTCGGGGCGCCATCCGCGCCAGTCGGTCTCCTCGTCCTCTTTCGTTTCTACCCCGGGACCGGTCGAGCAGTCGGCCTCTTCAAGTCCACACGTCTCGACTGCGGACGTGCTCCCCTCGGGGGCGCTCCCGGCAGCTGCGTTGGGGGGAGCAGCAGCGCTGTCGGGGGTCGGGGGAGTGGAGCACGCTTGGCCGGCTGCGGTGCCCTGCGCTACGCTCAGCGGACGAAATACATCCAGGTTCGCCGAGTCTGCCACGAGCGAAACGGCCAGCACGCCCGTGAAGGCAACCAGGCTGTAGGTTACGGCCATCCAGGTGGAGAAAAGCACGGCGAACGCCGCGAAAAGAAGGGGGTCGAGCACGGGCGCAGCCAGGAGAAACCCGACAGTCCCCGCGGTGCGGACGCCCGCCTGACGAAGTCCGACGAGCATCGGGATCGCCGAGTAGGTACAAAACGGGGTCGTGAAGCCGAGAGCGATGCCCTTGAGTGCGCTCTGAAGCGGGCCGCCGCCCATCCACCGGCTCACGCGAGAGAGACCGATCCACCGCGTAAGCAGGGTGATGGCAAACGAGACGGCGAGAAAAAGAACGACGAGTTCAGAAAGAAAGGTCACAAACGTGACCGATACAGAGATCAGACGGTCCATCGGCGATGCTGGAGTTTCGGGTCAAGACAGACGAGAAGGTCTTGACCCGGCCCGCGATCGCGAACCGAGGGGGGCACCAGCAAATGTCACCGCAGGGTCGTCTGAGCACAGCGAAGTGGACGTGCGAACAAAGAGCGCGTAGATCAAACTCCGGAATTATAACGCTGCCGGTGGCTGCGAGGGTTCCCTCGCTTCATTTGCCCCGAGTCCAATGTTGAGATACCGACTGCGGGGACGTGTCCGCTTCCGACGGTCGTGATCGGACCGTTTCAAAAACAGTCGGCTTGAGACGTAACAGCAGGACCACTCTTGGGGAGTCGATTACTCCAGAGTCCACTTTCCCCGGTGCCATAGAAGAGAAAAACCCCTCTGGTTCTCACTTCCCGTGTTGCTAACTGCAAGGAGCGCCTGGCGTTACAGATTCTGGCTTGTCGGTCGATAGAGGATCTCATTTACGTCCACCTCTTCCGGCTGCTCGATCGCAAAGGCGACGGCCCGCGCAAACGAATCGGCGGAAATGGCGTGCTCCTCGTACAGCTCACGCATCTCCTCGGCCACGTCCTCCTCAGGGATCATCTCCGGGAGTTCCGACTCGACGGCCCCCGGCGAGATGATCGTCGTGCGCAGGCCGTAGGGCTTCACCTCCTGACGAAGTCCCTCGGAGAGGGCGCGCACCGCGTGCTTTGTGGCTGCGTACACGGCCTCCGTGGGATGAACCTTGTGGCCTGCGTCGGAGGCGACGTTAATGATGTGGCCGGACTCCTGCTCCTGCATGTAGGGGAGCACCGCGGCAATGCCGTAGAGGACGCCCTTGACGTTCACGTCGATCATCTGGTCCCACTCGTCCACCTTGAGCCGGTCGAGGGGCGAAGCCGGCATAATGCCCGCGTTGTTGAGCATCACGTCGACGCGCCCAAATTCCTCCACAGCGGCATCGACCAAATCCTGCACCTGCTGGCGCTCGGTCACGTCGGTGGTGACGGCAAGGGCCTCCCCACCGTTTTCGGTGATCTTGCCCGCGAGGGCCTCAAGGCGCTCGGTGCGGCGAGCCGCAAGGACTACGCGGGCACCTTTCTCGGAGAGATGGCGTGCGGCGGCCTCGCCGAGTCCGCTGCTGGCACCGGTGATGACGACGACTTTTTCGTCGATGTCGTTGCTCATGTAAACGGAGTCTGCTGTTGGTGATAACGAGGAGTCGGGTCCCGCTCGAGGGCTGATCGGTCCCCAAGGACGTCCTCAATGGGTACTGATTTTTGGAATGACAGGTTGTTGAAATGAATGCGTAGCGGCGTGGCAATGCCCTGAGACGGTGCCCTCTTCACCGAAACGGGAGGACACCACGGCAATCGCATCTTGGCACTGGCAGACAAGCGGTGCCCTCTGGGTTGGGACAAAACGCCGATGCGCCCCCGCTCCCATGCTCCCTTTCTCCCGGGCTTTCCTGACGACCCCGGCAATTAGAGGCAGGGGGCTTCACTGGGCTCGATCTAGATTTTAACATACGATTGCCCTGTACGGGAGCCCGGAGCGCTGTGCTCTTCTCCACTCTTGCCGGATCGTGCACGTGCTTTCGGCAAACCGTTTCAGACCGCGTCCTGACCGAGGAGATCCAGATCTCCGGGGAGGACGGATCCCGACGGCCTGCGTCGATCCTCGCAGGAGGGACGGTACACGGGGACTGGGACGGTTCCGCCTGCATTCACACTGCTTCTCACCATCCATTTCCCCGTAACTACCCCCGGTTTGGCCAAACTTGTCTCGCAGGTGGAGGGTCTAACCGGAACCAGATAGCGGCCGCCCTTGCCGGCTGGGCGGAGGCACGCTACCGATATTTTATCGAGAGCCGTTGGTCGCCGTGCGAATTCATATATTCCCCCAACAACCATCTGCAAAATCATGAATCTCCACAGAATTGCCATAGCAGCGCTTTGTCTCGCTCTTTTTGGGTTCATGGCCGTGCCACGAACCGCTCAGGCGCAGGAGCAAGACTCCTTGACCTACGAAAGCCTCTCTTCTGCGCTCGGTGATCTCGAAACGCAAACGCAAATGCTCGGGCAGCTAGACGCTCAGGATGTACGTGTCGTCAATGTTGAGAGCATCATGTCCACCCTCGACGGCACGCAGCGCCAGAGACTTCGCAAGATGTACCGGAATGTCGAAATGGAGGCGCTGCGCGATGCGATCGAAAACAGTCCGACCCTCGTGGACGCCTTGAAAAACGAGTCTGGTACGCAAGTTGACGCCCGGGACGTGGTTGCCGTAGACATGCAGGACGGTGGAGAGATCGTCGCCTACGTCGATCCGAACAGTGCACTGAAAGGTCGCGGCACGGATGACGTTCAGCAGCAAGAGGATGAGTGGCAGGACCGCGACACCTCTGCCGTTGATGGGCGCCAGCAGTGGGATGCGCAGAAGCAAGGTCGCGATACGTCCGAAACGCAGGGATTCGAGCAGCGGGAGGCCCAGGAACGAGACCGCGATTCCTCTGACGCTGGTAACGTCCAGCAGCATGCCCAGCCGCGCGACCGGAATACCCATGAAACCGGCAGTGTTCAACAGCAGGCGGCCCAGCAACAAGATTCTCAGACCGTTGAGCGTCTCCATTCGGTAATGCACGATATGAAGACGCACACGCAAGCTCTCACGCGGAGCGGTGCTCAGGAAACGGAAGGTCAGCCGGCGGATGAACGGCGGACGGAGACACAAAGCGTACGCGTCGTACACGTCGAGGACATCACTGCGGACCTCGGCGACGAGCAAATTCAGCGGCTCCGCCGGACCTATCAGGACGCCGAAACGGAGGCGCTACACAGCGCCCTCGAGAACAATGAGGCCGTCATGAACTCTTTGAAAACCAACGCCAACACCGAGCTCGACGTCAGCGACGTGGTCGCCGTAGGCGTGCGCGACAGGGGAGAGACAGTCCTCTATGTCGATCCGAACGGCGAGCTCGAAGGCGACGGTACTGGTGATTTCGAGTAGCCGTCGTTTGTGCTTTGCCCTGTAGTGATTCAATAACACCCCGAAGGGGCCTTCTCGGAGCCGAGGAGGCCCCTTTTCTATTGCAAATCTGAGATTTCCTT
>CAZCUZ010000045.1:0-15411 GCA_964502085.1 uncultured Salinivenus sp. | reverse complement strand
GGGCCTTCTCGGAGCCGAGGAGGCCCCTTTTCTATTGCAAATCTGAGATTTCCTTTGCTCTAAGACTTGACAGACCCCTAAGTGAGTCCAATCTAATTCTTTGGGTATATGGTCATTTCGAGCGGAGCGAAGCGGAGTCGAGAAATCTCTCCGAATCCAGCGGAAACGCATTTTAACGAGCACATTCTCTCGAATGCGGTCCTCTTGCTTGGATAGGGAGAACGGTCGAATCCACAATCATACGCTTGACTGCACTTAGAGGGCGTCGGGCGGTAGATCTACGGCCGTTTCAGTGCTCCTTCGGCATCAAAGAGGCTGTGGCTGTCCTTCGGTTCCCCTGGATAGGTCCGAGCGACCTCGGGATTAAATTCAACGCCAAGCCCGGGTTTATCGGGCACGTCGATCGTGCCTTCCTCAACTTCGAAGTCGTAGTCGATGATCTCCTTACGCCAGGATACGTCCCGGCTCATGTGTTCGAGGATTTCGAGATTCTCGATTCCGGCACAAAGGTGGAGCGCAGCAGCCGTACTTACACCGGCGTTCGGATTGTGGGGAGCGAAGGTCATGTACCGGGACTTGGCGATAGCAGCAGCATGCTGCAGTTCTCGTAAGCTTCCGAAGTTCGTCACGTCGGGTTGAATGATGTCGCAGGCCTGTTTGCGGACGACGGCTTCCATCGTGTGGTTGTTGTAGATTCGCTCCCCCGTCGCCACCGGCATGTTCACGTGCTGGTTGACGTCCGCCATGACGTCCCGATCCTCCAGTTCGACCGGCTCTTCGAGGAACATGATGTCGTATTCCTCTAGAGCGTTCGCAACTTCGATGGCCCCGCGCCGAGAGAACCGACCGTGGCAGTCGAGGGCGATCCCAACATCCCAGCCGACCGCGTCGCGGACTGCTTCCAACAGCTCGGCGACCTCCTCGATCTGCTCGCCTGTCAGCGAGTACTCGTAGTGCGCGAACGGGTCGCACTTGAGCGCAGGATATCCCTGCTCCTCGACTGCCTTCTTGGCTTGACGGGCATAGTTTTCCGGCGTGCGCTCGCCGATGTGCCAGCCATTTGCATAGACGGGAATTTCGTCACGCACTTTGCCGCCGAGAAGCTTCCATACCGGCTCGTCGTAGTGTTTGCCGGCGATGTCCCAGAGGGCGATGTCGAATGCCGAGGCCACAGCGTTGATCAGCTTCCCTGAGCGCCAAGCGAAGGGGTATCGCGTGAGCCAGCGGTTGAGCTTCTTTCGGTTCAACGGGTCCTCCCCGATCAGGTAGTGCTTGTGCGCGTCTGCTGTGGCCTCAAGGGCGCTCGTCAGCCCTTCGCCGCTGAGTGCTTCCCCGACCCCGACGATTCCCTCGTCGGTTTTCACTTGTACGAAAAACCAGTTGCGCCAGTTGGCGTCGACGACGAACGTTTCGACATCTATGATTTCCATGGGCATCCGCGTTGATAAAAATACATACGACGTTTTCCGGTGACAGGCAGTGTATCCCCACGCTGATTCCCGCACGACTACACTCGTGCCGCCGGGGCACTTCGAGCCTACCAATATAACCGGACCGCATCACTGGCAATCCAAAATTTGGACGGGTCCAATCTCACCTGGAAGGTCTGCATCGCAGTGTTTTAGACCGTGCACAATTCGCGAACAGTGTCCGACCGGTGGTCGGCGTGTCCATCCTTACGAGGTCGTCAGAGAATGTCCCGCGCAGAAGCGCGGGGGAGGGGACTGGAAGGTCTGTCAGTAAGCGATCCTTCGAGGCCAAGTGCAAGAATGTGAAAGAAGGATCCATGGATCTGCTTGAGGCGCCTTTGGATGCGACCTTTCTCTTCGTCGGGCATGAGCTTCACCGGATGCATCTCCTTGTTCGCCTCACCGGTGGAGCCCGTTTCGCCTCGCAAAGGCTGGTTCCACTCCAGGATGTCTCCCGTCGACGTAACGACGAAGACGACCTCCACCAGCGAGTCCACCGTGCGTCTCAACAGTTGGGGGATTCGCCCCTGACATATCCGTAGCTGAACACATGGATCCGTTAGATGGGGGCTCGCAATGCATTTCCCACCGGCACGAACGCTGTCTTCTTGCGAGCGCCGGGAGGTGCCGGTGCATAGCAAGCCTCGCCCTACGTGTTTCCACGTTTATGGCTCACTTTTCTTCTTACACTTGAGAATGCGTTAACGAGCGATGTTGCAGGCCGGAAAGCCCGGCGCAGCCGAGACCTTTTCCGATCTGAGCGACTAAAAGGAAGGGGCGTAGAGGTCGCGGTACTGGTTTGCACGGTCGGCAGATCGGGGGCTTCGGTCCACCCACGGGTGTCGTCGAAGGGGCCCGTCGACGCCGGGGGCGTCGGTCCGCCGTACGGGCGGTTCCTTATCGAATCCTGATCCGCAGATAGTGGTCGGTCCGCGCCAGAGGCCGTTCGACGCCCCACCGGTGGTGCCCTACCTTCTTGATGGAGTCGATGCTCTTTCGGGCGATGCGAACGTTGATTCGACGTGTGGAGAGGGCCGCTCTGCATCGTCGGACGTCGTAGGCCTTACCGGCATGACGCTTACTGGGGGCCGCTCCCTTCGGCTTCGGCAGGTCGGGAGGAAGAAGCGGCTCACTCGATTACCGGCCCCCGCCGGCGTTGGTCGCGATCGACGTTTCGGAGGTCGTTCTTTCCCGGCCCTCGATTGGCATTTACCCTGGTTCAGCACTCGGAGACAACCCACCGCCCCATGATAAAAAAGTAGTTCATTTGACGCCATGAGCATAGCAGTTGTAATTCCTATCTACAACGGAGAGAAGCACATTTCTGAGACGCTCGATTCTGTTCTCGCGCAGACACTCAGTCCCGAGGAGATTCTCGTGGTGGACGACGGCTCTACGGATGCCTCTGCATCCATTATCAGCACGTATCCAGAGGTAGGTCTCCTTGAGAATCCAGGAGACGGTCCGAATGCAGCCCGGAACCACGGGCTTCGGAAGACGAATGCGGAGCAGGTCGCGTTCATCGATCACGACGACCTGTGGCATCCGGAGCATCTGCACCGCCTGTCTCACTTCCTGACATCTGAGACGGACAGTCCCGCCGCGGTTGCCAGCAGGACGAGGTTTCGAGATGGAGACGCCCCTCAGTATTCGGTAGAATCCCAAGATGTCGATCTTCGCAATCCGTGGGATGACTATCCGGGAAATGCCATTGGCGAACCCTTGGTGGCACTCATCAGACGTGACGCGCTAGAAAGCGTTGATGGATGGTCTACTCGACACGACGGGTGTGGGGACTACCATCTCTGGCTTAAGCTCGGTCTGTTGGGTCCGCTGGTGGTGAGTGAAAGTGCAACGGCCGCATACAGAAATAACGTCGACGGCTCCGTTAGTTCGAGACTGAGGAAAGACAATCTGTTGTACTACTACGAGCAACACGTATATGCATCGCACGACGCGTTGAAATTACGCGAGGAACGAGGTCTCGACACCGAGGTGTACGAGCGGCGGTCTCGAGCACAAGCGGCACTCCTCGAGCTACTCAGGGTGCTCTTGACAGAGAAGGATGGGGATTTGCAGCAAGCGGCAAAACAGTTTGATCGGAACGTCGCTGGGGAATTCCCAGAGGGGATTTCTCCAATGTGGAGCACGTTCCAATGGTATGTTTCGCCGACCGTGCAAGAGGTTGGACCCAGAAATTTCGCTTTTCGGCTTTTTGGGCTTGTAGACCGCTGGCCGTACACCGATTCTCATCTCCGCAGCCTGTTTCAAGAGTGGGCTTACAATCTTACTCCCGCGACCGGCTTGCTGCTCCAGCATCCATGGAGGATCTCGTCCTTCCGCCACCTTCTGAAACGTGGCTATGGGAGGATCCGATCAAGAAATTCGGGCTGATCCCCCCACAGTCGACCGTCCATTGGAAAGATCCAAGGGTCCTTCGAAGATCCCCTCCTCAAAAGTTGATCAGAATGCCGCCCTTCAGTCCGAACAGCGACGGTCCGCCCTCGGAAAAGATCGGTGTATACTGGAGCTCTGCAAACGGAGTAAAGGGCCGGGAGGAGACCATCGTCCCAAGCAGGAAATTGGCGCCGAAGTCTGTCGTCCCGTCCCGAAACTGAGCGTCAGGAGTATCCCCCTCTACGGAAAATCGATACATGCCGAGTCCCACGCCTCCGTAGAAGGAAAATGACCGATCTTCGGCCCCAAAAGGATAGAGGATGTTGCCGGAGAGGGACCATAAGGTTCTCCCTTCTCCGACAAAGTAGTAATCGAACGTAGGATTGACGACGACCGGTAGCTGTACCGACGTAATCCGGACATCAATCCCGGCGAAGGGGTCTTCAATGTCTCCGATGTCCATCCCCACCCGCGGGCCCACCTGAAGGCTCGTTTGGGCCGTCGTCTCCGACGGAAGTGCAAGGACGAGAAACAGTGCAGTGAGGAGAACGACGAGTAGTCTCTTTGTCGTATTATAGATCATCATTTATAGAAGCTGAGAGGAACGGGCTGGAGTAGAAGGCAAAAGGGCGTCTTCGCAGGATTCTCTTCAGACGATTCTCTTCCCCGGGGAGTGTCCTGCGTCAGTACGTCGTAACGGGACACCAATATTGGCCTCAGCATCTCCACGCCATTCATCCTCTGGCAGCATCTACGTGCTTTTCCCTCCCGATATTCGTCTTCCAAGTATTCCCTCCCGAGTCATCCTCTGGTGCGGTTGTTCTCGGAGAGCCGGTCAGGGAACGAGAAGGTGACTTCGTTCCGTCTGGTCCCTCGTCCTCTCAGCCTGGATGTCGTCGTGGGTTAAATCATGTAGAGTTCGAGTGACACGGAAGCCCAACCGTCCGGAACGGGACGACACCGATCTCGTCCCTCTCGGTTCTTGAGTGCAAACCATGCTGAAATGCAGAATTTCCGGCTTCGTCGGGATGTGGGCCCCTCCGGTTTTGCAGGAGACGCACAAACTTGATCCTCTCACTGCTCCGAAAGAGTACGCTTCGGTTCCAATGAATAAATATATATGTAGAGATATTCTCACTGGAATGGAAAACAACCTGTACAGGAGAGATGGGGACTTCGTACATCGCTATTCCGTACAAGTCTCAGGGCGCGGCGAAGCTTCTCGTCGGTCTGATCGGCCTGGACGTCTTATTTGCTGTCGCTCACGTCTTCATCTTCGTCTGGCCCGGCGTGCCCTGGGAGATCTTTCGCCTACTCCTTGACTTAGACAACGAGGTCGCGGTCACGACATGGTTTTCGACCGTTCAGCTCTTTTTTATCGGTGCGGTTCTTCTTATCACCGCCTGGACGAACAAGGAGAAGACCCACGGTCTTTCTACTACTCTCGCTCTAGGAGGGCTCCTGTTCGTCTTTTTGTCCGCCGACGAAGGAGGGGCGATCCACGAACGAGTCGGTCTCGTCATAGCAAACCGTGAACTCGATGTGTTTATGTTTTCGGGAAATCACGGGGGATGGATTTCGGTCTACGCCGTGCTGGGGTCCCTTTTCTTCCTCGGCGCCGGGGTCTACTTGTGGAGGCCGTTGCGGTGGATGTGGCAACGGTTTACTCGGGAATGCCTGCTCATTCTCGGGGGCTTTGCGACGATCGTCGTCGGAGCCGTCGGCTTTGAAATCATATCCTATGTCTTTCTACGGTCGGACTCTACGGCGACGTTGTATCAGCTGGAGGTCGCGATCGAGGAGTTTTTGGAGATGGCCGGGGCCAGTGTAATTCTGTACGCCACCATAGAGATGGCGGCAGCTCTCTGCTCGGAGGAATCCGCCCGCGCAGTCCGTACCTCCTCGTAGCCGGCCCTTCCCCCGTCATCCGGTGCGAAATCGCCGATAGCGCGCCAGCATGAAGCAATACACGCCGTAGGCCATAAATCCGACGGCCACCAGGCCCATCAGCCACGGGCCGTACGGTTGATTTGCGAGGGTTTGAAAGGCGGCCCCGAGCCCCTCTACCTCCTGAGGATCCGTCTGAACCGCCGCCTGAATGACAAACCCTCCAATCAGGAGAAACGCCACGCCCCGCGCCGGAAGGCCGAACTGCCCGGTTCGCTTCACGATCGTCTTGCGCTTCAGGCTCATGCGGCCGGACTGCAGGTGCTTCATGAAGCGGGCATTGATCGCTTTGTAGAAGAGATACATCCCGGCCCCAATAATGGCCAGCCCAACGGCGCCCACGAGCCAGGGGCCGAACGGTTGAGCAAGAAGACGGGCCGTCCACTCCTGTTTCGTCCCCCCGGAACCGGCAGATTGAACCGCGACCTGAAGGGCGTACCACGCAAGGGCGAGGTTGACGACGGCACTGCTCCCGTAGCCCATCGGCTTGACCAGATCCTTCCATCCGTTTCCGCTCGAGGAGGGATTGTAGAGGGCCTGAATGATTCGCCACACCACGTATCCAAGAAGGCCGATCCCGGTCAGGCCCAGCAGGGTTCGCCCAAACGGCTGCTGGGCGATCTCCTGGAGAACCGCGCGAGATCCCTCGCTGGTGCTCCCCGACTCGACGGCTGCGAGCGTGGCAAAGCCCCCGACCGCTACATATACAAATCCCTTGGTGGCGTATCCGGCCCGACCGGCCGTCTCGATCCAATCCGGCTGCGAAACCGCCCCTCGTCGCCTCTGTGCTGTGGAGGAATGTCTCATCCGTCTGCCCCATCATTGATGTGAGAGGCGCCTCGTCTTGTCCTGGCATCCCAATCCCTGCTCTTTTTCAAAGGTCCTTCGAGGCGCTCGATCGGCAAAGAGTCTTACGAGTGTGAATGACGTTTGCACAAATGTGACGCGACGTTCCAACTTGCACCGGGTGCGGAGAATGATCAGGTCCGATTCGCTTGCGTCGGGGCCGGTTCCGTGTCGTGAAGCCGGACGGCCCCGTCTGTAGGGAGAATGGCTCGTCCGTACCGGCGAGTCCAGACCTGTGTGAACTCCGCTCCCATCAGCAAGATGAGGGAGGAGTAGTACACCCAAATCAAGAGCACAGCGAGGGCGGCCGCAGCGCCGTAGACCTCGCCGAGGTTGCTTTGACCGATGTAGAAGCTGATGAAGAACGTACCGACGACGAACAGAAGCGCCGTGATGAACGCGCCGAACTCGACGTCTCGCCACCTGATGTTTGCGTCGGGAAGCACCTTGAATATGGCGGCGAAGAGCTGGGTGACGATCGCGAGGGAGACCCCCGCGTCGATAATCCACACGAACTCTTCGGACACGACGTCCAATCCTACCGTGCCGAGAAGATCGCCGATGTGATTCTGAGCGGCTGAAAGTACAGTGCTGAGAATGAGGGCCACCAGCATGAGGAAGGCGATAACCAAAATCATTCCGAGCGAAAGGATCCGCTTCGTGACGTAGCTCCAGAGGGCGCCTTCCTCGGGATGGGCTTTGATCTCCCAGACCGTGTTTAGGGCATATTGGAGCTCGCCGAATGCGGCTGTTGCCCCAATAAGTACACCGACGAGGGAGATGATGAGGCTCAGCGAGAATCCGCCCTCGACGCTCTCACTGGCACTTTGGATCATGGCCTGGATCTGCGTAGCCACCCCGCTGCCAATCACATTTTGCGCCTGCTCTCGGAGCCACACTTCTGCCTGCTGCGGGTCGAGGACCAGACCGACCACGGTGACGATAATGACGAGGAGAGGGGGAAGGGAAAAAATTGTGTAGTAGGCCAGGGACGCGGCCATGCGCATGCAATCGTCGTTGATGAAGTCGCTCAGCGTTTGCTTGACAATGTTCATGTTTCTCTACAGGCCCTCGAGGTGTGGGCGTCCAATTTGTGTGCGCCTTCACACACCCGTACAATGAGGCATCCGGGGGACTCTTGCCCAGTTGGTTCTGATTGCATGTGAGAACGGGACTCCCGTTAGAAGTTCGAACCCATGTACACAACAAAACTGCGGCGAGCCCTCGAAGCCCCCCTCGGGCAGATAAAGACCCCCCGTCGTTGAGGAGCAGGGCGTGGTCAGAGTGCTCCGGAACGAGGCCGATGGAGGTCGTCGGGGAACCGAGGCGCTTCACGACGTTTGTTCGTTGTCGTTTGTGCGAGCGATCGCTGAGCCGTACGTCGCTCCTACCCGCGAAAAAGGCGCCGGGCGCAGCCAGGACGTTGGGGGCCGGCGTGCACGTTTTTTCCTGATCGACTATTTTTCGATTCGCTGCCACCGATTTTTCCGATTTCTTGCCAGGGACCTTCCTTATGCGCTCATTCCTTCTGCTTCTTCTGGTTGCCTCGGTGGTCGGGCGTCCTGCGGTCGCCCAGCCGGCGCCGGACACGATCGACCTCGGCTCCGTCGTGCTCCGTGATGCCCCCGTCGACACGAGCCTGGAGCTGAAGCGGGCCGGAATCTCATACCGTGAATCGGATCGGTTTGCCCTCTACGATGGGGACGGAGAGGTGCCACAGAATGGGCGGGTCCAGCTGCTATGCTCTACCCTCTCTGAGTGCAGAAGCGAGGAGAAGACTCAACAGGCGGCCAACGGAGGCGACGACATGCCCCGGGCCGAGTGGCCTCTCCATGTGTCGATCCGGGCCGACGCGGAGCCCCGGGAATACCTGGTTGAGGTGCGAGACTCGACCGGTGCGATCCGGCATTACCGTCGATTCCGGCTTCGGCCGCCTCCGCCGCAGATCGAGCGAGTGGACGTTCGTCAGGAGGGGCGGTCGCGCGCGGACACGGTCCTCGTCGATCCGAGAGAGGCGCTCACCGCACGGGTTCGATTAATTGGGGGCCCCTTCTATCCCCAGACGCAGGTGTCGCTCGCACAGCGGACCCTGGAGACGGAGGTGCGCGGACGGGATACGTTGAGCGTGAGGATGGACGTGAACGCGGCGACGGTACGCGAGCTCCTGTTGGGCGCCCGCCGTCTGCACCTTACGCATCCCTCGACCCCTTCGGACGGACGTTCGTCGTGGGACGGGGCGGCCGCACGGGTGTACCTGAAGAGCACGCGCCGTCCCCGGATCGACCAATGGCCCCGCCAGATCAACATCGAGCAGGGGTTCCGGGAGGTCGCCGTCGAGGGCGCGGACTTTTCCTCGGGGGCCGAGCTGTGCGTGCGGTCCGGATCGTACGACCTCGGGGGAGAACGGTGTCTCGGGCGAACCGAACGACAGGGCAGAACGCTTCGGGCGGACATTGATTTCGGCACGCCGCCCGATCATTTCGTTGGCGGGGACGTCCAGCTGTTTGTCCGCAACGGAGATGACCAGGAGAGTCCTCCGGTGAGGGTGGAGGTACAGCCGTTGAATACGACGGCGGAGGTGACGTTGGCCCGCACCGGCGAGGCCGTTGTAACCGGGACGCCGACGGAGGTCGTTTTTTACCGTGAGGAGGAAGCCCCGGTCTTTCCAACGCCGGGAGACGAAGACTTCAACTTGAACGACTTCCGTCTACAGATCGGGGATCGGCGGGCCCGTCTATTTGTGGAGAACAGTGACATTGATCGGGTGCGGGCCATCGTGACCGTTCCGGAGGATCTGGGCGGGCAGCGGCCCAAGTTCGATCTGACGTATTCGCCTCGCGGGGAGACGTGGTCGGGGAACTTCGTGCCGGTCGTGCGACGACCGCGCCTGACGAGAACCCCGCCCCCGACGTTGCGCCGAGGCGAAACGACTCGGTTCGTGTTCAGCAACGGAATTCGGGGGACGCTCGTAAGCGGCACGGACGGCGTTCGGGTCGTCGAGGGGAATTTGGAGGATGCAGAGGCCACCGTAGAGGTGACGACTGCCCGGACTGGCTCGGAGGCCCGCTTCTACGTCCAGACGGGGAATCGTCGGATCGACTCGCTGGACGTAGAGGTCAAACCCTGGCCCCATCCCGAAAGGGTGGTGCGCCTGGGAATAGATCGGGACGGCGAAAATACGACGGTTCCCGTCGACTCGCTTTCTCCACTCGTTCTCGGGCCGGACGAGTCCCTCCGAGTACGACCCGTCGACACGGCTCCGGACGGAGATCCGCGCGTGGACATCGTGTTGCGAAAGGATAACGGCACGGCCCTCTCGGATCCGATTGCTCTCGACTTCGGACAGTCGGACGGACGAGCGGTTCATCCCGGCCTCCACGGCCTTTCCGGAGGCGATCGATTTACGGTCGTGCTTCGGGCACCGGACGGCACAGCCGCGCGGCAGCCCGTCTACATCGAGCGGTCCGTTCTCGAACGCTGGAACGTCAGCGGGGGCCTTTCGGCGCTCGAATACAGTCTCGAGGACGGTCGCGCACGCACCCCGAATGGGGTGCAGATGGCCGCACACTACATATTCGAATCCCCGCAACAGGGGAAACGGCCTCTTGGGGTCGGTGCCAATCTCATTGCGTCCGGGGTCGAGGATCGGGTTCGGGTCCGCATCGCAGGCAGTGTGCTTTTCTTCGAAACGGTGGCCGTCGGCTTCGGCGGGCTGCGGGATCCCTTCCTCTTCCTGGGGGCCAACGTGCGCTTTCTGGATCTGTCGAGTCTCTTTCAGGGAAGCGGGCAGGCACGAGAGTAGACGCACGGGGCCCACCGGTCGCAGAGCCGATCCAGGAGAGGCACGAGTAGCGCCGAGACCCGCTTATTGCGTCGGGGTCGGTTTTCCCTTTCTTCCCTACTGCGAAACCGGGCGCCCCTTTGTAGTTTAGAGTACCGTCGTCGCTTCGCCCCGGAGCCCCCTTTGAATCGGTCCCGTCTCGTTCCTTTCAGTGATCGACGCCCCACCAATGCGCGCACTTCTCGTCGCCCTGCTTTCCGTCTTTCTCGTGTGCCCCGCCGCCGGCCAGATCGTCTACGGCGAAGCCGGGACGACCGTCCCGGGAGGCTCGTTCTCGTTCGCCAAGACCGGCTTTCAGGGTGCACTGATCGGCCGCGTTCCGGTGGCGGAGTCGGCGCTGGACGTAGCCGGAACCGCCCGGGTCGGCTACAACGTCAACGGAACGCCCCAGGGGGAGAGCCGGCGAGTGACGGCCCTCGTGGGGCCCGAGGTGAGTTACACGCAGAATCGCGTCTTCGTGAAGGCGAACCTGGGAGGAGGACAGAGCATTCCGCTGGGCGACGAGGAGGACCGGGCCTGGATGCTTCGCTCCCGGCTCGCGGTCGGCGTCGAAACGGCCTCGGGACGACAGCTCTCCGTCGGGCCCACCCACGGCGTGACGACCGACGATCGGTGGTGGTTCGGGCTCTCGGTCACCTTCAGCATCGTCCCGTTCGAATAAGATTCGTTCGGAGAGCGGAGGCGTGCAATCCGGGGAACTCCCTCCCCGATTTGACAGAAGATCGGAGGAACGAGACGGACGATGCGATCTATCCACTCGGCGAGCCTCGTCCGACCGAATCCGCCCCCGAACTCCCCATGCCCGAACTGCCCGACGCCGTCGTGTACCGGCGCCGCCTTGCCGACGCTCTCGACCGTGAGATTGTGCGCACGAGGGTCGTCGATCCCCTCATCCTCGCCGACGGGCTCGAGCCCCCTCGCTTCGACGAGGTGCTGCGGGGCCGTCGCTTCACGGAGACGCACCGGCACGGCAAGCACGTCTTCGCTCGGTACGGCGAGGACACTGGGTGGCTCGCGCTCCACTTCGGCATGACGGGAAAAGTGCAGTACGTCCCGAACGAGGAGCCGCCGGAGTACGCCTACGTCCAGTTTCACTTTGATGAGGGGGGGCATCTCGCGTTCATCTGCCCCCGAAAGTTCGCCCGCGTCCGTCTCATCGACACGCCGGCGGCGTTCGTGGAGGAAAAAGGCCTGGGCCCCGATGCCCGTCGGGCCGACGTCGAGACGTTTCGTCGCCCGTTCGAGGGGCGGCGGGGCACCATCAAGGGGCGCCTGCTGGACCAGACGGTGATCGCAGGCCTCGGCAACATCTACGCCGACGAGGCCCTCTACCAGGAGGGCATCCACCCGCGCACGACGGTCCCGGAGCTGTCGGAGGCGGAGGTGCGCGGCCTCTACGACGCCGTCCAGACGGTCCTCGACGCCGCCATTGAAGTGAACTCGGACCCCACGGCCCTGGACCCGGACCGCTTCATGCTCCCCCACCGCTACGGCGACGAACGCTGCCCCGACACCGGCGTGCCCCTCGAAAAAGAGCAGGTGTCGGGCCGCACGGCCTATTTCTCTCCCGCCCGCCAACCCCCGCCGGCGTAAATTTCCCCACCCTCACGCTTCCGTGCCCTCTACTCCCACGCTCTCCACTCCCACGCCTCCATGCCTCAAGTACACGTCGGCACCTCCGGCTGGCAGCACGACACGTTCGCAGGTCGGTTCTACCCCGATGACCTCTCCCCGGACGATCGGCTCTCCTTCTACGCCGATACCTTCGGCACTGTCGAGGTGAACAACACCTTCTACCAGAGCCCCGACGAAGAGACGCTCCGCGCCTGGCGAGCCCGCACGCCGGACGACTTCGTGTTCACGATCAAGGCCAACCAGTACATCACCCACTTCAAGAAGCTGAAGGACCCGGCCGAGCCCGTGCAGAACCTGTACCGAAACCTGGAGCCGCTGAGGGAGACCGATTCGGGTACCCGAATCGAGGCCCTCGGGCCCATTCTCTTCCAGTGCCCGCCGAACTGGCATCAGAACCTGGACCGGCTCCGGAATTTTTTAGAGACGCTCTCTGCCGACTACCGACACGTCTTCGAGTTTCGGGACCCGACGTGGCTCAACGAGGGCACGACCGAGGCGCTGGCCGCCCACGACGCTGCATTCTGCGTCTACGACTTCGGGGGCCGGGCTACGCTCCGCACCGTGACGACGGACTTCGCGTACGTGCGCCTGCACGGGGCCGGAGAGGCCTACCACGGCCGGTATGCGGACGACGCGCTCGACGACTGGGCGCAGCAGATCCGGGACTGGACGGACGACGGCCGCGACGTGTACGTCTACTTCAACAACACGGCGGGCGAAGGACACGCTCCGCACGACGCCCAGCGCTTGAAGGAGCGGATCCGGGCAACGTAGTCCGGCAGTGGGAGCCGCGTTCCGGGCGTTCCTCTACGGAGACGGCGGCACGCATCCCCATCCGGAGTGCGTGTCGCGGTCGGCGTGGGGGCCGAACTGGGCCGGGCGGTGCCAGACCCGGACGCCGCTGGTGTCGACGGGGGCGTCCAGCACCCGACGGCAGTCGGCGTGGTGGGCGCCGGTGGGGGCGGTGCTGGTGTCCGGGGCCACCTGTTGAGTGAGGCGACGAGCGGTGGGAGCGGCCCGGTCGAGGTCGTAGGTGGCGAGGGTCACGGCGGTGGTGACGCGCTCGGTGAGTCGGTCGAAGGCCTGCTCGGCGAGCCGATGGGTCCAGGAGTCCGGCGCGGTTGTATCTGAGAGGGACGGGAGAAAATCGGCGTCGACAAAGGAGAGGTGCAGGTCGCCGGGCGAGGCGAGGACGGAGCGGGCGTGCGGGGCGAGGGCGGCGATCGACGGAGGCGTGCCGCCGTCACAGGTGGAGAGCACGACCGCGTCGAACGGGCTGGACGGAGAGAGGCGGTCGAGGCCGCCGGCCAGTTCCTCCATTCCGAAGGGAATGTCTGCCCGAGAGCGGTGGTAGCCGGGGCGCGGACGCTCGGGAACGGCGTGGCCGTAGTAGAGCGCGGCGGTAAACAGGCTGGTGTCCGGCGCCGGGGTGCGGTGGGTCCGGAGCAGTGACGCCTCGGCTGCGAGCGGCGTATTCCGGTCTTGGTCGTAGGTCGTCTTGCGCTGGAGGCGACCCCGACGGAAGTGGTAGAGCGTCCCGTCGTCGCGGGGGAAGAGTCCGAAGAGGGGGTCGTGTGGGCGCTGGTGAAAAATGAAGACCTCCGATTTCGGCATCGACCGTGCCGCGGCGAACGCCTCCCGCAGCGTCTCCTCGTCGGCTTCGTGGGCCGTGCCCTCGGGATCGTGGTAGAGGTAGCTCGCGTCCCCGTGCACGATCACGACGATGCGCTGGGTAAGAGCGGTCGAGCGAGGCGGTGCCTGACGCGCCTCCGGAACAGAAACCATCCCGCTGCACCCGGAGAGAAGGATCAGCAGTGCGGAGACGACGAGAGCCGCAGCGGTGGGCGCTGCGGAAGACGAGCACATACGACGCGCGGATCGGGAGAGGAACCTACGACCATGTCAATTCTGACTGTGCTCTCCATCGTGTTTCGTAGGGCCGCATGTCCATGCGGTACCTGTTTAGCGATGGAAGCCTCCGAAGAATGCTCCCATGCACACCTTCAGCGCCTTCGTCAACTCCGGACGAAGCGAAGCAGAGATCCGGAGTAGTCATCCCAGACCTTGATCTGGGACCAGTGTCCGAGAGGACCTCGGTGGGAACGTTCAGCATCGTTGGTGGGCCTGTCGCTAAACACATATGCCATGCGGCCCTACATCAGCGTGGGAGAGGGATTGTATCGGTACGTCATTTCGGACGATCTCCGGCCTTCGAAAAACGTTCCTGTACAATCACGCCGAAGGCAGCACTACGCAACGAGAATAATGAGGAGGATAATCAGCAGCGCTGAGGTGAGACTGATCGTGACCACCCGATCGGCCTGTTCGAAATCCTGCTGCACGTAATCGGCAAAGGAATCGAGCTGTCGATCCGGCACCGCCTCGTAGCCATTCAGCCCGTTCAGTTCGTCGATCTTTTCCCGGAGTTGAGTACGAAGGGCATCGATCGCCGACTGGTCCTGCGGAGAGAGCGCGCCCATCTCTTCGGCTCGATTCAGGGCTTTCACCATGTTTCGGAGCTTCTCGTCGAGAATGGAGCGCTTCTTGGCTGCGGTCGGGGCCGCTTTAACGCGCTTGACGATGTCGCGGACGTGTTGCTTCAGCTTCTCGCGGGGGTTCACGTCGGCGAGAGCCGGCGCTGTCACGAGTCCGAAGATAATTGCAAGGATGCCAACGGGAACGAGTCGGGAGGCCAGTCGCATCGTGAAGGACGAGTTTCGTTCGAGAAGATGTACGCCGAACAAACAGGAGACGGGGGGGAACATGCAAGCTCGATGGGCAAATTTTGCCGTCGGTTGTGGCATTGTAACATCTCCGGCCGCATTTTTATGAGCACAGGGGATTTTCTCCGGTCGTGTAGCGTCACACACTCCCTTTTGCATCGGAGTCATCTTGAGCGGAGGGACGCAGCGTCGAACGATCTCACGGAATGGAGCGGAACCGCGCGAGTCGAAGAATGACGATTCCCTTTTTGGGTCCGAGGAACTCCTGGAATGTGAGCTCGGCTGTTGATCGGGGGGGGGCGTCCGGGCACTGGACTCGGTGCTTGCCGGCCCTGGACGCAGCTGAGCTTGCTTAGGGAGCAACGTGGCGAAGCTTGTCGGGATTGAGTACCGCGTAGGCGTTCTGGATGCGTCCGTCGTGCACGTGGAAGGACCACACGCTCTGCGGCATGCCGTCGACGGTGGCGAGAAGGCCCGGGCGACCGTTCACCAGCACGCATTCGACCTCGAGGGCATCGGGGGCCTGCTCGGCGACGCCGAGGAGGAAGCGGGT
>CAZCUZ010000044.1:0-22591 GCA_964502085.1 uncultured Salinivenus sp. | reverse complement strand
TGAGTGTGCGGAGCGTGCACGCTTCCCTTCCGTCGTTTTTCACCAATTCGCTTCCATAACATGGCCGTCGAACGTACTCTCGCCATTCTCAAGCCCGACTGCGTCCGCAAAGAACTCGTCGGCAACGTCCTCCGCCGTATCCAGGACGCCGGCTTTCAGCTCCGGGCCCTGAAGATGATCACGATGTCGAAGGCCGAGGCCGAAGGCTTTTACGCCGTCCACGAGGACAAACCCTTCTTCGACGACCTGACGGACTTTATGTCCAGCGGCCCCTGCATCCCGGCGGTCCTGGAGAAAGAAAACGCCATCGAAGACTTCCGCTCCCTCATCGGCGCGACCGACCCGGACGAGGCCGACGACGGGACGATCCGGTCGGACTTTGCGGACTCGATCGAGCAGAACATCGTCCACGGCTCCGACTCTCCCGAAAACGGACGGAAGGAGACGGCTTACTTCTTCCCCGAGCACGAAATCGTCGCCAACCAGTAAGCTCCCGACATGACCTCTTTCTTCCGCCCGCTGCGTCAGCCGGTCCTTTTCGTAGGAGCGATCCTCCTCTCGGGAGGAATGCTCCTTGGTGGGTGTGCGTCGGACCCGTCGAGGGTAGAGAGCGGGGCTGAGGTCCTCGCGGACAACGACTTCTCCCCCCTCGAGGAAGAGCGAGTGGGGTTGATCGTGAACCACACGGCCCAGGTCGACACGGCGCACCTGATCGACCGCGTTCATCGTTCGTCCAACGTCGAGCTTGGAGCCCTCTTCGGCCCCGAGCACGGACTGCGGGGAACGGCGGGGGCGGGCGAAGCGGTGAAGGACGGACGCGACACTCGGACCGACACCCCGATCTACAGCCTCTACGGGGACACGCGCCGCCCCACCCCGGACATGCTGAAGGGGCTCGACGCGCTCGTGTTCGACGTGCAGGACGTCGGAGCCCGCTTCTATACCTACATCACCACCATGGGCCTCGCGATGCAGGCCGCGGCCGAGGCCGATCTTCGCTTCGTGGTCCTGGATCGCCCGAATCCCCTCAGCGGCACGTACGTCTCCGGGTTTATGCTCTCTCCGGACCAGCAGTCGTTCGTGGGTCGGTACCCGATTCCCATCGCCCACGGCATGACGGTGGGCGAACTCGCGCGCATGATCAAGGGCGAAGCCCTGCTCCCGGGCCTCGACGACCTGGACCTCACGGTGATCGAAATGAACGGCTGGTCCCGCTCCATGCAGTGGCCGGACACCCGGCGGGAGTGGACGCCGCCGAGCCCAAACCTTCCCACCTGGGAGACGGCGCTCGTGTATCCGGGCATGTGCTTCTTCGAAGGGGTCCGCGTCAATGAAGGACGGGGATCGGACCATCCCTTCCTCCAGATCGGGCTTCCGTGGTCACAGTCGACGGCACACGCCGTGGTCGACACGCTGCAGACCCGCTCCCTTCCCGGGGTCAGCGTCGACACCACGACGTTTACCCCGACCTCGCGCCCGCAGGCTGCTCCCTCGCCTCGATTCGAGGATCAGACGCTGAATGGGTTCCGCATTCGAGTCACGGACCGACGGGCGGTCGAGCCGGTGGAGTTGGGCATCCACGCCCTCCACGCTGTGCATCAGCAGGCCGAGGTGGAGGGGGATACCTCCTTCGTGAGCAGAGCGGACCACCTGACTCGCCTGGCCGGGACCGACCAGCTTCTTCGTCTCCTCCGCGAGGGGGCGTCGCCGGACTCGATTATCGCGACGTGGCGGGACGAGGTGAGTGCGTTTCGGGAGCGACGCGCTCCGTACCTCCTCTACTGATCAGGCCTCCTCCACGACCTCGGACTCGGCGTCGTCGGGGCGCCAAAGAATGGCGACGATCAGCCCCGCGTACCCGGCCATAATGACGATCGGAGACAGGGTCAAAGAAACGAACCCGAGAAACTGGCCGTCGAGGTACATCGCCACAAAGCCCACGACGATCAGCAGCACACTTATGCCGAGCAGCAGGTAGTTCTTCGACCCGAAGACGAGAGCCGAGTGGCCCGGATCGGAGTTTCGTTTCGACGCCTTTGGCATACGGACAATGGTCAGTCACGATAGATACGAGACGAACGGCCGCCCTCCCCTCGTTCGCCCCCTCCCTTACACCGCCCGCAGAAACCAAGGCCCGCGCCGGAAGGTTCCACTGTCGTTCCCGCTTCTCTCTTTCCCCAGTCCTGTTTCCTAATGCGCCGCCTCCGGTCGCTCTCCCTCCGTTGCGGGACCCTCCTCGGCCTCGTCCTCCTTTTGTCTGCGGCGTCCGCGCAGTCGCCCCCGTTGTCCGACCGGATCGACGAGCTGCTCCAACGCCGGAACGCAGAGGAGGCCTTCTGGGGAGTGGCCGTGTATGACCTGGAGACCGAGCAAATGCTCTACAGTCGAAATGCCGAGCAGGCCTTCCTGCCGGCCTCGAACCAGAAGCTGCTCACGTCCGCTACGGCGCTGGACGTGTTCGGGAGCACCCACCGGTACGAGACGGTACTCCATTACAACGGCTCGACCGACGGATCGGTCATGACGGGGGACCTGATCCTGGAGGGCTCCGGAGATCCGACCTTCGGGAGCACTGAGGTGCCGGGCGACGATCCCCTGCGAGTGTGGAGCGAGCGCCTCGCCGAAATGGGTGTCGAGCGCATCGAAGGGCGGCTCGTTGGAGACGACGATGCCTTCGACGACAAGCCGTACCCGGATGGCTGGACGGTGAACTACATCACCAATCAGAAGGGCCGGTACATGGGAAATAGTGCCGGAGGACTCTCGTACCGCGACAACGTGGTTCCTCTCCGCGTGAAGGCCTCGAGTCCGGGCTCTCCCCCAACCGTCGACGTTCGGCCCGAAGGAGTCGTGTCGATCGACAATCGGGCCGTCACAAGCTCACGGTGGCGCGGGAATACTCTCCAAGTAGATCGCACCTTTTCGACGAACGAGCTCGTGCTCACGGGCTCCGTCGCACGCTCCTACAGCGGAACGCTGGCGGTTCCGATTAGCGACCCGACGGCCTTCACGCTCAAAAGCTTCGAACGGCACCTTCAAGACGCTGGAATTGAGACGGACCTGGAACTCGTAGACGCGGACGACCTAGAGGAGCGACCGGACCGAGGCGATGCCCTCTTCGTCGAGTACTCGCGGCCGCTCGCAGAAATTGCGGCGGTCCTGAACAAGGAGAGCAACAACTTCTACGCGGAACAGGTCTTTCGGAGCTTCGGCTGGGGCGGATCGGCGAGTGGAGCCGAACGGCGCACGAAGTCCTTTTTGCAAGACGCCAACGTCAACACCCGAAAACTCCTCCTCCGCGACGGGTCGGGCCTGTCACGAAAGGATCTGGTGACGCCCCAGGCGATGGTTTCGCTCCTCGCTCACATGAACGAGCACGAAGAACGCGAGGCCTTTCTGGCGTCCCTCCCCCAGGGCGGCGAACGAAACACCACGCTGGACTACCGCCTCCAGCGCACGGACGTGCAGGCCAAAACGGGCTCCCTGGAATTTGTGCGGGCCCTCAGCGGGTACACGACGCGCCCGAACGGCAATCGGGTGGCGTTCGCCCTCTTCGCCAACAACTTCACGGGGCCGTCCTACCAGATCTCCCGCACCATCGACGACATCGTGCGAGCCGTGGCGTCGGACGAATCATGATTCTGGGCTCCTCGTCCCAGCCGACGTCCCCCGAGCACAGTCGGTTTCCACAGGAGACGCCATTTGCCGCTCGACGCTTTTCGCCCTTCTCCCGACGTCGGAACTTTCTTCCATGTCTCGGTCCGCCCGCCGTCTTCTCATCGCCGCCGGGGTGTTCGTCCTGCAGTGGCTCCTCCTCAGTCGGCTTCGCATCTACGGCTCGTACCCCGACGGGGTCATGCTCTTTTTGACGTGGTACGCTCTCCACGAGGGGCGGAAGCGGGGAACGATCACGGGATTCGTTTTGGGGGCCGCCATGGATGCCGCCCTCGGGACCTGGGGCATCCACATGTTCGTAAAAACGCTCGTCGGCTTTTTCGCGGGAGGCTTCGCGATCGAGGACCGAAAACCGCTGCTCATTCAGCCTCAACAGGCGTTCCTGGGGGGGCTCGTCATCGCCCTCCTTCACAACGGCCTGCTCGTGATCCTGCTTGCCCTGCAGACCAGCGCCACGAACACCTTTCTCATCTACGCCCTCTGGCTGGGATCGGCCGTGTACACCGCGGCCGTGGCCTTCATCGGGGCCTTGTTCATGCAGTAACCGCTACACGGCCACGTCGAGAAAGCCGTCGAAGGCCGAGAGCACACGCTGCCGAACGGGGGCACGCTCGTCCATCGGGGCGAGCGGAAGGCGCACGTGCGGTTCCATCCAGCCCATCGCCGCACAGACATCTTTGATGGGCACCGGATTGGTTTCAAGAAAGCAGGCTCGCATCGCCGGCAGGAGTTCGAAGTGATGCTGTCGGGCCGTCGCCAGATCGTCGTGCAGGCCGGCCTCGACCATCGTCCGGAGCCGGTCGGGAAGCGCGTTACTGAGAACGGACACGACCCCGTCGCCCCCCATCGCCAAGAGAGGCAACGTAACCTCGTCGTCTCCCGAGTACACCGCAAAGTCGTCCGGGCGGTGGAGGAGAATGTCGCCCACCTGCTCGAGGTCGCCGGACGCCTCTTTGACCCCCACGACCGCCGGGACCTCCTCGGCCAGGTGCAGCACCGTTTCGGCCTCGATGTTGAAGCTCGTCCGGCCGGGCACGTTGTAGAGCACGATGGGCGCATCCGCGGCCTCGGCAATGGCCTCGACGTGCGCCGCAAATCCCGCCTGAGAGGGCTTGTTGTAATACGGCCCGACGACCAAGAGCCCGTCGGCCCCTGCCTCGACGGCCTCCTTCGAGTAGGTGACGCTCTTCTCCGTATTGTTGGTGCCGGTGCCGACGATCACGGGCACGCGGCCGTCCGCGGTCTCGAGGGCAAGGTCGACGAGGCGGCGACGCTCCTCATGGGTCACCGTCGGATTTTCGCCGGTCGTCCCGAGCACCACGAGCCCCGACACGCCCCCGTCAATCTGGCGTTCAACGAGGGCCCGAAACGCATCCTCGTCGATGGTGTCTTCCGCCGTGAAGGGCGTGACGAGCGCGGGGGCGACGCCCCGAAACAGCAAATCGGTTGCCATGACCACAGGAATCAGTTCGAGAGAAAAGAAGAACCGCCCCCGCGCTCAGTCGTCGAGCCAGTCCGCGAGGACGTCGTCGAGCGTAAAGAGCCCGTCGCGACCGACGAGCCACTCGGCGGCCCGCACCGCCCCGGCGGCAAAGCCGCGCCGGTTCTTTGCCCGATGCTCGACGGCGACTCGATCATAGGGCCCGTCGAAGCCCGCCGTGTGCTCCCCAAAGACGCCGCCCGCCCGCGTAGACGTCACGTGCACGGCGGAAGGATCGATCCGCTGATGCTGGGTCTCTGTTTCGACCCGGTCTTTTCGTTCGAGTCCCTCGACGACCAGGTCCCCGAGCATCTGGGCGGTGCCGCTCGGGCTGTCCACCTTTTGGGTGTGGTGCATCTCTTGAATGAACGGATCGTACTCCTCGAGCTGGTCGAGGAGGGGCAACACTCCCTCCAAGGCCCGCCGGACCACCGCAATGCCCATCGAAAAGTTGGGCGCGTAGAGCAGGCCGGCGTCGTGCTTTTCGACCAACTCCTCGACCGCGTCGAGTTCGTCGTACCAGCCGGTCGTGCCGATCACCGCCGGCTGATCCCATTCACAGTACCGACGAATGTGGGTAAGCGCGAGGGACGGCAGTGAAAAATCGATCGCCACGTCGCTTCTCTCCAGACTGGACGGATCCGCAGCTTCGAACGGCCGGTCCGAATGGAAGCGAGCATCGATGGTGTGGCCGCGATCCTCGGCGACCTGGGCGACAGCCTCTCCCATTTGTCCGGTGCCGACCAGCGCTACGTCCATGGAACAGAAGGGTCGTGGAAATAGAGGGATGAACGGACTTCAATCTACCCCTCACGGCGCCCTTTTGTAAAGGCCCCTCCCGGAAATTCCATCCGGCGCACAATTTTTGTGAAACGGCCGACGTCCAGTCTCAAACGGGAACGCGAGGCCCGCGCGAAAGTACAGCCGATGCAAAAATGAAGAGTTCTGCCTCTCTGCAGAGGCATCATGGGGCCATAGCTCAGTTGGTAGAGCGCATGCATGGCATGCATGAGGTCCCGGGTTCGAGTCCCGGTGGCTCCACCGTACTTTCTACGATGCCCCGAGCCGTGCCCCTCCCTCCCCGCCCCGCGGTTCGGGGCATCTTTTTTTGTGGATGCGACGTCCGGAACCCCCACCTCTTTCCCTTGCATCCTCCCCCCTAGATTCGGAAGCACTTCCATACATTTCCTGTGGTTTCTGGGTAAAACGTGTGGATCGGGTCGCCCCCATTTCGTATCCTGGCAGGATGAAACGGAGTGACGATCATTCATCCGGGATGGGCTCGTCCGTTCCCGACGTTCCTCCCCTCTTCCGCACATTCTCCCGAATCAGACCCTACTGTCCCATGGCCGAAGCCACCCTCACCCGTACGGCTGAACTCCTCGGCGACGAAGCCGAAGACCTCCTCGAACACGAATGCGAAGCCATCTCGAAGGACGATCTTCATCTTCCCGGTGAGGACTTCGTAGACCGCGTGTGGTACGACTCCGACCGCAACCCGCGGGTCCTCCGCTCCATGCAAGAGATCTTCAACAACGGCCGGCTCGGCGGCACGGGCTACCTCTCCATCCTGCCCGTCGACCAGGGCATCGAGCACTCCGCCGGGACGAGCTTTGCCCCGAATCCCCTCTTCTTCGAGCCCGAGAACATCGTGAAGCTGGCGATTGAGGGTGGCTGCAATGCCGTGGCCTCCACCTTCGGCGCACTCGGCTCCGTGGCGCGCAAGTACGCCCACAAGATTCCCTTCATCCTCAAGCTCAACCACAGCGAGCTTCTCTCCTACCCAAACCGGTACGACCAGGTGCCGTACGCCCGGATCGAGGACGCCCACGACATGGGGTGCCTCGGCGTGGGAGCCACCGTCTACTGGGGCTCCGAGGAGTCGAACCGGCAGCTCCAGGAAATCTCGGAGATGTTCTCCTACGCCCACGAGCTCGGGATGACCACCATCCTCTGGTGCTACGTCCGAAACAAGGAATTCGTCGTCAACGGCACCAACTACGAAGCCTCCGCCGACCTCACGAGTCAGGCAAACCACCTCGGCTCGACCCTCGAGGCCGACATCATCAAGGCGAAGCAGCCGACGGTCAACCGCGGCTACGAGGCGGTCCGCGAACACAAGGACGAGAACTACGCCAAGGATCCGTCGCTCATCTACGAGAACCTGCTGACGGACCACCCGATTGACATGACCCGCTACCAGGTGGCCAACTGCTACATGGGACGGTGTGGGCTCATCAATTCCGGCGGCGGCAGCGGCAAGAACGACCTGCAGCAGGTGGTCCGGACGGCCGTCATCAACAAGCGGGCCGGCGGCATGGGCCTCATCTCGGGACGCAAGGCCTTCCAGAAGCCGATGGAAGACGGCGTCGAGATCCTCAACGCCATCCAGGACGTGTACCTCGACGACGACATTACCATAGCGTAGCTATGGTTCCATTGCATAGTGCGAGCCCCGGTGTCCGGCGGGGATCCCGCTGTTCAACACCCGTCGGTCTCCGTTCCGCTCACTCTTGGGGGCGGTCTCCCACGTGGAGATCGCCTCCGACCTATATCTGGGCGGGCCGCAGGTCTGGAATCCCGTCCGCCCGCCCCCCGTTCAGTGGACGCGGTCCCTCCTTGCCCGTTTAGTCCCACGATTCCATGTCTCAAGCCGACCAGTCCGAGGATTCTCGCTCCCCGTCTCCGGACGGAATCCCCTCGCAATCGTCCGCGACGGACATTCCCACGCCGCCGTCGCTCGAACCCTACACGGCCCACTACCCGCCCTGGGCCCAGGAGTTCGCCCGAAAGTACTTCACGAAGACGATTGCCGCCTTCATCCTCCACGGCGACATTCGAGACGTCGTGCCCACCGAAAACCGGGACGGAACCCGAATCTACCCGCCCCTCCGCGACTTCCTGACGGACGATCTCTTCGCCGCTCGGGACGTGGTCGTCTTCTACGACCGAAGCGCGGGTATCCACTTTGCCGACGAGGCCTCCAAAAACGACTTTACCCGGGCGCTCTCCGGCCACGACGCGGTCTTCGGCACCGAGTACAAGAAGAACCTGCCCAAAGACCCGCCGCGCGTCTTCTCGCTGCTGGAAAACTACTTCCGTCTCCGCCTCTCCTCCGGCACCCGCGTGGCCTGCATCATCGACTACGCCGAGACCATTGCCCCCATGGCCGAAGCCTCGATGTACTCGGCCGAGGACCGACAGGCGCTCGTCTACCTGCAGAAGTGGACGCGCGACTCGCTCTTTTTGGAAAGCGACTTTACGCTCACGCTCCTCACCGAAAACCTCACGGACCTCAATCAGCAGCTGGTCCAGAGCCCGCACACGGCGGAAATCTACGTGCCGATTCCCGAGGAGGACGACCGGCACTCGTACGTCGACTGGGCCCTCGAGGAACGGAACGACACCTTCGAGGCCCATTCCGACATCTCCCCCTCCGCCCTCGCGAGCAACACGGCCGGGCTCAACTTCACCCAGCTCCGCACCATCCTGGCCGACGTCCTCGAAAACAAGAATCGCCTGACGTCGGACACGCTCTCGGACCTCAAAAAGGAGTTCATCGAAGCGGAGGCGTACGGGCTCCTCGAGTTTATCGAAACGGACGACACGCTCGACCTCGTCGCGGGCCACACCGAGGCCAAGAAGCACCTGCGGCAGGCGGCACAGGCCGTCCAAACCGGACAGCACGACGTGCTCCCGATGGGGTATCTGGTGAGTGGCCCCGTCGGCTGCGGGAAGACATTTTTGATTAACTGCTTCGCTGGGGAGATTGGCATTCCGATGGTGAAGCTCAAGAATTTCCGCTCGCAGTGGCAGGGGGTCACGGAGGGAAATCTGGAGAAAATTTTAAACCTGCTGGAGGCCATGACGCCGGTCGCCGTCATGATCGACGAGGCCGACGCCGCCCTGGGCGACCGCAACATGCAGGGCGACTCGGGCGTCAACCAGCGCGTCTTTTCTCAGATCGTCTCGTTCATGAGCGACCCCAAGCATCGGGGCCGCGTCATCTGGTTTCTCGTCACCGCCCGGCCGGACCTCATGCCGGTCGACCTCAAGCGGCAGGGCCGCGCCGAGGAGCACCTCTCCCTCTTCTACCCCTCGACCCGAGCGGACCGAGAGGAACTGCTGCAGGTGATGATGGACCGCACGGGGGTGGAGCTGCCCATGGACGACATGCCCCGGGAGCTCCTCGAAGGAGAACAGACCTACAGCGGGGCCGACATGGAGGCCATCCTCACCCGAGCGGCATTCCGTGCGGCCGGCACGGAAACGGAACCCGTCACGCCCGACCTCCTCCAGGACACGGTGAACGACTTCATTCCTCCCACCTATCCGACGGAGGTCGAGCTCCAGCAGCTGGCTGCCGTTCTCGAATGCACGAGCCGCGACCTGCTGCCGGAGCGGTTCCGTGCCATGAACCGATCGGACGTCGTCGAGCGACTCGAAGAACTGAAGCGGAGGGTCGGATCGACCTCAGTCTAACCCCTCTCCTGCATCGGTCGATGGGCGATGAGTTGCGTGCAAAAGACGACCCGATCGGCTGCGAGAGTGTGATCGGACCGTTATGTTGATCCTGCGCTGCAACTTCTCTCGGCTATGCCTGCCTCCGCATGATCGGCTTGCCCTCTCCCAGGATTCGCGCGCAGCTTCTTGCCCTCTCCCTTCTGCTTCTCGTCTCGGCCCCGACCCTCGCACAGGACGTCGAGCCGCCGACCGTCACCTCGACCTACGCCCTCGAGAACGTCCGGGTGGTTCAGGCGCCCGGAGAGGTGATCGAGTCGGCTACCGTCGTGGTAGAAGAGGGACTCATCGAGGCCGTGGGGCCCGACGTGGAGATCCCGTACGACGCTCGCCGCCTTTCCGCCGACTCTCTGGTCGTCTACGCGGGCTTCATCGACGGGCTGTCCCATGCGGGTGTGGAGATGCCGTCGTCGGACGAAGAGGAAGAAAACGATTCTGACGTCGATCCGGGCGACCCGCCCCCCGATCGGGCCGGAATCCAGCCGAACCGATCGGTGCACTCCCTGCTCTCCCCGGAGGAGTCTGACCTAGAAGCCCTCCGCAAGGTCGGCTTTGCGGCGGGGCACGTCGCTCCGGAGGGCGAAATGCTTCCGGGCACGGGGGCCTACGTGCTCTACGGCGGAGACACCGCCGGCGACATGGTGCTTGAGGCCGACCCAACGCTGTTCGCTCAGATTCAACCCTCGTCCGGCTACGTCTACCCCGCCACGGAGATGGCCGTGATTGCCAAGCTTCGGCAACTCTACCGGGAAGCCCAGCGGCGACAACAGATTGAGACACGGTACGAAGAAAATCCGGCGGGCCAGCCCCGACCGCCCCGCGACCCGGTCCACAGCACGTTCTTTTCCGTTCTCAACGGCGAGACGCCGCTCGCCTTCTACGCCGACGGGACCCTTCCCCTCCACCGCGTGCTGAATCTCCACGACGAGCTCGAGTTTCCACTCGTGCTGGCGGGGCTCGGAGAAGGATTTCGAGCCGTCGACGCTCTCCAATCGGTCGACGCCCCGCTTTTCCTGACCCTCGACCTGCCCGAGGCCCCGAAGCAGCCGTCCGACCGCGACACGACCGTCGCTGATACGACTGAGCATCCAGAACGTCACTACGATCCGAATCAGCGGTCGCACTCGTACGAAGACGTGCCCGACGAAGAAACGAACCTGCGCCTCCGCCACGCACTGGAACGGCAGAAGTATGAATCGACGGCTTCGACCCTGCACGAGGCCGGCCTCTCCTTCGGCTTCACGACGCGAGAGGTCGACGCCGGAGACATTCAGGAGAACCTGCAAACGATGATCGAGCACGGGCTCCCCGAAGAGACGGCCCTCGCCGCCCTGACGACCCGGCCGGCGTCGCAGCTTGGCCTCTCGGATCGACTCGGCACGGTGGAAGAAGGCAAAATCGCCAACCTCGTCGTCACCGACGGCTCCTACTTCAGTGACGACTCGGAGGTCCAGCACGTGTTTGTGGACGGACGCCTCTACGATTACTCCTCGGAGCAAGAACAGGGAGAGGTCACCGGTGACGTCTCCGCCGTGCTGGGCACGTGGTCGTACACCCTCGAGACGCCGCAGGGCGACCGTTCCGGGACCCTCACGCTGGAGGGCGACCAATCCGGCCTTAGCGGGACCCTCGTCAACGCCGAAGGAGACTCTCAGGAGCTGGAGTCGATTTCGTTCGACGGCACCGCACTTTCTTTCACGGTGTCCTCCCCGCAGGGTACGATTTCCGCGACTGTGACCGTCGAGGGAGACACCTTCGAAGGCAGCGTCTCCGTCGGGGGCCAATCCCTCCCGATCTCCGGCGAGCGCACGAGTGCCCCGGATGCCGCTGGGGAATAGAATCGGATCCAGCACCTCCGTCGCTGCTCCTTCCGCGCAGAACAGTCTTTGTCTCGCGAACCACGCCATGATGCCTCCTTCCCCTTTCTCTCGCCTTCTGTTCGCCCTGCTTCTCGTCCTCAGCGTCTCTCCTGCAGCCGAGGCACAGGACCGCCATCGTACCGACGGCCCGGACGATTGGCTCATTCAAAACGCCACGATCCTGACCGTCACGAACGGGACGATCGAAAACGGAGACGTCCTGGTCCGGAACGGCGACATTGCACAGGTGGGCTCAGACCTTTCGGCCCCGAGCGGAGTGCAGACCTACGACGCGAGCGGCGAATACGTGATGCCGGGCATTGTGGAGGCGCATCAGCACTTCGGCATTAGCAACGTCAACGAGGCCACCAACCAGGTGACGGCCGAGGTGGGTGTGGGCGACGTTCTCGATCCCTACGACGTGGGACTCTACCGGGGCCTGGCCGGCGGCGTCACCACCGCGCACGTGATGCATGGCTCGGCCAACCCCATCGGTGGTCGCAACGAGACGATCAAGCTCCGCTACGGCGTCACAAACCCCGACGCGCTGAAAATGGAGGAGGCGCCCCGCACCGTGAAGTTTGCCCTCGGCGAAAATCCGACGGGCCTCTACGGGGAGGGCCGCGACCAGCAGCCCCGCACCCGAATGGGCGTCGAGCAGGTCATCCGGGAGGCCCTGACCGACGCCCGGCGGTACGCGGAGGCCCAGCAGGCCTATCAGAATGGGGAGCGCGAGCGTCCGCCCAAGCACAGCGAACGGCTGGAGGTCCTGGCGGGCGTCCTCCAGGGGGAGGTCATCCCCCACGTCCACTCCTACCGGGCCGACGAGATCGTGATGGTCATGGACGTGCTCGAAGACTTCGAGGTCGACGACGTGGTCTTCCAGCACGTGAATGAAGGATTCAAGGTGGCGCCCGAACTCGCGGCGTTCGGGGACGACGGGGCCGGGGCCTCGGTCTTCTCGGACTGGTGGGCCTACAAATTTGAGGTCTACTACTCGACCGCCTACAACGCCGCCATTCTCGAAGAGAACGGCGTCAATGCCTCCATCAACTCCGACATCCCCGGTGAGCAGCGCGACCTCTATCTCCAGGCCGCCAAGACGACGCGCTACGGCAACCTGTCCGACCAGCAGGCCCTCTCGATGATTACCATCAATCCCGCCCGCCAGCTCGGCATCGCCGACCGGGTCGGCTCCATCGAGGAAGGCAAAGACGCCGACCTCGCCCTCTTCAGCGAGCATCCCCTGTCCGTCTACACCGAGCCGCAGCGTACCTACGTCGACGGCGTCGTGCGCTTTGACCACGAAGACGATCCCGACGACATGCGGCTCCGGGTCGATCCGGACGGCACCGTCGACCTCGCCCGGGACGGCGACTACTCCGGCGTCCGACACAGCTGCCTCAAGGGGGCCTACCTCCACGCGACCCACGAGGAACTAACCTTCAAAAACGCGGAACAGTGGGAGTAGGGGCTTTGCGTGTGTCGTATTGCGGATCGGGTACCACTGAGCAGAGCACGCAATACGACATACTCACAACTGAGAGCTCCCTCCCATTCCCCCTCACGAGGACCCACTTTTCTGCACGTTATGCCTTCTACTGACGCCCTCGCCGCCCCAATGCACCGATCTCTTCTCCTCCTTCTCGGAGTTTGCATCGCCCTGCTCGCGGCCGCCCCCGTCCAGGCACAGAAAGAATCGGGAATCCAGGGGCCGTTTGCCCTCACAAACGCACAGATCGTAACGACGCCGTCCGACACCGTCGAGAGCGGCACCGTGGTCATTCGGGACGACTCGATCGCAGCGGTGGGGGCGAACGTCTCCGTTCCCGACGGGGCTACCACCGTCGACTGCGAGGGGCTGACGGTCTATCCGGGTCTCATCGACAGCGGTACGCAGCTCGGCCTCCAGGAGGTGGGCTCCCTCCCCGAAACGACCGATCACAACGAGATCGGAGACCTGACCGCAAACATGGAGGCGCTGACGGCCGTCAACCCGAACTCGGTGGCCATCCCGGTCACCCGCGTGCACGGCGTCACGACGGTCCTCACCGAACCCACCAACGGCCTGCTGCCCGGCGAGGCGGCGCTCATCGGACTCCACGGCTACACCCCGCAGCAGATGCACCTCGGGGGCGTGGAACTCACGAAACTCGACTTCCCGTCCACCGGCCGACAGGGCCCGTCGGACGACCGCTCGCCCGAAACCATCGAGAAGGAGTCGAAAAAGGCGCTCCAGGCGCTAAACGACGTGTGGGACGAGGCCGAGCTTTACGCCGAAATCGACTCGGCAGTGGCCGAGCAGCCCGACGCCCGGCGTCAGCCGAAATACGTCCCGGCGATGGACGCCCTCATTCCCGTCATTCGCGGCGAGCAGCAGCTCCTCATCTCGGCCAACGCCGCCTCTGACATCTCGGCGGCGCTCGACTGGGCCGAGGAGCGCGGGGTGCTCGATCAGGTCGTGCTGGGCGGCGTAACCGAGGGCTGGCGGGTCGCCGACGAGATTGCCGCGGCGGACGTGCCCGTGCTCGTAGGACCGGTGATGCAGCCACCCAGTCGCGAAAGCGACCGCTACGACAAGGCCTACACCAATCCAGGTCTGCTCCGCGATGCCGGGGTCGACGAGATCGCACTGCGAACCAACAACGCCGAAAACGTCCGCAACCTCCCCTTCCACGCCGGCTTCGCGGCCTCCCACGGGCTCGGAAAGACGGAGGCGCTCCGAGCGGTGACGTCAACCCCCGCCCGTATCTTCGGCGTCGACGATCAGGTGGGCACGATCGAGGTCGGCAAGCGGGCCAACCTGTTCGTGGCGGACGGTGACCCGTTTCAGCCCCAGACGGACGTCGAACACCTCTTTATCGACGGCTACAAACTCCCCCTAGTAAACCGACACTCCAGGCTCTACGAGGAATTCCTGAACCGGAATCCTGGGCTGGAAAAGTGAGTCTGGGAGGGGGGGGCTCCCCCACCTACACCCGTTCAAAAAGAGCGCCTTCGATTGTGAGACCGGGGCCGAACGCCATGGCAATGCCCCGATCCGGGGGTGCGCCGTCTCCCTGCGCCCGCCGCTCGAGAATGCGCTGTAGGACGAACAGGATGGTCGGCGAACTCATGTTGCCGTAGCGGCGGAGGACGGCTAGGCTGTCGGCCACGTCGCTCTCGTCTAGGTCCAGCGCTTCACGGGCCCCCTCCACGATCCGCCGCCCTCCCGGATGAATGGCCCAGAAATCCGGATCCTCCCGGTCCAGCCCGTGGGCACCCAGCAGATCGTCGACGTACGCGGGCAGATTCTCCCCCACCACGTCCGGCACACGCGACGAGAGGCCCATTTTGAAGCCCGTGTCCCCGATCGCCCAGGTCATGTCCTCCATCGAATCGTCGTCCAGGTGACAGCGACCGTCCACGTATGCCATCCGCCCTTCGGCGTCGGTCTCGTCGCGGGCACTGAGCACCGCCGCCGCAGCGCCGTCGCTGAAGAGGGAGTTGACGACGACGCTCTCCAGCGAGTCGTCGATCTGGAAGTGGAGCGTACAGAGCTCCGCGCAGACAATCAGCACGCGGGCGTCGGGCTGGCTCTGACAAAAGCCGTGGGCGACGCGAAGGGCGTTGAACGCCGCGTAGCATCCCATGAAGCCGATGAAGGTTCGCTCGGTGGTCGGTGGCAAATCGAGCCGCTTCACGAGCTCCACGTCCAGTCCCGGGGCAAAAAACCCGGTGCAGCTCACGGCAATGACGTGCGTGATCTCGTCCGGGTCTGCGCCGGCACGAATCAGGGCCCGCTCCGCCACGTCTTCCGCGAGGGGCACCACCGATTCGCGGTAGTGCTCATTGCGATCTTCGGTCGTCGGCGCAGGCTCCAGCGTCCACGTCTCCGGAAAAAAGGTAAAGGCCTCCGGATCGTCCCGCCCGTAATCCTCGACGCACGTGTAGCGCGACTCGATGGCCGAGCCCCGATAGAGCGCCGGCAGCCGACTCTGCAAGGTGTCCGGCAGCGACTCGATGTTGGACATGAACGCCGCGGCTTCCTCCTGCGACCGCTCCAACGGGGGGTTGCCGGTCGCAATGGCATCGAGGGTCGTGTAGGACATGGACCGGAGCTCTGGTGAACGGAAGGAGCCCTTAGCCCAACGGACGATCGTATTCGGACGTTGCGGATCGAACGGACGTTCCCGGGGATGTTACACCGGAACCACGCCGTCAGGCGAGTCCTACACCTGCGCTTGACGTCACTTGGGACTGCCGTACATTCGGCGGCTCTCGTTCTCTCTTCTGCCTCTTCGAGGATGACCGAGGCAGTGGCGACCGGGGATCAGGAACTTGAACAGCTGCAAAATACCAGCGCTGCGCCGAAGCCTGCCGTCGATGGGCCGAACAGTGCCAAAAGATGGCCGAAACGGCAGCGTAATGCAAGGCAATTCGGCGATCCGGACAACTTTATACAAGACTAACGGTTGTTAGTAGCATCGATCTCGACCTGTCATTGGCTCGTTGTCAGCGTCGGGAAGCCTACCTTTACAGGAAAGGGCAGGGTGAGAGGGCTCCGAATTTCGTGGAGAGTCCCACGTGGGAGCCTCTTTGGAGAGCCTCCGTTCTTTGAGAGGCCGACAGGAGAGCCGTCGACGTGCCCTTGACCAGTAGTCTACCTTATGGCCTCTAGCGCATCCGCCTCCGAAGCCCCTTTTCCCGAAGGATCCTCTCCCATAGAGCCTTTGAAGAACGCTCCCTCTCGCTCAGGTGGTGACGGAAAGCCCTCCGTACGCAGGTCGCAGCCCGTCGTGGGTATCGGCGCCTCGGCCGGCGGGCTGGAGGCCCTGCAAACGTTCTTTGGGGCTTTGCCCGCCGATACGGGGATGAGCTACGTCGTCATTGTACACCTCAACCCAAATCACGAGAGCCATTTAGGCGAGCTCCTGCAGGCAAAAACCGAGATGCCGGTCACGCAGGTTCAGGACCCAGTGCCGCTTGAGCCCAACCACGTCTACGTCATTCCACCAAGCAAACGCCTGGAAACCGTCGATCATACGCTTTCGGTTTCCGACTTTGAGGAGCCGCGCGGCCGTCGCTTTCCAGTAGATCACTTCTTTCGGTCCCTGGCAACCACAGAGGGAGGCCGGATCGGCATTCTTTTCTCCGGCGGGGGCAGTGACGGAGTCGTGGGAATCAAGGACATCAAACGCGTCGGAGGCCTCGTTCTGGCACAGGACCCCGAGGAGGCGGACCACGAATCGATGCCCCGCAGCGCAATCGCTAGTGGGTTGGTGGACCTGGTGCTCCCGGCCGCTGAGATTGCCGCTCGGCTCCCTGTGCTGCAGGGCTTTTCGCCGGAGCTGCCTGAGGATCCGAACGCCCTTACGGAGCAGCAAGAAAAGGGTCTACGCCAGATCCTAAAGCGCGTACACTTCGAGACCGGTCACGACTTTTCGGACTACAAGCCTTCGACACTGCTGCCCCGTATCAGGCGCCGCATGCAAATCACTCAGAAAAAGACCCTCGAGGACTACCTCTCGCTCCTCCGACAGGAGGACGAAGAGACCGCAGCACTTTTTCGCGAGCTCCTCGTCGGCGTCTCCAAATTCTTTCCTGATCCGGAGGCGTTCGAGGCGCTCAAAGAAAAGGTGATCCCGGAAATTCTGAGGGGCAAAGGCGCCCGCCATTCGGTGCGGGCGTGGGTCGTCGGCTGCTTGACGGGCGAGGAGACCTATTCAGTGGGCATGCTCTTAGAGGAGTCTCTTTCTGGAGAGTCTCGTTCGGAGGATTTCCCTTCAGAGGAAGCTCTTCCAGAGGAATCTCTTGTAGTTGCAGAACAGCTAACAGCGCGCTCGAGCGACATTCCCAAGATCCAAATTTTTGCATCCGACATTAACAAGGAAGGCCTGGCAGTGGCACGAGAAGGGCGCTACCCTGCCTCCATCGAGTTCGACGTGCCAGAGAAGCGGATCCAGCGTTTTTTCGAAGAGGAGAAGGGGCTCTACCGCGTGGGACAATCCCTGCGCGACCGCGTGGTCTTTGCCCCTCACAGCGTGCTGCGGGATCCCCCCTTCTCCCAAATTGATCTGGTGGTCTGTCGAAATTATGTGGTCCATCTGCAGGCCGAGGCCCAGCGGAAGCTCTTTGAGATTTTTCACTATGCCCTGCGGCCGCAGGGATATCTTTTTCTAGGCCCGGTCGATACGGCGGAAGCCTCTGGGCTTTTTCGGGCGATCGACGGGACGCACGGCCTCTATCAGGCGCGCGAACACACGGGAGAGCGACCGCTTCTGCCCAGCCTGGTGACAGGCTCCCTTGGAGAGGGATTATCTCAAAGTAAGGGATCTTCCAAAGAGAATGGCAGTTCCCGCGACCGAAAACGGCCGGACGCTCCTCTCTCCGAGGCGCCCCTTCACAACCAGATTCTTGGCGAGGTAGGACCTGCCAGCATCCTCGTTGACGAAGACCTCAACGCCGTTCATCTCTCCGCTCGTGCTGGGCGGTACCTGCAACATCCCGAAGGCCCCCCTACGAGCCAGGTCATACGTCTCGCGCGTCCGGAGCTACAGTCGGCGCTCCAGGCAGCCCTCCTCAAGGCCTTTAAAGAAAGAGAGCCGACCGTTGCTCGCCCCATTGAGGTTCAGTTCGATAGCCAGGCCCGGGTCGTGTACCTCACAGTGAGGCGGGCCGAAAACGAGGACGGAAAGCCCGTTGCGCTCGTGCTTTTCAACAAGGGAAACGAAGTCCCCCACCATTCGCCGGGGATTTCGCCTGAGAATGCCGCATCACAGAGGAGCTCTACCGGAAAGGACTCTTCTCAGGGAGACGCCCCTGGGACCGGCGGACGAAGCGCCGGAACGTAGCGCGCTCCGAAACGGATTCCGTCTCCAAGTCCGACAGCGCGTATCCCAGCTACCGATGGGTCAGGACGATCCTACTGGAGGGCGGTCTGCGGATCAGCAACTCCGAGTACGGAGCGAAGTGCAACTCGTGGATAAATCGATTCTTTGCTTCTTTCCGGGCCTGGACAAACTTGTGATTCTATCAAAACAACCGCTTACGAGAGACGGGACCTCATTACATATTCCGCCGATACTCGCCCCCCACCTCGAACAGGGCCTCGGTGATCTGCCCGAGCGAGCAGTACTTCACCGCCTCCATGAGCACGTCGAACGTGTTCTCCCCCCGCCGGGCCGTTTCCTTCAGTTCCTCAATGACGGCCGCATTCTTGTCGGCGTATCGAGACTGGAAGGCGTATAGATTGCGGAGCTGATGCTGCTTCTCGTCGTCGGAGGAGCGCATGAGTTCGACCTCCTCGTCGTCGTCCTCTTCCTCCTCTTCGTCCCGCGTGAACGTGTTCACCCCGATCACGGGCCGCTCGCCGGAGTGCTTCGTCTCCTCGTATTTCATCGACTCCTCCTGAATCTTGCCCCGCTGGTACATCGACTCCATCGCCCCCAGCACCCCGCCGCGATTGTTGATGCGCTCGAACTCGTGGAGCACCGCCTCCTCGACCAGATCCGTGAGCTCTTCGATGATGAACGAGCCCTGGAGCGGGTTCTCGTTCATCGTCATGCCCAGCTCCTCGCTGATGATCATCTGAATGGCAATCGCGCGCCGCACGCTCTCCTCCGTGGGCGTGGTGATCGCCTCGTCGTAGGCGTTGGTGTGGAGGGAGTTGCAGTTGTCGTAGATCGCCATCAGTGCCTGCAGCGTCGTGCGGATGTCGTTGAACTGGATCTCCTCCGCGTGCAGGCTGCGGCCGGAGGTCTGGATGTGGTACTTCAGCTTCTGACTCCGTTCGCTCGCGCCGTAGAGCTCCCGCATCGCCACCGCCCAGATGCGCCGCGCCACCCGTCCGATGACGCTGTACTCCGGATCCATGCCGTTCGAAAAGAAGAACGACAGGTTCTGGGCGAAATCGTCGACGTCCATCCCCCGACTCAGGTAGTACTCGACGTACGTGAAGCCGTTGGCCAGGGTGAAGGCCAACTGCGTAATCGGGTTGGCCCCCGCCTCGGCGATATGGTAGCCGGAAATGGAGACCGAGTAGAAGTTGCGGACGTCCCAGTCGATGAAGTACTGCTGGATGTCGCCCATCAGGCGGAGGGCGAAGTCCGTCGAGAAGATGCAGGTATTCTGGGCCTGATCCTCCTTCAAAATGTCGGCCTGGACCGTGCCCCGCACCACGTGCAGCGTCTCCGCCTTGATTTCTTCGTAGGTCTCGCGGTCGAGCACGCCCCACTCCACGAGCTCCTCGCCGCTCGTGCCCAGGAGGCCCAGCCCGCTGCCGTCGTGATTCTCGGGCATCTCCTGGGGCTGTCCGTCCGGCCCGTACGGGACGTATTCCGGATGATCCCCGGATCCAGTCCGGGGCGGGCTCCCGCCCAGCTTCTCGTCGATCACGGCTTCCACCTCGTCCCACCGCCCCTCTTCCCGCAGGTGCTTCTCGACCTGCTGGTCGATGGCTGTGTTCAGAAACATCGCCAGAATCATCGGCGCGGGCCCGTTGATCGTCATCGACACGCTCGTCTTCGGATCGCAGAGGTCGAAGCCCGAGAAGAGCTTCTTCATGTCGTCGAGCGTGCAGATGGAGACGCCCGCGTTGCCCACCTTTCCGTATACGTCGGGCCGCTCGGCCGGATCGTGCCCGTAGAGCGTCACCGAGTCGAAGGCCGTCGACAGCCGGTTGGCCTCCGCCCCCTCCGAGACGAGATGGAAGCGGCGGTTCGTGCGCTCCGGGGAGCCTTCGCCCGCAAACATGCGCGTCGGCTCCTCGCCCTCCCGCTTGAACGGAAAGACCCCCGCCGTGAAGGGAAAGTAGCCCGGCAGGTTTTCGAAGAGGGCAAACTCCAGTCGCTCGCCCGGATCGTCCGTCTTGGGGAGAGCGACGCGCGGAATCTTCGTCCCGCTCAGGCTTTCTCGGTACAGCGGCACGGTAAAGTCCCGCCCCCGCACGGTGTACGTAAACTCCTCCTGTCGGTACTCCTCCGCCAGATCGTCCCAGTGCTGGAGAATGTCCTTGCAGCGCTTGTCGAGCTTGTCCCACCAGTGCTGCGTCATCTCGTCGAGGCGCCCGGCGAGCTGCTCTTTGTCCTCCGGCGCCCAGTTTTCGACTTGCTCGCGGGCCCCCTTCGCCTCTCCCCACTTGCGGGCGTACTCGACCTGCTGCTCGGCCCAGTCGCGGTACTCGTCGCAGGTCTCCGCGATTTCGCCGAGGTAGCGCTGCCGGTCGGGCGGGATGACGGCAACGTCCGACGGATCGACCTCGGGCACCTCGTCCGGATCGTACGTCCGGGATCGCCGCTCAAACGGAAAGTCTTCATTTAGACGATCGAGGAGGGCAAGGTAGAGCCGCGTGACGCCCGGATCCCCGAAGTGCGAGGCCATGGTTGGATACACGGGCATGTCCTCCGGATCGTCGTCGAAGCGGAGGCGGTTGCGCTGCACCTGCTTCCGCACGTCGCGGAGCGCATCCTCCGAGCCGCGCTTCTCGAACTTGTTGATCGCCACGAAGTCGGCGAGATCGAGCATGCCGATCTTTTCCAGCTGCGTCTGTGCGCCAAAGTCGTGGGTCATGACGTAGAGCGACAGGTCCGCCAGGTCCACGATCTCGGTGTCGCTCTGCCCGATGCCGGCCGTTTCGAGAACGATGAGATCAAATCCGGCCGCCCGGCACACGTCGATCGCCTCCTGCATCGCCTCGCTGGTCGAGCGGTTGGCCTCCCGCGTCGCGAAGGAGCGCATGTAGGCCCGCTCCGAATTTTTGCCGTAGAGGGCATTCATCCGAATCCGATCGCCCAGCAGGGCGCCTCCAGTTCGCCGCCGCGTGGGATCCACCGACAGCACGGCCACCTCCAGGTCGTCGGAATCATTCAGAAACCGCCGCACCAGCTCATCCGTCAAGGTCGACTTCCCCGCCCCCCCCGTCCCCGTGATTCCGAGAGTGGGGATTGTGGAGTGTGGAGTGTGGAATTCTTCGGGCTCGAAACTGTCTGGGGTACTCTCTCCGTCTCCACCAAGGCGTCCACCAGGGCTCGCTTTTCCCTCCTCGTCGACGAGAGATGGCACTTCGACTCGCGCTGATTCATCCATTTCAACGGCCGATAAATATCTGGCGACCCTCCGTGGATCTCGAGCGGAGGCCGATTCCGCATTCCGAAATCCACATTCCGAAATCGGAACGTCGCATTCTTCCACCATCCGATTGATCATCCCCTGCAGCCCCATCTCCATCCCCTCGTCCGGCGAGAAAATGTGGGCAATGCCGTAGTCCTCCAGCTCCTGCTTCTCCTCCGGCACGATGACCCCGCCGCCCCCGCCGTAGACGCGGACGTGCCCGGCCCCGTGCTCCTCCAGCAGATCGTGCATGTACTTGAAATACTCCACGTGCCCCCCCTGATAGCTGGACACGGCAATCCCCTGCACGTCCTCCTCGATGGCCGTTTCCACGACGTCCTTCACCGAGCGGTTGTGGCCGAGGTGGATGACCTCCGCGCCGGTGGCCTGCAGAATGCGACGCATGATGTTTATTGCCGCGTCGTGCCCGTCGAAGAGGCTCGTGGCGGTGACGAAGCGAACGGGGTGGGTGGGTTGGTAGGGCTCAACGTCCATGGTGGCAATCGGTAGCAATTGATGAGGACGAGGTTACAACAATCTACTGGCCCCTGCCTCGGCAACGGGTGTGGGCGCCTATGCATTTGGGCGTGTTCTTCTGCCCGTACCCAATCAGCCAGCACATCAGAAGAGCGTAACAGTTCTCTCTGTGTACCGGTGGAAACAACAACACTAAAGGAAGCGCTTCCAAAAGAATACGCACAGTCGACACACGCGTTGCACGACCCTGACATCAGATCTTCGTGCGGAGAACACTCTCCAGGTAGATCTCAAGATTCACGGAAGAAGAGGAGACGCCGACCTCTCCGTTAGGCACTCTTCGAGCGAATTTGTACCTCACGCTGGTCGTAGGAATAGGAGAGTCGAAAATCTCCCTCCCAGAATCGCCACAAGTCGCTTCGGTCTCGTAGGCACTTCCTCTAGCAGGTGTACTGCTTCCGGGAGAACCGCTTCACAGGTCCACGGCGGT
>CAZCUZ010000043.1:5826-22930 GCA_964502085.1 uncultured Salinivenus sp. | reverse complement strand
GTGGGCCGGGGAGGATTCGAACCTCCGAAGGCAGAGCCGCCAGATTTACAGTCTGGTGCGTTTGGCCACTTCGCTACCGACCCAGAACGTCTCGACACGCGCCAAGGCATCCCCCCCGGGCTCGTCTTCCGATTGCAATTCAAGACGTATGAGCCCGAAAAGTTGCCCCGGGCGGGGTCGAATTTCAAATGAAGAGGCCCTTCCGAGAGACCTCGTTCCTCGGAGCTGACGAGCGGACTCGAACCGCCAACCTGCTCATTACAAGTGAGCTGCTCTGCCAGTTGAGCTACGTCAGCTTGCTCGATCCTGCTAGACGGGAATAGGATTCACGACTCAGGACGTCGAATGTTCGGTCTTCGGCGGATTCTCACCCTGGCAAATCCGACCGCGGTTCCGCACTCTCTTCGGGAGGCGGCGCAGACGAGCGGCGCCGATGAGTCCAGTACCATCGGAGCAGCAACCCGAGACCCAAAAGCCCTAACAGTGCCAAGATCACGCGTCCATAGGCCCGCAGATACAAGACCACGACCTCCCAGTTCTCCCCGACTGCGTAGCCGGCATAGCTGATGAGTCCCGTCCACAGGAGCGCACTAACGGTACACCACCAGAAGGCCCGCCAGGGCTCCATCCGAGCCACCCCGGCCGTGAGGGAAATGACCGACCGGGCCCCGCTCAGAAACCGATTCGCGGCAATCACGCCGTACCCGTAGCGATGAATCCATCGACGCGCCGTTTCAAATCCGTCCCGGGGAAGCCATCGAAGCCGGTCCGGATTGAACACCACCTCCCCAAACCGATACCCGAACAGAAACATCGTCATAAACCCGAGGGCCCCTCCCACGGTGGAGAGAAACACGACCACGCCCAGGTGGAGGTGCCCGATCCCCGCAAGGTACCCCCCGAACACGACCACTACGTCTCCGGGAATGGGCGGGGCCACGTTTTCCCCATATGCAATGACGAGGATCGTGACGTACGCCCACACCGGCGGGAGGTCCTGCATCCATCCAAAAAAATCAGAAAACCACTCGAGAACCATTCGGTTGGCGTGAGCCCACTCAAGGAACCGTTCGACAAGCTACCGGGACCGAAGGAGACACACAGCGTGCGCGACGGCCCCCTCTTCTCCCCCAATCGCCCCCAACCCTTCGTTCGTCGTCGCCTTGACGGACACGTCCTCGATCGAACAATCGAGACACCCCGCCACGTTCTCCCGCATCGAATGGATGTACGGCCGCAGCTTGGGACGTTCGAGCACGACCGTCGCGTCTACGTTGTGCGGCTCGTACCCGGCTTCCCGAACCTCGCGACCCACCCGTCGCAGCAAGACCTGACTGTCGGCCCCCTCCCACTCCGCGTCCGTGTCCGGAAAGAGCACCCCGATGTCCCCGAGAGCAGCGGCACCGAGGAGCGCGTCACCAATGGCGTGAAGAAGCACGTCGGCGTCGGAATGCCCCGCGAGGCCCCGGTCGTGCGGAATGGTTACGCCCCCGATCACGAGCGTGCACTCCGCCTCCAGCCGATGAACGTCGTAGCCGATCCCGATCCGCATGGCACGTACAACCGAAGCAGAGAATCCAGAGGAGGTCGTCAAGACGCCGGGGAAAAGCGATCGGGGTCGTTCGTCCAGGGCTCCCAGAGCTGTTGCGCCAGTTCCCAGTCGCTCTTCGCCGTAATCTTGAAGTTTCGCCGACGCCCTCGCACCAGTCGAACGGTGCGACCGTTGCGCTGAACGAGCCCCACGTCGTCCGTCGCCGGCTGCCCGTCGGCCCGCACGGCGGCGCGATGGGCCTCCTCGAGCCACGCACGACGAAATCCCTGGGGAGTCTGCATTCGATACAGCCCCTGGCGCGGGACGGTCTCCTCAAAGGTGTCCTCGGACACCGATCGCAGCGTGTCGGCCACCGGCATGGCGAGCGCGGCGGCCCCATGACTGCGAGTGGTCTGGATGACGGCCCCGACCTCGCGAGCCTGTACGAAGGGGCGGACGGCGTCGTGGACGAGCACGACTTCAACGGGCGCCGGCACAGCCCGAAGGGCGTGCCGGACAGACGCCTGGCGCGAATCGCCTCCGCTCACGACCGCAGTGATGCTACTAAGGCCCTCTGCCTGCAGCCGGTCGCTCACTTCCTGTACGTGGGGCTCGGGCACGGCGACGATGATATGCCCCACCTCTGCATGCTCCTCGAAGGCGAGAAGAACCTGCACGAGGAGGGGCCGGTCCCCCAGCGTCCGAAACTGCTTCCGCGGCCCGCCGAGTCGACTCCCTTCCCCGGCGGCGGGCACCAGTACCGCCACTTCGTTTGCGTCGCCGCTCTCAAATCCTTTAGACATCCAACTGAATCGTTGGTGAGCGAACCGTAAAAAGGAGCCTATTCGATCAGCATCGCGTCGCCGAACGAAAAGAGACGGTACTCTTCCTCGAACGCCTTCTCGTAGACCTCAAAGGCATAGTCGTAGCCCATGAAGGCGGAGGCCATCATGTAGAGTGTGCTCTCGGGACGGTGAAAATTGGTGATCATCCGTTCCGTGATCTTAAAGTCGTACTCCGGATACACGAAGAGGTCCGTCCAGCTGTGGTCGGCCTTCAGCGTTTCGTCGGCCGAGAGGCTCGATTCGAGGGCGCGGACGACTGTCGTTCCGCAGGCCGTGACGGTGTTTTCCTCGGAGAGCAGGGCCCGGTTGACCGCCTCCGCCGTTTCCTCGGGAATGGTGAACTCCTCGGAGTCCATGCGGTGCTTCGTGAGGTCCTCGACGTCGACGGGCCGGAACGTCCCGCGCCCCACGTGCAGCGTGATGGGCACCACGTCCACGCCCTTCTCCTCGAGCCGCTCCACCAGGTCTTCGGTGAAGTGAAGCCCGGCCGTGGGAGCCGCCACTGCCCCCCGATGCTTGGCAAAAATGGTCTGGTAGCGCTGGCGGTCTTCCTCCTCCACCTCCCGATCGATGTACGGCGGGAGGGGCGTCTCTCCCAGCTCCCGAATTTTGGCGTAGAGCTCGTCGTTCGATTTGTCGAACGAGAATCGGATGGTGCGTCCCCGCGAGGTGGTGTTGTCGATCACCTCGGCGGTCAGCTCGTCGTCAAATTCGAGTTTGTTGCCAATCCGAATCTTCCGGGCAGGATCGACCATCACGTCCCACAGTCGACTCTCGGGGTTGAGCTCCCGGAGCAAGAAGACCTCGATGTCGGCCCCGGTCTTCTTTTTTTGCCCGTAAATACGAGCCGGATACACCTTCGTATTGTTGACGACGAGAACGTCGCCCTCATTAAAAAAGTCGGGGAGGTTCTTAAAGGAATTATGCTCGACCTCCTGCTCCTCGCGATCCACGACCATAAGGCGGCAGGAATCGCGAGGCTCCGCGGGATATTCGGCAATCAGTTCTTCGGGATACTCGTAGCTAAACTCCGATCGTTTCATATACGAACGTCGTCGCGTCGGCGGTGATGAAAAGGGGTAGCAACGGTGGTACAGCACAGTCCAAAGAGGACGGCACGTCCCCCTTCAGACAGCAGCAACCCTAAACTACGCGATGAACGCAGATGATCCAGCTCTACGAGAAACGAGCCTATTCTGTCGGCACCGGTGCCTCCCCGAGCCACTGGCGTTCCCAATTTGCGGGCACGGGATCCAGCGATAGGTCCGGATACAGCACGGAAGCCATCACTTCAATGGCGCGGTAGATGCGGACGCCGGGGCGGTTGTAGTACGCATTTCCATCCAGTAGAACGACGCGCCCTGTCCGCACGGCCGAGAGGGCGTTCCATCCCTCCCGTTCGGTGAGGTAGTGGAGATCCCGACGGGTCTCTTCGATTGAAAATCCACAGGGCATGCAGGCAATCACGTCCGGATCGGCGTCTCGGAGGGTCGACCCGTCCACCCGGCGCGTGGGCTCCCCTGCGGCCCCCAGCACGGCGCGCCCGCCCGCCATCTCCACCACGTCGGGCATCCAGTGCCCCGCCACCATGAGCGGCTCCATCCACTCGACGCACGCCACCGAGGGGAGCGACCGGGGATTCGTCTGGCGATCCACGCCGATCTGGTTGCGGAGGCCCCGAAGACCCGTCTCTAAATTGGCGAGCACTGGCATCGCCGTGTCGAGTCGATCCATCACCTTCCCCAGTCGAAGGGCTTCGTCCAGCACTTCCTTCAGGGTGCGGGGCTGCATCGAAAAGACGTCGGGCGCCGAGCCCGTCCACTCCGCCAGGCGCTCCTCCAGCTCCGCCCGACTCACCGCGCACACGTCGCACTGATCCTGCGTGACGATGAGGTCGGGCTCCAGCGTCCGCAGCCGGTCGAGATCCACCCGGTAGAGACTGAGCCCTGCCTGCACCTGCCCCTGCACGGCGTCGTTGATGGCAGTCGAGTCCCCGTCGGCGTCGTACGCCGGGGCCGTCACGACCGGGCGATCCTGTATCTCAGGCGGATAATCGCACTCGTGAGAGCGGCCGACGAGGGCCTCGGCCCCGCCGAACTCGCAGATCCACTCGGTCGCGGCCGGCAGGAGGGAAACGATACGCACAGGCAGTTGCGAGTTGTGAGGGGCAAATGTCGAAATGATTGCCCAGGCACTACGGGCCGCACGAACGTCGGTAGATCGCCCCCTCCCGTCCCTCAATCAGGCGCGCGGCCGACGCACCGGGAAAGCCCTCGACAAGTCGGCCATCGGCGGCGATCAAAAGACACGGCAGCGGTATGGGGTGTCGCAAAAAAACCGGTAGGACCTGCACTCGATCAGAGACCGCACGTCTCTCCGACCAAAGGCCTTTCCTCCTTAGAGTCCGTCTATGACGTCGTCTTCACGACTAAATTTGCCCCCCTTCGTCGTCGTTGAGCCGGGACTCGACTTCCTCGGCAACCCGTTTTTCCAGTTCGTGCTCGACCCGCTCCTCGATTTCCGCCGTCATTTTCTCCAGAACCTGCTTCTCGACCTCCTCGGGCACCTGTTCGGCAACCTGACGGGCCACCTCCGTCTCCGCCGCCCCGGACACACGATCCTCAATTTCCTCGGCAACGACCGTCTCTGCTTCCTCGGCAACCGCTTCTTCTGCCTCTTCGACGACCGCCTCTTCCGCCTCGGCCGCGACTTCCTCCTGCAAAATTCGTTCGTACACACTCATGTTCTCCCAGACCCGGAGGATGTACCCCAAGACGAGTCCTCCTTCAAACGCAGCGATGTGGGCATTCATCCCCCCAAACAAGAGATACCCAAAGCCAACGGCAAACCCTACTCCGTAGATGACGTCAATGTAGAATTGGGTCTGGCGACCGCGCAGTTGCATGGGATCTTCCTTACCCTTCATTCAAGAGTCGTACGACTTCCCGTTCTTTCAGGTAGGACCGAGCAGGAGAAAGGTACCATACGACGCGGCAGTCGCCAAAAGGGGCACCACGTTTTGCATGAGGATTACCCGCACGGTGGTCCCCGGATCGAACAGATCCGACCGGGCGGGCGCGGTTCGCGTCTGTCCCACGTGCGGATCCCCGATGCGGGAGGCCGGGGTCGACGATGGACCTGGATTCCCAACGGTCGGCGCCCCCGTCTTACGGCGCAGTGCTCCAATCGAGACCGAGGGAGATACCTCTCCCCGCACCGCATCGGCCACCGACACGGCCCGCGTCGATCGTCCCCACCCGAGCCCAATAATGCACACCGTCGCGACCACGACAAAGCTCGCCGGGATCCCGAGAAGCGACAGCAGAATCACGATCGTCGAGCTGAGCACCGCAACGACGATCGCCGCCGTCAGGGGCAGATCGGTAATGTCATTTCCCAGCGTCTCCATTGTGCGACGGGCAATGGTGAGCGCCCCTACCGCCACAGCGGCGGACCCGACGTAGATGGCCGGATTCATGTCCAAAGCCCCACTCCCCACCAGCGGCGCTACCGCATTCGCGATGTTGCTCGTCCCTGAGCTGAAGGCCATCAAACAGCCGATTGCGATGAGCACGATCGTGCCGATAAACTCTCGTCGGGTGGTATTCGGCCCCAGTCTCATCACGAACCCGAGTCCTCGGCGTTCAAAGACGACCAGAGGTCCCTCCGTCTGCTGGATCGAGATGATGCGATCGATGGTCGCGTACCCGTATCGACCGATCATCACAGAAATCCAGAAGCCGATGATGGGCGACAGCACCCACCAGGCGAGAATTTCGCCGACGACGGCAAAATTCAGTTCGTCGGTGGCGAGGCCAAGCCCGATGATCGCCCCCACCGCCGTCATTGAGGTAGAGGCGGGCGCCCCCACGAGATTGCCGACCAGCAAGGCGCTCCCGATAAAGAAGAGGACGATGATACTCGCCTCCAGGGTAAACACTCCGGGATCGCGAACGAGCTCGACCCCGAGGGTATCCACGACGCGTCGCCCAATCGTCCCGGCCCCCAGAAAAAACCCGATCGCCATCAACACCCCCGCAGCCGGCTTGGAAAGCACGTTGGCCCCAATGGCCGGCCCGAAGGCGGGGCCCGTCGTAGCCCCCCCAATGTTGTAGGCCACGAAGCAGGCAATGAGGATGCCTCCGAGAAGAAGCGGGTCGGGCATGTTCAATGGAAATCAATTCCGTCCACGACCTTAGAGTATATGTATGAGAAGCTCACGGCGAGGGTCCTGCCCGAAAGCGCCCCCTGCTTCTCACGTACCGCTCCCCTTCTCTCCGCGAGCGAAGCAATTGTAGCGTCGACTATTCCGCCTCGGCGGTGTGTTGCTTCGTCGATGCAAACGTGATTCGGGGCCACTCTTCGACCGTGCGCTCCAGTCGGTAGTCGCTGAGGGCGAGGTAGGCCAGATCACCATCGGCATCTTCGAAAAGATTCTCCCGGTTCTCACTCCGAAACTCCTCCACGTCCTCAGACGGCCCCTCTATCCATCGACAGCAGGCGTAGGGCGCTCCCGTGAGGTGAGCGTCCACGTTGTACTCGTCCGCCAGCCGATCGAGCGTAACGTCGAACTGCAGCTCGCCGACGGCCCCGAGGATGTAGTCGTTGCCTCGAAGCGGCCGAAACGCCTGGATGGCCCCTTCTTCGCTCAGCTGCGTGAGTCCCTTGCTCAGGTGCTTCGACCGAAAAGGATCGTCGAGGTGCACCTTCCGGAAGTGCTCCGGCGCAAAGCTGGGCACGCCGGTGAAGTGCAGGGGCTCCTTCGCCGAAAAGCTGTCGCCGATCTTGACCCGCCCGTGACTCATGATGCCGATAATGTCGCCCGGATAGGCCGTGTCCACGCCCTCTCGATCCTGCGCCATGAATGTAGTGGCGTTATTCAGACGCATTTCCTGTCCGGTCCGGTGATGAATCACCGTCATCCCCTTCTTGAAGCGCCCCGAGCAGACGCGCACGAAGGCCATCCGGTCGTGGTGCTTCGGATCCATGTTCGCCTGAATCTTAAAGGCCACGCCGGTAAAGTCCTCCTCGTACGGCGACACGGTGCGGGTGACGGTGGGTCGCGGCTGAGGCGGCGGCGCGATTTCGACGAAGGTGTCGAACATGTCGCCCACCCCGAAGTTGCTGAGCGCGCTGCCAAAAAAGACGGGTGTCTGCCTTCCTTGTCGATACGCCTCCATGTCCAGTTCGTCGCCGGCCTCGCGCACCAGCTCCACGTCAAACCGGAGGTCGTCGGCCTGATCGCGAAGCACCTCGTCGAGCTGCGGGTCGTCGAGGTCCTCGATGGGCAGGCGCTCGTGTTCCCCTTCCATGTCGGCGTGCGAAAAGAGGTGCAGCTCGTTGCGGTACAGGTTGTAGGTGCCGCGAAAGCGATCGCCCATCCCGATGGGCCAAGACAGCGGAACGGTATCTAGCTCGAGCGTCTGCTCGATGTCGTCGAGAATCTCGAGGGGCGGGAGGCCGTGCCGGTCCATCTTGTTGACGAAGGTGATGATGGGGGTGTCCCGCATTCGACACACCTCCATCAGCTTCTCCGTCTGCTGCTCGACGCCGTTCGCGTTGTCGAGGACCATGATGACGCTGTCCACCGCCGTCAGCACCCGGTAGGTGTCCTCCGAAAAGTCGCGGTGGCCGGGGGTATCGAGGAGATTCATCTCGAACCCCCGGTACGGAAACTTCATGACCGACGAGGTGACGCTGATGCCCCGCTCCTGCTCCATCGTCATCCAGTCGCTGAGGGCAAATCGGTCGGCCTTCCGCGCCTTAATCTCACCGGCCTCGTGGATGGCGCCTCCTTTGAGGAGCAGCTTTTCCGTGAGGGTCGTCTTCCCGGCATCCGGGTGACTGATGATGGCGAAGGTCCGCCGCTTGTCAATTTCCTTCTTCAGCTGCTGGTCGACCGACGAGGGGTCGGGGACGGCAGCGGTAGAAACGTCAGGCGTACTCACAGTAGCGAACCGAATTGTCCGACGAACGGCGAACGCCTCCCGATGCTCCGGAAGGCAGAATTTCTGTACGCGTCAAGGCGTTCGACAGTTTTGTAATCGAGGGAGGTCCGTCCGTTCTCCACGGAGGATTTATTCCCCTTCGACGAGTGGACTACCCCTCCTCCATTCGCGTGATCTCAATTCCTCGGAGTCCCACCTTCCCCACGGCATTCCCTTCTCGAAACGGCACCCAATACAGCCCATCTTCGTCGCCCGTCTTCACCTCCCCCGGCCCCAGCCGTCCCTCCACCTCCGCCTGGGTCGCGTCCTTGGGCCCGCGAAAGAGGATCGTGAACGAATAGCGGACCGCCACGTCGTTCGTGTTGCGGAGGCGGAGGACGACCCCGTCGTTCACGGTGTCGGCCTCCCGGTAGAAGAGGTACGAAATCTGCACGCCCTCCGTGCTCACAATCGGGGTCCAGGCCCACTCGTACCAGGCCTCGGTCGAGTCCTGGGCCCACAGAAGACCCTCGCTCCCTGCGACACAGAACCCAAGAAGCATTGCCACCAGAAACCGACGCATACCTGGGACGGTCGTTCACGAGTCGACGGGGCGTATTAGACGCATCGGCCTCCCCAATTGATGCGTGTCCTACACCAGCGCCGCGGCCAACAGACAAGCTCCAACAATGAGGAGCAGGCCGGGCACGACCGCTCGGCGCAGACCGCGGGTGCCGGTGAGAGCCACGATGCCCCCCTTCAACACCGTATTGGAGGCCGCTGCGATCAAAATGGCTCGGGTGGCAGTCGTGTCCGTGAGGTCGCCGCTCCCATGGAGCCGCGCCATCGACAGCGTGATGGCGTCCACGTCCGCCAGTCCCGCCACGACGCTCGACAGGTACACCCCGGCGTCCCCGAAGTACGCCTGGGCCCAGTTCGATGCCACGAGGATGACGGCGTAGAGCACCCCAAACGTGATGGCCGGCGTGAGCCGGAACGGGTTGCGGACCGTCTGAGGCTCGTCTGCCTCGTCGGTCCGCCCCACCCGGTACAGGTACCCGCAGTAGAGAAGACTGGCCAGCGTCACGCCGAGAATCGGGGCCCAGACGGTTCGAAGAAGAGGTGGATGTACCACCGCCACCTCGACGAGGACCCGACCGAACATAATCGACCAGGCCAACAGCACGGCCAGAGCAAAGGCCTGATCCAGTCCCTTCGAGTCTCGGCTCCGCTCGGCTACGCTCAGCGTGACCGCCGTGCTCGACGCCAATCCGCCGAGAATGCCGGTCAGCCCCACGCCCCGCCGCGGCCCAATGACCTGAATGAGTACGTACCCCAGAAAACTGATGCCGGAAATCAGCACCACCATCAGCCAGACGTTGTAGGGGACCAGCACGTCGAACGGAGACGGTCCGTACCCCTGCTGGGGAAGCAACGGCAAGACAACGACCGTAATGACCGCAAACTTCAGCGTTGCGTATACGTCCTCGCTGTCAATTCGGCGCGCGAGGGTATGGGTCTGCACCTTCATGGAAAGCAGGACCGCCGTGCCTACCCCCAGAACGGCGGCGAGCCGAAGGTGTCCCCAGTAGCAGAGCGCTCCGGTAAAAAAGGTCACCAGGGCGGTCATCTCAGTCGTGAGCCCCATGTCGCGGTCCTGCGCCTGCCAGTAGTGTCCCACAGCCATCAGGAGGCCCACCGCAGCGACGCTTGCGGCAAACGGAAGGGCACTCTCCAGCTCCCCCGCCCCTAGGGCCGACACAGCCCCCAGAAGCGCAATGATCGGAAATGTGCGGGCCCCTGCCATGAGCTCCCCTTCTTCCCTTCTCTTTTTCCGATAGGCATACTCCCGCTGCAGCCCAATGAACAGTCCGAGGACGAGGGCAATCCCAAACCGGTAGAACAGTTGATACTGAGAGGGATCCATAGATGGAGAGTATACCCAAAATGCCGCAAAATGTACGTCCTACTGAACCCGGCTCCGCACGATTCTCCCCGGCAGAACCGATCTAGGCAAGAAGGGCTTGACATCGGCTCTTGCCGACCGGCGAAGCGGTCCCTCGACGCCGAACAGAGGGATCTGCCCCGGCCACCTCCGCGATCCACCCTCGCCAGTCGTAAACAATGTAGCCCACGTGCTCCCGAATGGCTGCGGTGCTCCCCCCGAGGGCCCCTGCACTCGGCAGAAAGCGAAGGAGCGTCGTGTTCGAGTCCACGACCTGATAATCCGTAGCCACGGGGACGGCGTTTACCCCAGCACTCCGGAAGGTCGCCAGGGCACGACGCATGTGGAGAGCCGAGGTCACGAGCAGCACGCGGTCGAACCCGCGTTCCTCGACAATCTCCGCCGTGTTCGTCGCGTTTTCGTAGGTGTTCGCACTGGAGGATTCCTTGAGGATTGAGTCGGCAGGCACGTCCCAGCTGGTCAGCAGCGTTTCCATGGCAGAGGCTTCCCGAAAACGACCGTCCTTCCAGGGAAGCGTCCCACCGCTGGCAATGACAAAGGGCGCCTTCCCGGCCTGATAGAGCCGGGCGGCGTGCCAGACGCGGTCCGCCGCCCCGTTCAGGTCGGGATACACGCGCGGCGGACGTGGGGCCCCCACGGCGCCCCCAAGGGTGACGATGACGTCGCCCGCCGGTGCGCCCGACACCCGGGCGGGAGGAAATCGGTGCTCCAGGGTTCCACGCAGCCAGTCGGCAAAGAGCGGCGTCGACGCAATCCAGAGGACCAGGACGCCCGCCGCTCCGATGCCCAGGGCTCTCTGATCCCATCCGTACGAAAGCGCCCCGCCCACGACCACCAGCGACAGCCCGAGCGACAGCGGGTGGATCAGGAAACTTAGCACTTTGGACAGAAACAGAGACATCACACCGACCAGTGTTCGAGCAGCGGACCGCGGTCTCCGTAGACGGGATCCTGAGTGGGAAGGGGCACCCGTTCGACGTTGTGGTCGGCCTCCGGCCGATCCTCCGGCGCTCCGGTCTTCAGGTCCCAGCTTTGCCCCTGCGGATAGGCCCCTACGACCAGGAAGTTCGCGTTCGCCCCAAGATTTTTGTGGGCCACACCGGCGGGGAGCACGAGCACGTCGCCCGTCGTCACGTCGACGGTAAGGCCGTCCGGCCCACCGAGTTGCACGGTGGCCGTCCCTCCGGCAATGCCGAGCACCTCGTGGGCCGTGCTGTGGTAGTGGTGGTAGCCAAAGATGCCGTCGCGCCAGGCCCCCGTCCATGCGTGAGCCCAAAAGAGACGCTCCATCGTCCGGGCGGGGGCTCGCACGGAACGACGGACCGCGTGACGGTAGAGGAGCAGGGGAAGCGAGTCGTTGTTCGGATAGGTCCCGTCGTCGGGGACAATCTCGGCCCGAACCTCCGGCTCCCGTAGAACGTCGTCAAAGCGATCGGGAACGAACACGTCCATCGTTCAGCCTCCTCAGCACTGGGGCGTCTACGAGCAGTTCCCCGGTCCCGCTAGCCGGACGCTTCCGATTCGAGTTTCCCCGACAGGGCCCGGTCGATGAACAGTTCCATGCATTCCTGAGAGCGGGATCCCACAAAGTGACCGTTGACCAAAACGGTAGGTGTACTCTCCACGCCGATCTTAATCGCCCGCTTGCGCTGGGCAATGACCTGCTCGCGGTACTTGTCCTCATCAATCCGGGACAGGAGCACCTCCGGATTCATGTCAATCTCGGACGCAATCGCCTCGAGATCCTGCTCCGTGATGCCGGTTCGGCTCTGTCGCGCGTACTGCGCCTCGAGCATGTCCGTAAATTTGCCCTCCTGATGAGCGACATACAGGGCCTGAATCTCGGGAAGCGACGAGCCCCGCAGCGGGAACGGCTTAAACACGAACCGCACCTGATCCTCGTACTGCGAGACCACTTCCTTCATGGTCTCGTGAAAGTCCTTGCAGTGCGGGCAGTTCGGATCAAAATACTCGACGACGGTGACCGACGCGTCGGAGGGGCCCTTCGTCACGTCCTGAAACGAAACGAGCGAGGAGGGATCGACCGACTCTTTCTGGGCATCGAGCTGGCACGCCGCCCCGCCGTACTGCTCCCGGTGCGCAGTGTCCCGTTCCTGGCCGCCCGGAGCCAGTGCCTTGAAGTACGTCACGTCCGCCCCAATCAACACCACAGCGAACGCCGCGAGATAAACGTACATCGTCAGGTTCCGCTTAAACAGCCGGGTAGACATGGTCGAATCAGAGGATTGAACGGTTCGAGCGAGAAGCACGCCTTCAAAAATCAGCAGGAGGCCCACAAGGAAGGTGGACACCATACACAGCGCACACATCGTGTTGAGCACGCTCACCTGCACGTACGTCAGATATCCGGAATACGCTGCACCGGCGACGATTAGCGTCAGTCGTCCCCCATGCACCCAGGCCCGCCACCGCGACCGGATCGCAAACATTCCGAGGGAGAGAAGCGCAATCGCAACGTAGAACCCGAGCCCCCACGTAATGTTTGAAAGCCCCAGGACCGTGCCGGCACTACTGGAAACGACGGCTGAGCAGTCGAATCCCATCTGGCCGGCGTCGAGGCCCGAAAAGCCCAGACAGCCCCGGTCGAACTCTCGCCCCTGCTGAATGGCGAGGTGCGACACCGTCAGTATTCCCAGGAGCGACATCCCGAAGAGGACCTGCTCCCAGAGCGATCGGTAGCTCTTCAATCGTTCCTTCAGTGCATCGACGAAAGGCATCTGACAGCAGACCGTGCGGGTTGGAACGAAAGAGGAACGTGCCACGCCTCCGAAGGCTTCAGCAGAGGACAAGTTCCCCACTCCGCGTTCAGATACACACGGGTGCCCCCCACTATCTCAACCGAATGCTGCCTTTCTCCCTTCGCTCGCCCAATACGCTGCGAACACTTTACACCCTCCTGTCTCCAATCTACGACGGCGTCGTGCCGTGGCTCTCCAGTCGTGCCCGCACGATGGGCAGAGACTGGCTGAACGTCACGGACGAAGAGCGGGTGCTCGACGTGGGATGCGGGACGGGACGTGCTCTGCAGTCGCTCGCCGCCGCAAATCCGCACGGCTGGACGGAAGGCCTCGACCTGACCCCGGCGATGGTCGCCCGTGCGCGGCACCGGATGGAGGAGTGTCCCCACGATCAGTACTGTGTTCGCGTGGGCGACGCTACTGCTCTTCCGTATCCCCGCAATACCTTCGACGCCGTCTTTTCGAGCTACGTGATCGACGTGCTTCCTCTCTCTCGAATTTCGCTTTGCCTGGAAGAAATGCACCGCGTGCTTCGGCCCACGGGCCGACTCGTCCTCGTCCACCTGAGCCCGTCCCGGCGGCCGGCGGCGCGCCTCTGGGCCGGGATTGCCCATTTCGTTCCACCCGCCCTCGGCGGCGCCCGCCCCCTGTCCCTTCGTGCCTTCCTCCTCGACGCCGGTTTTGCCCCCGAGCAGGTCAGAACTGTGACGCAACTCGGCCTGTGCTCGTCCGTCGTGTACGCATCCCCCAACTGAACGCTTTTCTCCCCCAAACCGAAGAGCATCTTTCCGTTTTCCTAATAGACGGAGTCCGACCCACCTCCTACTTTGGGAAGATGGACACGAGGATCTCCTCCCGCCCCCCGTCGGCGGGCGCTTTTCTTCACACGCCGATTCTGTCGACCAACCGTTCTACCCCATGAGCACCACTGACTCCCCCTCTTTCGACGACGTCACTCCGCCCGCAGAAGGAGAACCCATCACCATGTCGGGCGACACACTCAAGGTCCCCGACAATCCCGTCATTCCCTTCATCGAGGGCGACGGGACCGGCCCCGACATCTGGAATGCGGCTCAGCCCGTCTTCGACGCCGCTGTGGAAACGGCCTACGGCGGCAGCCGCGAGCTCCAGTGGTTCGAGGTTTACGCGGGTGGCAAAGCCCAGGACAAGTTCGACGAGTGGCTGCCGGAGGACACGTTCAAGGCCATTCGCGAGTACCTCGTGAGCATCAAGGGCCCCCTCACCACACCGGTGGGCGGCGGCATCCGGTCCCTTAACGTGGCCCTGCGGCAGGAGCTGGACCTCTTCGCCTGCGTCCGCCCGGTGCGCCACTTCCCCAACGTCCCCTCCCCGCTGAAGGAGCCGGAGCTCGTGGACATGGTGACGTTCCGCGAAAACTCGGAGGACATCTACGCCGGCATCGAGTACGAGATGGGCACCGAGGAAAACGAGAAGGTCAAGAAATTCTTGATCGAGGAGATGGGCGAGACGGCCATCCGCTTCCCCGACTCCACGGCCATCGGCATCAAGCCGATCTCGGAAGAAGGCACCAAGCGCCTGGTCCGCTCCGCGATCGATTACGCCATCGAGCGCGGCCGCGACAGCGTGACGCTCGTCCACAAGGGCAACATCATGAAGTTCACGGAGGGCGCCTTCCGCGACTGGGGCTACGAGGTCGCCAAGGAAGAATACGGGTCCGAAGATCTCGACGGCGGGCCGTGGCAGGTGCTCACGACCGACGACGGCCGCGAGATCATTATCAAGGACTACATCGCCGACGCCTTCCTGCAGCAGATCCTGCTGCGGCCCGACGAGTACGACGTGATCGCCACGATGAACCTGAACGGGGATTACGTTTCCGACGCGATGGCCGCAGAGGTCGGCGGCATCGGCATCGCCCCGGGCGCCAACATCAACTACAACACCGGGCGCGCCCTCTTCGAAGCCACGCACGGCACCGCACCGAAGTACGCGGGCATGGACAAGGTGAATCCGAGCTCGCTCATCCTCTCCGGCGAAATGATGTTCCGCTACATGGGCTGGGAAGAAGCGGCGGACGCCATCATCGACGGGCTCGAAGAGACGATCCGACAGAAGCGCGTGACGTACGACTTCGAGCGCAACATGGACGACGCAGAGCTCCTGAAGTGCAGCGAGTTCGGCCAGGCGATCGTGGAGAATATGGGCTAGTCCCGTTTGGGCGTGACTGGGTGTAGGGGTATGGGCGTATCGACCATGGCTGCCACCCTCTTCTTACACTCCATCGCCCATTTCTTAAAGCTGAGACCAGATGCCAAAGTTATCTGTGCACTTTGCTTCGGAATAGTCGGGAAGAAAATGTCGCGAGGCGCGCCTCGTGACACTCCTCCCTCCGAAGCTGAACGAGAAAGTGCACATCAACCCTTGGTCGTCGGTATGAGCGGCATCGTGGAGTTACCGATCCGTGAAGAGGTCTTCTCCGCTCTCTTCGGCTCCCGTGAAGCACGGTCTTCAGCGAGTCCGTGCAGGCGTTGACCTCCTTGCGGACGGATCGGTATCCGCGGTGCCGCTTTTTTTGATTCGCCTCGCCGTACCCCGTCATTGAAGTTCATTCCGGGTACCCCTCTAATGGATCAATGACTGGCATTCCGTGTCGTCCTGGCGTGGCGACCACCGAACGAAGACATGGATGGCGTAACGATCTATCGATCCCGCCGCCTCTTTTCAACGCGCAGTGACCAACGAGCGGAGTATTCCGTTTTGAAATCGGATGTCCTCGCCGCGGATTTTGACTTCTCGACGCCTCCCCACCCGATATGACAACGTTCAGAGCGACGACCTGGGGGCTCACAATCCTCCTCTGCACCCTCCTCTTCGTTGGCTGTTCGGATTCATCGAGCCCGACCGGCCCCGATTCGTCCAATTCAGACGCCTCAGGGTCGAACGACGGTGATGGCACGTCTACCGAACAATTCGATAGCGAAGCGGCCCCGGGAAACGCTGCCCGTCAGTTTTTGGACGACAGTACGTACACGACGCTTAAAATCGAAGTGGACTACATGACCGGCTTCGAACCGACGGCGGAGGCCCTTGATAGTTTAAAATCGTCATTGTCGGACCACGTACATAAATCCACGATCGACGTGGTTGTAAGTGAGATTCCCGCGCACGGGCAATCCTCGTATACCACAGACCAGATTCGAAATTTGGAGAACCAACATCGAGATCAATACACGGAAGCGACCGGCAACACCATCTGGGCCTACTTCATCGTTCTCGACGGGAACTACAGTACCGAAAACGTACTGGGAATTGCCTACTACAACACCTCAATGGCATTCTTTGGCCAGACGATACGAGAAATCAGCGGCGGGGTCACCCAACCATCCCGAGAGAAGGTTGAAGCAACGGTGTTCCGGCACGAGTTTGGTCACAACCTGGGACTGGTGAATAATGGAATCCCCATGCAGCAGGACCACCAAGACGACGCGAATGGGCATCACTGCACAAATGAGCAGTGTGTACTGTACCACGCGATCGAAACGACCGATTACTTCTCCAATCTGTTCGACGGGACAATTCCCAAGTTTGAGCGCTTCTGTAGTAGCGACATGAATGCCCAGGCAGGAAGCTAAATCCGTCGCTTATTACATGCTCCCGCACGCGTAAACCAGGTAATCGGGCGTGACACGCCGGTCTTGAGCACGCGGCGGACAGGCCCCTCGAAACGCACCGGCTTCTTTTCCTGGGCCCGGGGCCCACTCGACGAACACCGAGGTTGGCAAAATTTGGGACGCTCTCGACGCCACTCGTCCAATCGGGGCAACATCGTCCGGGGCCTCGCCTGCGAGGAATGGACCGAAATCCCAGTGTTGGCTGCGTAACACCCGGACACCGGGGAAGAGATCGACATTCTCACGTGGCCTGGTTGGACCCCGTTTGGGCCATCAATATCCAAAGGTGACAAACACGCCTGCGGGTCATACAATCGGTACGTCGAACGGCATCGTTAGGAAGCCCGCGGTGCCGCTTTTTGTGTTCGATATCCACCATGTCCTCGGTCCAGTGAAACCGTGCACCCAACCTGTTTCTAACGG
>CAZCUZ010000043.1:0-5726 GCA_964502085.1 uncultured Salinivenus sp. | reverse complement strand
GGCACGCGCATTACATTACAGCGGTCCCGAACGTATCGAGACGAGACAAATTCCCACCGGCCATCCTTCTCTTTCGTCTGCCTCCATTTCCAATGTATTCCCTCAGTGCGTTCGTGGTGAGCCCTGTACGGTAGTGGGGCGACTGGTCTTCACTGTCATTGAGCACGAACGGATCCGTACGCGTCCGCTAAGTAACAGTTATGAAAACCCGTTCGCAACCGGCACCCGTGCTTCATAACTTTGCGATCCCATTCACTGGGGTACTGCCATCTGCCGACACTGTCCTTCGGCTCTCTCCCACCACCTGTGCCCCACACTATGGCTCAGTCCACCGTCTCGTTCGACAATCAGAAGTCGAAAGAATTCACGAGCGACCTCCGCGATCGGGTCGATGCGTACTTCGAGGAAAACGATCTCTCCAAGAACGCGAACGTGCGGATGGCCGTGAAGACGATCGCCATGCTTTCGATCGTCTTCGTCCCGTATTTCCTCATCCTGTTCGGCGGCTTCGGAGTGTGGGCCATGCTTGGTCTCGCCATCGTCATGGGCGTCGGCGTCGCCGGCTGCGGGTTCAGCATCTCGCACGACGCCCTCCACGGCGCGTATTCGTCCAACAAGACCGTCAATTACTGGCTCGGATTGACGTTCGATCTACTGGGGGCGAGCAGTTACCTGTGGAAGATCACGCACAACGTCATCCACCACACCTACACGAACATTCAGGGCATCGACGAGGACCTGGAGGTCTCACCCCTGCTGCGCCTCTCGCCCGAGTCCGAACACTACTGGTTTCACCGGATGCAGCACTGGTACGGCTTTGCGATCTACAGCTTCTCGACGCTCTTCTGGGTCTTCGTCAAAGACTACAAGTACCTCCTCGAAGACGATCTGGGGCCATACGAGGACATTTCTCACCCCCCGAAGGAGCTGGCTACCCTTTTCGGGATGAAGCTTTTCTACTACGGCTACATGATCGTGGTGCCGCTCCTGGTGCTCAATGTCGCATGGTGGCAGTTCGCCATCGGCTTTGTATCGATGCACCTGACGGCCGGGCTCATCCTCGGCGTCGTGTTTCAACTGGCCCACGTAGTGGAAGGACCTGACCACCACACCGCAGAGGGCAACGACATGATGGAAGACGCGTGGCTCGTCCACGAAATGAAAACGACGGCCAATTTCGCGCGGTCGAGTCCACTCGTCTGCTGGTACGTGGGCGGTCTGAACTTTCAGATTGAGCACCACCTGTTTCCCCGAATTTGCAGTGTGCACTACCCGGCCATCAGCGGCATTGTCGAAGAGGTCGCGGAGGAGCACGGCATCCCGTATCACCACCATCCCACCCTCTGGCAGTCCATCCGCTCCCATTACCGGATGCTAAAGAAGCTGGGCACGCGGCCCGCCATGGCTCCCTCTGCCTAACTAGACTCCGCCGCCGGGAATGCCAAGTCGGCATCCCCAACGGTTCAGTCGAACGGCCCCCGTCTCCGCAAAAGAAACCCGCGGTAGCGTGTGTCCTTACTCACCTTCCGCGTTCTTGCCAAACCGACCGGGGATGCATGCATACCACCACATTGATCGATCAGAACGGCCACCTCATCTCGGTAAAGGCGCCCGACGACCAGCCGACCAACGATCCGAAAGAGGACCGCCACCACGACTTTCTCACGGAGCACTGGATGGACGTGGCCGCCGCCTCGTATCTCGGGTTCAAGCGCCACGGCATCGGCACCGTCATTATCACCGAGCGAGACCAGGCGTCCGGGCGTCTCGGCGACGTCATTAAGACTCACAACCTGATGTACAGCCCCGCGGACGGTGGATGGCTGAAGCAGCAGGAAGAGCGGCTTCCCATCCAGTGGATCGACACGCGTTTCCAATCCTATGACCCCAACGAGTCGGCGGTGGTCGTTGTGGCGGATGAGGACGGATCTCTCCGAGTGTACGCCGTTGAGGGGACGCCGGCCCCGCCGCGCGCCTACGAACTGGTGGAGGCCCGAAGCAACTGAAAGCCCCTCGCCCCCCTGTCTAAGTGAGGTCTAACAGAGCGGAGCGCATCCGCGACGGCCGTCGGGATACGTCCTCCCTGGAGATCCGGGATCCTGGTGTGATCTGTGATCCTGGTGTGATCTGTGATCACCCTGGTCAGGGCGAAGCGGAGTCGAGACACGAGCGAAGTGACTGATGAAATAACTCTCTCCGAGTCCAGCGGAAACGCATTCTAACGAGTACATTTTCTCGAATGCGATCCCCTTGTTCGGATGGAGAGAACGATCGATTCACAATCATACGCTTGAGTACTCTTAGGCTCCCACTGCCGCCTCGTTCGCGACCGATTCGAACAGCTGATCGTAGTGCTCGACGTGCTCGTTCCAGTCGAGCGGCGCCGGAATCTTGCGGAGCGTCTCCGGGGGAAGCGGCCGCTCCTCTTCCTCTACAATGTCCCGCAGAACCTCGAAGAGTTCATTGTCGTCCTCGTAGAAGATGGGCGCGTGGAGCAGCGGCTCGTGGTGCGTTTCGGGGATGAGCTCCGGATAGCTGAGTCGATTGGGAAGGACGGGATGGCAGCCGCAGTAGATCGCCTCCTGCACGGCCACGCCGAAGAACTCGTGGTGGGCCGTCGACACGACCACGTCGGCCCGGTGGAGAAGCCGACTGTACTCGGCAAAGTCCTCCGCGTATCCGTAGTGGAGAATTCGCTCGGCGTAGCGCTCGAACGCCTGTTCGAACTCCTCCGGCTGCTCCTGAAAGTGCTTGCCCGCCAGAATGAGCTGAAACGGCACGCCCGCGTCGTCCAGCCGGTTCATGGTCCGGAAGAAGGCGGACGGGTTTTTGTCGTACTCCCACCGCTGATTCCAGAGCACCGTGGGGGGCGTCGCCGAGTGCAGGGTTCGCTCCGTACGGGCCCCCCGATACGCGTCGTGGGCCGCGAGATCCATCCCGAGGTGGAGCACCGTGCTCTTCTCCCGCAGGTCCCGAACGGTGTGCATGTTCGTAAAATCGGGAAAATCGCGCAGGAGCTGCGGCAGGGCATCGATGAACTCGTCGAAGTGCGACTGGGAATTAAACACGACCCGGTCTGCCACGAGAGCAGACAGGTAGTTCGTGATAGCGTACGCCCGCTCCCGCTCCCGGTCCGGCGGAAGTGGATACGTGAGCTGGTTCTCGTGGAAGTACAGGACCACGGGAACCCCCTGGAGGTGCGGCCGGGTCAGCGACAGAACGGCCGGCAGATTGACCATGTCCGAGGCGAACACGAGGTCGGGCTGAAAGCCCTCGTCCACGAGCGTCCGCACCTTTTTGGCGAGCGTCACGCCACCCCCCTCCATCCGCCATCGCCAGAACCGCCCCGGCATGGTAATCGAGCGGATCTCGTGGGCACTGTGCTCGACGAGTCCGTCCAAAAAACGACGATGCGACCCCTCATACCAGGGCTCCAGAGCGAGAACGTTCATGAATCACTACCGGTGTGTCAGACCTCATTCTTTGAGTAATTGCTTCCGGCGCTGGCGTAGGACCGCATGCACCGTAGGCAGAACCTCGCTCCGCTCGGCCCGCGATGCGTCTCTACATCCACAGGAGAGGCGGATTCTACCGATACCACTCCCTCGAAATGGAGTGCTGTCCTCCTCAGAAGTGTACAAAGAATCACGATTGACACTCCATTCCGGATCCTTCTCCAAAAAAGTCGCCGTTCGTAGACGCTATTCCTCCTCGAGTCGATCCTGAAGGGCCTCCTCTTCGGCCTCCGTGGCGGGCCGAACGATCGCAACGCTGCGCTCCTGGAGGGCCGTCCGGAGCGTCCGGTCTCGCACCTCCGACGGGGTAATAAACGTCTTCTCCCCCGACCGCAAATGGAGCGTCCGCGAGGCCATGGCAATGCGCACCTCCTCACTGCCATTGTTCTGAATTAACATGCCGCGACGGTCTCGGTCGGCCATGCCACTGCGAGCTGAACGATTCACATCAAGCGCCGCCGGCGCCTCGGCGCCCCGAGTAGGAAAAGAGGATGACCCTGAATCTTCGTGCGAATATTTCCTTACAGTATAAAAGAATCCGCGGGGCCATTGGCTCCCTCCTTTCGAATTATCGCGAAAAGTCGTCTCCCCTCAAACGGCTCCTCCGTCATGTCCCTCCTGGACGCCGTGGCTACGACCACCGGTCGAACACTCCACGTCCTCGGCCGAGGGTTCCTCGATCTTCTCTATCCCCCGCGTTGCCTGGGCTGCGGAGCCCGTCCCGACTCGGCCGAGCTCCCCCTCTGTCCCCGTTGTCTGCAGTCAATGGAACGCGCACCCCCGATGGGCGTGGCGGCCCGGCTGGACCGACTTCCCGCGGGCCGGGGCATTTTCGAACACGCCCTCGCCCTCTGGGTGTTCGACCGCGGCGGCACCCTCCAGACCGTTCAGCACGCCGTCAAGTACGGCGATCGTCCCCGCTACGGCGTCGCGCTGGGCCGGTTGATCGGGTCGACCTACGCGAAAGAAGAGGGGCCGCCCGATGGCGTCGTGCCCATCCCCCTCCACCACACGCGCCGGCTGGAGCGCGGCTACAACCAGAGCCGCATGCTGGCACAGGGCGTCGCCGAGACCCTCGACCGTCCCCTCCGCCCCGACCTCCTCTCTCGCCCCTACCCGACCCGCCCCCAAACCCATCTCTCGCGCGAGGAGCGCTGGCAAAACGTCCACGACGCTTTCGAAGCCGACCCAGCCGCCGCCGACGGCCACTGGCTCCTGGTCGACGACGTGCTCACGACCGGCTCCACGGCCGTCGCGGCCGCCCAAACCCTCACGCAAACCGGCGCGGACGCCGTCTCTCTCGCGACCCTCGCCCTGGCTCGACAATAGAACGTGGGGAATTGGGAATGCGGAGTGGGGAACCAGATCACAAACACCTCGGAGACCCCAGCAGTGTTCTCGGGAGACTCAGATATACGCCAGAGTTCAACGTTCAGCATTTCCCTTTCCATCTTCCGAACCCCCCACTCCTACCCCAGCTTGTCGGCGTGCTTCTGCCGGAGCTTCGTAACCTTCGGGGAAATCACGCTCTGGCAGTACGGCAGGGACGGGTTGTTCTGATAATAGTCCTGATGCTCTTGCTCTGCCGGGTAGAAGGCCTCGAGGGGCTCGACCTCCGTCACGATCGAATCGTCGAATACGTTCTCCGCCTCCAGCTCCTCGATCAGGGACTCGGCCTCCTGCCGCTGCTCCTCGTCGTGATGGAAAATGACGGACCGGTACTGCGGACCCACGTCCGCCCCCTCTCGATCTTTCGTCGTGGGGTTGTGGATGGTGAAAAAAATCTCCAGCAGGTCGCGGTACGAAACGACCGACGGATCGTAGGTGAGCCGAACGACCTCCGCGTGGCCGGTCGACCCGGTGCACACCTGCCGGTACGTGGGATTCTCGACGTGCCCGCCGGCATAGCCGGACACGACCGTGTCGACGCCGTCGACCTCCTGGTACACGGCCTCGAGACACCAAAAACATCCGCCGCCGAGGGTGGCCTGAACTGTACTAGACACGAGGACAAATGGACTGTGAGGAAATAACGACTAATGCACGTCCAGAAACGCGTCTTTCGCCCGCCTGTTGCCTCCACCCGAAGTACCTCGCGCCCTCGGTACGTCCATTTCCCACGCCCCCGACCGCCCCAACCGCGGATTCACGAACGCCTAACAGCGAATCTTCGGAAAAGTCGAGAGCCGCCCCGTAGCTTGAAGGGATGAG
>CAZCUZ010000042.1:0-22965 GCA_964502085.1 uncultured Salinivenus sp. | reverse complement strand
CGTTCCACGACGCCGACCAATCCGACGCCTCGTCGGCGGCGCACCCCGCGACGTACGCCCAAGCGCCAGCCGAAGCGTCAGCCCGAGCAGCCGCCCCGCGTGCCCAATCCGACGCGCCGGGAGCCCAGCACTCCCGATCCCGACCGACGTGAGCCCAATACGCCGAGTCCCTCGTCCCGTCGCTGAGGGAGCCCGTCCACATTTGGACCGGTGGGGGGAACGGCCCCGATGCCGGTCGTGCGGGAGCGGCCAGTGGGAGAAGTTGATTCCGCCGGTGCACCCCCAGTATATTGCCGGTCGGGCACTGCCCCATTGTGCCGGCCCGAGGTGGGGGCCCTCGTCCCTTTTTCACTTCTGTCGCTGATTCGTCATGGCCGATCGGGACTACCTCGTCACCGCACGCAAGTACCGGCCGTCGCTCTTCAAAGAGCTCGTCGCTCAGGAGCACGTCACCGAAACCCTCAAAAATGCGCTGGCGCACGACCGCCTCGCGCACGCATATCTCTTCAGCGGGCCCCGCGGCGTCGGCAAGACGACGGCCGCCCGCATTCTGGCGAAGGCCATCAACTGCGAGACCCCGCGCTCCGAGCGCGAGGACGAGGCCGAGCCGTGCTGCGAGTGCGACTCGTGCGTCTCGTTCGAAGAGGGGCGCAGCCTCAACGTGTTCGAGATGGACGCGGCGTCGAACAACAAGGTCGACGACGTGCGCGAGCTGCGCGAGAAGGTGCGCATTCCGCCGCAGGGTGATCAGAAGAAGGTCTACATCCTCGACGAGGTTCACATGCTGTCGAAGCAGGCGTTCAACGCCCTGCTGAAGACGCTCGAGGAGCCGCCGGCCCACGCCCTCTTCATTTTTGCGACCACGGAGCCGCACAAGGTGCTGCCCACCATTCTCTCGCGGTGCCAGCGCTTCGACTTCCGTCGCATTCCGGTGCCGGAGATCGTGGAGCGCCTGCGGGAGATTTGCGAGGTCGAGGGCGTGGAGGCGGACGAGGAGTCGCTCATGCTGCTGGCCCGCAAGGGCAACGGGGCCCTTCGCGACGCCCTCTCGGCGTTCGACCAGGCCCTCTCGCTCTGCGGGGCCACGCTCGAATCCGGGGAGCTGGCCCAGGCGCTCGGCGTCGTCGATCAGGACCTCTACTTCGACCTCACCGAGCACGTGGCGACGCAGGACACGGCGGGGGTACTGGAGCTGGTGCGCCACGTCGTGCGCAGCGGATACGACCTGCAGGAGTTTCTGGCGGGCCTGGCCGAGCACCTGCGCAACCTGCTGGTGGCCCATTCGCTCGGGGGGGAGGCGCTGGAGGAGGTGGCCCGGAGCACGCGACGGCGCTACGTCGAGGAGGCCGAACGCTTCGGCGAGGCCGATCTGCTGCGCCTGCTCACCGTGGCCGGCGACGCGGAGGACGACGTGAAGAACAGCCCGCAGCCTCGCCTCAAGCTGGAGACGACCCTGCTCAAAATGGCACAGATGCGGCGAGCGGCGGACCTGCGGGCGGTGCTTCAAAAGATCGACCGGCTGGAGCAGATGGCAGAGGAGGGGGAGATTCCCGCTGCGCTGCCGGAAGGGGACCCGTCGGAGGGAAGAGACGGATCCGGCGTGGAGGCGTCTTCGGCGTCTACCCCGCAGACTGGGACCGCAGCCGCGAGGGAGACGGCCGAGCCGGCGCCGTCGTATGCGTCAGACGACTCGGCGGCCGCTCCGTCCCCGACGGACGACGAAGATCGTTCTGAGGCGCCCCCGGCGCCCCCGCCCGAGCCGGAGCAAGAGCCGGCGTCTCCGGCCCCGCCGACCGCCGAGGCCGACGCCGTGGAGGACGAAGGGGCGGAGTCGGGGGAGACGGACGAAGACGACGACACACCCGAGGACCAGTCGCCCCCGACGTCCGACTCCTCCGACTCGACCGTCGAGTATGACGACCTGTTCGGTTCGCCTGCTCTCGACGACGCATCGTCGGACGGCAATGGGGCCGGAGAGAACTCCTCGACCGAGGCGGACGGCCGGTCTTCGTCCGCAGGCGCCTCCGAGGCAGGACCGCAGGCCGCCGTCGCCGAGCCGCCCGCCGACGCGGGTGGGGTCGGCGGTGTGGCGGAGGAGTGGCCGCGCCTGGTGGAGGAGGTGAAGGAGGAGCGCATGGGCCTTGGGTCGCTGCTCGGCGAAACCGAGCCCGTGGAGCTGACGGACGACGTGCTCACGGTTGCCGTGCCGAAGCCCCTGCACCGGGACACGCTGCGCGATCAGCGGCGATTTCTGCTGCAGCACCTCACCGCCACGATGGAGAGAACGGTCGAGGAGGTTCGGTTCGTCGTGGAGGAATCCTCTTCCCCCGCAGAGGCCGACGAGCCGGACGAGGAGCCCCTCAGTCCTCGCGAGCAGCTTCAGGAGCTTCGCGGAACCTATACCTCGCTCGACGTGCTCTTCAGCGAGTTTGGCGCCGAGCCCGTCTGGTAAGGGCTCCAGTTGAGACGTCCTGGGGGGAGGGAGAGGCGATCGTCCGTCGTGCTCCGACGGCGGAGGCATGCGGGTTCTGTGCATTCCGAGTGTATTCGCAAATCGCGGCCAGGCGCGCCTTCAAGCGCACACCCGACGTTTTATAACATGGGGACGGAGGGATCGCGCCGTTGCTTGGCACGTTGGATCCAGGGTACCGTACGGTGCGGAGCGACGTACCCGTACATCGACGTTTCTTTTTTGACACGACAGACCCACGTTATGGCTAACGGACCAGGAGGCATGAACATGTCGGACATGTTCGGCAAGATGATGGAGATGCAGGAAAAGATGAATGCCGCCCAGGAAGGGCTGGAAGAAAAGACTGTGACGGCCGAGGCCGGGGGCGGCATGGTCAAGGTGACCGCCAACGGCAATCAGAAGATTACCGGCATTGAGATTGACCCGGAGGCCGTCGATTCCGACGACCTGGAGCTGCTCGAAGATCTCGTCATCGCGGGTGTGAACAAGGCCCTCGAGGACGCGTCCGAGATGGCCCAGGAAGAGATGAAGGAGTCGATGGGCGGTATGCTTCCGCCGGGCATGGACCTGAGCCAGCTCGGCCTCTAGCGAATGGGGGATGCGGAGTGGGGAATGCGGGATGAGGACGGATCGATTGGAGAGCAGCACGGGCCGTCCCGATGTTTTTTCCGCGTTCCGAAATCCACATTCCGAATTCCGAACTCCAAACTCCACATTCCCATGCAGTTTACCTCGGAGTCCGTCGAAACCCTGGTGGAGCAGTTTTCGAAGCTTCCCACCATCGGGACCAAGACGGCGCGGCGGCTGGCCAACTACGTGTTGAAGATGCCGCGGGACGAGGTGGAGGCCATCGCGGACGCGCTGATGGCCGTAAAGGAGCAGGTCCAGCGCTGCTCCCGGTGCTACGTCGTGGCGGATCAGGATCCGTGTCCCATCTGCCGATCGGAGAAGCGCGATCAGTCGACCGTCTGCGTCGTCGAGGAGTCGAGCGACCTGCTCGCCGTCGAGCGGACGGGGGAATACCGGGGGGTGTATCACGTGCTGGGGGGCGTCATCTCACCGCTCGACGGGGTGGGACCGGACGATTTGCGTGTGCACGAGTTGGCGTCCCGCATCGACCCGTCGTTCGACGACACGGCTGCGGAGTCTTCCGGAGAGGCCCGTGCGTCGGACGACGCCGAACCCACCTCGGACGAGCGGGCGTCCGGGGAGGACGACGGGGAGTCCCCGTCGGTCCCGATCAACGAAGTCATTCTGGCGGTAAATCCGAACGTGGAAGGTGACACGACGGCGTACTACGTGTCGCAGCTTCTTGAGCCGTTTGACGTCCACGTCACGCGAATTGCACGCGGCCTCCCCATTGGGGGGGACCTCGAGTACGCCGACGAGGCGACGCTGTCTCGGGCCCTCGAGGGACGAGGGGGGGTGGAGGCGGACTGAGGAGGCAACCGCCCAAACGGGAGTGCCGAGTCCCGAGCCGAATGAATTGGAGGGCGTGAACGACGTATGATCTTTGCAGTGGTTGCGGAGGCCCCCTGTGTCGACACCGAGACGGCTCGGGCCTCGCAGCCCCCTCTTCCAATTTGGACAACCTACCATCGACTTCATGAGAATCACGGTTATTGGTGCGGGATCGATCGGGTCCGCCGTCGTTCGCGAACTGTGCAAGCGAACCGACGAGGTGGATCAGGTGCAGGTCTGTGACACACGGTCGCGGGCCCTGCAGCGGCTGCACGAGCACATCGAGAGCCAATTTCTGCGCTCCTTTCAGGTCGATGCCCGGGACATGAACGTGCTGTCCCAAATCGTGGAGGGAAGCGACTGCGTCATCAGCTGCGTGCCGCCGGAGCTCAACCCGGATTTGGCCGAGCTTTGTCTGGAGGCGGGCATTCACTTCTGCGACCTCGGGGGCAACGACCGATACGTGCAGCAGGAACTGAGCCTCGACGAGCGGGCACGGGAAAAGTCCGTGTGGATCGTGCCGAACTGCGGCCTCGCGCCGGGTCTCATCAACGTGCTGTGTCTTCGGGCCATCGACCAGCTCGATCGGGCCGATGCGGCCCATCTGCGCGTCGGCGACGTCCCGCTCCATCCGGAGCCGCCGTTTAACTTTCGAATCTCGTGGTCGGCCGAGCGGGTGCTGGACGACTACACGAATCCGGCCCGGCTCATCGAGAATGGGAGCGTCGTCGAGGCCGAGGCGCTCACGCGCGACGAGACGGTGCACTTCGACGAGGAGCCCTTCGGGGAGATGGAGGCGTTCTGCACGCAGGGGGGGCTCTCGACGCTCACGGACACGCTGGCGGGCGAAGTGCGGGAGCTCGATCACAAGTCCATCCAATGGCCCGGACACGCGAAGCAGATGCGCTTCGTCATTGGGCTGGGGCTGGGCGAGGATCGAAAGATCGGCGTGCGAACACACCTCACGTACCGCGACATCCTCGTTCGCCGCATGCGCGAGCGCCTCGGGGGCGATTACGAGGATGCCGTGCTGCTTCGGGTGCTGGTGCAGGGCGAGAAGGACGGAGGCCCCGCCACGGTGGTGTACGAGATGGTTGAGCGCTACAATGAAGCTACGCACCAGACGGCGATGATGCGCTGTACAGCCATTCCGACGGTCGTGTCGGCGCTGCTTCTCGCCCGCGAAGCGTCGGTGTCCGGCGGAGGGGCCGACGTGCCCGAGAACGTGCTTCCTCGCGATCAATTCCTCGACGAGGTGGCCGAGCGGGGACTCGACATTCATCGCGAGGTTTACGAGGACTTTCGCGAGGTCACGACGAAGAAGCAACTCGAAGGGGAGCACGCGTAGGGGGCGCGTCCGAGCACGGAGGTAGCGGGAACGCTCGGGGCTCGCTTTGCTAGAAGCAGAGTTGTACGACGCCGTACGACCGGTCCGCGTCTTTCTCGATCACAACTCTCGTATTGCGTATCGGCACCGATTGATACAACACGCTCTGTGTGAGGGGGATCGGTTTTGCCGGAACCGACGCCCGATCCGTGATGGCCTTGGTTAGGTGTTGCCCGCTTCGTGCCGTTTGTTTTGACTCTCTTTCAGTGCTGTTCTCTTTCGGAGCCGTCCGCAGGTCGAGGGGGCACGCGAGCGACCGGACGCGTCCTCGTTTTGGTGCTCCTGTCGTGGGGCATGCTCGCGGGAGGGGCCGTGCCCGAGGTTCGGGCGCAGGAGGAGGCCCCGTCCGTGGGGGGCGACACGAGTCGTGCCGATACTGTGCGCGGCGGAGAGCGGGTTCCTGTGCTTCAGGCGTCTCCCCTGTCCGTCGCCGATCCCCTCGTCGAAGAGCGTTTTGCGCCTGATTCCCTCCGGGGGGACCGTCGGTCGCCTCTGCCGGACACGGGCCTCGTCGCCCGCTACTTGTCCCGTTCTCCCCGGCGCACCGGACGGTTGCACGAGACGCTGTCGCCCCTGTGGGGGCCTCAGGGCCGTGCTGCGGGGGCACGCTCGGTCACCCTCGATTCCACGAGCTACGCCTATACGCTCGACGGCGGGCCCCAGACCGATGGGCCCATGCGTCTGTCGTCCGAAGCGTACCGCAACGAGAGCTATCGGGCCAATCTGCGGGAAAACTGGCAGTCCCTGATCGAGCAGCGCCGGCAGCAGCGCAGCCAGCGGGGCGGGGTGGGGGTGAGCATGACGGTTCCGGGGGGGCAGGAAAGCACGTTCACCACGGTATTCGGCGAGCCTCAGGTCGACCTTCGGGTGAACGGCCAGGCGGACGTCAATGCGGGATTTCAGTACAGCAAAAATGATCAGCAGGGGGCCCGGACCGGCAACGCCACGCAGCTCGATCCCGACTTCCAACAGGATCTGCGTCTCGGCATCACGGGGACGATAGGAGACAAGCTGCAGATCAACGTCGACTGGGACACGAACAACCAGTTCGACTATCAGAATCAGGTCAAGCTGGAGTACACCGGGTACGAGGACGAAATTCTCCAGAGTGTCGAGGCCGGAAACGTCTTTCTGGAAACGCCCTCGCAGCTCATTAGCGGGGGGCAGAGTCTGTTCGGGATCAAGAGCACCTTGCAGTTCGGCAATTTGAATCTGACCACCATTGCGAGTCAGCAGGAGGGGCAGTCCAACAGCCTCTCGATTGAGGGAGGGGCCGAAACGACGGAGTTTACCCTGCAGCCGACCGACTACGACGAGGACTCGCACTTCTTTCTCGGCTATTATTTCCGAAACAACTGGAATCGGGCGCACCGGGACCCGACGAGCCTCACGCTCTTCAACGGCTTCAATCGAATCACGGACATTGAGGTCTGGAAGCTGCAAACCTCCACCAGCAGCTCGGAGGACGCCGACGTGCGCCGGGTTGCGGCCCTCGTGGACCTCGGCGAGTCGCCGCGACTTCTCCAGCAGGCCGACGAATACACGAACCCGGACCAGTTGCCGAGCGGGGACCCGGACCAGTACGACGACGCCGATCTGGCGGCCCTGCGCGACGGCGATACCTCGGTGTCGGACTACGTCGAGGCGGGGGGGACGCTTGCCGAGCCGCTGCGGACGCAGGATTGGGAAAGCGGGAAGTTTGAGAAGCTGGAGCGCGGGCAAGACTACCGGCTCGACGGGCGGCTCGGGTTTCTGTCCCTCGAACAGCGGCTTCGCCCCAACGAGGCCCTGGCGGTGGCCTTTCGATATCAGGCAAACGGAGAGGTCCGCGAGGTGGGAGATCTCTCGAGGAGTCAGGGGAGTACCAGCGGAGGTGTCACCGCCGATCGACTCGTCCTCAAGCTGCTGCGCTCCACCAATCCGGTGGCGCCGGGACCGGACGCGACCGACGCCCCGTCGGCGTGGTTTCTGGAGCTTCGAAACGTCTACGAGGTGGGCGGCCGTGGGTTCAACGCCGAAAATTTCGAACTCGCCGTCGAGTACAGCCCGTCCGGTCAGGGTGCCACGACGACCCTCTCGGAGATTAGCAACGATCCGCTGCTGCGAGTGCTCGGGCTGGATCGGGTCGATCAGAGCGGGGCCCCGACGCCGGACAACGAGTTCGACTTTACGGGGCAGACGATCGATCCCGACGAGGGACTCATCTACTTTCCCTATCTCCAGCCGTTCGGCGATCGGATCCTGGACGTGGCCGAGGAAAACGGCAACCGGTCGGCCGGGGAGGACTTTGCGTTCGAGGAGCTGTACGTCAAGAAAAAGTCCAACGCGGAAAAGGAAGACACCGAGCAGAACGTCTACCAGCTCACGGGCTCCTATAAAGGACAGGCCCAGAGCTTCTACGATTTGCAGGCGTTTACCGGGCTCGTCGATGGCTCCGTCGAGGTCACGTCTGGGGGGCAGACCCTGCAGGAGGGGACCGACTACGTGGTCGACTATCAGAGCGGGACGGTCAACATTACGAATCAGAGTTACCTCACCGATGGGCGGGACATCAACATTTCGTACGAGCAGGAAAGCATCGCGAACCTGCAGAAGAAGACGCTGCTCGGGGCTCGGGCCGACTGGAGCCTGCGTGACGAGTTTGCACTTGGGGCCACGGTCATGCGGCTCAGTCAGCAGTCGCCCGTGGACAAATATCGGATCGGGGAGGAGCCCATCAAGAATACCATTTGGGGCGTCGACGGCTCGATGGACCTGCAGCCGGACTGGCTGACGGAGGCCGTTGACGCGTTGCCGCTGGTGCAGACGCGGGCGGAGAGCGAGGTGTCCCTGTCGGGGGAGTTTGCGCAGCTCCGTCCGGGCCACACGACGACGGAGGCCTTTGAACGGACCGTCGAGGACGTTCAGGAGAGTGACCGCGACACCTACGCCTCGGACGAACGGAGCGGGATCTCCTACATCGACGATTTTGAGGGGTTCGAAAATACGTTTTCGCTGCGGGAGCAACTGGGAGCGTGGGAGGTCAGTGCGGCTCCCGACTCCATCGGGACGGCCCCGGGCGGCAGCGCCGCCGGTCCGCAGACTGCCCGGGCTCGCACGTGGTGGCGGGGCAGTTTTGCCTGGTACCAGCTCAACCAGCAGATCGAGGAGAATCTCGAGGGCAAGATTGCCCAGCGAGGCGATCCGGAGGCTACGGAGCTGCTCGACGTACGGGACGTGTTCGATCGTGACACCCGCGGGTCGCCCAATCCCACTCTTCGCACGCTCGACCTCTACTTTAACCCCTGGAAACGGGGGCCCTACAACTACCTTGACGACGGGCGCACCCTGGTCGACTTCTTTCAACATCCCAGACAGGTGTGGGGCGGAATCACCCGACGGCTGCCGGAAGGATACACCGACTTTTCGGTCCAGAACGTCGAGTTCGTCGAGTTTATCGTAAAGCCGTACCCGCAAAACGGCCAGGTCACCGACGGGGCCAAGCTCTACCTGAACCTCGGAACGATTTCCGAGGACGTGGTGCCCAACAAACGCCTCAATACGGAGGATGGACTGCCGCTGTCCTTCAACGAGGATGGCTTCGACGAATTGAGCCGCATTGCCGGAAGCAGTCAGGATGGGGCCATCGACGTACGGGACGGAATGACGGAAGACCTGGGGCTCGACGGCCTCGTGTCCTATACGGACGACAACTACGACAGCCGACTCCTGGAAACGACCTTCTACGAGGACTTCGTCGAGCGGGCGGACAGTCTCCGGGAGGTTGCCGGACAACTGGGGCTCACGACCGCCCAGCGCGAGCGGATGGAGGCCGAGGTGGCTCGCATCCGGACGGACCCGTCGGCCGACGATTATCACCACTACGAAAATGACCGATACTTCGGCGACGAACAATTCTTTCCCGAAGGGGCCACGCTCCAGCAGCGCTTTAGTCGCTACTACGCCGGGCACGAGCTCAACAGCTTCGAGGGGCAGAATCAGCTCGCCGAGGACGTGTCTCTGCGGCGCGGGATTACCGGGGGGCCGGACACGGAGGACCTCGACGGCACGGGTGGCAACGTCACCGTCAGCAACAACTACTACCAGTACGCCATTCCGCTCGACTCGCTGGAGCAGCGCGCCGGGGTCGACACCGGGCCGACGGACTACGTCGTGAGCAAGGTGGGACCGAATCAGGACTGGTACAAGGTGCGCATTCCGGTTCGCGAGTTTACGGACCGGGTGGGCAACGTGCAGGACTTTACTCGCATCGAGTCGATCCGGATGTGGACGACCGGGCACACGGCCCCGATTACGATGCGGTTTGCGTCGTTCGAGCTCGTGGGAAGTCAGTGGCGGACCTCCGCCCCGGTGGCTCAGCAGCCCGTCGACAACGAAACGATCATGGACGAGGGGGACGGGGAGCTTCGGGTGGCGAGCATCAACAACGAAGAGGATTCGGACTACGAGGCGCCGGTGGGAGCCATCGTGAGCGAAAGTCGGACGTCGACGGGGGTGGAGCAGCGAGACCGAGAGCAGTCGCTTCTGCTCAACGTCAGTGAGCTCGGCCCGGGCCAGCAGCGGGGCGTGTACAAAACGTTCCAGCAGGGCCTCGATCTGCTGAAGTACTCGAATCTGCGGATGTACACCCACGTGCACGGCCGCTCGAACAATCCACAGGAAAAAGAGCGGATTCAGGAGAACCTCCGGCTCTTCGTGCGGCTCGGGGCCAACGAGTCGAGTGATTACTACGAGTACGAGCAGCCCCTCACACCGAACAATATGCCGGGGACGGAAGGGGCGCAGTCCCTCTGGCTCGAGGAGAATGAGATGAATCTCCTTCTCAGTGCCCTCTCGCAGCTCAAGACGGCGCGGGATCAGAGCGTGGAGCGGGCCGACACCACGTTTACGAGTGATCGTGTGGATTTGCCCCTCGACTTTGCCCCGGACGGCACGAAACTGAAAATTCGGGGCACCCCTTCCCTGAACGACGTCAACGCGGTCGTGATCGGGGTTCGGCACGTGGGGGATCCGAGCAGTGCCGCCCCGCTTCCCAACGTGGAGCTCTGGCTCAACGAACTTCGCGTGAGCGGCTTCGACGAGCAAAGCGGGTGGGCGACCAACACCAATGCCAACGTGAGCCTGGCCGACCTCGCCACGGTCCAGGGCAGCTTTCAGCGCAAGACCGACGGCTTCGGCTCGTTGTCCAGCACTCTCGACGAACGTGAGCAGGCCGACAACACGAGCTGGAGCGTGCGCACCGACGTGAACCTCGACGCCCTCTTTCCCCAGCAGCTGGGCTGGAGCATTCCCGTCACCGTGCAGCTGCAGTCGAGCCTCACGGCCCCCCGGTTCGATCCGGAACGCGGCGACGTGCGCATCTCGGAGATTCAGGATCAGTTCGACATTTTGCCGGACTCGACGCTCGAGCGCCAGTTCGGCGACCAGTATCCGGATCAGTCCCTCGATCAGATTCGGGGAACGCTGCGAGACAGTGTCAACCGGGCGTCGCAGACCTATAACCTCCGCCGAACGGTGACGGCCAATTTGTCGAAGAGCGACTCGGATTCCTGGTGGGTGCGCAATACCGCCGACGCGACTTCGCTCAACTTTTCGTATCTCGACCGGCGGGCCCGGAGTCCACAGCGTCTGGTCAACGACGAGTGGAGCTGGTCGAGCTCGTTCGAGTACCAGCTCGACTTCGGGCAGCCCCGAACGGTCCGGCCGCTCGGCTTTCTGCCCAACGCACCGGTGCTCGGCAGTCTCGGGGGCGTTGAATTCAACTACGTGCCCACGTCCCTCTCCTTCAGCGGAAGCGCCGATCGCCAGCTGACGTCCACGCGCAGCCGCCCGTCGGTGCGCGGCCGCAGCGAACGGCCGGCTCGAATCGCCGATCCGCTGCGGGAAAACCAGAACTTCCGACACAGCCGAAACTTCAGCCTGCAGTACGATCCCTTTGGGTTTCTGGGGCTCAACTTCGACACCAATACCCAGCAGTCCCTGACCGACGTTTCGAGCCGGACGCAGCGCAATCTCATCTTTACCGACAGCTCGGCGGTGGGGGCGCGGACGCTGACGGACGTCGACACCAGTGCGTTCTTTCGCGATCCCCAGCAGTACGGGTTGCCGGAGGAGGTGGACGGAGAGGCCCTCCGCGGGACGGTGGGCGAGACGCTCTTCATAGAGGATCGTCTCCGGTTGAAGTCGGAGAGCGAGCTGTTTCAGGATCTCTTCTTCGGCGACGCCAGTCCACGGACGAACAACTACCGGCAGCGTCTGTCGGCCACGCTCCAGCTCGGCATTCTCGATCGCCGGGCGCTCAACTGGATCAGCGTTCAGGACGTCTCCTATCAGTCGTCGTTCAACTGGAACAACGGCGCTCGGGGAAGTTTTTCGGGGGCGAGTGTGGAGAACTCTGTGACGCTGCGGACGGGCGTGAGCCTGCATCCGAACCGGGTGTGGGAGCGGTTCGGGTTTTTTGAACGGATGAAGCAGGCCCAGCGCGGGGACGAGGAGGGAGGAGGCCGCGAGCCTCCGCAAAATGGCGAGGACGCGGAAGGGGACTCGGGCGGGGAAACGGGGGCGGAGGGCGATGAGGGGGGCGGAGAGGAGGACGAGGACCCGAGCTGGGACGATCTTCCGCTTCCCAACCCGGTCGGTGTGCTCCGCCGTCTCGCCCTGACCGTCATGGACATCAATGACTTCACGGTCAATTACAACGGGGACCGCAGCTCTCGCTCCTCCAACGTGGGGGAGTTGCAGACCGGGCCGGAGGGGACCGTAACGGGCGTTCGGACCGACTATAGCCTTCTCGACGCCGCTCGGGGAGAGGGCCCGCCTCTCGGATATCGCCTCGGTCTCACTCGCACGATCGACACGACGAATCGCGTCTTCGGAGAAGGACAGGTCGTCGACAATCTCACCAATCAGCACCGGTTCGAGGCCCGCACCGCCCTCACCCCGAGTTCCGCTCTCAACGTCGACCTCAACTGGAACGTCACCTGGTCCAATCAGCCGGAGATCGACTTTCAGCAGCGGACCCCCGGGTCCCAGGGTCCCCTTCCCGGAGACGGGGCGTCCTCGTCGTCGATTACACGGTTCGAGACGGAAAGCGGGAACGCCAGTGCCTCGGTGTGGGCGTTTGGGTCGTATCAATCCTTCTTCGAGCACCAGCTGGACACCTTTCGGAGAAACGTCGACGCTCCCCAGGAATACGGGGACGCCGAGGACGTAGCCCTCACGAGAACGTCCGTGGCGGCCGACTTTCGGGATGCATATCTCAGCGGAGGGGGGCGCAGCATTGGCGGCAGCGGCTTTGCTCCCTTTCCCATGCCGGGGTGGACGGTGCGCTATTCGGGACTCTCGGACTGGCCCCTGATCGGAGGAATCGCAGAGAGCGCGTCGCTCAATCACAGCTACAATGCCGAATACGAGACGCGATTTAACTCGATCTCGGACGCTGGGGATTCGACGAGCATCTCCGTGGTTGGGGAGCGGTTCAACTACGTCGAAGCGGAGTTCGAACCGCAGTCCATTCAAATCCGGGAGCAGTTTCAGCCGCTAATCGGGGTGGACGTCACCTGGCCGTTTGACCTGCAGACGAGTCTGGAGTGGAACCGACGCGTCACCACGGCGCTGCGGGGCAACAACGTCGTGGAGCGGAGGACGGGGGAGCTCTCCGGGCGCGTGTCCTACAGCAAGCAGGGATTGCACCTTCCCTTTTTCGCCCGGATCGAGAACCAGATCCAGTTTTCCCTCACGTTTACGCGGTCGGTAAACGACGAGCGAGAGTTTCTCCTGGGGGAGGCCCTTTCACAGGCCCGATCCGACCCGGACACGTTCAATCCGGAGCAGGCCCTGGAGGGCGACAACGTCGACATCCTGAGTGAGACCACCCGTCTCACGATGACGCCCCAGATATCGTACAACGTCAGCAACCGTGTGACCGCCGAGTTTCTTCTCGAGTTCGAGAAGTTCGACGTGAGTCAGGGACGGCAGTCCTCGTACACGAACGTCAACGGCAGCTTTAACGTCAGCGTGAGCATCTCCGAAAACTAATCCGCCGTCCGGTGAGTACAGACTCCATGCCCTGGGTCCTGGGGCAGGCCGGAAGGATTCGTCATTTCGTTTCGATTTCGATCTGCGCATGTCGTCCCGTCAGGAACTCGTCGTGTGCCACCTTGGCCGCGTGCCCTACGAGCCGGCGTGGCGCCTGCAAGAGCAGGTGCAGGAGCGGCTCGTGGCGGCTAAGCGGGCAACGCCGCCCCGGACGCCGCCCCACGTCCTGTTGCTGCTGGAGCACCCGCACGTCTACACGCTGGGCAAGAGCGGCGACGCCGAGCACCTGCTGGCGTCGGAGGAGCGGCTCGAGGCGCTCGATGCTTCGTTTCACCACATCGGACGGGGGGGCGACGTCACGTACCACGGGCCCGGCCAGCTCGTGGGCTATCCGCTGCTGGACCTCGACCGCTTTTTCACCGATCTGGGGCGGTATCTGCGGACGCTCGAGGAGGCCGTCATTCGCACCTGTGCCGAGTACGGGGTGGCCGGAACGCGGGTGGACGGTCGAACGGGGGTGTGGATCGGGCCCGACGAGCGGGGACGGGAGCGCAAGATCTGCGCGATGGGCGTCCGCTGCAGCCGCTGGGTCACGATGCACGGGTTTGCCCTCAACGTGACCACCGACCTCGACTACTTCGACCACATCGTGCCCTGCGGCATCGATGATCGGGGGGTTACGTCATTGGCGGAAGAGACGGACGAAACCGTCGACGTGGAGGGGGTGCGCACGCCCGTCGTTCGTCACGTTGCCGACCTGTTCGACGCCGAAGTCACCGAGCTGTGGGAGGACGACGCCCGGGCCTTTCTTCGGACGTTCGTCGAGGCCGAGGCAGTGTTGCGTTGAATGAGGGCGGATCCGTCGGTGGGCGCCTCCTCCGTTTCCGTCATCTCCTCGACGTCTACGGGCGGCAGGTCGTGGTACCAGTCGTGGTGCGGAGACCACTCGTGGCACTGGTGGCACTGCGTCTCGCGCCACACCTTGCCGCACTCCGGACACTGGCCGTGGGTGTCGAACGTGTGCCAGGAGTGCCCGCATTTGCAGGTCCACTCGGCGCCGGCAGGGGGCTCCCACTCGCACTTTGGGCAGTAGATGTCCATCGGGGGGAGGAGGATCGGTGAAACGAATGTTGGAGCCCAGTCCTGTTGACAGGCTCGGGGCGTCTCGGCTACTCTACAGTCGGTTCTACGGATGTTTTTCGCTGCCTTTCCACGCGCCCGCCGTCGTTATGCCTGCCTTCGACCTGGAAAACTTCACCCACCGCCTCCTCGCCGAGTCCCTGTTCTACGACCTGGAATACGGGCTCCTCGGCAGCGTGAGCCTCATCGATCCCGACGCGGAAAAGGAGATGTACGTCACCTCGTTTATGCCGGACGACGGGACCTACATGATCGAGGAGGCCACGGCGTGGGAAGATCCGCCCGAGCTGGAAGACGAAGAAGACGTGGCGTATGCCCTCGCCGTCGAAAGCACGGTGTACGGCACCTATGAGATTCCGGAGGTGGCGGCCGATGCGACGCTCACCCTGGCGCGCGAGCACGACCTTCTTCCCAGTGTCACGGTCCTGTTCGAGGACGAGGAATTGTAGGTGGGACGAACGCCGGTCGGACGACGAAAGGAGGCGAATGGGGGCGCCCGCCGTTCTTTGGGGGAGAAGGCGCTACCGGCGGGTGAGATCGAAGCCGGCGTCCGCCATCATCTCTTCGATCTTTTTCTCGAGCTGATCGCTCTCGACGATGGTGAGCTCCGTCCCGCGGCGAACCTTGGAAAGAAGGGTGTGCTTGTTTATCCCGTCGATCTCGTCTGCCACCTTCGAAATCTTCAGGTAGGGTTTGAGGGTCTGGAGCTCCTTAATGGTCATGGGAGTACTGCTCGCATTCATAGGCATCGTGACCTGAGCTGTTCACAATGCGCGTATATGATTGGATAAATCATGTTTCGAATGAACGACGTGTTGTTCTCTTTTTGAAGATGGAGGCGTTTAGGAACATTATTCTGTCCAGTGAATAAATTTTTGTGCAAACGAAGATATTTAGCGTCATAATCAATAACTGGAGGGCACGTTTTCATGACACGTCGTTCACGTTTCAGACCGTCTACTCGCCGCACCGCGTCTTACGCCTCCCGTCAGACCGTACGGTCTCATCACATTCGGGACCTTCAAGGGGCCCTTGGAGCGTCTATCGGGAAAAACTTCGACGTTCTGTCCCGAGCGTTTTGGAAGCTGAATCGAGGGACAACGAAGGAGTAGTCGGAGAACGAGGCGCATTGCTCTTTCCGGCCGTATGGGGCGACGCTCCTCCTCGGTAGAGCATGCCCCCGAACCGGCCGTTGAATCTTCCCGGACGTGAAAGCCCCCGGGGCCTCTCGGGCGCGTTGGTAACGAGCGTGGAACTGATGCCGCGTTCTGGGACGAAGAGGGGGCGGCGAACATTTCCTGGAATGATCGTTTCATAAGAGGCCCTGCACGTCGTCCCGATTTCTTGTTTTCTGCTATGCCTCGCTCTCCCGCCTTCGACCGTGACGAGAAAATCGAGGAGGCGATGGACCTCTTCTGGGAGCAGGGCTACGAGGCGACGAGCGTGCAGGACCTCGTGGATCACCTGGGGCTAAACCGGAGCAGCCTGTACAACACGTTTGGTGGAAAGCACGACCTTTTCTTGGAGGCGCTCGATCACTATCGGCGGCGAGACCGCGAGGATCTTCGGCGGCGACTGCGCGACGCGCCGACCGCGATGGCGGGCATGCGGCGGGCCTTCGAGGCCGTGGCCGAGCGGGCCGTCGAGAGCCCGTGCGGGTGTTTTACGGCCAACGTGGCGGTCGAATGTGCGCCGCACGACCCGTGTGCCCAGGAGCGGGCCTGTGAGGCCTTTCGGGTCATGCGACGGCTGTTCCAGAAGGCCGTCGAGCGGGCGCAGGAGGAAGGGGCAGTGCCGTCGTCTCGCGACGCCCCGGCGCTCGCGCGCTTCCTTACCAATGCCTACAACGGCATTCACCTGACGGCCAAGACGGGGCCGTCCCCGGAGGTTGTTCAGGACATCGTCGACGAGACGCTGCGGGGGCTTCGGGCACCGGTGGGGTCCCGGTAAACGATTCGTCCGGCATTCCCGACGGGTCGTTACGGAATCGTACACGTTCGATTTTGAAACATTCGTTCCAAATAGAGGTTGTCAAGCTTGGAACGGTCGGCCCCGTGCAGGAGTCGCCGTGGGCCGTTCTCGCGTTCTTCGTTTGCGTTCAACCAGCCTTCCTTTGACTATGGACACCCCTTCCGCCGTACAGGATCGCAAGACGGCAACGCCGGACCACGACGTCCACGCCCTTTTTGCTGAGCGTTGGAGCCCGCGTGCGTTTGCGGATCGGCCCGTCGAGCCCGAGAAGATTCGGCGGATGCTGGAGGCGGCCCGATGGACAATGTCCTCCTACAACGAACAGCCCTGGCGCTACGTGGTGGCGTCGCGCCACGAGGACCCGGAGGCGTACGAGACGTTGCTCCGATGCCTCAACGAGGGCAACCAGGCGTGGGCTCAGAATGCCCCCGTCCTGATGATGTCGTTCTACGACACGACGTTCTCGCGGAATGGGCGGCCAAACCGGTGCGCCCCCCACGACCTCGGGGCAGCGTCGGCGGCGCTGACCTTCCAGGCCACGACGATGGACCTGTACGTGCATCAGATGGCCGGCATCGAGAAGGAGGGCGTTCGCGAGGCCTACGACCTTCCGGACGACGTCGAGCCGATGACGGGGATTGCGGTCGGCTATCTCGGCGACCCTCAGATGCTCAGCGAGAATCGACGGCAGTCCGAACGGGCCCCTCGCTCCCGTGCATCCATCGAGGCCTTTGCGTTCGGGGACGATTGGGGCGAGCCCGCCAGCATTGTGGCCACCGGTGAGTAGAGTTGTGGACGACGGGCGGCTCCGAGATCGCCTTTTGACGAGGAGGAAGACATTGGATCGATTTTTGGTTAGACTAGAACGCCCCCTTCCGTGAGCCCTTTCGATGGTGCCATTCCAGAGGGGAGAGAAAAAGGGCGACGTTCCTCGTCCATTGTTGAGCACAGCGCATTTTAAACGCAGGACCGCCGGGAGCGGCGGACGTTCTCCGATTTCTTTTCCCGATCAGCATTTGCGTTTATGAATACGATTGATTGGGTCCGGCAATTTTTTCGACAGCAGCTGGCTGGGTTGGAAGTTGAGGCCCGTCGTCTCCGTATGGGGGCAGAGGCCTCGACCCAGCACCTCATCAGCCACCTCGTGGAGCAGACGGTGCGCCGGGCGGTGCTCGACGCCACGACCCACGAGCGGCGGCCCGGCGATCCGGATGCCGAGGTGACCTGGCGGGACTGCCTCATGGTGGCGGCGCTCGTCGAGCTGCGTTCGGTCAAGATGATGGCCCGGAGCGAAATGTAGGACAATCGGGAGAGCTCTGCTTCATCACTTGGCCGACGAAGCATGCCTAACGTCGCGTCGCCGTCCGACGATCCGCTTCGCATTGGGGTGCTCGGGTGTGGACCGGTGGCACAGGCCGCCCACTTCGAGGCGTGTCGCAAGGCCGAAAATGCAGAGCTCTACGCTCTCTGCGACGTCGCCGACGATCTCCGCGAGCGGATGGCGGCCGTCCACCGGCCGGAGGTCCAGTACGCGGAGTACGACGACATGCTGTCAGATCCGGCAGTCGACGCCGTGATTGTTGCCACGGCGGATGCCTTTCACGTTCCGGCGGCGCGGAAGGCCGTCGCGGCCGACAAACACGTGCTCGTGGAGAAGCCGCTGGGGACCGACCTCGACGCCTGTCGGGCGCTCCGAGACGAGGTGGAATCCGCGGGCGTGGTTCTCCAGGTGGGGCACATGAAGCGGTTCGATCCCGGAATTACGTTCGCCCGACAGTTCGTCCGCGACGAGCTGGGAGAGATGTTCGCGTTCAAGGCGTGGTACGCGGACAGCACGCACCGGTACGACATGACCGACGCCACCCAGCCGGTCATCGTCGAAAGCGAGCAGGCAAAAACGCCGTCGGAGAACCCGAAGGCCGATCTCGCGCACTACTACATGCGGGCCCACGGCAGTCACCTCTTTGACACCACCCGGTATCTCGGCGGGCCCATCGAGGCCGTGCGCGCCCGTCACACGGAGCAGGCCGGTCCCCACTGCTGGTTCATCGACGTGGCCTTTGCCGACGGCACCCTCGGGCACCTGGATCTCACGGTGGCCGTCCGGATGGACTGGCACGAGGGATTTCAGGTCTACGGCGACGGCGGGAGTGTGCTGGGGAAAACCTATAACCCCTGGTTCTTCAAGGCGAGTGACGTCGAGTGCTTTTCCGAGGAGGACGGGCAGTATCACCGTCCCCTGGACGGAGACGGGCACTTTTACCGCCGGCAGGTCGAGGGCTTTGCGACGTCCATTCCGGACGGGGAGCAGCAGGGGACGGACGTCGACGAGGGAATTGCTGTCGTCCGGGCCATGATCGCGACCGCGCGGTCCGTCGAGTCCGGGGAGTGGGTGAATCTCGATCAAGTAGAGGGCACGCTGTGATGGACCTCGGCATCTTTGCAAAAACCTTCGATCGTCCGTCTGTCGAGGCCGTCTTCGATGCCGTTCGGGACGCGGGGCTGCGCGTGGCTCAGTTCAACATGTCGTGTGCAGGCCTGCCGTCGATGCCGGAATCGATTCCGGCGTCTCGTGCTCGTTCCATTGGCGAGGCGGCGGAGGAACGCGGACTCAATCTCGTTGCCGTTTCCGGCACGTTCAACATGATTCACCCGGACCCCTCCGTGCGGGAGGAGGGGCTCCGTCGGCTGGAGGTGCTGGCAGGGGCCTGCGACGCGCTGGGCACCTCCGTCATTACGCTGTGCACCGGCACGCGCGACCCGGACGACAAGTGGCGGCGCCATCCGGACAACGACGCGGCCGCGGCGTGGCGGGATCTCTGCGACACCATGGAGCGGGCCCTCGGCGTCGCAGAGACGCACGACGTGACGCTCGCCTTCGAGCCCGAGCACGCGAACGTCGTGAACTCGGCCCAGAAGGGCGTTCGGCTGATCGAGGAGATGGGCAGTCGCCGTCTGAAGGTCATTTTCGACGCGGCGAACCTGTTCGAGACGGCACGCCCGGACGAGCGGCGGCGTCTCGTCGAGGAGGGGATCGACCTGCTGGGCGAGCACGTCGTCATGGCCCACGCCAAGGACCGGCGCGCCGACGGGACGTTTTGTCCGGCGGGCCACGGCGTTCTGGACTACGATCACTACGTCGAGCAGCTTCGGGCGGCGCCGGTCGACGGGCCGCTGGTGCTGCACGGGCTGTCGGAGGAGGAGGTGCCGGACCGGGTCGAATTTCTGCGACGGCGACTGGAAGAGGTGTGATCGGGACCGGATGACGTCCAGGTCGAACCGGATTTCCCCAAACTCTCGGGTCGGTGTTTTCGTGCGTAGGGGTGCGGGGGAGCGGTTGTCCGGAGTCGCTTCGTTCTCAAGGGACTGTTCACTCCAGTTTGCACGTTCATGGCCACTTCGTCTGACGCAGCGAGGGAGTCGACCCTCACCATTCTAAAGAAGCTCTGGCGCGTGTTGGCGCCGTACAAGGCGCGAGTCGTGGGACTGGCGCTGCTCATTAGCTTTTCGGCGGCGCTGGAGGCGGCGGGGCCGCAGTTCGTCCGGTATGCGTTCGACGTCGTCATTCCGGAGGGCGAGGCTCAGCTTTTCCTCTGGTTCGGTCTTGCGTTCGCGGGCTTCTATCTGTTCCGGGCCGTGGTGGAGTACGGCGGCATGTTCTGGAGCTTTGCCCTCACCCAGCAGGTGGTGAGCGACGTGCGGATGGAGGCGTACGACCACATGTTGAAGCTGCCGGTCTCCCGCTTCGCCAGGGAGCAGTCCGGTTCGCTCAGCTCCCGGGTGGTGAACGATCCCAATGCGCTGGAGGGGATGATTCAGGCGGCCGCCTCGCGTCTCTCCGGACAGCTCGTGGCCATCCTGGTGGTGGCGTCCATTCTGATGGTGATGAACTGGAAGCTGGCGCTGGTCAATCTGGTGGTGCTTCCGCTCCTCGGGGCCATCACCTACTACTACCAGGAGCCGCTTCGCAACGCGTCCCGCAGCATCCGGGAGACGGTGGCGCGCATGACGGCGGCCTCGACCGAGGCCGTCTCCAACATTCGCGTGGTGAAGGCCTTCGTGAGCGAGGACCAGGAGCGCGAGCGCTTCGGGGAGCAGAATCAGGACTACGTGGACCTCAATCTGGATCGCCGCAAAGACGTGGGAGCGATGGAGGGCCTCATCAACGTCACGGCCAACTACGGCATCGGGGCGCTTCTGCTCGTGGGCGGATGGATGGCGGTGCAGGGCACGCTCACGATTGGTGAGCTCACGGCGTTTATCATGTATCAGCGCCAGCTGCAGGGGCCGGTCAAGTCGGTGATGTTCTTCAACGACAAGCTGCAGGCGGGGATGGCGGCGCTGGAGCGTCTTTCCACCCTGATGGACACGGCCCCCGAGAGCGGGGGCGAGGCCGAGGAGGTGCCCGTCGGACCGGTGGAGTTGGAGGATGTCTGGTTTTCCTATCCGGAGGCCGAGGAGCCGGCGTTAAAGGGGCTGTCGCTTCGCGTGGAGCCGGGGCAGACCGCCGCGCTCGTGGGCTCGTCCGGCGCCGGAAAGAGCACGGCGGCGAGCCTCATTGGCCGCTTCTGGGATCCGCAGGAGGGGCGCGTCACGATCGACGGGCGCGACCTCCGGTCTTTCCAGCTGGAGGCCCTGCGGGAGCGTGTGGCCCTGGTGCCGCAGGACCCGACGCTCTTTTCGGGGACGGTGGCCGAGAACGTCCGCTACGCGAATCCGGAGGCGCCCGACGACGCCGTGCGGCGGGCCGGAGAAATGGCCAATGCCCACGACTTCATCCGCCGCCTGCCCGACGGCTACGAGACGCAAATCGGGGAACGGGGCGTGCGCCTCTCCGGCGGACAGAAGCAGCGTGTAGCCATCGCTCGCGCCATCCTCAAGGACGCCCACGTCCTCCTCCTGGACGAAGCGACGTCCGACCTCGACAGTGAATCGGAGGCGGTGATTCAGGACGCGCTCGACGGCCTTTTTGCCCGGGGAAGTCAGCTCACGTCCATCGTCATTGCGCACCGCCTGAGCACGATCGAGGACGCCGACACGATCTTCGTCCTGGAACAGGGGCGGCTGGTGGAGGCGGGGAGCCACGAGGAATTGCTGGCCCGCGACGGGCGGTACGCCGAGCTCTGGGCGCTGCAGCGTCGGGACGACTCTCCGTTTTCAGAGGTCACCCCGAGCGAAGAGCCTGTATAAGTGCAATCAAGCGTGTGATTGTGGTTTCGATCGTTCTCCCAACCCGAGCAAGAGGACCGCATCCGAGAGAATGTGCTCGTTAGAATGCGTTTCCGCTGGATTCGGAGAGATTTATTTCATCAGTCGCTTCGCTCGTGTCTCGACTCCGCTTCGCTCTGACCAGGGTGATCACAGATCACACCAGGATCCCAGATCTCCAGGGAGGAAGTATCCCGACGACTGTCGTGGATGCGCTCCGCTCGAAATGACCATATACCTAAAGAGTCAGCTTGGATTCACTTAATCGGTCGGGAACTGTTTTCTTCCCGTCGATCCGGGATTGCTTGGGCTGGGGGCGGGTCGCGTGTTTCTCAGTATATCTCCACTCGCGTTACAATATTGTTGCTCTGAGGTAATCCGTACCTGGGGGGTTATTTTGTTATACTACCGGCAGACGCAGTGATGAAAAACGCGCCGCCCGAGGTCGGGACGGCGCTTTTCTTTTTGTCTGTGCTGTCGTTTTGGCTGCTGTCTGCAGTCGGAAGTCCTTTGCCCCGCACTACACGGGCCACTCCTGCCGCGTCCACGCCTGCTCCCAAAACATCCACTCGTAGCGGGCGCTCGTCTGAAACGCCTCCAGGGCGCGTTCACGGGCGCTCTCGGAGTGCTGTTCGGCCCACCGATCGAGACGATCGAGGAGGACGTCGACGTCCATCGTCTCCTTCGGATCCGGATCGGCGTAGCGGCGGATCCAGTCGGCGTAGGGGTGATCGTCGGACACCGACCCGCCGAGCTCGTCCCAGATGTCCCGGCCCAGGGTGCGGTAAAGCCACGGGCAGGGGGCGAGGGCCGCGAGGGCCGCGAGGCGCGTCCCGCGCTCCGTTCGCTCCAGCATGTGGTTCTGGTAGGCCCGGTTGGTGGGCGTCAGCGTCAGTTCGCGGATGTCGTCGGGCCCGTAGCCGAGGGTCTCACCGTAGTGGAGGTGGAGGGAGCGCTCCGTTCGGAGGGCCCGCTCGGCGGCCTCGACGAACCAGAGCTTGTCGTTCGGGTCCGGGCAGCGGGTGCCGATGCGGACGAACGCGTCGGCGATGGCCTCCAGATAGCGCGCGTCCTGCATCTGATAGAATTTGAAGCGCTCGGGGTCGAGCGAGCCGTCGACGAGGGCGCGGACGAATGGATGATCGAACGAGGCGCCCCAGGCGTCGGCGGCGTATTCCTGGCATCTACGGGGGAATGTAGGGAGATTGTCGGAGAGGTCAGACATCGAACGTCGTCGTTTTGGGGGAAGGGAGCGAATGATCCGTGAATCGTGATGCGTGACGACTGC
>CAZCUZ010000041.1:0-23032 GCA_964502085.1 uncultured Salinivenus sp. | reverse complement strand
TCCGGTCCTTGAGCTTGGTGGTTTCGATGAACCAGCTCTCGACCGGGTAGCTCATCAGGGGCGTGCCCTTGCGCCAGTCGTGCGGGTAGTTGTGGAGGTAGGTCTCGTGCTTGTAGAGGCGGCCGCGCGTCTTCAGGTCGTCGGTGACGACCTTGTCGGCGTCCTTGAACCACATGCCTTCCACGAGGGGCGCCTCGTCGGTGAACTCGCCGTCCTTGTCGATGGGGTTGAAGAGCGGCAGGCCCTCCTCCTGCGCCACGGCATAGTCCTCCTCTCCGAAGGCCGGCGCCATGTGGACGACGCCGGTGCCTTCCTCGGTCGACACCACGTCGGCCCCGAGGACGTACCACGCTTCCGCCCCCGGCTCGGCCCGGTCGGTGAAGTAGTCGTAAAGCGGCTCGTAGCGCTGCCCGATGAGTTCCTCCCCCGAGAACGTCTCCTCGACCGTGTAGTCCTCGTCGATGACCTCGTCCAATAGTTCCTCAGCCAGAATCAGCTTCTCGGATCCCTGATGTGGGTCCTCATGGTGAATCTTGACGTAGGTGAGATCCGGCCCCACGGCGAGCGCGGTGTTGGAGATGAGCGTCCACGGGGTCGTGGTCCAGGCGAGGAAGTACGTGTCTTCTTCCCCGCCTGTCCCGGACCCCGATCCGGGAGCGACCGGAAAACGAATGTAAACGCTCGGGTCCTGCGTCTCTTCGTAGCCGAGACTCACTTCGTGGGACGACAAGACGGTGTGCGAACCGGGGCTGTACCACTGAATCTTGTGCCCCTTGTAGAGCAGGTCTTCCTCCTCGATTTGCTTGAGGAGCCACCAGACCGTCTCAATGTAGTCCGTCTCGAACGTCACGTACGGATCGTCGAGGTCCACCCAGTAGCCCATCCGCCGGGTGAGCTCGTCCCAGAGGCCCTTGTACTCCAGGACGCTCTCGCGGCAGGCGGCGTTGTACTTCTCGATGCCGTACTCCTCGACGTCGGCCCGGCTTTCGAGGTCCAGTTCCTCCTCCACCTCAATCTCGACGGGCAGGCCGTGGGTGTCCCAGCCGGCCTTGCGCGCCACCTGGTAGCCCTGCATCGTCTTGTAGCGGCAGAAAATGTCCTTGATGGCCCGGGCCAACACGTGGTGAATGCCCGGCTTGCCGTTCGCCGTGGGCGGCCCTTCGTAGAAGGTGAACGTCGGCCGGCCCTCTCGCTCCTCGATGCTGCGCTCGAAAATGTTCTGGTCCTGCCACCAGTCGAGGACGTCCTCTTCGAGAGCCGGGAGATCAACGTGATCGGGCGTGTCGAACTGCGCCATGGGGTCGTCGGAGGATGCAGTGGAGTGAAGCGTCAACAGCCGAAGTCAACGACGGGGCGCAGGGGGATGTTCGTTGATTTGCGTTGGATCCCGATCGGTTTCTCGTGCCATCTGCAGTAATTTCCTGTCCTGTGCCATCTACGCGCGATCAATCGTTTGATTGTGAGTTCGAGGGCTCTCCTCATCCAAACGACGTTTACTGATTCTCCGAAGAGGACTCAGCAAGTCGGTTTCCGCCAGATTGGATGAGATTTCTCGACTCCCGTCGGAGTGACGTGCTGGTTTTCGGGATTTTGAGGTCGATTGCCCCCCTAAAATGACGCTTGACGCAGCACGAATTTGATGTCCCATACCGAAAATTACGATCCGCAACGTCCCGGAGGGGCTCGACTGAGCACGTGCGGAAATAGGAAATCCGGTGACTGAACTGAATTTTCGGTCCTGTGTTGAAGGAGGCTGTTGTCGTGTCTTTCCCTTCTCCCCCCATGCCCCCTTCTCCCGATACCGCCCTCGTCCGGGTCCGCAACCTCACGAAGACGTACCAGCGGGGCGGCACTCCCGTCCACGCCCTCCGGGACGTCTCCCTCTCGGTGTCTCGAGGCGAATTTGTAGGGGTGTCCGGCCCGAGCGGCTCGGGGAAGTCCACGCTCCTGCACCTGCTGGCTGCCCTGGATCAGCCCTCAACCGGGACGATTCAGGTGAACGACTGGGCGCTCAACGCCCTCGATCAATCGGCCCGCTCCGAGTACCGGCGGTCGATGGTGGGGCTCGTCTTCCAGGAATTCCACCTCGTGCCCACGATGACGGCCCGCGAAAACGTGGCGCTGCCACTCATTCTGGCGGGTGTCCCCCCACGCGAACGGACCCAGCGGGCCACTCGGATGCTCGAAACCGTGGACCTCGCCGACCGGATGGATCACCGGCCCGCCGAGCTGTCGGGAGGCGAGCAGCAGCGGGTGGCCACGGCCCGGGCCCTCGTCGGCGATCCTCCGCTCCTCCTCGCGGACGAGCCCACCGGCAACCTCGACACCGAGACGGGGGCCCGGATCGTCGACCTCCTGACTCGGATCTGCCGCGTGCACGACCGAACGGTCCTCGTCGCCACTCACCACCTCGAGGAAATTGAGGCCGTCACCACCCGCGTCTTCCACCTCCGAGACGGCGCCCGCGTCGACACGGACTGAATTCTCCGGGAATCCCCCTGCGTGCATTTCGCAGCGGACTCCCCTTCCCTACCCTGTGTACGAACGGCTTTTCAGATTCTCCTCCGTCCCATGAAACGTTTCGAGGAGCTCTTCGCGGAATTAGAAGACAAGGTGGCCCGCCAGGACCCGGACTCCGGAACCGTCGAGGCCGTGAACGCCGGTCGCCACGCCATCGGCAAGAAGATTCTGGAGGAGGCCGGCGAGGTGTGGATGGCCGCCGAGCACGAGGGACGAGACCGGACGGCCGAGGAGATCTCGCAGCTCCTCTACCACCTTCAGGTCATGATGCTCGCCTGCGACCTGGACCTGGAGGACGTGTACGAACACCTTTGACTTCGCCTGTGCGTGTGGGCGTATGGCAGTAGCGTCACTGTCCATAGACTCACACACGCCCAGACCTCTCCTCCTCTGTCACGGTGAGTACGGAGCCTCCTTCGCCCAACCATTAAGCCCCCCTTCGGATGCTACAAATTGCCCTCCCCAACAAAGGCGCCCTTTCGGACGGAGCCGTTACCCTCGCCGACGAGGCCGGGTACCACTGTCGCCGGCGGGGCCGCGAGCTCTCGGTCCGCGACACGGAGCACGGCGTCGAGTTTATTTTCCTCCGGCCGCGGGACATTGCCACGTACGTCAGCAAAGGCATTATCGACCTCGGGGTCACCGGGCTCGACCTCACGTACGACAGCGGCGCGGACGTCGAGCACGTGATGGACCTGGGCTTCGGAAAGGCGCGCTTCTGCTACGCCGTCCCCAAGGCGAGTGACCTCACGCCCGACGCCTTCACGAGTGACACCCGCATCGCCACCTCGTACGACGACCTCGTCCGCCAAGACCTCGACGAGCGAGGCGTCGACGCCCAGGTCGTGCCCCTCGACGGCGCGGTGGAAATCTCCATCCAGCTCGGCGTGGCCGACGCCATTGCCGATGTGGTGCAAACCGGTCGCACGATCGACGAGGCCGGCCTCGAGACCACCGGCGATCCCATTCTTCACTCACAGGCCATCCTCGTCGCCCAGAATGGCGAGACGGCCCGGCGCGAGAAAGCCCAGCGCTTCGCCGAACGGGTGAAAGGCATCCTCGTGGCTCGCGAATACGTGGTCGTCGAGTACGACCTGCCGGAAGACCGTCTCTCGGAGGCTCGCGAGATTACCCCCGGCATCGAGTCGCCCACCGTGTCGCCGCTCAACAAGGAAGGCTGGGTAGCCGTGAAGGCGATGGTGCGTCGCTCCCGCGCCAACGAAATCATGGACGACCTCAGCGATCTGGGCGCCCGCGGCATCATCATCACCACCATCCGCACCTGTCGAATCTGACCCCGTGCGGGAGTATGAGCGTGTGTGCGTATGTCCGCTTCTGGGTGGCACGGGATTCTATCGGCACTCGCAGGAAAAGCCCCGATCCTGGAAGCGTCGTTGGCCTCCAACGGCGCTTCTTGGCCGAGAGGACAACTCAGTGTCTGTACTCAACGCTGAGTACCACTATGTTCTCACCCGTTCAATGCCCCCAGACTCACACACTCCCACACGCACATACATAAATGGAATGCGCATTGCTGATCTCTTGGCGCTGGCCTGGGCAAACCTGTGGCGCAACCGCACCCGCAGCCTGCTCACCGGCCTCGGCGTGGCGATCGGCACGGCATCCCTTTTCACCCTCCTCGGCTACGGCGCCGGTCTGCAACAAACGGCCGACCGGGAATTCAACGCCCTGCAACTCCAGCACGCGCTGCGGGTCACCTCTCACCCGATCCCGGGCCTGACCGGTCGCCGCTCGACAGCCCCCGTCGATTCCCTCCGTCGCCGAACCGAACAGGTCCCCCTCACCGACAGCCTCATTCGAGCCATCGAGGACACCGACGGCGTCCTCGCTGCCTATCCGGAGATGCAATTTCCGGCCGAGCTCCGCGGAAACGGATCCTCGCTGGCGGTCACGGCCGAGGGCATTCCACGGGCCTTCCAGTCGATTGCCGCCTATCAGCCTGCTCACGGCCGCTTCTTCGAGCACTCCGGCGCCGCCGAGATCCTCATCAGCCGATCCATGGCCCAGCGGCTCGGCTACCGCCCGGTGGAGCGGGCCGTCGGGGACACCGTGGACCTCGTGACCGCCTCCCTCAATTTCCACAAGCTGCGTCGCATGGCCGACCTCTTCAGCGGCGGACTGCGCACCCTCCCGATGGGACAGCGGCCGTACGACGTCCGGATCGCGGGCCTCCTCGACGACGCCGGCCGGCCCGTGTCGGGACTCACGCGCGTGCTCCTCCCCCTGGAGTTCGGCCGCACGCTCAGCAAAGTACCCTTCTTCTCGACGTTCGATCTCCTCTTCCGCCACGCCGAAACGCAGGACGGCTACTCGGCGGTTCGCGTCCAGCTCCGGGACGACGCCGACCGATCGTCAGTCCGACGCGCCCTCGACGGCATGGGGGTCCACACCACCAGCTTTCAGCGGCAGTACGAGCGCCTGGACACGCTCTTCCTCCTCCTGGACCTGGCCCTCGTCATCATCGGGTCGATTGCACTCCTCGTGGCCGTGCTCGGGGTTGCCAACACCATTACGATGAACGTCCGCGAGCGGACGCGCGAGATTGGCATTATGATGGCCGTAGGGGGCGACGCCGACGACCTGCAGCGCCTGTTCGTGGTGGAGAGTGCCGCCCTCGGCGCGCTCGGCGGGGCGGCCGGCCTCCTCGTCGGAGGGGGAATCGCCTGGGGACTCGACGAGGGCATCAACCTGTACCTCAGCACGCTCGGCGTCCCGTCCGTGCCGCTGTTTTCCCTCTCTCTTCCTACGGCGCTCGCCGTCTGGAGCGGCGCCGTCCTCGTCAGCCTCCTCGCAGGCCGTTTCCCCGCGCGTCGGGCCGCCCGCATCGAGCCCGCAGAGGCGCTGGGAACGAGGCGATCCTAGATCGCCATGAGCAAGTACTCTCGGGGTGCGCTGGGAACGAACTAAAAATGTGGGGGGTGGAATGAGAAGTGCGGGATGAAGGAACGCTCTGTCAATACAGGAAAATTCCCCACTCCAAATTCCTCATTCCCCACTCCGCATTCCCATCCCTACTCCCGCATTTGATCCAGCAGCCGGCCACTCAGACGCAGGAGCTCCACCTCCGCCTGCTTCGCTTCAAACTCGGCGGTGAGGAGACGGCTCTCGGCCTGGATGAACTGCTCCTGCACCTCCCGCAGCTCCACACTCGTGATGGTGCCGACCTCAAACTGCTCCAGCGCCACCTCCACGTTGTTCTGCACGTCGGACACATTTTCTCGCTCCAGTTCAACCAACCGGAGGCGATTCCGATACCGCTCGTACGCACTCGTGAGTGCCGTCACCAGCTGTGAGCGAACGTCCTCGACGGCGAGGCGCGCATTCGTCGCCCGGATCTCTGCGTTTTCGGAACGGCGCCAGCGGTTGAGGCCGTCGAAGAGGTCGAACGTCAGGGACGCCCCGTAGGTCAGTTCGGTGCTGGTGTTCTGCTGCACGAAGCCGCTCTCGGCGTCGAGCTGCGAATAGCCGAGGCCGGCGGTGAGGTCGATCGTCGGAAAGAAGTCGGCCCGAAGCTCCTCCTGCTCCGCCTGAACCCCCCGGAGCGCTTCGCGGGCCTGGACGAGGGCCGGGCTCTCCTGAAAGGCCGACGCCTGGAGCGAGGGGTATTCGAGCGACGCATCGACGTCGATCGTCGAGGCGACGGCAAAGTCGGTTGACGCCTCCTCCCGCCCCAGCAGCTCGTTGAGGTGACTCTTCGCGTTGGTGAGCTCCACTTCCTGTCGCAGCACCGCCGCCGAGTCGGCGTTGAGGTCGACCCGCGCCTGGCGCACCTCGAGGTCCGAGGCCGAACCCACCTCCTGCTGCACCTCTACGATGTGCAGTCGCTCGCGCGAGATGGCCACCGCCTCGCGCAGCACCTCGAGCTGCTGCTGCCGCCGGGCCACGTCGTAGTAGCCGTCGATGACGTCGGCGGCCAGCACCTCGAGCTGCTCCTCCGTCGCGGCCGCCTGCCGGTCGCGCTGCGCCCCGAGCCGATCGTAGGTGGCAAACGAACGCAGCCCGTCGAAGACGGTCCATCGAAGGTCCGCTCCCGCCGTGGTTTGGGTCGACTGGGCCCCGTCGGTGTTCTGCGTCTCCCCTGAAAGAAACGTCTGCTCAGAGTCGGAAATCGTCTCCGTGTAGCCGGCCTGGCTGGTGAGCGTCGGGAGAAATCCGGCGTTTCCGATCGAGTGGTTGTTTTCGGCGATGTCGACCTCCCCCCGGGCAATTTCGGCTTCCGGATTCTCGCGAAGGGCCCGCTGCACGGCATCGTCGAGGCGGAGGGTGTCGGAGACCAAAGACTGTGCCTGAACGGCCGGAGACGAACATACAGACCCTGCAAAAAGGAGAGAGCCGAGAAGAAAACGAACGAGGGTGCTCATGTACGGGGACGAACGCAGATGCAGAGAAAAGAGCAGATCGTGATGCGTGAGACGTATTGCGTATTTCGTACTGCGTTTTTCCAATCGGAAATACGTAATACGGCATACGCAATATTAGGAACACTTCTATCCGGACGCCCCCTCCTCTTCTTGCGTCGCGACCTTCTCTTGGGGCAGCCCGTCCCCCACCGCTTCCCCATCCCCCCCCACGAGCACCGGCCCCGCGTCCTCGCTCGTCAGGAACGTGTAGGCTGCGGGAATGACGTAGAGCGCCAGCACCGTACCGACCAGCAGGCCGCCGATGACGGCCACACCCATCGGAATGCGGCTCTCGGCCCCCGCGCCCAGCGCCAGGGCAATCGGCAGCACGCCGAGAATCGTCGAGAGGGCCGTCATGAGAATCGGCCGGAAGCGCACCGCCGCGGCGTCCTCGATGGCCTCGCGGATCGAGAGCCCGGCCGCCTTGCGCTGGTTCGCAAACTCGACGATCAGAATGCCGTTCTTCGCCACCAGTCCGATCAGCATGACCATCCCGATCTGACTGAAGATGTTGATCGACTGATTGAAGTACCAGAGGAAGAGCATGGCTCCGGCCAGGGCCAGCGGCACGGTAAAGAGAATGATGAGCGGGTCGCGGAAGCTCTCGAACTGAGCGGCCAGCACCAGATAGATCAAAAGGAGCGCCAGCCCGAAGACGTAGAGCAGCTGATTCGAGGTCTCCTGAAAATCGCGCGACTGGCCCGTGAGCGTCGTCGTGAACGACGGCCCGAGCTCTTCTTCCGCCACGCGGTCCATGGCGCTAATTCCGTCCTCGATCGTGTTGCCGGGAGTGGGGCGGGCACTCACGGTGGCCGACATGTACCGATTGAATCGGAAGATCTGCGGCGGCGTGGCCTGCTCGCTCACCGACACGAGATTGTCGAGCGGCACCGGTTCGCCGCTCGCCGACCGGACGTAGAGGCTCGTCAGGTCGAACGGCTCGTTGCGATCCTCCTCCTCCACCGTCGCCAAAATCTCGCGCTGCTCGCCGTCCTGGACGAAGTAGCCGACCCGCTGCTCGGCCAGAGCAAGCTGAAGGGTTTGGGCCACGTCGAGCGGCGAGACGCCGACGTTGTCGGCCCTCGCCCGGTCGATGTTCACCTGCAGCTCCGGCTTGTTGAATTTGAGGTTCACGTCCACGAACGCCAGCTCGTCCTGCGCCCGCGCCGCCTCCAGAAAATCCGGCAACGCCTCCCGGAGAGCGTCGACGCTCGCCGTCTGGAGGACGTACTGCACCGGCAGCCCTCCGCCTCCGCCCCCGACCGAAATCGTGGGCTCCTGCGACACGAACGTCCGTCCCCCCTCCAGCTCCGCAAGCGCGGCCTGAAGGCTGTCGGCGTACTGCATCTGGGAAATGTCGCGCTCCGACGGCGGCACCAGGCGCGTAAACATGAAGGCGGAGTTGACCGAACTCGCAGCCCCAAACCCGGGCGACGTGACGGAAATGGTGGACCGCCGATGCTCCTCCGGGACGGTTTCGTTGACGGCCTCGTACATCTCGTCCACGTACCGGCTCATGTAGTCGTAGGTCGCCCCCTCCCGGGCCGACGCATTCATCCGTACGAGACTCCGATCCTCCAGCGGGGCCAGCTCCTGAGGCAACGTCAAGTGAAAGCCCGCAATCACAATCACACACAGGATCATGACGACGAAGGCAGCCCAGCGGTACTCCATGAAGGTCTGCAGCGACCGCCGGTACGCGTCCGTGAGCGCCTGGAAGAACGGCTCGGTCTTGCGGTACATCCACGGCTTCTGCTCCCGCTGCTTCAACAGCCGCGTGGACAGCATGGGCGCGAGCGTGAGGGCCACGAACGAGGAGATGGCCACAGCCCCCGCAATGACGAGCCCAAATTCGGCAAAAAGCTGTCCGGTGAGCCCCCCCATAAAGATGATGGGCGTAAAGATGATGACCAGCGAGATGGACGTGGCCACCACGGCGAAGAAAATCTCGCGCGTCCCCTCCAGTCCCGCCGTGATCGTGTCTTTCCCCTCCTCAATCTTGGAATAGATGTTCTCGAGCACCACGATGGCGTCGTCCACCACGAGCCCGATGGCCAACACGAGCGCGAGGAGCGTGAGGACGTTGATCGAGAAGCCCATCGCGTACATCACGAAAAACGACCCGGTCAGCGCAATGGGCACCACCACCAGGGGGATCAGCGTCGAGCGCCAGTCGCGGAGAAAAAGGAAGATAATGAGCACCACGAGGAGAAACGCGATGAAGATCGTCTGCTGCACCTCGTTAATGCTGCTCCGAATCGGCTCCGTGTTGTCGAAGCCGATGCCGAGCTCCAGGTCGCTCGGAAGATCTGATCGAATGTTGTCGACGCGCCGGTAAAACTCGTCGACGATGTCGATGTAGTTGGCGCCGGGAAGGGGACGAAGCACGACGCCCACCATCGGAATGGCGTCGCGCTGGAGAAGCGTGCGCTGGTTGAGAGGGGCAATCTCGGCGGTCCCCACGTCCTCCAGCCGCACAGTCTGGCCGTCGGAACTCTGCTTGAGGATAAGCGAATTGAAGTCCTCGACCGTCTCCAGTCGGCTTTGCGTGCGCACGGTCAGCTCAATCGACTCCCCCTCGATGCGCCCCGACGGCAATTCCACGTTCGAGCGATCCAGGGCATTGCGCACGTCGAGCGGCGTCAGGTTGTAGGCCGCCAGCTCCTGGGGATCGAGCTCGAGCCGCATCGAAAACGTCTTCTCCCCCCAGATGTCCACGCGGCTCACCCCTTCAATCGTCTGGAGCCGCTCCTTGAACCGCTTGTCCGCGATCTCGGTGAGCTCCATCAGGCTTCGCGTCTCCGACTCGATGTTGAGGAAGACGATCGGCGGGGCGCTGGCGTCGGACTTCGAGACTGTGGGCGGCTCCGCGTCGGGGGGAAGCTGCGACTGGGCCCGACTCACCCGGTCGCGGACGTCGTTGGCGGCTCGCTCGAGGTCGGCCCCCAGGTCAAACTCGACAGTCACCGTCGACTGCCCCTCCCGGCTCACGGACTCGATCGTGCGAATGCCGTCGATGCCGTTGATCTGCTCCTCGAGCGGCTCGGTAATCTGCGAGTCGATGACGTCGGCGTTGGCCCCGCGGTACTGCGTGGAGACGCTGATGATCGGGGGATCGACGGCAGGATATTCGCGAACGCCCAGGAAATAAAACCCCACGGCCCCGAAGATCATGATGATCAGGGCAAACACCGTCGCCAGGACGGGCCGTCGAATGCTGAGGGAATAAAGGCTCATAGATGGAGAATGGGAGCGTGGGGAAGAGGCCGGAGCAACCTCTCCTCTATTCTACCAAGGGCACTGTCGTCGACCGAGAAAAGACCTCATTCGAGCGTCTCAATCCGAATGGGAAGGCCGGACCGGAGCTGCTGAATGCCGGACGTAATCACGGTGTCCCGAAGCGAGAGTCCGTCGGTCACCTGCACCGTCGAGTCGGTGCGAACGCCGAGCGCAACGTTGCGGGGCTGGGCCGTCCCGTCCTCCACCACGAAGACACGCTGCCCGTCGAGGGTAGGAACGACTGCAAACGACGGCAGCACAATCGCGTCGTCCACCGTCCCAAGTGTCACGGTCACGTCGGCAAACATCCCGGGACGAAGGACCCTGTCCGGATTGTCTGCACGAGCTCGAAGTTGAAGCGTGCGGGTGTCGGCGTCCACCTGGACGTCGGTGGCGTACACCTCCCCGCTCATCGACCCGTCAATCCCCCGGACCTGAAACGAAATCGGCTGGCCCGGCTGCACCCGCGAGGCGTACTGCTCGGACACCGAAAAATCGACCTTGATCGGATCCACTCGCTTGAGCGTCGTGACCTGCGTCTCCGGCGTCACGTAGGCCCCCTCGCTCACGGCCCGAAGCCCCACGACGCCGTTAAAGGGCGCGCGGACCCTCGTTTTCTCGAGGCGCGCTTCGACGTGCTCCAGCTCGGCTTTCAACACCTCCACCTCGTTCACGGTGGCGTCGTACTCTTCCTGGCTCACTCCCCCTTCCGTCAGGAGCCGCTTCTGACGCTCGGCCCGGTCGGACGCCAGCTGAAGCTGATGATCGAGCCGTTTTCGTTCCGCCCGAAGCTCCGCAGCGTTGATTTGGAGCAGGAGATCCCCCTCCTGAATGCGAGCCCCCTCTTCGAACTGAATCGCGGTGACCATGCCGGAGGCTTCCGGGATCACCTCGACCGATTCGTCCGCCTGCAGCGTCCCCGTCGTCTGAATTCGTTCGGTCACCGTACTCGGGCGCAGGACGGTCGCGTCGATCCCCATCGGGGCGTCGTCCGAGGCACTGGCGTCGTCAGCGTCACTCGATCCCCCAATTTTCGGAAGGGCCAGGCCCACGAGCACGAGCACGCCAACCGCAATCGCAATCAGGCGTTTGGTCCGAGTCGACCATCCCGACTCGGCCGGAGAGCCGTCCTCGGACGGGGACGCAGAGGAAGAGACGTCACTCATAGGAGGTACGAATCAGCGGTAGTGCACCGATCGCCCGGCGTGGGAGCACCGGACTCGATCGATTTCGGGAAGGGTGTTGCAACTCGGAATGACGGGGTTGGTTCTCGCCCATCCCCCGGTTTGTGACGACTGGCCCGGCATCGTTACGATTCCCCTGGTTTTCGAACGCCGGGTTGCCCACCTGCCCTCGGAACGTCTTTCCGCTCCTCCAAGTACGAATGCTGAACGTCACAGCGAGGTCTTTACGATTTTCTGCCGACCGATGTCCGTCTCCCCCTTCCCCATTGCAGCCCGGATGACCGCCGAGCAGTGCTGTGCTTGTTGTTGTCTGCTCGCCCTGGAGAGGCTGCATCTGGTCGGTGCGTCGGCCCCCGTCTGAAAACGACGGTCGGGATCGCGCCCGACATTTTGCTGAGATCTGCAGCCTCTCCGGCCCACCGCCGCGAGAGGCTTTTTTCATTGCCCCCATCCGCTCTGCCCAATGACCTCGCACCCCGTTGTCTCCCCCCGAGACCCGACCGACGCACGCCGTCCCGCGTCGCCCCTCACCGATCGGATCGGCCACACGCCTCTGCTCCAGCTAAGCGGGGTCGCCGCCGATCTCCCGGACCGGGTGTCCGTCTACGCCAAGGCCGAGCACATGAATCCCGGTGGGTCCGTGAAGGATCGGCCCGCCCTCCGCATGATTGAGGAGGGCCTGGAGAGCGGCACCTTTCAACCGCACCAGACCCTCATCGACGCCACGAGCGGCAACACGGGCATCGCCTACGCCATGATCGGGGCGACGATGGACCTGAACGTAACGCTGGCGCTTCCGGAAAACGCATCGACGGAACGCAAAAAGGTGCTCCGCAGCTACGGAGCCGAGCTCCTGCTTACGGATCCGATGGAAGGAACCGACGGGGCACAGCAACGCGTGAAGGACCTCGTCGAGGCGGAGCCGGAGCGCTACTTCTATCCCGATCAGTACAACAACGACGCCAACTGGCAGGCCCACTACGACGGCACCGGAACCGAAATCCTGGAGCAGACTGACGGCGCGGTCACCCACTTCGTCACCGGCCTCGGCACGACCGGCACGTTCATGGGCGTAACCCGCCGCCTCAAGACCCACGACGACGCCATCCAGTGCGTCGCCATCGAGCCCGAGACGGCCATGCACGGCATGGAGGGCCTGAAGCACATGGACACGGCCCTCGTCCCCGGCCTCTACGACCCCGCGCAGGCCGACGCCCATCACACCTGTTCCACCGAGCGCGCCTTCGCCATGACCCGCCGATTGGCCCGCGAGGACGGTCTCCTGGTCGGCCCCTCCGCCGGGGCCAACGTGGCCGTGGCGCTCGACGTGGCCCGCTCGCTGGACGAAGGCCTCGTGGTGACCGTCCTCTGCGACACCGGAAGCCGCTACTTGAGCGACGACTTTTGGAATGACGAGTAATGCGTGAAAAGTGATACGTGAACGCAGGTGAGCAACCTCACGCTTCACGCCTCACGATTCAATCTCCCCTTTCACCAACGCATACTCCCGCATGGAAACGACCGAACGGGTCCTTAACGACATTCGCACTCACGGCGCCGACGCCTATCCCGAAGAAGGCTGCGGCTTCCTCCTCGGCACCGTGACGGACGACGGCGAAAATCGCGTCCTCGCCCTCCGACGGGCCGAAAATCGACACGGTCACCGGCCCACCCGCCGCTATCAGCTCACGGCCGACGACTATCGCGCGGCCGATGAGGCGGCTCGGGAGCAGGGCCTCGACGTGGTGGGCGTGTACCACTCGCACCCCGATCACCCGGCCCGTCCGTCCGAAACGGACCTCGAGGAAGCCACCTTTCCCGGATACACCTACGTCATCGTGTCCGTCCACGACGGCACCCCCGAGGACCTGACGGCCTGGACCCTCGCCTCCGACCGCTCGCAGTTCACCCGCGAACCCATCACCGTACAAACGCCCGAGGCCGTCTAACGCCCCTCCCTCCCCCACGCTCAACGCCGAACGCCCAACGCTCAGCGTTCACCGCTGACCCCCCAACCGTTAACGTACCATGCCCGACACCCAAACCACCGTCACCGTCCGCATCCCAACGCCGCTCCGCTCCGCCACCGACGGCCAGAGCACCGTGGAGGTCGACGGTCGCACGGTTGACGAGGCCCTGCGCGCCCTCGTGGACCAATACCCCGACCTCGCCGACAACCTCTACACCGAAGACGACGAGCTGCGCCAGTTCGTGAACGTCTACGTGGACGACGAGGACGTGCGCTTCGGCAAGGGCGTCGATACGTCCCTGGAGCCCGGAGACGAGCTCTCGATCGTTCCGTCGATCGCCGGCGGCTGAGCCGAGTGTGGAATGCGGAGTGGGGAATTCAGAATCTCTATCGATTAACACGACGAATATGCCTACGACCACAGCAGACCCGGAACCCAAACAGGCCGAGCTCTCCCCCGAGGAGCTCCAGCGATACAGCCGGCACCTCACATTGCCCGAGTTTGGGCGCGAAGGACAGGAAAAACTCAAGCAGTCCTCGGTGCTCCTCGTGGGGGCCGGCGGCCTCGGCTCCCCCGCCGCCATGTATCTCGCCGCCGCGGGCGTCGGGCGCATCGGCCTCGTCGACTTTGACTCCGTCGAAGCGTCCAACCTCCAGCGACAGATCCTCTACGGGACCGGCGACGTCGGCCGCCCAAAACTGGAGGCCGCATCCGAGCGCCTGGACGACCTCAATCCACACGTCGAGGTCGAGCGCCACGAGGTGCGCCTCACGAGCGACAACGCACTCGACGTCATCGACGACTACGACGTGGTGGCCGACGGAACCGATAACTTCCCCACGCGCTACCTCGTCAACGACGCGTGCGTGATGACGGGCACGCCCAACGTGTACGCCTCCATCTTTCGCTTCGAGGGGCAGGTCTCCGTCTTCGCCACCGAGGACGGCCCCTGCTACCGCTGCCTCTACGAGGAGCCGCCTCCGCCCGGACTCGTGCCCTCCTGCGCCGAGGGCGGCGTGCTCGGCATCCTTCCGGGGTTCGTCGGTACGCTCCAGGCCACGGAGGTCATCAAGCTGCTCGCCGGCATCGGCGAGCCCCTCGTCGGTCGCCTGCTCATGGTGGATGCGCTGGAGATGAACTTCCGCACGCTCAACGTCCCCACCAATCCGGAGTGCCCGGTCTGCGGCGACGATCCGTCGGTCACGGAACTGATCGACTACGAAGCCTTTTGCGGCATCGATTCCGACTCTTCCACAAATGGTACTGCCGACGACGTGCCCGACGACCAGGTCCCCGAAACGACCGTTCAGGAACTGAAACGCCGCCGCGACGAAGGCGATGCCCCCTTCGTCCTCGACGTGCGCGAGCCCTACGAGGCCGAGATCGCCAGCATCGGTGCCGACCAGCTCATTCCGGTCGACCAGCTCGAAGATCGGCTCGACGAATTGGAGGTCGAGGCCGATGCGGAAATCGTCGTCCACTGCCGCTCGGGCAGCCGCTCGGCCAAAGCGACGACGCTGCTGCGCGAGAAGGGATACGACGCCTCGAACCTCGCCGGCGGCGTCCTCGCGTGGAGCGACGAAATCGACCCCGACGTGCCGCAGTACTGAGTCTCTGCCCCTGTGATCTCCCTCCGGCCCCGTCGATCGGCTGCCACGCCGACCCGGCGGGGCATTTTTTGTGACCGACACGGGCCGAAAACAAACGTCCGGCCCCAACGCTCTCTCCCGCAGGTCCTCACACAAAAAAACCGGGACGCCCGCCGCAAAGCGGACGCCCCGGCATTCCCTCGGATCGCACTCCGATCCAGTCCGTCGTTCGACCCCGTTAGAACGTCCAGTTGCTACTTGCGGGATCAACGCCGTTGCCGGCACGGTCGGTTACCGGATTGTCCGTATCCGCGTCGTCGACGACGATCTCGTCTGGCGAAGCGCCGGTGTTCACGTCGTCCGTAACGCTGATGACGACCTGCGTCCGATTGAAGCTGTTCTGCTCATCGGCTTCGACGTTGTCGACGCTTTCGACCTCGTCGAGGATGTCGCGCTCGTTGCCTCCGTCATCCACCACCGTGTACCGGGCCACGTCGTCGGCAACGTCCGCGTCGAGCGCCTCGCTGAATTCGACGACGATGGTTTCGTGATTCCCCTGGTCGTCGGTGCTCTCGACACCGGCGTCCGTCACCTCGGGCTGGGTGCTGTCTCCGACCGCCATCACGTCGGTGAAGTCACTGCGCACGTTGTTGATGCTCACAGCCCGCACCTTCCATTCAACCGGCCCGTAGGAGCCGTCGTCGGCCGCAAGGAGCGTCCGGTCCGATCCGGCACCGGAAAATCCGTTGGGGTCAATCTGCACAGCCGTACTAAAAGTGCCGTCCAGACCGGCTTCGCCGGCGTCGATGATGCCGTCGAACTCTCGGTACTCACTCCCATCGAGCTCATCATTTACGGCCAGCACCTTCTTGAACTGTCCGGCCTCTCCGGTCCGGTCCGAGCGCATGTCCTCCGTCCGGGCATACACTTCGTATCCCTTCACCTCGGCCTCGGAGTCGTCCACCTGAATTTCGAAGCCCGCATTTACGAAACTGTGCTCGTCGGGATAGTCATCCCCACCACCGAACGTGTAGCCCGTCATCTCGACATCCGGAACGGCCGGAGCATTTTCGTCGACGCCGACGGAAAATTCAAAGGTGCTTTTCCCTGCAGTAGTATTTGTGAACGGGAGACCGTAGGCATCCGTAAACTGATCGTCGCCGAAGGCGGAGGAGGCGTTGAAGTCGTAGTGAAATCCGTCTTCGAACGATTCGGCCGGCGTCACCGTCAGCTCCGTCCGATCGTCGTTGAAGCTAACGTCAACGGGCAACGTGCCGTCCGGCTGAAGATTCTTCGCGGACTTCGCCTGCATCGGAGCAAGATTAATTTCCTCGGCGAGTCCTCCGTTCGTATACTCGTTCTCGGCGATCGGCCGATTGAAGGTAAAGGTGAACGACGTGTCGGTCGCTCCAACGTCCGAGCCGGGCGCTGGGCTCACGTCCGCAATTTTGAACGGCTCGACGTCCCCGCTCGCATCCACTTCTCCGAGCTCGAGCGTCGGATCCTCTCCGGCCGGCACGTTCTCGGTGGACACCACGGTCCCTCCGCCGCCCAGGCGGGCTTCGAGGTCAAACCTGGCGTCGACCTCTACGTTCTCGAAGGTAAAGTTCCCTTCCCCGTCGGTGGTCGTCGTCGCCGTTCGCGCCTCGATGTACTGGGAGACAGATCCGTCCGACTCGAACTGCACGGGAAGCTGCTGGACGAGTCCCAGTTCAACCTCCGAAAGAGGATAGTCCGCCAACACGACGTTTCCCGTAACCGTCCCCTCCAGCGGACTCAGGGGAAAGGTCACGTTCGAAATCAGGTTCTCCGCGGCATTGCTTCCCCCGTCTCCGAACCGTACTTCTACCTGGCCGCGATACGCGTCCCGGTAGGCGTCATTTCCCGGCTCGAGACGAACGCCGTAGGTCGCCGAGGCATTCTCGTCTCCCCCCGATCCCTGGGAGACCGGAACGTCCTGGATCGTAAATTCTCCGCTCGAATTGGTCGTTGCAGAGAGCGAGCGTCCCTCCGTCGCCAGGGAGCCGGCCGCAATCGTGACCGTCGCCCCTTCAATGGGCTCCGACGAAACCTTGTCGATCACCTGCCCCGACACGGTTCCGGTCAGGTCGTCGTACGTAGGCGCCGGCCCTGAGTCGCAGGCCACCATTCCCACGGTGGCAACCACGAGGGCTGCCAGTGATGCAAATCGCATGTGAAAGAGTCGTTTGAATTGTTTCATCGTCATTGTTCACTGTTGAGAAAAAGAGTTCGCTCCTGTGACAAATTGCGCTGTTGAACGTAGGCGCGCTCGTCCTCTGATATGTGACAGATCCTGTCGGATGCCCGACATGTCCCGGCAGACACAGGGTTTGTCGGATTTGCGACGGCGTCGAGCCCCCGGATGTCCAGAGATGACGACCGCCAATCCAGCCCGGGATGCATTCTTTCACCGCGCGTTGATCTGCCCCGGCTGCGAACGGAGATGAAGACCACGTTCTCGTGACCGAGTCGGCCGGAGTGGAGGTGGATCTCACCGACCAGATCGAAGCCCCATCCACGGAGCATACGGGACCGCCCGGCACACGTCGCCACCGGGCCAACAGCGACTACTGAATGACGGTGATCTTGCGCCGTCACCCTTCAGGCGCAGAACGTATACGCCACTCGAGAGGCTCGTGACGCCCACCCGCCCCTGCTGCCGCCTCCGCCTCAGTATGGAAAACAGCGTCAAAGAAATGAAACGGCGCGGTCCCGAGTACTGATGGGGCCGTGCCGCCAAGCGAGATCCCTCTACTGCGAAAGACGTTCGCGTTCATCCTCACGCCCCCCTACCGGATGACACATCACGCCTGGCAAGAACGGACGACGCCTTTTTTGAGCGCTGCATTACTCCGTCTCCTCCGTTCGATAGGCAGAGGGAGACGTCCCGACAACGTCCCGAAACGTCTGCGAAAAGGCTGAGGGTGAGCGAAATCCCGTCGCGTAGGCGACCTCCGCCACGGTCTCCGCCTCCCCTTCCAGGTACTCCTTCGCCCGCTCGATCCGACGTCGACGGATCAACGCTCCCGGCGTCTCTCCGAGCACGTCCTTGAGGCGGCGCGTCAACTGGCGACGGCTCAACGCCATCTCCTCCGCCAGCCGGCTTACGGTGAAATCCGGATTGCTCAGCCGCTCCTCGACGACCGTCACCACCTCTTCCGCAAACGGCACGTCTTCCTCCTCGACGACCACCTCGAGCGCTTCGAGACGAACCTCCTTCCGGTGCTGCTCTCGCAGGTGACGACGGGAAGCCAGGTGATTTTCGATTCGCTGCCGCAGCTCCGTCACGTCAAACGGCTTTTCGACGTAGTCGTCCGCCCCCACCTGCAGACCCTCGAGCACCGCGTCGTCCCCGACCCGGGCCGTGAGCAGAAGCACCGGAATCGTCCGAAGGGGCTCCTCGTTCTTGATCCGATCGCACAGTTCGATCCCGTCCGTCCCCGGCATCATCACGTCGCTCAGCACCAGATCCGGACGCTCCTCCCGTACCGTTCGCCATCCCGCTTCCCCGTCGGCCGCCTCCAGAACGTGCCAGTGCGCGGCCAACTGCTCTCGCAGATACGCCCGCATCTCGTCGTTGTCCTCCACCACCAGCACCGTGTCCGTCTCCCCCGACTGCCCGTTTGCCGACCGGTCGTCGCCCGAGCTCTCACCGTCCGAAGACGCACTCCGAGTCTGATCGCCGCCCCCATCGCCGCCCCGCAGCGCAACGACTCCTCCCTTCGGGGCTCCGTCGCCCCTGGAGTCGGGAATCCCGCCCGTGAACACACCCTGTCTCTCCTTTTCCTCCGTCGTCTCCGGTTCCGTCTCCCGGACCACCGGCACTACCGGCAACTGCACCGTAAACTGCGTTCCCTCCCCTTTCGTGCTCTCGACTTCGATCGTCCCTCCGTGCAGCTCCACCAGCTCCTTGGTCAGGGCCAGCCCCAGCCCCGTCCCCTCGTGCTCTCGCGTGAGCGAATCGTCGGCCTGCTCGAAACGGTCGAAGATCTTCTCCTGCGCCTCGGTCCCAATGCCCGGTCCGGTGTCGGACACCGCAATGCAGACCGCCCCGCGCACGGACTCGGCATCGCCGGGGACATCAACCTCCCCCACCTCCTCGGTCTCCCCGACCCGCACCGTCACGGCCCCGCCTTCCGGCGTAAACTTCAGTGCGTTGCTCACCAGATTCGTGACAATCGTCTCCACCTTCTCCGGATCGAACCGCGTCTCGATGCGTCCGGACGGCACTCGAACGGCCAGCCGAACGTTCTTCTGCTCGGCCTTCGACCGAAACGCCTCGGCCGAGCGCTCGACCAGGGCAGTCACCTCCCCCGCCCGGCGATCGAGCGTCATCCCTCCTGCCTCCAGCGTCGCCAGGTCCAACAGCTGATCGATTAGGCGCTTCAGCCGCTCGGCATTGTCCACCATACGTTCCATCTGACCGATCCCCAGGCGCCGTCCCTGTCGGAGAGCCTCCTGCAGCGGACTCAGAATCAGAGACAGGGGCGTTCGAAACTCGTGACTAATGTGGGCAAAGAAGCGATTCTTGGCCTCGTCCAGCTCGGCGAGGCGCTCGGCCTGCTGCTCCGTCGTTCGTTTCTGTTCGGCCAGCTCCTCGGTGCGCGACTGCACGGCCGCCTCCAGCTCCTTCCGGCGCCGACGTAGCTGATGGATCCGCCACCGGTACGCGCCCACGGATAGACCCAGCAAACCGAGAACCGCGAGCAACTGGAACCATCCCGTTTCGTAAAAGCGCGGCGGGACGGTCACGGTGTGTGCGACCTTCGCCCCGGGCGGCTGCTCGCCCAGGCGGGCGCGCACCTCGAAGCGGTAGGTCCCCGGATCGAGGTTCGTGTATCGGGTAAACCGGCGTGACGTGGCGTTCCAGGTCGTGTCCTGCGGCAGGAGCCGAACCTCATACGTAACCTGATCCGCATGAGCGAGGCTCGGGGCCGTGTAGGAAAATCCAACACTTCGCTCGGTGGGAGCCAGCACCGAATCGGCGGCCGGCGACCGTTCCTCCAGGTCAATCTCCAATCCCGTGAGCAACGTCTGGGGGGAGGACGGAACCTGAAACAGTCGAGTGGTCGGAAGACTCGACAGTCCGTTGTCGTGACCGACGAAAAGCGAGTCTCCCGAAAGGTGAGCGGACATCACCGTGTTCGACCGAAGGCCGTCTGCTCGGGTAAGTTGCCGTTGAACGGCTCCAGTGCGAGCGTCGATCAGATACAGACCCGCCTGCCGCGAACCGGCCAGAACGAGACTGTCTCGGACCGTTTCAACCGTCCACATCCGATGATCCAGCAGGGTCCGGCTCTGCGTACCCGTACCAGGGTCGACGCGAAGTACGCCCCCAAAGAGATAGGCCCCCCAGACGCGTCCCTCCTCATCCACGACCATCCGGGTCAGATTGCTATTCTGATCGGGAGTAAGAACGGCAACGGTGTCTACGACGGTCCCGTCGGAAGACCGACGGCGAAGAATCAGCTCCTGCGAGCGGTGAATGAGATCTCCATTCGGAGCCGGGGCCACGTCCTGACGACTCAGCTGCGTATCGGGCCAGGCCACCAGGCGTGAGGGCATGCTGTCCGGCGTCGGGGTGTATCGGTAGAGGCCGTCCTCACGAACGAAATAGCCGCGGCCGTCAGGACCGACGAATCCTTCGGAGGCTCCGTCGGCCTGCCTCACCTGCTCCCACTCAGTGCCCCCGTCCCACCGATACCACGCCCGGGTCTCCGAGCCGAGAGCGTGCAGCGTCCCGTCGAGGCTGCGCACGTCCTGCCGCCACCCAACCAGACCATCGGGATTGACCCGGCGGCGCTCCGGTTGAAGCTGAACGAGCCCGGTGCCGTAGGTCCGCCCCCAGAGCGCCTCTCCCTGCTGAAGAAACTGTCCGACGTTAAGAAGAGGGGAGTCCTTTACGTGCTTTACGTGCCGGGCTTCCGGAGCCATCAGGTGAAGCAACCCCTCGGAGGTGCCAATCCACAATCCTCCCTCCTGATCGCGAAAGACGCGAGACGGAATGTTCTCGGGAAGTCCCTGAGCCGGTCCGAGAGTCGAATGCACCCGACGCTCCTGCACGTCATACCGAAGGACGGTCTGGTTGCGCGTCACGTACGCACGAGTCCCCTGCACGGACAGATAGGTGGGATCGCCCAGGGCGTCGAGCTCCTGTTCGAGGGCCCCGGTCCGTGCGTCGAAACGATGAAGCTGTTCCCCCTGCAGGAGGAGCCCCGTCCCGTCGTCGGCAAACCGAATGTTGTACCAGAAGTTGCCGGGTCTCTTCGACGGAGCTCCTGCAAATGAAACCGACCCATCGGACCGAAGACGCCCCGGACCGAGGCGCCCGTCCACCACCCAGATGCGCCCCTCCGGTCCCAGATCGGCGTTGAAGACCCCGGCGCCCACGTCGGCACCGTCTTCGACCGCAGACGGATCGATCTCGTATTGAAAAGGCTGACGAATGGCCTCCTCTCGATCCGGCGGAAGGCGCCACACGGCCGTGCGGGTGACGAAAAAGAGCGTGTCGCGGCGCGTGAGGATGCGCTGAACGACGCGATCCCCGAGCTCGACGATTCGCTCCAGGCCGCGAAAACTGACCTTCACGGCCTCTCCTCGGGACGGGGTCACCCACACCGAGCCGTCGGGCATTGCGTGGAGATCACTAATGTAAGCGGTCCCAAGTGAATCGGGGATCGGAATTCTCCGCATCTCCTCTCCGTCATAGAATGCGAGCCCCGCTTCCGTGCCAACCCAGAGAAGACCGTTGGGCGTTTGGGCCAGGGCCGTGACGTTCTCATTCGGAAGACCGTCGAACGCTTTGAAGAGCCGGTACGGCACGGTGTCGTCGGCCCGTACCTCTCCGCCCCCGAGAGCAAGGAGACACAAGACACACACGATCCCGCGACACCCTTTAGACCAGCACCCTGTATCGCAAAGCAGAACTCCGAGCCGCAAGGGAAATCGCATTGCAACGGGCGAGCTGAACAAACAGGTAGACCAGGCAGGGGCCGATCCCTTCGTCTAAAAAACGGACCCGTAAAAACGTTCTCGGAACTGCGTTCGACGAGGCAGCAAACGACTCCTCGAAAATGGGTCAATCTTGTAAAGCAGAAAACGTACCAGATCCAGTCACTCCCCCGAAACAGGTCCAACGACCGCCATCGTTCCGATGCTGGAACAGCCTCATTCCCCGAAACGAGGGATGGAATGGGAATGCCCCTACGGAGTCAAAATGCCCTGTACCTGAGCCTGCTGAATGGGACGATCCGAGTCGATGACCTGATTGAATTTAACCGAGTCCTCGGCCGGAATGTCGTTCACGTCGAACCGCATGGTTTCAATTCGAGAACCGTCGTCATCGTACAACCCGACCTCGATCTGGACGATGCTGAGCGCACTGGAGCGTTGATTGACGAGTATCCCTACGAAAGATCGTTCGCCATTCGGCGTTTCGACGAGACGGGGCTCCACGACCTCAACGTCGTCGGAGGCGGCATCATTGCTCTCGCAGGCGCTCAGTCCAGCAACCAGCATCACGGCGCCGAGCAGGGAAAGTGAAATGGAACGCGTTAAAGGCATGATAACGAGAAATTCTACAAAAGATGGATGAGACTCCGTCCCTCCACGGAAATCGCATCGTGGATATGGCTGCTAAGGAACGCCCTCGTTCGAGGCAAAAACGCCAGTACGCCCACGCTCCCACGTGCCCGCTCTCCCACGCGTTCCTGGGGACCTCCACGACCACAGGCGCATGAGTTTCACCACGCCCGGCCGTGATTGCACCGCACAATCGCCCGATGTGCCCCCAACCGTGAATAAATGACCAATATAAAGATTGATCGTGGCCCTCCCGTCCACGACGAACGGTGTACGTAGTATCTACAGACGGACGACAAACGACCACGACGACTCGAAACGCCCTCGTGCCGACGACGATGCTGAGGCACCGGAAGAAGCACCAGAACGACGCCCACGCTCGTCCCTTTCCCCCGAAGGATTTCGGGACGGGCCATCACAGAAGTCGAGCGTGTTTAGCAGGTTCGTCCGAAATTTCTCCCTTACGC
>CAZCUZ010000040.1:0-23154 GCA_964502085.1 uncultured Salinivenus sp. | reverse complement strand
TCTTGGAGTGAATCTCTTCGAAGATCAGCAGAAGCGACCTTCAGGCCGATGTATCCCCGAATCAGTGTCCACGCTGGACCCAGAGAGATTCTTCGACTTGCTCCTCCCTCCGGTCGTCGGTCGCTCAGAATGACTCTCGAATAAACGTATTTCTGCGTGTCTACTTAGGTTTGACCGCGGACGGCCGACGGCGGTCGGAGAGGCTCTCTGCTTTTGTCGGTTGACGGGGCCGAACGCGTGTGTGCGTGCGGCCTTTGGGAGGATGGGAATGCTCGTTTGCTTTTCCCTATTCCCATTGCTTCACCCGCACGTATGCCCACACTCACATACTCACTGTACAGACCCTCATCTCGTGTCCATCCGCCTCGAATCCTGCGAGATTAACGCCTTCGGGCCGCTGCTCGACCTGGAGCTCGATCCTCTCGACCACCCCGTCGTGGTGCTGCAGGGCCGGAACGAGTCCGGCAAGACGGCCTTCTTCCACTTCCTGCAGACGATGTTCTACGGCATCTACCCGACGGATGCCGGCAACCACGTCTACGCTCCCCGCGACGGCCGTCCGCTGGCGGGCACGCTCGACTTTCGGCTGAGCGACGGCACCTCCTACACTGTGAGCCGTCGTCTGCGCAGCACGCCGCAGGGCCGCCTCCACGAGACGGACGGTGACTCGACGCGCCTTCGCAACCGCACCGTCCCGGCCGTGCAGCACGTGCCCCGCTCGGTCTACGCCTCGGTCTATGCGCTGCAGCTCGACGACCTGGTGCGCATGGAGGGCGAAGCCTGGGACGAGGTGCAGGATCGTTTGCTGGGCACCCTGAGCGTCGACCACATTCGCCCGGCCCGCGTCGTGGCCGAAGAGCTGGAGGACGAGGCCACCGACCTGTGGCGGACCGACAACCGGGGCAAGCCGGAGGCCAAGCAACTGGAACAGCGCCGCCGCGAGCTCCGGGAGGCTGCAAGTGAGGCCCGCGACCGAGACGCCGAGCTCCGGCGCCTCAAGGATGAGATTGCCGAGCACACCGACCGCATCGAGGCTCTGAAAGAAGAAGAGGTGGAGCTGAAGGGCAGGCAGCGCCGGGCCGAGCGGCTGGCCCCCGTCCGCTCGCTGCTTCAGCAGATCGACGAACTCGAGGCACGGGCCGGCACCCTCTCGGCCTACGACGATCTACCGGAGGAGCCGAAACCGCTTCTCGAAGAGCTCGACGAAACGATCGCCGACCTCGAGGCGCGGGTCGAGGACGAGCGCGGCACCCTCCGTCGCCTGCAGCGGGCCCTCGACGCGCCCACGGACGAGGACGAGCAGCTTCGCTCCCACGCCGACGCCATCCGCGGCTGGACGCGGCGCGTAGAGCGGCATCAGAAGCAGCGGGTGGACCTGGAAGAGGCGCGCCGCGAGGAGGCCGAGGCCCAGCGCCGGCTCGAGGACGCGGCCTCCTGTCTCTCTGGGTCGTGGGACGACGCCTACGCCGAGCCGCTCCGCGAGCTGTCGATGGCGGACCTGCGCGAGCGCATCAAGGTGTACGAGCGGGCCGAGCGTCGCCTGCGCGAGACGCGCGCCCGAGCCGAGACGGTGGGCCTCCACGCCCAGGCCCGCAAGTCGCTCGTGCCGTGGATCGTCGTGGCGGTTCTCGGCCTCGCGACGGTCGGGGTCGGGCTTCTCGTGCCGTTGCCCGTTGCGGGCGTGTCGGTGGCCGGTGGGGCGCTCGTCCTGGTCGGCCTCCTTCAGGGCCTCGCCGCCTGGCGCCACAACCGCCAGATCGAGGTGCAGGAGGAGACGCTCGACCTGGAGGGCAAGGAACAAGAGGCCGAGGAGCGGGCCGCTCAGGTCGAGCTCCTGGTCGACGACCTTCCGTTGCCTCCGGAGCGATTGGAGCATCCGAGCCCGGACCTCGTGACCGATCTCCAGAAATTGAAGGAGGCCCTCCGCGAGCGCGACGAGAAAGCGCGGGTCGTGGCGGAGAAGGAGTCCGAGATCGAAGACGACGAGATGGCCCTTCGGACCCTTGCGCTGGGCTGCGGGCTTGCGGAAGAAGAGGCCGATCGGTCGGTCGGCGAGGTGGTGGCCACGCTCGAACGCCGGCTCGACGCCGCCGAGAAGCGGCACGAAGCGGCGGAGGAAGCGCGCGAAGAGGTGCCGGATCTCCGGCCCGAGGTGGAAACGCTGGTCGATCGGCTCTCGGAGGTCCGGGAGCGGCGCGAGTCCGTCGCGACCCGACTGGAAGAGCTGGGGGACGGAGACCTGGACGCGGGCATCGAGGAGCTGGCGGAGCGACGTCGAGCGGCTCGTCGGGCCGAGGCCGGCCGCGATCGGCTCCACAGCGAGTATCCCGACTGGGAGGAGCGCAAGGACGAGATCGAGACGATCGAGGCCGAGGAGAACGGATGGACGTTCACGGACGAGGAGCGGGCCCGGATCGAGCAGCGGCTCGACGAGATCGAAGATGAGCGGCGGGACGAAGAGACGGCCCGAACGGCGAAGGAGAAGGAGGTGGAGCACCTGCTCGACCAGCGCACGGTGGGAGACGTCGAGAGCGAGCTCGCCCACGTGGAGCGCCGGCTCTCAGACGTCCGGGAGGCCCGCGACCGTCGCATGCTCCTGGCCGGTCTCCTCCGCACGGCCGACGCGGAATTTCGCCGGAAGCACCAGCCCGACGTCATCCGGCGTGCCTCCGAGTATCTGCAGTCTATTACGCGGGGGCGCTACGAGCGTCTCGCCCTCGACGAGCAGGAGGATCGTCTCGTGGTGTTCGAGGCGGACGAGGTGTTTTCCCAGCCCGTGGGGCCGCCGCTGAGCCGGGGCACCCTCGATCAGATCTATCTGGCCCTGCGCCTCGCCATCATCGATCACCTCGACGCCGACCGCGAGCGGCTGCCCGTCTTCCTCGACGAGGTGTTCGTCAACTGGGATCGCTCCCGCCGCCACGCGGCCTTCGAGATTCTCCGGGACATGGCCCGGGACCGGCAGCTCTTCGTCTTCACGTGCCATCCGTACTTTGCACGGGAAGTGGCCCGGCACCTCGACGCCGAGCGGGTGGACCTGACGGCCCTTCGTCAGTCGGGGGGCGAGGCGGTACGGCAGGACGCGGCCCTGTCGGACGACGGAACGGGGCCGGAGTGATTCATTTTCCGGTTGACGGGCACCGCCGTCGACGTCGTGGGTCCCGCCGCCGCACCGTCAACCTGAACCGAGCCCGGTCTCGAGCATCGGACAGAGCTGCGTCCGTCAGCCGGCTGAAGCCTCCAGGCCCGGCTCGTAAAGAGGTGCTCATGGAGAGAAAATAAAAAACGCCGGATGGCGACGGGGGTCGGCCATCCGGCGTCGATGGAAAAAGAGGAGCGGCCTCGTTCGGCAGACCAGGACGAAACAGACTACTCGTCCTGGAACGGATACACGTCTTCCAGGAGCGCCTGGAGCTTGGTCCGGCCGCGGTTGATGCGGCTCTTGACGGTGCCCATCGGCAGCCCGGTGATTTCCGCAATTTCGTCGTAGGCCAGCTGCTGAATGTCGCGGAGCACGACGACCTCGCGGAAGGCAGGCGGAATTTCGTTCATCGCCTCCTGAATGTAGTGATCCTGGATGGTGCTCTCCGCATGCTTGTCGGGAGAGAACGATTCGTCCGGGATCTCCATCTCGTATTCCTCATTGTCCCGGTTCACCGACTGGATCGACTGCATCCGACGCCGCTTCCGCTTCCGGTATTCGGACCGGGCGAGGTTTCCGGCAATGGTGTAGAGCCAGGTCGAAAACTTCGCAATCCGACGGTACGAGTGCCGATTTCGGTGCACCCGGAGGAACGTTTCCTGCAGCAGATCTTCACACCGTTTCATGTCCCCCAGGAACCGGTACAGATACTGCATTAAGCGGTCGGAATACCGCTCTACGAGAATATTGAAGGCCTCCACCGTTCCGGCCTGGAACTGCGACATAAGATCCTCGTCGCTCATCTCCTGGAGGGCCTCATGCTGGCTGTTTTGGGCCGACCGCTCCTTTGAGGCCGTCTTCTGTGTGACGACTTCTGCTTTGTCTTTCGCCATATATGTCACTGCTCTGGTCCCGAAGGATGTCGAGGATGCCGAACGCCCTGGTCCCGTATGGTCCCGGGCACCAAACACATTCGGGGTTGCGGGGCTGAATCGCAAATGGAAAGTGTTACGAATCAGGTATCCGCACGCGTGTTCCTAACGGACATGCATGCGGGATTATTGTATAGCAAAATGTGGTCCAGGCGGGGGGACTGTGAAAAGGAATGCCCAAGAATCGATAAAGAGGGTACAGATTCCGTCATTTCGGCAGATGTGAGGGGGGCGGTTGCCCGAACGCGGCCCCGACGTTCCGTCAGGGAATCCGGGGGTGAGTCCGTTGGAGAGGAGGCGCAGCCCGCATTGTTGTCTGTTCTGTCTCGTCCAGAGGGTTCAACTGTTTGGAAATCTACACACGTGCGTTTTGGATGCTCCTCGACGAGGGAATGGGACCGCGCGCTCGGCGCAGCAGTGCCGCATTCGGTGGTGATTGTCTCGTCCATTCCTCAAGTTGGAACGCTGGTTCTCGTTCACAACTGCGATGACTCCATGTACACCTACGACGCAATCCGACGATTCGCCCAGATTCTGTTTCCGAGTGTTCTCCTGCTGGTGTGGGGGCTCGGGGGAGCCGCCCCGACCTTGGCTCAGGGGGGTGCTTCGTCCGAGACGGCCATCGCCATCCACGGCGGTGCCGGGGGAATGACGCAGGACGCGATGAGTGCGGAGCAACAGGAGGCGTATCGTTCGGCCCTTCGACGGGCCCTAGAGGAGGGGAATGAGATCTTGCAGGACGGGGGACGTGCGCTCGACGCCGTGGAGGCGGCCATTACGACCATGGAAACCGACACGCTCTTCAACGCGGCCCGCGGCGCGGTGCTGACGAGCCGGAATACGGTCGAACTCGATGCGGCCATCATGGACGGGGGGACTCGCAACGCCGGGGCACTCACAGGCGTCACGAACGTGAAGCATCCCATTCGGCTGGCCCGAACCATCATGACCGAGTCCGAGCACGTGATGATGGCACAGGAGGGGGCCGAGACGTTCGCCGAGGAGCAGGGGCTCGAGCAGGTCGACAACGACTACTTCATCATTGAGAGTCGTCGACCGAGTTCGGGGGAGGGAGCGCCCACCTTTTCCGGCGAAGACGACAAGCTCGGGACAGTCGGCGCCGTGGCGTTGGATGCGGACGGCAATCTGGCGGCGGGCACGTCCACCGGGGGCATTTCGAACAAGCGCTTTGGCCGGGTGGGGGACTCCCCGATCGTGGGGGCGGGCACCTACGCGAGCAACGAGTCGGTGGCCGTGTCGGCCACGGGGCAGGGTGAGTTCTACATTCGAAGCGTCGCCGCGCACAATGTGGCGTCCCGGGTTCGGTTTGGTGAAGCCTCTATCCAGGAGGCAGCACGGGCGGCCGTAGAGGAGGCCGAGGAGCTGGGGGGAGTCGGAGGAGTCATCGTCCTCGGGCCGGACGGGACCATCGCAACGCCGTTCACGACGACCGGGATGTTTCGGGCCTACGTGACGACGGACGGCACGACGTCGGTTCGTATTTTCGAGGATGAGACCGATCGGTAGCGGGCCCGTCCGTTTATCCTCCGTTCGAAGGAGGATCGGCCGGTGTGTCGTCGGGGGGACCGTTGCCGGGATTGTCGGGAGTAGGCGTTCCCGGCGGCCGGCCGTTCTCGCCGGGGGGTTTGCCTTGACCGGGGGGCGGACCGGGAGAGCCTTCTCCGACGCCTGAGGGGGGATCGTCGCCCGGGAGAGTGCCCTGAAACAGATTTCGGAGGACGTTGCTGGCCGGGGTTCCCCGGGAAATGGCCTGTACCGTTTCCCGGGCAATGGCGGGGGGCGGCCGCTGGCTCGCTTGCTGCGCCTGTTCCAGGGCTGCCGGCAATTGTCGGAGCGACTGTGCGTCGTATTTGGCATTCAAGGCGGCGGTGAGGACCTGCTGGCCGAGGTCGGGCCGGTCCTGGACTGCCGGGAGGTCCGGCATGACGCTCACGGCCGTCGTTACCTCAGATAGGGCGATGGAGCGGCGCTGGGCGGCCTCGGGAAGCCCGTCGAGGAACCGTTCGACGTGCTCGAGCGGAAGGTCCTGTTGTTGGGCTTCTGCAATGTTCATGATGAGCTGGTTCCGTTCGGCCTTTGCAGGCGCTCCGTTGGACTCCCCAAGCATGCGCTGCACGGCCGCCCGCTCTCCCCACTTCGAGACCAGCACTCCTGCCTGTTGGGTGTGGTCCTGGAACCGTTGCAGGACCGGCGTCATCCGCTGGGCCGGCACCTGCTTGGCGAGGCCTTCCAACGTCTTGTTCAGGAGCGGCGTTGCGGGAAGGTCCTGCTCCGCGAGGCGCAGGGCCGGTTCCAAGAGGTCTGTCGTGGCCTCGGCACTCATGCCGGCTTCTTGGGCGCGGGACGCGACGGTTTGCATGAGGTCAGCGTCGGCCCCGGCCGTCCGGCCCTGCTCGATGAGGGGCTGCACAGGGGCCTGGCCCTGCACGCTCCCCGGCAGGACGAGGGCAAAGAAGAGGAGCCCCGTGGCAATGCCCCTCCAGAAGGGAGGGGTCCGATACGTCCTGAGGATAGAAAAGCAAGTCATGGGCTCATTGAACGATGCACACGCCGTTGGTGCCGCCGAAGGCGTCCTCGGCGGTTTGGGCAAAGGAGGGAAGGTCAAGCCATTGGTCGTCTTTGTTTTCATGGACGACGCGGAGACGATACGCGTATCGACCCGGTGGCAGATCGAGGGTGGTCTGCCAGACGTCCTCGTCGGCCTGTTCGAGGGGGACGCCCGGGAGCGCCCAGTTGTTAAAGTCTCCAGTCACGTGGAGCGTCCCGGGTCCCTCATAGGGGACCCGGACGCGGAGGCCCTGCTCGGCGTCGTGACAGACCACCTTTCGGGGAGGGGGCTCCTCTCCCGCCGCACCTCCGAGGGTCTGCTGCGTCTGCAGGCGCAGGCCGGCGGACACGTGCACGTCGGTTCGGGCGTCACGCGACCCGAGGTCTGCGGAGAGGGCCCGCGCGTGGCCGAACAGGGTGAGAGACGAGCGGGGCGTCCACTCGATCTCCAGGCCTGCGCGACGAACCTGGTCGCGGACGGTGGTGGGCGGCTGGAGGGTATCGTACCGTAGCTGCTGGACGGCCATCGTTCCGCGAACGGAGACGGCACGTGAGGGCCAGTATGTTGCGCTGAGTGCTCCGCCCGTGCCGCCGAATCCAGTCTCAGCCGTCGAGGTGCGACCGTCGCTGTAATAGAGTCGCGCGCCGCCCTGCAGTCGGCTCGTGAGCCAGTGCGTGGCTCGTAGAGACGCGAGCCCACTGGTCTGCCGGTCGGTCAGAGTCGGCAGCTTCTCGAAGCGCTGCGTCAGTCCGGTGTGGAGAGTGAGCATGGTCTCTGAGGTTGGGGTCCAATGGAGGGACGGGAGCGCCCACCAGCTGTCTCGGGCCGTGCGCGGTCCTTCCTGGAGAGCCGGATAGCGGTAGCGGGTGCCCCCGCCAGTAACGCCCAGCCGCCAGTGAGAACCGATACGGTGTCGAAGTCGAACGGAGCTTTGCGTAAGTTGAGGAAGGTCGGTACGATGAGGATGCAGCCGGGCCCGGACCGTCAGGTCGATCTGTGTCTGACGGGCGTTGCGGGACAGTCCCAGGCGGGGTGTCACCGCCCAAAAAGGCGATTCCACGTCGGGATTCCAGGTGCTGAGGATCGGATCGAGGTAGAGGTTCGTATTGTATCCTCCCGAGAGTCCAAGCGCAGCCGTGCCGTTCCACTCCTGGGCTGAGGCCGGGCCAACTCCAATTCCGAGAAGAAATCCAATTGTGAGGAGTATTCTCAGCATAGTGAGCGAGCCCGTTCCGCGAGTCCCAGTTCGAAGGAGCCCGCGGCGGCTATACTGCCTCGGGGCCGCGTGCCCCCTAGAGTTCGAGTACGGCGTTCTCGGCGCCGAACCCGTCGCTCTTTTTCATTGGCGCGAGGGGGTCGGTCACCCATCGCTCTCCGTTAATTACGAACTGGTACTCATGTTCGCCTCGCGAGACGGGGAGTAGTCCCGTCCACACCGTTTCTCCGTTCACGGTGCGGGGGGAAAGCGGCACGGGCTCCCACTGACTAAAGTCTCCCGCCACGGCGACGGAGTCGGCCTCGTTGTTCGTGTACGTGAATCGAATCCACACCGTCTGTTCCTGCTCGGGAGACGAGGCGGAGGGCTCCTGTATAGAGGCCGAGGTCGCCGGCTGGGTCGTGGTCGCTGTCTCGGGTGCCGGGCGGGGCCCTGAGGGGGCCGTCGGCCACGCCGTCCAGACCAAAACCCCGACGAGTACCGTCACGACCAGGACGGAGAACGGACGCACCTCCAGGGCCACGGGGGCCGTCACAGAGCGCCACCACACCGCCCACTGTTCGGAACGGGAAGGAAAGGAGTCGGCGGCGGGCGTCTCGGACAGGACCGCCATCGTCCGGTCCGCGAAGTCCGAAGGCGGCCGGGCGGACGGCGAGGAGGCGAGGTCCTGCGTCATTCGGAGTTCGAACTGGAGAAGGTCACGAGCCTCCGGATCGTCGGCAATGCAGTGCAGAGCGTCCTGCACCTCTGTCTCCGACAGGTCGCCGTCTGCAAACCGCCGTACGAGAATGTCAGGATCCGTATTGTTCATGGCGATCCTCCAGAAGAGTGCGAAGTTTTTTTCGGGCACGGTGCACGCGCACCTTCAATGCGCTCACCGACACGTCCATACGTTTCGACATGGCCTTATACGTCATTCCGTCCCGGTATTTTAGGAGGAACGGCGTGGCGTACGTCGAGGACAATTCGTCCAGGGCCTCCCACAGTTGCTCTCCCCGTTCCTCGGCGACGAGCGCCTCATCCTGGGGCTGCGGGTTTGCGGGAAGCGCGTCGGCGTCGTCCCGTTCTTCGGTGTGGCTGAATGCGTACGTGTTGCGCCGGACGTTCTTGGCATAGTCCCGGCATCGATTCAGCGTGATGCCGTACAGCCATGAGGAAAACCGGTGCGGATTTTCCAGATCGTCGATCCGGCGAAAGGCCCGCGCAAACGCGTCCTGCGCGAGGTCCTCCGCGTCCTCTGGACTGTCGGCGTACTGGTGCGTGAGGTCGAACACCATTCCCTCGTACCGCTCGATGAGGATCCGGAACGCATCCCGGTCTCCCTCCTGCACGCGGCGCGCGTACGCTCCGTCGGGGACGTCTTCGGGCATATCCTGCTCCTACGCGTGCGTCGAGCGGGAAAGACGAGCGGGGGGATCGATTGGACGTCTCGGGCCTTCGGGGCACGGTCCGACCAGAATGCGTGTTACCGGTTCCCCGCCCCTGTGGACACGCCTTCGAGCGGAGGCCGTCCTCCGAAGTAACAGGTCACGTCCCAACCGGATTCCCAAAGGATCGGCCCATCGTTGCGGCCCCAAACCATCGGGGGCAAACTCGGGCCGCTATGGGCGACCATCGCTCCTCCCGAGGGTTCACCCCGTGCCCGATCAAGAAAGTTTAGTTTTCAGCATTCTCAATGCTTTCGACGTTGGCCGTCGCGTTGACGACGGGCGTAATCACCAGTTCACCGTTGAGGTTTCCTTCCAGCGAGCTTTCGACGTTCCAGTCGACGGTAACGTCAACCTTGTCGTCGGCCGACTCGAGGGTAAAGGGCGGCTGGAACGTCAGCTTGAGTTCGTCGCTGGCAATCTGGGCCGTGTTCGTGGTTCCATCCGGAAACGTGAGTGCCACGTCGTCGTCCGTGCCCAGCCGAATCTGGCTGTAGTCGCCCGTCGGAATCTCAAGGTCGGTGATGGTCGTGTCGATTCCCTTTTTCAAGTCGACGAGGTTGACCTCGACGTCCTCTTCGCTTAGCGTAATTTGTTCGGTGTCGTCCTCTTCCTCGTCGTTCTCGCTCGGGACGGCTGAAATTTCTGTGATCGTCACCAGTGCCGAATCGAGGTCGTCGGTCACGTGCGATTTGCTGATCGATTGCGTCTGTGTTTCACTCGTCTGGTCCGTCATGCGGAGGTCCATCGTGCCGGTCCCGTCGGACGGACCGGTCGAGTCGCAGCCCGTGACGAGGAGGCCGAGGGCGACGACGAACGTGAGGAAGACAGAGGAATAACGATTCATAGCGTCGATACAACTCGTGAGTGAGTACAACGTGGGCGGTGGGAGGGGCCTCTTTCGCCCCGCAGCTCCCCGTGCACCTCCGGAAGAGCCGCCGGCGAACTGCGCATAGTAGAAGAGCGATGCTTTGAATCGTTACACCGCGGGGGCGGCATCGAGGAGTCTCGGCGCAGGGGGCAACGACAAAAGCCCTCGCCACCACGAGGCGACGAGGGCCGAACGGAGAGGGAGTAGGAGACACTAGGCGACCCCTTCCGTGGCCGCGCGCTTCAGCGTGTCGACGTGCGTGAGCTCTTCCCACGGAAAGTCCGGACGCCCGAAGTGGCCGTACGCGGCCGTCTTGCGGTATCGCGGTTTCAGGAGGTCGAACCGCTCGATGATGGCGGCGGGCGAGAGTTCGAAGTGCTCCTGTACGAGGGTGCACAGCTTGTCGTCGGAGACCTCGCCGGTGCCGTTCGTCTCTACGTCGACCGACACCGGGTCGCTGAGTCCGATGGCGTAGGAGAGCTGCACGATGGCTTCGTCGCAGAGCTCGGCGGCAACGAGATTTTTGGCGACGTGCCGTGCCGCGTAGGTGGCGCTGCGGTCGACCTTCGACGGATCCTTTCCGCTGAAGGCACCGCCGCCGTGGGCGCCCTTTCCGCCGTAGGTGTCCACGATGATCTTGCGTCCCGTGAGGCCGGTGTCGCCGTGGGGACCTCCGATGACGAAGCGACCGGTGGGGTTGACGTGAAGGGTGAGCTCGTCGTCCAGAAGGTCCTCGGGAAGGGCCTGCGGCAGCAAAATGTTGCGGACGTCCTTCTTGATTTGCTTCTGGGAGACCCCGTCGTCGTGCTGGGTGGAAAGAACGACCGTGTCGATCCGTTTGGGGGTGATGCGGTCGTCCTCGTACTCGATCGTAACCTGGCTCTTGGAGTCGGGCCGAAGGTAGGGCATTTTCTCCGTCTCTTTGCGGAGGTGGGCGAGCTCCTGGACGAGCCGGTGAGCGAAGGTGATGGCCATCGGCATGAGTTCGGACGTTTCCCGGCAGGCGTACCCGAACATGAGGCCCTGGTCCCCGGCCCCCTGTTCCTGCTGGCCGTCCACCCCGCGGCTGATGTCGCCGCTCTGCTCGTGGATGCTGCTGATGACCCCGCAGGAGTCGGCGTCGAACCGCAGGCGGGGATCGGTGTATCCAATGTCACGGATGACCTCGCGGGCAATCTTGCGGGGTTCGACGGAGGCCTGGGAGGTGACCTCGCCGCTGAGGACGACGAGACCCGAGGTAACGAGCGTTTCGACGGCCACCCGGCTCTGCGGATCCTGCGCGAGCAGGGCGTCTAAAATGGCGTCCGAAATCTGATCGGCAATCTTGTCAGGATGGCCTTCAGAGACCGATTCGGAGGTAAAGAGGTAAGCCATGAACGAGTATCGGTCCGATTGAAAGGGGTAGCGGAAGAGGGCTGCGCGAGAGACGAACGCTGACGCGCAGTGAACGTTCAGTTCGCGTTAAGAGGGGAAGGGCGTACGCGCAAAGGGCGATAACATAAGGAGGTCGTTCGGCATTCCCAACGCCGCTATGTAAAGAAAAGAGAGAAGTTTGGTGGTCGAGAGGAAGAATGCGGGAGAGACGTACGAAGCTTGCATCAAACGAAGGGGGGACGTTGCTTCTCCGGAGCCCCGGTTGTAGTTTTCGACGGTTGAAAAGCAGGGCCGCGGCGGCGTTGCCGGTGGTCCCGGGCCCGGTGGCCGTTGGGGCTCGCTTGAAGTCAATTGAAGCCGGGAGACCGGTCTCGTTTTTGCGCGCGACTTTTTCATCAACGACATTGCAAAACCATGGCCAACGACATCGAAGAAACGGTCAAGTCGATCATCGTCGAGAAGCTGGGCGTCGACGAATCGGACGTCACGCCCGACGCCTCGATCACCAACGACTTGGGCGCCGACTCGCTCGACACCGTCGAGCTCATCATGGAGTTCGAGAAGGAGTTCGATCTCACCATTCCGGACGAAGAGGCGGAGGAGATTGCCACGGTCGGCGACGCGATTGACTACCTGGAGGAAAAGGTGTAGTCTCGAGTGGGGAGGGCGTCCCGGCGGCCGTGAGGGCTCGGTGCGTGTACGCCTCGCGGGACGTCGGGAAGATCGTTCTCCCGGACGGAGGGCACGTGAACAGGTGAGTGTCGTGTGTCCCAAACGCTTGCTGCGCCGGTCAGGGGTGCTCGTACACAGACCCGAAACAGATTTGAACGTGTCATGGATGACTCTTCGCGTCGCGTCGTGGTAACGGGAATGGGGGCCCTCACGCCCCTCGGCCTCACGGTCGAGGAGTACTGGGAGGGGCTCGTGGAGGGCCGGAGCGGGGCAGCGACCATCCAGTCGTTCGATCCGGAGGGGCTTCGGGTCACGTTTGCCTGCGAGCTGGACGGCTTTGAGGCGGAGGACTACCTCGACGCCAAGCAGGCGCGCCGGATGGACCCGTTCTGTCAGTATGCCCTCGTAACCGCCGAGCAGGCGGTGCACGATGCGGGACTCGACCCCGAGTCCATGGCACAGGAAGAAAAGGATCGCATCGGGGTCATCTACGGAACCGGCATTGGCGGCATGCAGGTCTTTCGGGACCAGACGGAGTATTTCCTCGACAACGACGAGGCGCAGACGTCTCCCTTCTTCATCCCGATGCTCATCCCCGACATCGCCGCCGGGCAGATTGCGATGCAGCACGGCTTTCGAGGGCCGAACCACGCCATGATCTCGGCCTGCGCGACGGGCAATCACAACATCGGCGACGCCTACCGCCTCATCCGCGAGGGGGACATGGACGCGGCCGTTTGCGGGGGGACGGACGCCTGCGTGACCCGGCTCGGCATCGCGGGTTTTGCGAGCATGCGAGCGCTCTCGACCCGAAACGACGATCCGGCCCACGCCTCGCGCCCCTTCGACGCAAACCGAGACGGCTTCGTCATGGGCGAAGGGGCGGGTGCTCTGTTTATCGAGTCGCTCGAACGGGCCCGTGAGCGCGGCGCTCCCATCTACGCCGAGATCGAGGGCATCGGCATGTCGGCCGACGCCCATCACCTCACCGCTCCGGACCCGGACGGCGGCGGTGTCTGTCTCGCCCTCGAACGGGTACTCGACAACGCCGAGATCGCGCCGGGGGACGTCGATTACGTCAACGCTCACGGCACCTCCACGCCGCTGGGGGACGAGGCCGAGACGAAGGCCCTAAAGAAGGTTTTCGGCGAGTACGCCTACGAGTTCAGCGTGTCCTCCACAAAGAGCATGACGGGACACCTGCTCGGGGCGGCCGGGGCCATCGAGGCGATTGCCGCCATCCAGGCCCTTCGCCACGACGTGGTGCCGCCCACGATCAACTTCGAGGAGGCGGACCCGGACTGCGACCTCGACTATACCGTCAACGAGGCGGAGGAGCGGCCGGTCTCACTGGCCCTCTCCAACGCCTTCGGCTTCGGCGGGCACAACACGTCCGTCGCCTTCAGTGCACTCGAGGAATGACGGCCGGGGCGGAGCCGATCCGCTGCTACCGAAAGACAATCTCCTCGACCAGATCGCGTTCGAGGGCGTCGTTGAGACGCTCGCGCCACCGGCGGCGGTTCATGTGGAGCTCCTGCCGCCACGCGGCCGAGGTAATCTTCACGTAGAGCGTCGAGCCGTCCATCCAAACGGAGTCGGTGACGCTGTTGACGTCGGTGCCCGCGACGGACGCCCACGTTTCGACGACGCGGGCCTCGTCGATCTCGTCCTGCACGCCGAGCTGGTCGATCACGTCTTTGAGAACGTCTCCGAGCCGCTGAGGGCGATTTTGGGCAGCCATGGCGAGGGAGCTTTGAGAAAAGGAACGGAGCGGCCGAGACCGTAGCATCTCCTCCTACGAACGGGATCCGTTCGTGTGTCCACGTTACCTTCGGGTCCTGTGCGGCGGCCTTTTCAGGCGGGAATTCGTGATCCGTGATGAACGACGGACGTCCCGTTCCCGTGCCGTAGTGTACTCCGCTTGGGCGTCGTTTCTCCAATCGATCGAGAAATTCATCGCACGGGGGGAGCCGTGTTTTTGCATTGACGTGACCCCGCATGACGATGTCTTCGACCCGATTTTTTCTGCTGCTGGGCGTGCTGTGCGCAATGGGCGCCACGACGGTACGGGCTGCCGGGCCGGACACCGTACGCGTCGACCTCACGGAGGCGATTCAGAACGCCCTCGACGTGAGCCCCGAGGTCGACCAGCGCCGGGCAGAGCGGCGGCACGCCTCCGCTCGGAGCGAGCAGGCGCAGGCCAGCCGGTTTCTGACGGATCTGTCCTTCAGCACCGCGACCTCGATGGCGCCGGGCCTCGACGTTCCGGCGAGCAACACCCGGCCGGAGAACGAGCTCTACCTGAATCCGGAGGTCGAGAACGACTGGTCGATCGGGGCCCTTCGGCCGTTCGGGCAGGCCGAGATCGTGGCTCGGCAGCCGCTCTTTACGTGGGGGGAGCTCTCCGGCAACATGGAGGCGGCCGAGCACGGGGTGGCCGTCGAGGAGGCGCGCGTCGAGCAGAAGGCCCTGGAGGTGGCCGCCCGCACGGGTGAGATCTACTACAACCTGTTGCTCACCCAGGCGCTCGATCGTCTCGCCGACCGCACGGGGGAGGTCGTGGACCGGGCGAAACGGGAGATTAATCGCCTGCTCGAAGAGGGGGACGAGAGCGTGGACCAGGCCGACCTCTTCCAGACGCGCCTCACGGAAGAGGAGTACAAGCGGCGCCTCGTCGAGGTCGACCAGAATCAGGCGACGGCCCGGTCGGCCCTGCGTCGCCAGCTGTTCTTGCCGGAGGGGACGCCTGTGGCGGCGGACGCCGACGAGCTCCGGCCCCTCGACTTTTCGGTCCATTCCGACTCGCTCTCTCACTACGTTGCTCTGGCGCTGGAAAATCGGCCGGAAGTCGAGCAGGCCGCCGCGGGGATCGAGGCGCGAGAGGCACTCGTGGACGTGGCTCGGTCGGACTACTACCCGAAGATCGGCGTGCAGGCCAGTCTTTCTCAGAGCGTGACGCTGCCGGAGCGGCCCAATCCGGACAACGCCTTCATCGGCGACTCCTACATGGGAACGGGCACCCAGACGGGCGTCGGCATCGAGTTCGATCTCAATTTCGACCAGACCCGGGCTCGCGTCGAACAGGCGGAGGCCGAGCTGAACGAGGTCGAGCACCAGCAGACAGCGGCCCGGCAGCTCGTGCAGTTCGAGGTGGAGGAGGCCTATCGCAACCTCCTCGTTGCGAAGACGGCCGTCGAGTCCCGCGATCGGGCGACGACCATTTCCGGAGAGTGGCTGCGAACCGAGCAGATCGACTTCGACCTCGGCTTCGGGGACACTGAGAACCTCGTCAAGGCCGTGCGGGCCAGTCTCGAGGCGGAGGCCCGCTACGTGGAGGCGGTAAAGCGCTACAACGTGGCCGTGCTGAAGCTGCTGCAGGCGACGGGAACGCTCACCGACCGCGTGCAGCGCGGCACACTTATTGACAGTACGGCCACACAGGAGTGAGGGAATCCTGTGTTCGCATCTGTTTCTTTGCCAACCTCTTCAAATCCATGGATTCGTCTTTCATGCGTCGTGTTCGCACTGTCGTCATCGCCGGCGTCGGGCTCCTCCTCGGGATGGGTCTCCTGGCCTCACCGGGCTGGGCACAGGACTCGGGGGCGGCCGAGGCAGAAATTCGGGCCATGCTTGAGGAGCGCAATCAGGAAATCAAGTCCATTCTGAGCGGCAGCTCGGACTATTCGCAGGAGCAGCGCGAGCGGCTCAAGACGCTGATCAACGGCGTTTTGGACTTTCGGGCCATGGGCAAAACGGCGCTCGGGTCGCACTGGGACACCCTGGCCACCGACCGCCGCGACGAGTTCGTCGGGGTCTTCCGCGACGTGGTCCGTGCTCAGTCGATGAGCGATCTGGGCGTGTACAACTCAGAGGTCACGTTCGACCAGATTTCCGTACAGGGCGACAGTGCCTACGTCCGGACGATGACCACGTACGAGGGCTCCCAGACGCCGGTCGAGTACGTGCTCCAACGGCGGGAGGGCGAGTGGAGGGCCGAGGACATCATCGTCGACGAGGTGAGTACGGCGGAGGGATACGCGCGCTCCTTTCAGTCGGTGATGCGAAAGCGGGGCTTCGACGCCCTGATGACGGCCCTGGAGAAGAAGCGCAAAAGTGTCTCGGCGTCCTCGGCGAGCTGAGGACACACTGGAAGTACGACGGCAAGTGGGAACAGGCGGGCGCCCGCACGGGCGTCCGCCTTTTTGTTTAGGCGCCGGGGGGGTCGTAGTCGAGGAAGCGATCTTTGAGTTCCGGTGTGGGCATCCGGCACTGGTCCCGCTGTCCGAACCAGTCGTAGCGAGACGTTGCGATCCAGTTGTAAACGGCGTCCCGGAGGGGGCGAGGCACGACGAGGGTCAGGGACAGGAGCGACCAGGGAGCCGTGAGGCGGCGGGCAATCCGAAGGACCGCGGTCGAGCGCACGTAGGTATGGTCGTCCTCCAGCAAAATAATGGTGCCCAGGCCCCGATCGGCGTCGGCGAGGTCGTCGAGGTACGTGGCGGCAACGTCCGACTGCAGCGGGGCGAAGCGGAAGTAGCCCTTCGGGTCGTGGTCGATGATGAAGGTGACGGCCCCGTTGCAGAGGTTGCACACGCCGTCGAAGAAGACGAGGGCGTGATCGTCGAGGTCGGAGCCGGGACGCGGGTCGGTCATAGAAGCGGGGGGGGCAGCGCAGGATCAAGAAATTCGAGTTCGTGGTTCGGAGCCCGAGCAGGCGGACTACCACGAGATGACGAATCGAATGAATCCGTTGTCGAATCGCTTTTTTTCGTAGTCGGGCTCCGCCTTGTAGTGCTCGTCGCCGTCGAGATCGTAGTTGACGCCCAATTCGACGGCCCCCTGCCGGAAGCGATACCCCACGACGCCCGACATGCGGTAGTTGCTGGGGGCGAGGCCAAACCAGTGGTTCGTCCACTCGTTACCCAGGATCCAGGGGTCGGCGCCGAGCCGTCGGGACAGGGCGAGATACTCGAGGCTGCCGTACCAGCCGGTCGCCGACGGCACGTAGGCAACGCGGACCCGATAGTTTTTTCTGTATTCGGTGTAGTCCATCGAGCGAGAAATGGTGGAGAGACTGAAGTCGTCTCCGGTTTGCCGGTCGTAGTAGTCTTCCAGGAAGAACCACGCTTCGCCCTGAAAGGGCCCCCAGGTGCCGAGGAGGAAGGCTCCGCCCCGCTGAAAGCGCTGAGCGGTGCGGTAGTCGCTCGTGACCCCGGAGCGGAGGCCGAGACGGTCCAGGGTCGATTTGTCGCGCTGGACGATCAGCCCGCCGGTAATTGGGCCCGTGGTGTACTCGAGAAGCGCTCCGACGTAGTGCGCCGCTTCTCGATCCCGGTAGCGGTACGTCGGGTCGGATTGAGACTGTACGACGAGGTCGCTCTCCGACCGCCAGCCCGCGAACAGCTCAGCCCGGAGGGGATGGTGGGACGGGGTTTGCAGGATAAGCTGCCCCAGATACGGCCGCGGTTGATAGTCTCGGACGTACGCCTCGTCCTTTTCCGAGACCCCGAGCGTTTGAAAGATGAGGTCGTGGTAGGTGTCCAGCGCGGTAATTTCGGCCCGGACGCGGCCCGTCCGGGTCGTGCCGTACTGATAGTAGAGGGAGGCGTCGAAGTCCGGCTTGTACTGCGCGAACGTGTGCCGGGCCCCCACGTGGTGCGGTCCGGCGATGCGCCAGTCGTAGGTGAACTCGAGGAGGGACCGCTGGGCGGCCCCATCCTGCTGCAGCGTGGCGTCAATGCGGAGCGTGTGATTTTCGGCGAGAGGGGCGGTGTGCTTGACGTCGGTGACGATGGCCCATTTGGCGCGAACGATGCTTCCGGCCCGGGTTCGCAGTCCGCTGTTCATTCGGGCCCACGCCGTGGCGTCCAGCGGCGAGAAGCGGTAATTGATCATGTCCAGGGCGTATTCCCGGTCCATGGGCGGGGTGATGTGACGAAACACCCCGCGGTCGTAGGTGCGGTCCCCGTATGCGTGCCGCTCGTCCAGGAGGGCGGTCCGGCGGCGGGTCGCCCATCCGGCGAGGGTGGTGCGGAGGGGGGACGTCGTCGGGAGGAGGGCGTTCGCGGCGTGGACGGTGGAATCGGGGCCGGGGGCCTGGGCCCGGCTCGGGGAAGAGACGAACGAAAACGGGAGGAGCAGCGCGAGAAGAAGCGCGGGACGGATCATCGACGGCCGGCGGGGGGACGGGGGATTGGCACGAGACATCTATAGGGAGAAGAAAACAATCTGACTTGGCGATGCGCTCACCAGTCTACGGACCGATCGGGCGTGTGTCCCGGACCGACGGCGCTTCTTGAATGAAGGGCTGTGGAAGAGGGGACTGATCGGTTCCGAAGAAGAGGAGACGAGGAGAGAAGAGAATTCATCGGGGGTTTGGCACCCGATTCGGGGCCGTTCGTAAAAATTATTTGTCTCCCTATTTCCGGATTTCTATTTCTGATGTCATGGCGGCGCCCTCCGACAACCCGAAGGTGAGCTGTCTGCTCGTCACGGCGGATCGTCCACAGCTCATCAAGCGAGCGCTCCGATCGTACCAGCAGCAGACGTACGATTCCCTCGAGCTGGTCGTTCTCGACAACGGAGATGAGCCGGTCGAGGAGGTCGTCCGCGCGTTCGACCTGCCGGGGGAGGTGCACTACCTCTATCAGGAGCGCGATCCCGACACGTGGATTGGAGGACTTCGCAACCGGGCCCTCGAGGAAGCCACCGGCGACTTCGTGATTCCGCAGTGGGACGACGACGATTGGTCACATCCCGAGCGCGTCGAGCGGCAGGTCGAGGTCCTGCAGCGGGGGTACGACGTGTGCACCCTGCAGGGCACGCTCATGCACGTCGATCACCCGACGTACTTCGACCACCCGTTCATCGGGGTGCTTCCGGATGGCGTGCCCCCCACGATGATGCATCGCCGCGACGCGCAGATTCGCTACCCCAACATCCGGCGGACCAGCGACACCGACTACCTCAACGACTGGCGGGAGAAGCGGCATCACATTCTGCCCCGGGAGGCGTCGTATCTCTACCTTCGCTACTCTCACGACGACAATTTGTGGGAGACCGATCACTTTTTGCGCCGCATGCGCAACACGCCCAGGGATTTGCTTCTCTATGCGTGGCACCGATACGTTCGGGGCGACGTGTTCGGTCATCCCCGGTTTCAGCTCACCGACCGGATGGAGGAGGCCTTCCAGCGCTATCTCGAGGATTCATTTCGGTACGACCTCTTTGAGACGGACGTGAGGCCCGAGGAGGTGTAGTCCTGTGCGGCCAAAGGGGGCGTTATCATCCAGCCACGGCGCGTTCGGGCTGATTCTCCGGGAGAGAAGATCGAGGTGATCGGAAGTGGGGAAGCGGACCCTCTCGTTCGTCCGACGGACGGCGCAGGAGCCGTTCTGCGAGGCACGCCCACGGAAGGGCGAGCAGGATCAGTTCGAGGGTCGTGATGGCGAAGACGATGCGCATTGCCGTGTAGATGCCGGCGTGGAGCCCGAGAACCGCCAGTACGGCCGGAATGCGGAACCGCGGCCACCACATCGTGAAGGCCAGCGACTCGGTCACGAGCCCGATGACCAGAAAGAGCGTGGCCGTCCAGGTGTACTCGAGGGCGACCGACTGGACGACGGTGAAGTCGAACGACCCCGTCGCCGCAAAGACGTCGATCGACTTCTCGTAGATCCAGAGCTGGAGGTGGCGGCCGTCGATCCAGGTCGGTCCTGTTCCGATCAGCTTGCAGACGGCGGCCGTCGTGTAGCCGAGGCCGATGGAGAAGTACGTAAAGCCGAGGGTAAAGCGCCGCCGGAACCGCTCGGCGTCGAACGCGGCGAGGCCCAGCCCGAGGCCGAGGAGCGTTATCCCGAGGACGTTGGAGCTGTGCGGGATTTCCCCCTGCGAGTAGCGTGCGGCAAAGAGGAGGTGGAGGAGGAGAAGGGCGGCGAGGTATCCGTATCGCCAGGTGCGGGTGGCACCGAGCCCCACGAAGAGTGTGAGCAGTCCCGCGGCACCGTACGCCCATCCCGAGCCGAAGAGCACAGACACGTCTACGTAGTGGGCAACGCCGAGGGGAAGGACGACATCGCTCAGGTCCTGAACGTAGGTCGCCCAGCCCCACGCATACTTCAGGGTGCAGACGGCCACGAACAGCTCGAAGGCGTAGAAGAAATATTTCTCACCACGGGTAACGGGGTGCTCGAAGCCGAAGAGATGTCGGAGGAAGCGCATGCCTCTTCCGGTCGGGTTCGAGGGACGAGCGGTGGTTGTATTCATGGGGGCGAGGGGCGGGCGGGAAAGGGCAATACCTTACTGCGCAGCCACGGCGGAACCGGTCGATAGGTCGGGGTGCAGGGCTGTGGAATCGGCACTCAGATAGACGTAGGGGACGAACTCGACGGCGACGGAGTCTCCTTCGACCATCCGGCCGTTGACCCGCATCACGAGCAGGTCGTGATCGGACGGATGCGGAGTGAGGAGGGAGCGGAGCCCGTTGATGCGTTTCGGCGTCCACGTGTCCGTTTTCGAGACGAAGTTGGCCAGGTCGATGTTGTCGATCCCGTTCGGACGGAGGGCAAACGGTCGGCCGGGAAGGGAGTCGAGGGAGGTCGTGTCCCACTGCACTGGAGAGGACTCGTCGGACACGTCGCGGACGACGGCGCGGGACCACGGGTTGCCGGCCTGGGAGAACATCGGATAGATGCTGAAGGGCCAAAACTCGCCGCGATGGGTGGCCACGAGGAGGGCGTAGATCACGAGCGTCCAGAGGAGGAGACGTCCAGCGCGGCGGAGAGAAGAGCGCATAGGACCGAAAGGAGGACCGAAAAATACGTATCAACTTGTAACGGGCGAACGGACAGTCGGCTTCGGGAGGGGCGTTGATGCACAGGGATTTCACGTTGGGAAAAGTCGGCCCGTTCGGAGGAGACGAGCCGTTGTCGTCCGACGCCGTTTTCGAGGAGTCGACACGCTCCGGGCAATGCCCTCGGACGCTGTACTCGAAAACGAGGAGCCCTGAGTCTGCATCCACCCGGGTGAGGAGTCGCGGTCGTGGGCGGCCTCACGCGTCGCTGAGTGCCGACGGCATCTGCGGGAGGCGGCCGGTAAGGGCGACGAGCACCCCGCCGTAGAGGAGAAGCGTCCCGGCCACGAGGCCGAGGCGAAGGAGAAAGGTTGCCTCGAGAGACGGATACGATGCCAGGATCAGGAGGAGGCCGCCCCCGGCGAGTGCACCGGCGAGGTGGGGGCGGTACATGGCGCGGAGCAGCAGGCGAGCGTTTGCGACGATGTCGGCCTCGACCAGCTGCATGCAGGTTTTGAGGAGCGTGGACGCGGCTGAGGCGAGGGCCGCTCCGAGGGGGCCCAGGAGCGGAATCAGCCAGACGTTCAGGAGCGTGTTGCAGACGGCCGTCGTTGTGCTGTTGAGCAGATTTAGCTGCGAGTGGCCCGTCATCACCACGATGTTGCCGGCGAGGCCGAAGCTGCACTGCATGTAGGGGATGGGCAGCAGGGCGAGCATGAACAGCGCCTCCGCCCCGGCAAACTCCGGCGACACGAGGCGCAGAAGGTCGGAGCGGAGAAGGGCGACGGCGAGAAGGACCGGGATCGTGAGGGTCGCGATCCAGCGCGAGGTCTTGGAGAAAATGTCGGACAGGCGGTGGGCCCGGTTCTCTCGATGGAGCCGCACGACGTGGGGGACGAAGGCATTGGAGAAGACCTGCTTGACGTTGAGGAGCTCCCGGACGATCATGGCCCCGGCCCCGTAGAATCCGGTCGTGGACGCACTTACCCCGAACATCCCCAGCATGATGACGTCGATGTTCGTGATGAAGCGTTCGAGCGTCATGTTGAAATTCTGCGGAATGGCGAACGCCAGCATGTCGCGGTCCAGCTCAAAGGTGCGGAACGCGTCGATGAGCGGACGCCACTCCAGCTCGCGGGTGTAGAACCACAGGGCGATTCCGCCGAGCACCAGTTGCGTGGTGAGGTAGGCCAGGGCGAGGCCCGTTTCCGTGGGCACCCAGAACCAGAAGGCGACGGCCGACCCGAGGAGAGTAAGGGGGCGGAGGCCGCCGTTCGAGATGGCGTCGTACTTCATGATCTTGAGGCCCTGCGTGGCCGCAATCACGATGCGGTCGAAGGCGAGGACCGGGAGGACCAGCACCATGATCTGCAGGGCCGAGAGGAGGCGCCCCCCGTACTCTTCGTAGAGCATGGGCAGGACCCATTGTCCCACCGTGAACGCGAGCAGGATGAGGAGAACCGCAAACAGCAGGCTCCAGCCCAGCGTGTTGGAGAGCAACTGGTACAGCCGATCCTTCTCGTCCTCGTAGTCGGCGTGACGGGCCACGGACATGAGGGCGCCGTCTTTGAAGCCTGCCGTGAGGAAGGCCAGCGCCATCTCGACGAAGGAGGTGGCCGTGATGAAGATGCCGAAGACGTCGGCTCCGTACAGCCGCGTCACGAGAATCAAGAACGAGGGCCCGGCGATCTTGCCCAGCGTGCCGAGCACGTTGACCAGGGCGCCGCGCTGCAGCTCTTCCTCGATGCTGTCGCTGCTCATGCCGAGCCGGGGGAGCGGTTAGAGGAGGCGGACGGGGAGGCGAGAACCGATGGCCTCGACGAAGCAGGAGGGGCCGGGAGAGCCGTCGTGCGATGGGCTTGCCCCCCACCGGACGATTCTATTTCGATGTTCTTCGGCCCTCGCCAAAGCGGAGTCCACGGGATCGCTCCGGCCGTGAAGAGAGCAGAGCAAGGACGTGTCCCGACCCTCTTCGGAGACGTTGCCGCGGAAGACCGCTTAACCCGCGTCCGCGTTGCCGCGTTCCTTTCGTGCGGTGTGAGCGCCCGGTTCACGAAGTTCTCGCAGACGGCAGCCGCTTCCAAGACAAAGGCCCGATCCCCCACCAAGGAATCGGGCCCGGGAAGTCATCCCAAAAAGAAATGCACTCGGTAGACACAT
>CAZCUZ010000039.1:3858-23325 GCA_964502085.1 uncultured Salinivenus sp. | reverse complement strand
GTCGGTCGCTCAGAATGACTCTCGAATAAACGTATTTCTGCGTGTCTACTTAGGATAAGAATCCGTCGCCCGGCCCGGAGAAAAACTGGTGCCCGCCGGGAAACTTCTCGGAAAAGAGAAGTACAGAAAGGGCCGCTCATATTTTGGCCCGCGACTGCACCATACGTCCCTTTCCCTTCCCCCCTCCCTCCATGCCCGAATCGACGTCGCTTCTCCTCGGTCTGATCGTCCTCTTTCTGACCGGCGGTCTCGTCGCCTGCTCCTCCACGCAGGACGACGGGGCATCGGATGCCCAGCAGAAGGAGTGGACGCCCCTCTTCAACGGACAAAACCTCGACGGCTGGACGCCGAAGGTCACCGGCCATGCCCCCGGCGAAAATGCAAACAACACCTTCCGCGTCGAGGACGGCAACCTCACCGTCCGGTACGACGAGTACGACACGTTCGACGACCAGTTCGGCCACCTCGTCTCCGACACCTCCTTCTCGCACTACGTCGTCGCGGCCGAGTACCGCTTCATCGGCGAGCAGGCCCCCGGGGGCGCCGACTGGGCCACGGAAAACAACGGCCTCATGCTCCACTCGCAGTCCGCCGAGACGATGACGCGCGACCAGGACTTTCCCATCTCCATCGAGGTGCAGCTCCTCGGAAGCGCCGGGCAGGACGAGCGCCCCACCGCCAACCTCTGCACGCCGGGCACCCACGTGACGATGGCCGACACGCTCACCACCACCCACTGCATCGACTCGAGCTCGGACACCTATCCCGGCAGCGAGTGGGTCCGCGTAGAGGCCCGCGTTCTCGGCGACTCTCTGGTGGAGCACCGCGTGAACGGAACGAAGGTGCTCGAATACACCGACCTGCAAATCGGCGGGGGCATGGTGGCCAACCCCGATTCGTCGGTCAAACAGGACGGCACGGCCCTTTCGTCGGGCCGCATTGCCATTCAGGGCGAGAGCCATCCCACCCAGTTCCGCAGCATCGAAGTGCTGAATCTCCGCGGCTGCACCGACCCCGAGGCCTCGAACTACAAGGACTACTACGTCGCCTCCGCCCCTTCTCGCTGCACGTACGACGATTGACGGTCGGGGCGAGGGGAACCGACGATCGTAGTGTGATGCGTGAGGTTTGACACGTAATGCGTGATACGTGAGAGGAGCACAGCCATCACGAATCACTCTTCACGCGTCACTCATCACGAACCATGCGTCCTCCCCCGCAGCCCCGCTACCCACGGGCAAACCCCTCCGCTCGAGAGCACTATTCGAACGCATAGGTCTCCAAGCTCGTCAGTTCGGGCCCGCCGCCCTGATCGCCCGAGCCGGCGGCGATGTAGAGCTGCCCTTCGTGGTGAAACATCTGCGTGCCGTGGCGCGGCTGGTTAAGCGAGCCGAGTGAGCGCCAGTCGCGGGTCTCCACGTTTAGGGCCTCCGTCTCCCCCCACGTCTGCCCGAAGCCCTCGCCCCCGGTGAGGATGATCTCGTTGCCCCGGACGGCCACCGTGCAGCCGGCCCGCTCGGTGGGCAGGGGCGCGTCCTCCCACGTGCTCCATTCGTCCGTCTCAAAGTCGTAGACGTCTACCGCCGCGAGCGTGCTGTCGATGAAGCCCTCCACGCCGCTGTCGCGCCCCCCTGCTACGACGAGCTTGTCGTCCACCACCGCCGCCTGAAAGTGGTCGCGGGCGTGCGGGGCAGATCGGTCGCGCAGGGCCGTCCACTCGCCCGTTTCCGGGTCAAACACGTCGAACCACGCCACCGCCGTGGCGTGCGGCCCGTGCCCGCCCACGTTGCCCCCCACCACGTAGATCTTGCCGTCCCGCACCGCAACGCCCGCCGCGCCGCGCCGCCGCCCCGGCGGAATGGGGGCGTCTCTTCGCCACTCGTTCGCGTCCGTGTCGTAGACGTACACGTGCGAAAGGCCGTTCTCACGGGGATAGTCGTCACTCCAGGCGCCCACCACGTACACGTCGCCGTCGTACGGGACGGCCTGAAAGTGGTGCATCTGAAACGGCGGGGCCGGCCCCTCCGTCCACGCCTGCGTTTCGGGGTCGTAAATGTCGACCGGCCGCTCCCCCCGCCCGCCCAGCAAATAAAACTGCCCACCGGCCTCGACGAAGGCATTCTCGTGCCGGGCCGTCGGTTCGTTCTCGGTCTCGACCACCGTCCATTCGTCCGGCGGAGACGATGCCGCCTCGTCCCCAACGGCCCCACCAAACAAAAGAGCAACCCCGACGACGCCCAACGCAAGGGCTCCGGAGACGACAAACGAGAAGCGGTTCGACAAAAAAGGCATGGTATAAAAGCTGTTCGGAATTGGATCGAATATCAATGGGTCGGGGCACCGTCACGAGGGGCCATTGTTGCCGTTGCCGACCCGGGCGAGGGCACTGATGAGATCGCTCTTCGTGAGCACCGAGTAGGCCCGTGTGCTCTTGGGGCCGTGGTCCACGAGGACGGCCCCCGCGTCCTGCTCGAGATAGGCGGAGAGGTGATCCAGATGCAGCGAGGCCGGAACCACCGGCAGCGGATCGCCCATGATGGCGCGCACCGGTCGGTCGCGGGCGTCGGGATTCTCGATGAGTCGGTTGAGGATGCGGGTTTCCGTGACGCTTCCCACGACCTCTTTGCTGTCGTCGATGATCGGCATCTGCGAAATTCCTTCCTCGGTCATTCGCTCGATCACGCCCCCAATCTCCTCCCCCGGTGCAGCCGCAATGAGCTCCGTGTGCTCCCGCCGCATGCTCAGCACGTCCCCCGCCGTAACGTCCGGCTTGCGCTCCAGGAAGCCGTGATTGCGCATCCACTCGTCATTGTAGGTCTTGGACAAGTACCGAAAGCCGGAGTCCGGCAGCAGCACGACCACCAGGTCGTCCTCCGAAAGCGCGTCTCGGTGTTCTTCGAGCCACCGCAGCGTGCCTGCCGTGACCATCCCGCAGGACTGCCCCACGAACAGGCCCTCCTCCTGGGCCAGGCGACGCGTCATCTGCATCGCGGCTTTGTCCTCGACCCGCACGAAGTCGTCAATAATGTCGAAGTCCACGTTTTCGGGAATGATGTCCTCCCCGACGCCCTCGGTGAGATACGGAAAAATCTCGTCCTCGTCGTAGACCCCCTCGTGGAAGTACTTGTAGAGCACCGACCCGGCCGGATCGACGCCGATCACCGTCACGTCGTCGCTCTGGTCCTTGAGGTAGCGCCCCGTCCCGCTGATGGTGCCGCCCGTCCCCACCCCGGCCACGTAGTGGGTGATCTGCCCCTCGGTCTGCTCCCAGAGCTCCGGACCCGTCGTGTCGTAGTGAATCTGCGGATTGGAGGGATTGTCGTACTGGTTGAGGTAGACCGAATTCGGAATCTCCTCGGCCAACCGCTGGGCCACCGAGTAGTAGCTCCGGGGATCGTCGGCCTCCACGTTGGTCGGGCAGACGAGCACCTCGGCCCCCAGGCCCCGCAGCACATCCACCTTTTCTCCGCTCTGCTTGTCGGTGGTCGTAAAGATGCAGCGATAGCCCTTCGCAATCGCCGCGATGGCCAGCCCCGCCCCCGTATTGCCGCTGGTGCCTTCAATGATGGTCCCCCCGGGCTCAATCAGCCCCTTCTCCTCGGCGTCTTCAATCATGCTGATGCCGATTCGGTCCTTCACGGAGCCGCCCGGATTGAAAAACTCCACTTTTCCAAGTACCGTGCAAGGGAGGTCCTCCGCAATAGAATTGATGCGAACGAGCGGCGTGTCGCCAATTGTACCGAGGACGGTGTCGTGCCACATAGCGAACGGATACATAATGAAGGATCTCTGCGCCAATGAACGGCCCTCTTCCCATGTCGACCGCCTCCACGAGGGCAACAAACGCCCGGCCCTTACAGTTGCGTTTCTCCCCAAACGCCCCCGCCTCCACGCTGTGTCGTCCACGATGATAAGATAAGGACCAGAAAAGAGGCTGTCACCCTGATCCTCGTTGAGGCCTTCTCCCCACCGCCCATTCCTCCCCTGCCGTCATGGAAGCCCCCGATTCCGTTCCGACCGTCGAGCCCACCCTCCTCATCGCCACCTTTGCCCCGTCCGGCACCCTGCGCTACTGCAACGAGGCCTGGACATCGGTCCTCGGCACGACCGACGCCCCCTGGGCCATGCTTCCCGAAGACGACGAGGAGCTGGCCAACTCGTCCGTCCTCGAGGCCGGCAAGGGCACCCTCGTCACCAACCAGGTCGTCAACGCCCACACCCCGGACCGGGACGAGCCGCTCCCCGTCCTCCTCAACTTCGTGCCCGTCCACGGCGGCGCGGAGGAGGCCCCCCGCATCACGGCGGTCACCATCAGCGGGGAGGTCATGGCCGAACCGCCCTCGTGGATGATTAGCCAGACCCAGCGCCACCGAATGGAGGCGCTCGGGCGCATGACGATGGGAGTGGCCCACGACCTCAACAATCTGCTGAGCGGCCTCATCGGCCACATCGAACTCCTGAAAGAGAAGGCGGAGCGAACCCCAGAAGCCACGGACTCAATCCAGCCCTCCATCCGAACCATCGAAAAAACGGCGGAGGACGGAGCCGCCCTCATCGAAAAGCTCCAGCGCTACATCCGGGAAGACACGCAGAAGCACTTCGAGCGCGTCAGTCTTCCCGTCCTCATCGAAGACTGCCTCACCATTACCCAGCCCTACTGGTACAACGAACCCCGTCGGCAGGGCATCGAGATCGAGGTCGAACGCACGCTCGACGACGTGCCGAACATCATGGGGGCCCCGTCGGAGCTCCGGGAGGTCTTCGTCAACCTGATCCTGAACGCCGTGCAGGCCATGCCGGACGGCGGGACGCTCACGTTCGAAACGTTCGTCACCGATCGGGGCGATGCCGGCACTCGGGTTCGAGACACTGGTATCGGCATGAGCGACGAGGTGCAGAAAAACATCTTCGAGCCCCTCTTCACGACGAAGGGCGAACAGGGCACCGGCATGGGACTGGCCGCCAGCTACGGCATCATCCAGGAGCACGAGGGGAATATCGACGTGGCCTCTGAACCCGGAGAGGGCACGACCTTCACGCTCACGTTCCCGCCTGCCGACGAGTCGGCGCCGGAGCCGGAGGAGGATGAGCCGGAAACGGCCGGGGACGAAACGGTCCGCGTGCTCGTGGTCGACGACGAGGAAATGGTCCGTTCGATCGTCACGCAGCTGCTCTCGCTCAACGACCACGAGGTGGACCGCGCCTCCTCGGGGACCGAGGCCTTGTCTCATTTCGAAGAACACCACTACGACATCGTCTTTACCGACTTCGGCATGCCGGAAATGACGGGGGCCGAGCTGGCCGAAAAGCTGCACGACCGGGCTCCCGACCTTCCCATTATCCTCCTGACCGGGTACACGGATCCCGACGCCGCCATCGACGAGGTGAATGACGTGCTTTCAAAGCCGTTCAAGCTGGAGGAACTGGAGGCCACCATCCAAAAATACGTCCTCTCCTCGTAGTCCACGCCGACTTCGTTCGAGCACGCGTTCGTTCCCTCCGCCGGACGCTCACGTCAGTCGTCCCGGCACCCGGACCGGCGATGCCCGCCCTCGGGCTTTCTATGAATTGTCTTCGGGGAGGACGCCTGGGACCCGAGCGGGCCTTTACAATTCGCCCGTTCATCCTCAGCTTCAGGACGGCGGATCGAGGCTTCTTCTGCCGCTCGTCCTGTTCCACATACCCCTTCCCCACATGACCGAGCTCCAAGACCGCATCGAAGATCTGGCCGCCGAGGGCGACGCCGTGGACCGCGGCGCTGCCGGCAACGCCGTCGCCGACCTCGTCCAAGCCCTCAACGCCGGCGAAATTCGATCGGCCTCCCCGAACGACGACGGCTCCTGGACGACTCACGCCTGGGTGAAGAAGGGCATCCTCCTCGGCTTCCGCATCGGCCGCACGGTCGACTATTCGACCGAACGGTTCCCCTTCTACGACAAAAACACGTTTCCCGTCAAGCCCCTCCGCAAGGCGGACGACGTGCGTCTCGTGCCGGGCGGCTCCTCGATCCGAACCGGCAGCTACGTGGCACCGGGCGTGGTCTGCATGCCGCCGATGTACGTGAACGTGGGTGCCTACGTGGACGAGGATACCATGGTCGACTCGCACGCGCTCGTCGGCAGCTGCGCACAGATCGGCAAGCGCGTGCACCTCTCGGCCTCCGCCCAAATCGGAGGCGTGCTCGAACCGGTCCACGCCGCGCCGGTCATCCTCGAGGACGACGTCTTCGTGGGCGGCGGAGCCGGCATCTACGAGGGCTGCATCGTGCGGGAGGGCGCCGTCTTGGCCGCAGGCGTCAACCTCACGTCCTCGACCCGTCTCTACGACCTCGTGGAGGAAACCGTCTACACGGCGTCCGAGGACGAGCCGCTGGAGGTGCCGGAGCGGGCCGTCGTCGTGCCGGGCTCCCGGTCGGTCGGGTCCGACTTCGGCGAGGAGCACGGCCTCTCCCTCTACGCCCCCGTCATCGTGAAGTACCGCGACGCCAAGACGGACGCGGCCACGGTGCTCGAAGAGGCCCTTCGATAGTTCCTGCTTCCCTCGTTCTCTACCGTCCTGTCGTTTTTACGTGATGACTTCTGCCCGCTTCCTCCTCCTTTCCGGCCTTCTGTTCGGGCTCCTCTTCGCCATCCCCCCACCCTCGAGCATTGCGCAATCGGAGAGCCCCCCCAACGTGGCGCCGCCCGAACCGGTCCTGCCCGTCCCCACCGCCCGACAGCTGGAGTGGCAGCGCGACGAGTTGAACATGTTCATCCACTTCGGGATCAACACCTTTACCGACCGCGAGTGGGGCACCGGCGACGAGGACCCGGACGTCTTCCGGCCAACCCAGTTTACCCCCCATCAGTGGGCTCGGGTCGCGCGGGAGACCGGATTCCAGACGATGGTCTTCACGGCCAAGCACCACGACGGCTTTGCCCTGTGGCCCAGCCGCTACACCGATCACTCCATCGAGCACAGCTCGTGGCGCGACGGGGAGGCCGACGTGGTGGGCGCGTTCGTCGAGGCCGCCCGCGATCACGGCCGGAAGGTGGGCCTCTACCTCTCGCCGTGGGACCGGCACGAGCCCTCCTACGGCGACGAGGCCGCCTACAATCAGTTCTACCTGGGGCAACTCCACGAGCTGCTCACCCAGTACGGCCCCCTCGAAGAAGTCTGGTTCGACGGGGCGAAGGGCGAGGACGCCGAGGACATGACCTACCACTTCGACGCCTTCTGGTCGATGGTCCGCCAGCACCAGCCCGGAGCCGTCCTCTTTTCCGACGAGGGACCGGACGTGCGCTGGATCGGCAACGAGCACGGCTTTGCCGACTCGACCAACTGGTCCACCGTGGATCGGTCGACGATCGAGATCGGCGGGGCCGGACAGGGCGACTATCTAAACGGCGGCGAGCGCGGCGGGCCGGACTGGGTCCCCGGCGAATGCGACACCTCGCTCCGACCGGGCTGGTTCTGGCATCCGGACGAGGACCCGAAAACCGTCGACGAGCTGATGGAAATCTATTTCAAGTCCGTGGGGCGCAACTGCGTGTTGCTGTTGAATGTGCCGCCCACGCCCGCCGGTCGATTTGCGGAGGAGGACGTCGAGCGGCTGTACGAGTTTCGGGCGGCGCTCGACGCCCTTTTCGACGTGGACCGCACCGCCGGAGCGGAGGCGACGGCAAGCTCCGTCCGGGGGGACGATCCTCATTTCGGAGCCGCTCAGGTGCTCGACGACGACCTGGCGACGTACTGGGCCCCCGACGACTCGACCGGGGAGGCGTCGCTCACCCTGACGCTCGATTCGACCCGAACGTTCGACGTGATCGAGCTGCAGGAGCCGATCCAGCTGGGGCAGCGGGTAGCGGCGTACCGGATTGAGGTGTCGTCGGACGACGGATGGCGCACGATCCACGAGGGCACGACCGTCGGCCACAAGAAGCTGGGTCGTCTCTCCTCTCCCGTCACGGCCCAGCGCGTCCGCGTGGTGATCGAGGATGCCCGCGCCGTGCCGCTCCTGGCCGAGGTGGCCCTCTACCGCGATCCACGCAGCGAATAGTCCGGTCCGACAGATCCCCACCTCAGTCGCGCCGCGCAACCAGCCACCCGTAGCGAAGAACTCCCAGGTGCTGGGCGAGCCAGATGCGCGGGAGGGTGCGCGCAAAGACGCGCTCCGACTCCGACGTGTCGAGGAGGATTCGAAAAAGGGCCGGGTCCGTGAGCAGGGCCCCGACGAAGCGGCGGAGAACCACGCTCCACGTCCGTCGGACGAAGGCAGTGCCGTCGTCCAGCTGCTCGACGCGAAGGCCCGCGTCTGTCATCCAGCGATGAAGCTGCGCAGCCGTCGGGAGGGTCGTGAGGCGCCCCTCCTCACAAATGGGCCCGAGCAGGTGCCGCTGTGCCCATGCAGGCACCGAGGACGCCGCCATCCACACACACGCCACAAGCCGCCCGCCCGGACGAAGAATGCGGGCGCTCTCCCGAATTCCCTCCTGCAGATCCGGAAGATGGGTCAGACTTTCGAGGGCCACTACCGCGTCCATGCTCTCGTCCGCACACGCATTGGTCAGAAAATCCCGGCAGCGATACTGGGGCGTGGGACCCGTCCCCGACTGGCGTTCGGCGTATGCTTTCTGCACCTCCGACACCGTGAAGCCGGTCACCCGGGCCCCGTACCGATTGGCCCACAGCCGGGCAGGCGCCCCGTATCCACAGCCCACGTCGCACACCTCGGTGCCCTCGCCCATCCGAGCGGCCCGAGCCACCCGGTGAGTCAGGTACCGCACGGCCTCTTCGGGCGTGAACGACGGATCCGCCCACCATCCGTGGTGCACGTGATCCCCCCATAGCCGGCGGTAGAAGCGATCGAGCCGATCGTAATGCCCGGCCACCCGGGCGGCGTCCGTGCTCATAGAGAAAAGATTTTCCTGCTGATGATTGGATCCCAACGCGGAACAGCCTCCCCGGTTTGCACGGCAATCGCATCTTGGCAATGGCTAACAAGCGGTGCCCTGATCTTGGGCAAAACGCCGACGTTCCCACGCTCCCTTTCGCCCGTGCCTTCCCGGCGACGGCCATTATTCGAGGCAGGTGAGCTTCCCAGCGCTCAATCTGGATTTTAACAAACGATCGCCCTTCGCCCCCGGCCCACCGTTTTGTTGCGGTCGGTTCCTTCCCTTCATTCACCGCTTCCGCTCCCGCAATGAGCACCGACTATCCCCCGGAAACGCGACAGGATCGCCTCACGCAAGAGTGGGTGGCCTGTGCCCCCGATCGCAGCTCCCGGCCCCACAAGACCGGCTCCCGCGATCCCGATCACGAACCCACCGACGATACGCCGGTCGAGGGCTGTCCGTTCTGTCCAGGCCACGAAGAGGACCTTCCCTCCATCCTCTGGGAACTCGAGTCGGAGGATGAGCGCCCGTGGCGCACCCGGGCCGTCCCCAACAAGTACGCCGCCCTCTCTCCGGGGGCGGATCCGGTCGCGTCTCCCAACGGACTGTTCCGGGCCCGGGCCAGTCGGGGCCGGCAGGACGTCATCATCGATACGCCGTATCACCACCAGGGCCTGGCCCGGATGCCGGTCGAGCAGGTGGACGCCGTGCTCCAGACGTACCTGTCTCGGTACCGCACCCTCCGTCGGACGGAGGAGACGCTCTATCCGTTCGTCTTTCGCAACCACGGGGCCCGGGCCGGGGCCTCGATCCCTCATCCCCACAGCCAGATCATCGCCACCGACGTTCGCCCGCCGCGAATCGAACGAGAGGAGGCCGCTGCGCACGGACGGTACGAAGACACGAACCAGTGCCCGTACTGCGAGATGATCGACGAAGAGCTGGCGGCCGCGGATCGCCTCGTCCACACCAACGACGCGTTCGTCGCCTTCGTCCCCTTCGCCGCTCGGGTGCCCTACGAGCTGTGGATCCTCCCTCGTACCCACGAGCCCGAATTCGGCCGGCTCTCCTCAGCGGACCGCTCCTCTCTCGCTGCCCTCCTCCGCACGCTCGTGCGCCGGCTCCGCGACCGGCTCGACGACCCCGACTACAACCTTTTCGTCCGCACGGCCCTGGAGCATGAATCGGAGGCCCCGTCCCTCCACTGGAGCCTCCGTCTCCAGCCCCGTACGAGCGTCGAGGCTGGATTTGAGCTGGGAACGGGGGTTCGAATCAATCCCTCGATCCCGGAACGGGACGCGGCCGTGCTTCGCGGCAACGCGCAGACGGGCTGAGCAACCGACTTTCGACGGGGTCCGCAGCGGACCTCTCAGGGTCTATCTATGAAGTTGTCTCCACACTTCAATTACGCCGCCATGGCGAAAGAAATCTGAGGTGACGCCAACGTCATAGACGCACTCTCAACAAAAAAACCCCGAAGCCGACACCGGCTCCGGGGGGAAACCACTCCCTCTTCGAATGTAGGGCCTCTCTCCGCGTCGGACCTAGCCGAGCTTGTAGAACGTCTCGTTGGTAATCTGTCCGTCGTCGTTCCAGGTCCGAACCGCCACCTGCTCCTGCTCGACGCGCCCCACGCCTTCGAGGGTCATGTCGTTGTACCATTCGGAGAAGGTGACGTTGTTCTCCTCGTCGATCGCCCGGGCTCGGATCTCGGCGTCGTGAAATTCTTCGAGGGAGTCGACGAACTGCTCCTCGTACTCCCGATTGGCCTCTTTGCCGACCCGTTCCTTGCCGTCCTCCTCCATGACGATGTCCTCGGCGTAAAACTCGTCGAAGGCCTCCAGGATCTTGCCCTGGAGAATCAGATCGTTCAGTTCCCGATCGCGGGATGCAATGTCACTCATGGGGGTGATGCTGGTTTGATGGTTGAAGTCGCGAATGATGAGCCCCTCCGGGTCTCAAGGAGGCAAACAGGCTGGTCACCCAAATGTTGCTACACTATATGTTATAACACATAGTTTTACAAAAAAGTGGTATTCCTCACGGCGTGTCGTAGTCGCCGTAAATTCCCTCACAGATGCGGGAGAGGTGCTGGAGATCCCGATCGGCCACTCGCGCGTCGAACCACTCCTGAACGTCCCGAATCTTGGGATCGAGCTCGGCGAGCAGGTCGAGGCCCTCCTCGGTGATGGTGTGGATGGTCATACGACGGTCTTCTTCACTTCGCGAGCGCCGAACGAGGCCTCGCTCGACGAGCTTGTCGATGAGACGCGTGACGTCCGGAGACGGATCGAGCATCCGCTCGATGATTTCGCAGCGCGGATGCCCGTCCGGATGGACTCCGCGCAAAATCCGAAGAACGTTGTGATGACTGAACTGCAGGTCGTGCTCCCGGCACACCGCCTCCACCCGTCGTCGCACGTGGGCGGCGGCGACGAAGAGATTCAGCATCGCCTCCTGTGCCGGGTCCTCAAAGGGAACCGTCTGTTTGATGTGCTCACGCAGGGTGTACCCCATCTCTCACACGTGATCGGTGACGAGAATCAACATTTACCTTCGTGTCCTAACACGGAAATACAAAGGTAGGACATTCGCGGTCGGTGAACAGAATGAGTCGTTCACAGTTCGCTTTGTGCTGCGGTTTTCCACGAGAGTTGACGCAAATCGGCCTGTTTCGAGAGGCACATCTCTCAGGAGACCGGAAGGGCGCCCGTCGTCGACGCCGGGCCGATTCTCCTGAACTACCGCGTAGCGAGGACGTCGAGAAGCCAGTCGACGTGACGCTGCCGTAGGGATCGAACGGCCGCCCCGGGATCCCCGTCAGTCTCAAATTCCGTCCAGCGCTCGCTCATGTGCGCCGCGTCGATCGCCGCTCGTCGCGGTTCGGGATGCATGCACGCATGAGCGGTCAGCAGCCGGGCGGCCTCCGCCCGGCGTTGAGAAAGGCCCAGGGCGGCCGCCCGCACCACAGCGTCGGTCGTCTCCGCCCGAACCGACGTCCACACGGCCTCGACCTCCGTCCGTGCCGCGGACCAGAGCCGAGCAGCCGCGCTCTCCTCCGGCGCCGACCCAACGCTCGTCTGTCGCGCACACCACCGCGCAAATCGGCGGAGCGTCGAGGCCGACGCGGTCTCGGCCACGTAATCGATCAGCTGAATGCGCGGGATCGAATGCCAGGCCATCTCCTCCCCGGTCGTTCGGTCCAGCACGAGCGCACGATGCTCCCGACTGTCAAATATGTAGTAGAACCGATCTACCGTTACGTCCGACGTCATGACAACCGAAGTGATCGAACAGGTAGACAAATAAAGCTGGCTTCGAACGTCTGCAAAGCCGTTTTCTCCCCGATAGACGTGTGTTTGGTACCCCGAGGCCCCTTCAAACGTTCGTGACAGCCCGAAAAGCACGCTCGTCCGTCCTGCACGGAGGTGCGCGCCGCGAGAAGAAACGACCGGGGTGGGCTCCTCTGGAACCAGACCGTCGCTCTGCAACAAATAGGCGCTCACCAAATATAGGCAGAGGTGTGGGAGGCTTTCCGACCCTCGAACCTCTCGGCGCCGTTGCCTCCTCACCCTTCCCACCGGATCCCGCCCTCCTCACCACAACGTTCGACCCGGCTTCCCATGAAGATCTTCACCAAACGCCATCTCCTTCCGGCTCTGCTGCTTCTGCTCATCGGGGGTGTACTCGGAGCACAGATCTCGACCTCCGTCTCGTCCGACGATGCGGTCGAACAGTTCAAGAAAATGAGGCAGGCGTTTGTCATCATCAGCGGCAAGTACGTCGAGCCCGTCGACGCAACGTCCCTGGCGGAGGGCGGCGTCGAAGGCATGCTGAGCAACCTCGATCCGCATTCGAGTTACGTTCCTCCCGAGCAAGCCCAGCAGAGGCGTCAGCAGTACGAAGGCTCGTTCGGGGGCATCGGCATTCGTTTTGACGTGTTGAGTGACACGGCCCGGGTCGTGTCTCCCCTTGCCGGGGGACCGAGCCAGGAGGCGGGCGTCCTGGCAGGGGATCGAATCGTTAAAATCGAAGACTCGACGGCCGTCGGCCTTTCGATGCAGGAAATCCGGCAACGACTGACGGGCGAGAAGGGGACGGAGGTCACCTTCACCGTGTACCGCCCCCTTTCCGATTCCCGTCACACGTTTACACTTGAACGCGGCGAAATCCCTCTCTACTCTATTCACTCCTCGTACATGGTCGACGACGAGACCGGATACATTGAAATTGGCCGATTTGCGAAGTCGACGCCCAAGGAGTTTCTGGAAAAGGTGAACACCCTCAAGGACGAAGGGATGGAGCGCCTCGTCGTCGACCTGCGCCAGAACGCGGGCGGGGTCATGGAGCCGGCCGTTGAAATTGCCGACGAGATGCTGGGAGAGGGCGGCCAGACCATCGTAGAGACGCGCGGTCGCAGTGCCCAGATCAACCAGACCCTTCGGGCCGAGTCCGGCGGTGCCCTGACGGACCAGCCCGTGACCGTCCTGGTGGACGGCAACTCCGCCTCGTCGAGCGAAATTCTTGCGGGCGCTCTACAGGACCACGACCGGGCCCTCCTGGTGGGTCGACGCACCTTCGGCAAGGGACTGGTGCAGAAACCGTTTCAGCTCACGGACGAGAGCTTCCTTCAGCTCACAGTGGGCCGGTACTACACGCCGGTGGGCCGTCTCATCCAGACGCCCTACGAGAAAGGAAACCGGCAGGCGTACTACGAGGAAAAATCGGCCAACTGGCAGGACGCGGTGTACGACGTTCAAAAATACAAGGACAGCATCGCTGACTCTCTCACCTACGAGACGGACCACGGACGCACCGTCTTCGGAGGGGGCGGCATCCTCCCGGACTACGTCGTGGCCCCGGACACAACCTCCCTCTCCGGCTTTCTGAAACGAGGGGAAGTCGACCGTCTCTTTGCCCTGTCGACCCGACAGTGGTTCTCCGAACACGACCAGCAGCTCCGTCGAACGTGGGGAGATCGGCAGAGCGAGTTCCTGTCCTCCTACGAGGTCCCGGACGCGGCCATCGCCGCCTTCTGGACGTTCGTCCAGGACGAAGAGATTCTCACACTGACGACCGACCCCGACGACGTGGACCCGAGCGAGCAGGTGTTCCTCAAAGCGGACGCCGAGGACACCCGCGATCTCGTACGGCGACACGTCAAGGGGGCTCTCGCGAACACCCTCTACGGAGGAGGCGCCGGACAGCCGGTTCTGAATGACGTGGATCCCGTGTTCCAGAGAGCCATGTCTCTCTGGCCCTCGTCCCGGGAACTGGCTGCCTACCACGGGGCGGAGCAAAACTAATCAGCGCGAGGCCTCCTCCTTATTCCCGGGGGCGGACCGCGTTCGCGCGATTTTTGCTTCTCCCTCTTCAAAGGGCGAGATCAACACCCACGCGACGCGCAACGCTCCCCGCGGTCCATTACCCGTCCCGGGATCCATTCTGTACCAACTGGAGTTCCATCGAATGGAGAACGAATCCGGAGAGAGTCGTTCTCAGTCTCGTTTGGGCGACCTCGCGGGAGAACGTCGACCTCCGGCTTCTCCGAGTCTCCTCCGACCTTCCATCACCTCTGCAGTTTCTCCATACGACCTCCCGTACCGTCTATGACGCGCCTGACCAAATACGTACTCCCCGCCCTTGCCCTCCTTCTGTTCGGGGCCGTCCTCGGTGTACAGCTCGACTCGTACGTCTCCCCCGACGACGCCCGGAACCAGTTCGAGAAGCTGAAGCGGGCTTTCACGATCATCAATAGCAAGTACGTAGAGCCCGTCGATTCGAAGGGCATGGCCGAGGAGGGCGTCAAGGGCATGCTGAACAGTCTGGACCCCCACTCCAGCTACATTTCCGCCGAAGACGCACGGGACACGCGCGACCGGTATGAAGGCTCGTTCGGCGGCATCGGCATTCGCTTTGAACCGGGAGATACGGCACGGGTGATCTCGCCCATCTCCGGAGGCCCCAGCGAAAACGTGGGCATCATGGCGGGCGACCGCATCGTGGAGATCGAGGACTCTACGGCGATCGGGCTGTCCGGTAATCAAATTCAGAACCGGCTGAAGGGCAAGATTGGAACGGAGGTGACGCTCACCATCTTCCGTCCGATTGCGGACAAGCGACTCACGTTCACGATCGAGCGGGACGAGATTCCTCTCTACTCCATCAACTCGTCGTACATGATCGACGAGGAGACCGGCTACGTCGAAATCAGCCGGTTCGCCATGTCGACCCACGAGGAGTTTATGAACAAGGTGGACCAACTCAAGAGCGAGGGCATGGATCGGCTCGTCCTCGACCTCCGAAACAACCCCGGCGGCGTCATGCAATCCGCCGTAAAAATTGCGGACGAGTTCCTGGGGGCCGGTATGACCCTCGTGCGGACCAAGGGCCGCAGCTCCGAAATGAATACCCAGTACCGCGGCCAGGCCGACGGCGCACTTGAGGAGCAGCCCGTCACCGTGCTGGTCAACCAGCGCTCGGCCTCGGCCAGCGAAATTCTCTCCGGGGCCCTGCAGGACCACGACCGGGCCCTTCTGGTAGGCCGACGCACCTTCGGCAAGGCCCTCGTGCAGAAACAGTTCGAACTCGACGACGGAAGCCTCCTGCAAATGACCGTGGGCCGGTACTACACGCCGGTGGGTCGTCTCATCCAGACGCCCTACGAAAAGGGCAATCGGGAGGACTACTACGACGAAAAGCTGGCCAACTGGCGGGACGCGGCGTACGACGCTCAGAAATACAAGGACAGCATCCCGGACTCCCTTACCTACGAAACGGACCACGGACGGACCGTCTTCGGGGGCGGCGGCATCTTCCCGGACTACGTCGTGGCCCCGGACACCTCGTCGATCGAATCGTTTATCCGCAGAAGTCAACTCGACGGGATCTTCGCCCGTCAGTGGTTCTCCTCCCACGAGCAGGACCTCCGAAGCACGTGGCAGGGCCGGGAAGAGGAGTTCCTCTCCTCCTACGAGGTGTCCTCTGAGGCAATCGATGCCTTCTGGGCATTCGCCGAAGAGGAAGACGTGCTAACACTGACGACCGACCCCGAGGAGGTGAATCCGAAAGAGCGGATCTTCTCGCGAGCCGAAGCAGAGAAGGTACGTGACATGTTGCGCTCGCGCCTCAAGGGCCAGTTTGCCAACGTGATTTACGGCACTGGAACGGGACGCCCGATTCTGAACCAAACGGACCCGATCTATCAGAAGGCGATGTCGCTCTGGCCCTCCTCGCGGGAACTGGCCGCCTACCACGCACCTGTCTCGGAAATGCAGAACGAGTAGCTCCCCTGCATTCCTCCCTCCGAAACGCCTGGGCTCCTCACCGGACGCCCGGGCGTTTCGTTTTGGGATCTCGTTCACTCCTCGCCGGCACCGGCGTGGGCCGCCCACAACAGTTCGGCTGGATGACGGGCCGTACGATCCGTCACGTCTTTGATCTGAGAGCGACAGGAAAACCCGGGCGCGACAATCGCGGTGTCCGGAGGGGTCTCGCGGACGGCCGGGGCCAGCCGCAACTCAGCCATTTGCCGGGAGACGTTCCCGTGCTCGGCCTCGTAGCCGAAACTGCCCGCCATGCCACAGCACCCCGCGTCCACGGCGTGGACGCGATGGCCGGGAAGCGACAAGACCCGTTCGGTCGCGTCGGTTCCGATCAGGGCCTTCTGATGACAGTGCCCGTGGAGCAGAATCTCGGAGGCCGTTCCCGTCCACTCCACGGCGTCGAACGCCCCCGCACTCGCCCGGCCGGCAACGTACTCCCCAAACGTACAGGCGGCCTCGGCCACCGTCTCAGCCCGCGGCTCGCCCGGAAGCAGGTCTAGAAACTCGTCTCGGAGCGTCAGAATGCAGCTCGGCTCGAGCCCCACGATGGGCACCCCTGCATCTGCGTAGGGATACAGCGTCTCCACCGTGCGGAGGGCCCGCCGCTGCGCCGCCGGGATCCGCCCCTTCGACAGCAGCGTGCGCCCGCAGCACGGTCGCGTCTCGGGCAGCTCGACCTGATGTCCGGTAGCGTGGAGAAATTGCGCGGCGGCCTGCAGGGGACGAGGCGTGTGATAGGCATTGAACGAGTCGGCAAAAAGCACGACGCGAGGCCCCGACGGCGAGGCCGTAAACCGCGAGTGCGACCGAAACCATTGCCGAAACGTCCGTCGGGCAAACGGGGGCACGTCGCGGTCGGCGTCGACGCCAAACAGGGTCTCGCCCATTCCCCGTAGGACGGACTGGCGGCCGAGCCAGTTGGCCACGGAGGCCAGCGGCGTCCCGCTCACCCATCGGGCCCAGTCCGGCTGCCGGGCAAACAGGCGCGCCCGCAGCGGCATCGACCGCTCCTGCCAGTAGTGGTGCTGCCATTCGGTCTTGATTTTGGCCATGTCGACGTTGGACGGGCACTCCGTCTTGCAGGCCTTGCACTGAATGCACAGATCCATGACCTCCGCCACGTCGTCTCCGGTCATGGCCTCCGGCGACAGGTCACCCGCGAGCGCGCTCCGCAGGGCGTTGGCACGTCCCCGCGTCGAGTCCTCTTCCTTCTGCGTGGCCATAAAGCTCGGGCACATCGTGCCGGCACGGAGCTTCCGACACGCCCCGTTTCCGTTGCACTTCTCGACCGCCCCCGCAAAATCCCCGTCCTCGGAAAAGTCGAGGTCCGTGCGGAACGGACGCGTTTCGTACTCGGGCCCCATCCGAAGGTGATCGGTCATCGGCGGAGCGTCAACCACCTTTCCCGGATTGAGGACGCGATCCGGATCGAAAATCTCTTTCGTCTGCCGACACAGGTCGTACAGGTCGTCTCCGAGAATCTCCGGATTGGCCCAGCTCCGCACGATGCCGTCGCCGTGCTCCGAAGAGACCACGCCGCCGTACTTCTTCACGAGGTCGAGCGACTCCTTCGCGATGCGCTCCATCTTTCGGACTTCGTCCTCATCCCGCGTATTCACGAAGGGCCGCACGTGCAGGCATCCGGCCGAAGCGTGAGCGTAGTAGGCTGCCCGCGTGTTCGTCGCGTCGATGAAGGTGGAAAGCTCGTCGATGTAGTCGGCCAAATTCTCGACGGGAACGGACGCGTCTTCGATAAAGGCCCACGGCTTGTAGTCGCCCTCCACGCCCATGAGGAGACCGAGTCCCTCCTTTCGGATCGACCAGAGGTTCTCGACGGCGTTCGGATCGACGACCCGGACCACCGAGTAGCCGCGAGGGGCGTCGGCAATCGCGCGGTCGAGGGCGTCGAGCCGATCGGTCACGGCCTCCATCGAGTCTCCCGAGTATTCGGTGATGAGAACGGCTCCGGGCGTCCCCTCTATGAACGTGAGACGCTCGGCGTAGCCGGGAGTATCCAGCGTCCGTTCGATGGCCACCCCGTCGAACAGTTCGACCGCAGACGGATCGGTGTCGAGCACGGTAGTGACGGCCCGCAGGGCATCGTCTCGCGTCTCGAAGTGGGCCACCCCCACGGCCGTCCGCTTCGGCTTCTGCACGAGGTCGCACGTGATCTCCGTGGCGACGGCGAGGGTGCCCTCACTTCCGCAGAGGAGCTTCGCGAGATTGCGCTCTTCCCCGAGCAGCGTCTCCAGTCGATATCCGTTGTTTCGTCGCCAGTGGCTCGGAGTGTCTCGCTCGATGACCTCCTCCCCCTCCGCGAGCAGGGCTGCAAGTCCCCGATAGATGGCCCCTTCCAGCCCCGAGGCCCGCATCCCTTCCTGCCAGCCGTCCCGGTCCACCGGCCCGAACGTGGCGGCCGTGCCGTCGGCCAATAGCACCTTCGCCCGCCGGACGTGGTGGATGAAGTTGCCGTAGGCGATGGAGTGGGTGCCGGTCGAGTTGTTGGCGAGCATCCCGCCGAGGGTGGCCCGGTTTGCGCTGGCCGGGTCCGGTCCCACCATGAGCCCGTACTCGGCGGCCGCCCGATTCAGCTCGCTGAGCGTGACGCCCGCCTGTACGTGGGCCGTCTGCGCCGCCGGATCGATCTCGAGGATGTCGTCCAGATGCGTCGTAACGTCGATGACGAGCGCCTCGTTCACCCCCTGCCCCGCGAGCGAAGACCCTCCGCCCCGCGGCAGCACGGGAATGCCAAACTCCGAGGCCACCTCCAGCGCCGCCTGCACGTCGCCCACGTGCTCCGGCACCAGCACCCCGATGGGCGTCATCGCGTACATGCTGGCATCCGTGGCGTAGAGAGAGCGCATCACCTCATCGGTGTGCAAGGCCCCGGCGACGCGGGGCGCGAGTACATCCTCGAGCGCCCGATGGAATTCGGTGAAGGAGGAAGGCATTCGTGCGGAACGATTGGTGAAAAACAGAACGTCGCGGGCCTCCAAACATACCGGCGAACGGGCGTGACAGCAATCCCGTCAATCCCACTTCGGCCATACACGGTACTCGCATCTCAGCAATAGTAGATCAGCGATGCCTTTGTTTGGGGCAAAACGCCCTGTATAGACCAGGGACATCGTTAACAGGTGTTCGGGGACATCCCTAACACATTGCCAGCTGAGGGCTTTCCTCTTGAAAAACGGAGGTGCCCATGCCCCCACGTTCCCTTTCTCCCATGTATTCCAGACACCATCTGCAATTTGAGGCAAGTGAGCTTC
>CAZCUZ010000039.1:0-3758 GCA_964502085.1 uncultured Salinivenus sp. | reverse complement strand
GGGACGCCGAGTGCCTACCTTTTCCCCGACCCGTCCCTCGCCTTCTCCCCGATTCCTCTTCCGTTCTCATGACGCCTGCCCCTGCCTGGTGCCCCCTTCCAATTGTGCTCCTGCTGTCCGTCCTCACGGTCAGTCCCTCTCCCGCCCAGGACCCGGATCCCCTTTTGAATCCCGTCTTCCAGGATCACGTCGTCCTCCAGCGAAATGAGCCCGTTCAGGTGTGGGGAACGGCGTCGCCGGGCGACACGGTTCGAGTCGTCGTGGCGGGCACCTCTGCGTCGGCCGTCGCGGCCGAGGACGGCCAGTGGACCGCAGCGCTCGCCCCCCTGTCGGCCGGAGGGCCGCACCGGCTCGTCGCCACCTCGACCGGGGGGCGGGTGCAGACGATCAGCGACGTCCTCGTGGGCGACGTCTACCTCTGCTCCGGCCAGTCCAACATGGAGCTTCCCGTGGACCGCACGCTCAACACCCGGGCCGTCATCAGCGGGGCAGCAAACGACCGCCTTCGCATGATGACGGTCGAGCACGCATACAGCGCCGCCCCGCATCAGACACTTCCCTCCTCCCTCGACTGGGAGGTCGCCTCCCCCGAAACGGTGCCGGACTGGTCCGCCGCGTGCTACTACTTCGCCCGCGACCTCCAGGAGCACGAGGACGTCCCCCTCGGTCTCCTGCACAGTTCCTGGGGCGGCACCAGCATCACGGCCTGGATGAGTCGGGACGCCCTCAATCGGACCGGCGACTATGCAGAGGAGCTCACGCTTCTGGACCAGTACGCCCGGGATCGGCGCGCGGCCCAGCAGACCTTCGGCGAGCGCTGGGAAGACTGGTGGGGGGACGCGACGGAAGCTCCGGCCCGAGACGCGCCCTGGCAACCGCAGACGGGGGCGGAGTGGTCGCAGGCACCGGACAGCCTCGGGGACTGGAAAACCTGGGGCGATCCTGCTCTGGCCGACTTCACCGGAATGGTGTGGCACCGATCCACAGTGTCTCTCACCGCCGAACAGGCGCAGCACGACGCCGTCCTCTTTCTCGGGCGCATCGACGCCGTCGACCAGACGTGGATCAACGGGGAGGTCGTGGGCAACACCTTTGGCTGGGGCACCGCGCGCACCTATACAATTCCGGCCTCGCAGCTGCAGGAAGGAGAAAACGTGATCGTGGCCAACGTGCTCAACACGTGGGGACAGGGCGGCATGCTCCCGGCTCCCCCCTCCCGCACACTGCTGACGGGCACGGGTGAGGAGCTTGCGGTGTCCGGCTGGCGCTACAAGAAAGGCCCGACCGACGTCGGCGCCCCGCCCCGAACCCCGTGGGAGCCCATCACCGGTCTCTCAATGCTCCACAACGCCATGCTCGCCCCGCTTCACGAGTACAGCCTGCGGGGCGTCCTCTGGTACCAGGGAGAATCCGACGCGGGCATGGGCCGCGAGTATCTCGCCCACCTCAACGAGCTGAAGACCCAGTGGCGCTCCCAGTTCGGCGAGAACCTGCCCGTCCTCGTCGTCCAGCTCGCCAACTACGGAGCCCGCCCCACAACCCCTGCCGAATCGAACTGGGCCGAGGTCCGAGAAGCGCAGCGCCTCGCGACGCAGGGCGATCCGAACGCGGGCCTCGCCGTCACGATCGACGTCGGAAGTCCCTACGACATCCACCCCGCCAACAAACAGGAGGTCGGCCGCCGACTCGCCCGGATCAGTCGGCACGTCGTGTACGGAGAGGACGTGACCACCGGCCCGGTCCCGAGCCAGGCTACCCGCGAGGACGATGCCGTCGTCGTGCAGTTTGACGAGGTCTCGGACGCCCTGGTCGCCTACAGCCACTCGAATCCGATCGGATTCGAACTGTGCGGTCCCTCCTCCGAAAGCTGCCGCTATGTCGAGGCACAGATCGAGGGCAATCGCGTGCTCCTCCGCCCAAAGGACGGGGCGGACGTCACCCGCGTCCGGTATTGCTGGGCCGATAGCCCCGTCTGTACGCTCTTCGACGAGGCCGGGCTGCCGGCAACCCCGTTCGAGATGGACGTCCCTTCTGACAGCGAGGCAGGGAGCTCTCAGTAACGCTTTTCCCCTTCTCGTTCCAGGGGATGACTGCCTAGCCACCTTCCTTCCCAATACCGGACGCTAAATTTCGATGAGGTCACCCCAGTCCGGCCGTCGCACGTCGACGGCCGGATGCTTCTCCTCGATGGCCGCCTCCATCCAGGACTGCGCCGCCGGCTCGCCGTGCACGAGCAGAACGGTTTCCGGTGCGAGGCGATCGACGATCTGCAGGAGCTCGCGGCGGTGACTGTGGCCGGAAAAGCGAAAGCGCTCGACCGTGCAGTAGACCGGCTGCGGACCGTGCCCCGCCGCCAACATAACGGGCGCGCCGGGACCCTCGGCGGCCGCCTCCTGGAGGCGACGGGCCGGCGTCCCTTCAACGGCGTGCCCGACGATGAGGACGGCGTCCCGCTCGTTCTCCACGATGCGCCGCGCAAGAACGTTCGAGAGGGTGGGCTCGAACATCATGCCGCTGCTCACCACCATGATGCCCGGACCGTCGAGTACGTCCCTCTTGGCGTCGCTGCTGTACGGTACCCGTTCCTGCTCGACGTCATAGACCTTGAACTCCTCGTCGAGGCGGGGCGTGGTCTTGCGGGTGTCGTCGTACAACCCCGCGATGGCCCGCAGAGACCCCGCCGTATAGATGGGCACGTCCGACGGGATGCTGCCTTCCGACTTTAACCGGTGCAGCATGGCCAGCATCTCCTGCGCCCGCCCCATCACGAAGACCGGAATGAGGGCGGTCCCCCCGTGCTCGAGCACCCGTCCCAGCGTCTCCCGAAATTTCTCGTACTCCTCGGAGCGGCTCGTCTGCTCGGCCTCCTCGTCGGCCCCCAGCGTCGTTTCGAGAATGAGCACGTCCGCCGAGGACGGATATTCGCCCCCGGGAATGATGGACTGGGGGTGCATGTTCGTGTCGCTGGTGTAGAAGAGCCGACGCTCGCGACGCCCTCCCCCCGGCCCCTCCTCTTCAAACTCGAGCTCAACCCCCGCAGACCCGAGAATGTGTCCCGCCGAGTAAAATCGTCCCGTCACCGGAGTCTCCCCTTGCATGCCCGTCAGGTCGAACTCTTCTTCCAGCTCGTGAGTCAGGTAGACGTGACTCAGAAACTCGAGGTCGTCCTCCGAAAACAGCGGCTCGTGTTTCGTCTCATGTTGCTCGTATCGCTTCTTTTGGAGCCGTGCCGACGCCGGCAGCAAAAACTCCAGAAGCTGACGAGTGGCGTCCGTCATGTGGGCCATCACGTGCGGAAACTCCTCCACGAGCACCGGCAGACTGCCCATGTGGTCGTGGTGCGCGTGCGTGACGACGGCGTGATCGACGTAGCTCCGGACCCGGTCGCGCACCCAATCAAACTTCGGGAGCGACTCAGGCCCCTCCCGACGCGGATCGGTGCCGGAATCAAGGACGAGACCGGTGCCCTCAATTTCTAAGAAATGACAACTCGCGGCAATGTCCTCCGTGTCCCCGAGGGCAAGAAACTTCATACGACATAGAAACAGTGCGATCCGGATGATGCGAACGCTCCCCCCTCCCTCGGTCGAGCGCGCGGCTGGCCAACGCCCCTCGCGAGAGGAGGTCCCTTCAGTGATGAGAAAGGGGGACGATGGGCACTCAGGACGCCATGCCCGCCTCTGCTTTTCGGGCTTTTTTGTACTCTTCCCAGTCCGCGAGGAAGCGCTCCAGCCCCCGATCCGTCAGCGGATGGTCCA
>CAZCUZ010000038.1:0-23443 GCA_964502085.1 uncultured Salinivenus sp. | reverse complement strand
TCTTTTGTGTGTCTACTTAAGATCCCGGCGCTGCCTCGGTCACGCCCTTTTGCTTTTGTGAGCCGAGGCCCCTCTCTCCCACTGGAGCAGACGGACCCGGCCGAGGTACTCTCACAACACCCAGGCGAGAAGGCCTCCGCTCGCAGCCACTGCCCACACTACGAGGCTCGCCCAGCGAAATCCCCGTGCCGCCGTGCGATTCTTCGGCTGCAGCCGTTGCCCGGCCAGACGCAGAGCAAACCCTACAAACACCCCAATGAGCACCCAGGTATTCGGCTCCGTCAGGGGCTCGGTCCACGGGACGGACACGTAGAATTCGAGGAGCAGGGCCGCCCCCAGCAGCCCCAACACCCACCAGAGAAGCGGACCCGTATCGATTGGTTCGACGTCTTGGGAGGGAAAATCGCTCATGAGAGAATGCGTCGTTCAGCAAGAGGCCGATGAGCAGAACCACTGCACGGGACCGCAAGAAACACGTCAGCGCGTCGAGACGATTCTCCGACGTAATTCTCCAACCGGCCCCGTCGGCATCAGTTGCCCGGACGTCTCTCGTCTACCAGGTGCGCTTTTCTTCACAAAACAAAAACGCCCCCGAGCCCTCCGGGAGCGCACTCAATCGTGATACTGTGTCCGGTCTCGTGTCCTCGGTCTCCCTTCCTCGCCCCTCTGCACGTGAGACGGATCCGCCCGACCGACGTTGTACGGGAACGTCCCCGGGAACTGCTGCCCCCTCCCGTTCCGGTTCGTCTTTCGGTAAACGGTGCGGTCGCGTCTCCCTCGCCCTAATCGACGTACAGCGTGCCTTCGAGCCGGAGTTCGCGCGAGGACGCCCCCACGTAGACCGGGCGCGGGCCCACCGCCGGACGCCATCCCTTCTCTTCTTCCGACCAGAAGGAAAGCGCACGGGAGGTGATTCCGATCGCCACCGACACCGTCTCTCCGGGATCGAGCTCCACCTTCTCGAACCCCGCCAGCGCCTTCGGAGGCATGGGCACGGGTGGGTCCGGCGGACGTCCCACGTACACCTGGGGAACGGCCGTTCCGGGGCGACTCCCCGTGTTCGTGACCCGGAACAGAACCTCGCGCTCATGTCCGCGCATCCGAATGGAGAGATCCGAATACGCGAAGGTCGTGTACGAGAGGCCGTGGCCGAAGGGAAAGAGCGGCTCGATGCCCTTTTCGTCGTACCATCGGTAGCCCACAAAGACGCCCTCCGAGTGGTGCGCTCGGCCGTTCGTGCCCGGATACCGTTCGCGGAGATGCGTGGGCGTGTCGTTAACCCGGCGGGGAAACGTGACCGGCAGGCGTCCTCCCGGCTCGGCCGCCCCGGCAAGAAGGGCCGCCGTGGCGTTGCCCCCCTCCTGCCCCGACGCCCACATCTCGAGGACCGCATCCACGTCCTCCAGCCACGGCATGGCCACCGGCCCGCCCGTGTTGAGAACGACGATTGTAGACGATCCGGCGTCGGCCACGGCCTGGATGAGGGCATCCTGGCTCCCCGGCAGAGCCAAGGAGGCACGATCGTGGGAGGACGACCAATCGTCAGCCGCAAAGACGAGGGCCGCGTCCGCCGCTCGGGCCGCCGACACGGCCTGTTCGACGATCTCCTCCCGCCGGGTCGGAGACGCCCACGTCAGCTGAACCTGCAGAGGCTCCCCGTGCCCCACGCCGGCGTCCCCCTCACATCCATCGACCGAAATCGCAATTCGGCGCGACTCCCCCGCCTCGAGAGAAAGGGTTTCAGCGGCAGCGCCCTCGTCCCCGGCGTCCTCCTTCACCGCGTCGCCGATCGAAAGGCGCCCGGTCCCCCCTCTCGTCCGAAGCCGAAGGTCGTACGTCCCCGCCTCCGGCGCCGTGAACGTGCCCGTCCAGGTCCACGACGAGCCCGGGGGAAGCGCCTCCGATCCCGTAAAATCGACGGCGGGATCGATCTGGACGGAGTCATCGTCCGTCATGCGACGGAGCCCGTCCACGTTGAGACTCGAGGACGGGGAAAGCACGGCGGGCGGGATGGGACGCCCCTCTGCGCCCACAGTCGATTCGTGCCGAACGGCAATCTCCGGCTGCAGGCGACGACGGAGGACTGTGACCAGAGACGTTTCTTTCTTTGCCCCCGATGGAACATGCTCCCCCAACGGACCGATGACGGCGAGCGACGACACGTCCTCTCCGTCCAGCGGAAGAACCTCCCCCTCGTTCCGAAGCAGGACGGCCCCGCCGACGGCCGCCTCGTGCGCCAGTGTGGCGCTCTCTGCCCGATGGACCGAGGGCCGAACGGACGTCGTCTCGTCGAGGAGATCGACCCGCTTCATCTGTCGTAAAATGCGCCGCACCGAGGTGTCCACCTCCTGCTCCGGAATTCGACCTCGCTGAACGGCCTCGCGCAGCGGCTCGTCAAAATAGACGGCCTGCGGATCCCCCGGCCGTCCGAGGCCGGGCAGCTCCTGGTCGAGTCCCGCCTCGAACGCCTCGAGCGAATGGCGCGCAAACCAGTCGGTCATCACCCACCCCGAAAATCCGAACTCGGCCCGCAGCAGGTCGGTGAGAAGCCACTCGTGATCGCAGGCAAAGGTCCCGTTCACTCGGTTGGGGGCTCCCACAATGCTTCCAGCCCCCACCTCGACGGCCCGACGGAATCCGGGAAGATAGATCTCCCGGAACGTTCGCTCGTCGAGCTCGACACTCACGCGATCCCGATTGTGCTCGAACGTGTGGCCCGCAAAGTGCTTGACGGCCGCAATCATGCCCTCCGCCTCGAGCCCCTCGACCGTCGCCCCCACCAGTTGGCTGATGAGAACCGGATCCTCCCCGACCGTTTCGTGCGTCCGTGCCGCCTGGGGCACCCGGAGCACGTTCGCCCTCGGGCCGAGAAATACGGTTTGCCCTCGGGCCCGTCCCTCTCGCCCCCGAGCCGCCCCGACGCGACGGGCCAACGCGGGATCGAACGAGGCCCCCACCGCAATTGGAGCCGGAAACGCCGTCGCGGGCCCGTCCGCGCGGCCCGAAGACGCGGCGTCGGTGAGCCGAAGCGGCGGTACGTCGAGACGAGGCACCCCGGGCACGTAGCCCACCTCCGCCTCCTCGGACGGATCCTCCGCTCCGTGCAAGAGCCGGAGTTTCTCCTCCAGACTCATGGCGTCGACGATCGACTCGACCTGCCCCCTCACCGCTCGCCCCCGCGCAAGAGAGACGCTGCCGAGAAAAAACAAGCTCCCGATTGCAAAAAGAAGACCGTGTGCACAACCTGAGACGGCCAGAAGTGGAACTACTGCCATTCGTCAAAACCGTAAAACTGAGTGTCGCTATCAAGCCCACACTGCGAGAGGACAATCGTCGCGTCGAGACAGACGACTGACGCTCCCGGAGTACTCGTTCACTTCGTTTACAGCGCCGCGGGCGCCGGACGAGCTCAATCGCCAAACCCGGTTGTCTCTCCTCTGCCGTCCACCGTCCCGTCGAATCCAAGCACGCAGGTCGCACCTTGAGGGGTCAATTCTCGATAACGCCCGACCGTCCAGAAGACAGAGCAGGCCTGCGACCGAGCATCTCCTCACCCTCCTTCCGGAGGCCCTCCTCCGTCCCCATCAATCCCTTCGCCCCTTCCCTCCTCGTCCGTCGGATCCGCTCCGAACGTGTACTGGAAGGTCAACGAAAACTCGCGGGCGCCCCACTGGAAGGTCGACTCCTGATAGAAGTTATCGGTGCGTCGCCAGACCTCAAACTGCGTCGCGTTGAAGAGGTCGTCGACGCTCAACGTAAGGCTTCCGTCTCCCCCGAACAACTGCTGCTGGAGCGCAATTTCCGTGCTCGTCATGCGGTCCATCCATCCCCCCGGAATGTCCGTTGCGGGCCGATAATACTGGCTGACTTCCAGCTGCAACCCGTCTCGGAGATTGCCCCGAACGTTGCCGTGCGCGGAGTACGTGAGGGCGTCGTTGCTGAGGTCGGTGCTCAGATTGGACGCGTCGGTCACCGACCGGTAGACGTTGCCGCTCAGCGTTCCTTCCAGGCGATCATTCCAGTTGAAGGTGGCCACCAGTTCGGTCCCATACGACGTACTGGACGCCAGATTTTGGGCCTGCCGAACAGTGACCGTCCGACCGTTAATCTGCTCCTCCTGCTCCACCTCTTCGATTTCATTCACGGTGTGGCGCACGTACGGCGTCATCGTCACGGACCCGGCCGCCCACCGCTGAGACGCCGTCAGCTCGAACGAGTGAATGTATTCCGGATCGAGCCCCGGATTGCCGCGCTCCCGAAAGGTCGGATTCTCGTTGTCCTCGATCGGATTGATGTCCCAGAGGCCGGGACGATCCACCCGCTTGCTGTAGGAGAGGCGGGCCTGTCGACGCTCGCTGGGCTCGTAGGTGAGGAAGGCGCTGGGATAAAAACTCACGTAGTCGTTGTCGACCTCGTCGTCCCCGCTCACGTCGAAGGTGGTATTCACCGCCTCCGCCCGCACGCCGGCCTCGACGCCAAAATCGCCCCAGTCGTCGCTCAGGATGCCATAGGCAGCACTGATCAACTCGTCGAAGGTGAAGGTCGTCCGTTCCAGCTGCTCGCCGGCGAGCCGTTCAAAGGTTTGATCGCTGTCGAGCCGTCGCAGCGTCCCCTGATATCCGGTCGACAGTTCGAGGCCGCCGAGGGGACGAACGTAGTCAATTTCGAGCGCCCCGTCCCGCTCGTCCTCGTTGACGAGATCGTCCTCTACGTTCAACGGATCCGAGCTGAGATCGCCGTTCGATTGGAGCGCATAGTTCTCGTACACGTTGTCCTGCGTCTCGAGGTCGCGATCGTAGCGCACCTGCGCCTCCAGCGTATGCTCCTCCTCGACGAACGTGTGATTGAACGAAAGCCGTCCGTCGATCGTCTCGTCACTCGAATTTTCGTTCAGGAGGCGGACGCGGGTCGAGTCGAGCGTCGGCGACGACGCAGGGCCGTAATCATACCAGCGCTCCTCATTTCGCCCGTCCGACTCGTCCCGGCGCAGGCTGAAGGTCCCCTCAAAGTCGAGGGAGGTCGCCTCCGAAAAGCTGTAGTTGAGGCGAGACGTCAAGGAATGGGACCGCTCGAACTCCTCCTCGAATCCCGTTTGGTCGATTTCCGTCTCGACCGTATTTCCATCCTCCCCGAATCGCTCCACGAGGCGTGTATCTTCGTCTTCTTCTCCCCCTCGCCGAACGGAATACGTGGTTACGAATCGGAATTCTTCCGATCGATAACCCATGTTGACCGACGCGTTTCCGCCGTACCGTCCGTTGGCGTCCGCACGACTTCCTGCGGTGAAGCCTCCCCCCCATCCGGACTCGATGTCGCGCTCGAGCACAATGTTGATGATGCCGGCCATGCCCTCCGGCTCATACTCGGCCGACGGATTCGGAATGACTTCCACGCGCTGAACGGCATTCGCCGGCAGGCTCTGCAGGTAACTCACGAGGCTCTGTCCCTGAAGGGAGGCCGGCTCACCGTTGATGTGCAGCGCCACGCTCTCGTTGCCGCGGTAGCTAATGCTGCCGTCGGTGTCGATCTGTACGGAGGGCAACGTCTCCAGTACATTTCGGGCCGAGCCCCCCGCACTCACAGCGCGCTGGGACGTATTGTAGACCGTACGGTCGGTCTCAATCCGGGCCGTGGGCCGATCGGCCGTCACCTCCACTTCGCCCGCCCGCTCCGTCTCGCGGGCCAGGCGGATCGTACCGAGATCCGCCTCGTCTTCGTTCTGACGAGGCCGCGTGTCCGCTAGGCGCCGATCCTCGTACCCCACGAAGCTGACCCGAAGGGTGTACGCCTCCACGGGCACCTCTTCGAACGCAAACTGCCCGTCCGTTCCCGTGACCGTTCCGGTCACGAGCGTCGAGTCGCTCGGCGTCTCCCGCCAGAGCGCGACTGTGGCCCCCTCCAGCGGATCGCCGGACTCGGCATCCACAATCTCTCCCCTGAGGGCCCCCGTGGGCCCTTCCTCCTCCTGGGCCTGTGCGGGGTGGCCGCCCCCAAACAGCCCCCCGACCAACAGCCCCGCCAGCACGAACGAGAGTAGATGACACGGACGAGAACGAAGCATGACTGTCTGTCTGCGTCGTTTTCTCGAAGACCAGCGCGACGGTTTTCATGCGTGCGGTGCCCCCAGGATTCGCCCTGTGCCACGAGGTGCACATACGTGCCGTGTTCGTCACCAACACGTTCTCCACGTGCAGGTGAGTCGCACGTGATTTCCACGAATCTCACCGGCTCCTCCGTAAAGCGGTCGACGCTTTCCTTCACAGTTTGTACATTCCGCGTATCGGACGAGTAGCGCGGAGCCGTGCAGCATGACCTTGCGGCTCCGCCCCCTACGCATCCCGAACTCCAGGGGCCTGCCGCCGACCCGGCATCGCGTTGCGTCTCTACAGTCTCCCGACAAGCCATCCCGGATTGCTCCATGCCTCTACGTACCTCCTCCTTCCGTACCACTCTCTTGTCCCTTCTCCTCCTGTCCGGCGCCCTCCTGACGACCGGCTGTGCCCAAGATCAAGGCAGTACCGCCGCCGACGAGGAGTCGGACTCGGCTCAGGTCGACGTCTCTGCTCCCTCCATCACGGCGGACTCGACCGGTGTAGAGGAGTCGGACGTGCCCTTCGTCGAAAGCCCGCAACCCGTCGTCGACAAAATGCTCGAGCTCGCCGACATCTCCGAGGACGACGTTCTCTACGACCTGGGCAGCGGCGACGGCCGCATTCCGATTACGGCCGCCCGCGAATATGGAGCCCGCGGGGTCGGCATCGAAATCAAATCCCGCCTCGTCGAAAAAGCGCGGGCCAACGCCGAAGACGCCGGCGTGAGCGACCGCGTCGAATTTCGACAGGGGGATCTCTTTGAGGCCGACATCAGCGACGCGACGGTCGTCTCCCTCTACCTCCTTCCGTCCATCAACCTCGAACTCCGTCCGAAGCTCTTCCGCGAGCTGGAGCCGGGCACCCACGTGGTGTCCCACGACTTCGACATGAACGAGTGGGAGCCGGACACCACCTGGGAATCGGACGGCGAGACGGTGTATCGGTGGACCATTCCGGAAGAGGTCCCGTCCTTTGTCAACCTCGAGCAGTAGCCCTCCCGTCCTCCAAAACACAAAACCCCCGTCCGGCCGAAAAGGAGCCGACGGGGGTTTTTGATTTCAGACTGATTTGAACAAACGGTGCCAACTACCGAACAGTTTTTGTCAGGGCACCCAAGTAAAACGGATCAACAGCCAGCAAAAGGGCGTCAGTTCGACGCGTATTTCACCGTGCAGCCGTAGGGCTGAGCGGTCTTGGGATCGACCTCCTCTCCGTTCATTGCCCGATCGAGGGCGTTCCGAACGTAGTTCTCGGCCCCCTCAATGTCGGCCTCGTCGGTGGTCGGCTTGTCGTCGATTCCGCCTTTGTACAGAAGTTCACCCTCCGGGCTGATCACGTACATGTGGGGCGTCACCTTGGCCCCGTATGCCTTGCCCACCTCGCCGGAGGGGTCCAGGAGAATCGCCGACATGTTGCCGTTGTGCTTCTCTTTCTGGGCCTTCATTTCTTCGGGCGGATAATAGCCCTGCGTGCCCTCGGCCGAGGAGACGATGGAGAGCCAGACGACGCCTTTGTCCCGGTAGGTCTCCTGCAGCTTCTGCATGTTGCCGCTGCCGTAGTGCTTCCCCACGAACGGACATCCGAAGTTGAGCCACTCCAGGACGACGTACTGGCCCTCATAGTCGTCGAGACTGTGCTCCTCCCCGTCGGTGTCGGGGAGGGTAAAGTTCGGGGCGGCCTCGCCGACGGGGGCCTGGGCCTGGGCGAACCCTCCCGGCGCGGCCATCATCAGCACGACGCACGAAGCAAACAGAACGGCGAACGAACGGTGCATCAAAGAGTCCATGGGTCGAAATCAGTTGGTCTGCGAAGAATGGGAGTGAAGAGATCAGTCAGCAACGCGAGCGTTAGGGCGCGGGAACGTCGTCGAGCGCGTCCAGCACGATGTCCTGCGTGAGCACCTCGGGAAGCAGCGTCGGCCCCGATCCGTCGCCCGGATACAGCACGTAGACCGGCACGCCGCTGCGGCCGTGCGACTCGAGGGCCTCGGTGATCTGGGGATCGCGGTTCGTCCAATCGGCCTTAATGAGCGCGACGTCGCGCTCCTGAAAGGCGGCCTGCACCTCGTCGGTGTTCAACACCGTGCGTTCGTTCACCTGACAGGTCAGGCACCAGGCCGCGGTAAAGTCGACGAAGACGGGACGCCCCTCCTCCCGCAGTTCCTCGACCGTGCTGGGAGAATACTCCGTCCAGGCCGAGGACGCGTCCGTCGTCTCTTCCGCATCCGCCTCGGGGGTCGAGGCGGACGTCGTGCGGCCGTAGCCCGCCCCGACGACGGCGGCTGCGACCGCCCCCACGATCATTGTGGTGACGAGCCCTCGGGTCAGAACGGTCACGGGGCTCGACAACTGAGGCGCCGACCACCGGTGCACCACCCACGCGGCCATGCCGAGCAAGAGAAAGCCAAAGAGCAGCATCGCCACGCCGCCGTTGCCGGCCTGCTGGCCGAAGACCCACACGAGCCAAATGGTCGTGGCAAACATGGGAAAGGAGAAGAACTGCTTTAGGGTCTCCATCCAGGCCCCCGGCTCCGGCAGCTTTTGCAGGAGTCCCGGGGCCATCGAGAGCCCGACGTACGGCACGGCCATCCCGACGCCCAGCGCGGTGAAGATGAGAACGGCCCCGAACGTCGAGAGGGTGAGGGCCAGTCCGAGAGCCGCGCCCATGAAGGGGGCGGTGCAGGGAGTGGCGACGATCGTGGCGAGCACGCCCGTCATGAATGCTCCGAGACTGCCGTCATTCGGCGTCCGGCTCTGTAGTCGTCCCCCCAAACTCATGAGCCGCGTCCCAACCTCGAACACGCCGAGGAGATTGAGCCCAATGCCGAAGAACAGCAGCGCCATGAGGGCAACGAAGGTGGGCGATTGCAGCTGGAATCCCCATCCAACCTGACTGCCCGCGGCGCGAACGGCGAGCAGAACCCCTGCCAGCACCCACATCGACGTCAGCACGCCGGCCCCAAAGAGCACCCCGTGCCGGCGAATGGAACTGTCGTCCTCACCCGCCTGCTCGGCAAACCCGAGAATCTTGACGGAGATGACGGGGAAGACGCAGGGCATGAGATTGAGGAGCAGTCCCCCCGCGAAGGCAAACACGAGCGCCCACGTGAGGGAGAGGGACCCGCCGCCCGAACTGGAGGCCGCCGCCACGGAAGCCACGTCCGAGAGCGTCGAGTCCACCGGCACGTCTACGCGCATCGCCCGGACGTCCCCCTCCTCATCCCAGGTGGTGCCCTCCGGGGCCACGAGCACGCCGCGGAGACGATCGACCGGCGCGTCGGCGTAGGAGGATTGCTGAAGAGCAAGCAGACGGGTCTCCCCGGCCTGCGACACGGCCTGCGGAGCCGCGTGGTCGAGCACTTCCTGCTCGGCGGGAAAGAAGTACGCCCCCTCCAGGCCGGACCGATGATTCTCGGGGGGCGTCAGGGCCAGCGTGTAACTCCCGCTGCTCCGAGCCGCCCGCACCGTCCAGTCCTCCACCGGCTCGGGCTGCTTCGACTCCGCCCGGGCAATCGCCTCGGCCCGTTCACTGGGACGCGGCTCCTCCGCCACTGTCACCGCGTGCTGAAGGTCGGCCCGGGCCGGAAGACAAATGTCCGCACAAATGAGCCAGTTCGCCTCACCTTCGAGGCGGACGGTCGTGCCGGGCGTGAGCGTGTCGGGCGGCGTAATCGTGACCGGCAGAAGCACCTCGTCGGAGTAGCCGTAGCTCGTCATCGGTCCAAACGGAACGCGCTCGGGATACGGCCACTGGATCGCACTCGTCTCGAATCCGGACGGCAGTGCCCAATCGATCGTCGTGGGCTCCCCTGAATCCCCCGGATTCTTCCAGTAGCTGTGCCACCCGTCCTCCATCTGCAGGCGCAGGGCGACCGTGAAGGGTTCGCCCGGAGCCATGGACGACACCTCACTCACGAGCGTCGCCTCGCTGTGAGGGCTCGGGTCCTCAGACGACTGCCCCTGACGTTGGGACGATTGCGCCTGGGTGACGTCGAGCGCCGCGCCCGCGAGGAGCACGAACACGAGCACGCTCGCCAATGCAAACCGGACCCGCGAATGAACACACGTCATGAGGCGTCACGGCTGTTATTCAGAGTGGGCACTGAATAGAAGAGCTTCCCCCAGACACCGGTTCCCTTCACGTGCTTTCCTCAGTTCAGTCGACGACCGGCGGCCAAACGAGTTTCAGACCAATCACAACCGCGCGGGACGAAGAGTGTCCTCTGAACGTCAACGTCCACACGCGGAATCGCCCCGAAGGGTTCAAGATTCTCAACGAAGTGCACAGTTGTGTTGTGAGTGACAGAACCGCTACGCTGCACCGAACCAACCCGATGTGGTCTGCCCAAAAGAGATGTCCCACGCTCGGAGGACTCTCGGCTCCCTCCGAACCAGTTCTTCCGCCATTTGTCGAGACACGTCCATCTTTATCCGGGACAAAACGTAATCCCAGAGGGCAATTCGTACTTTATCCGAGACAAAACTGGAACCAAACAGTCGCGCTCGGCAACACGACGGCCAACGGAGAGGGGGTCACATTTCAAACCTTCCTGAAGACGTGAACGCCATCCGACGTTCACAGATCCTGGATTCACTTTGGAGCACAGGACCTTTCTTTTTTGATCGACCTCCCCTTCAGAGAGAACCGCTCCGTTCTTGCTTGTCGTGAGGACTGCATGTGCAATTGTGCTGAAGGAGGTGTACGAGCGTTCTTCTTCTCTTCTCGTTCTCTACGAGAAAATACGTACTCGATTGGGAGTAGGATTGCATTGATTTTGCAGTGGGCTCGAATGCCCCTTCCAACGTGAGAACTCGTCGGCCCGTCGTTTCACTCTCTACCGACAAGAACACTATGGCTTCTCCTCAAACCGTCAGTGCGCACGCCCTTCCGGACGGCGATACGAACGAACTCGACCTCTACGCGGCGGAGTTTGCGAAGCTCGTGAGCCGCTACTCGCCCTACCGGCACGAGGCGCCCTCGGCCTGGCTCTCCCGCCTTCCGAACGAGGTCTACCTCTACTTTCATCGGGGAACGACCACGTTTGGGCGGGACGCCCGCACACCCATCGAGCGGCGAGGCCGCCTGTACCTGATTCACACCGCACTGGTGTTCATGTGGATGAGTTGGGGCAAATCGACGGCCCGCCAGCGGTTCCAATCGAAGGCCGAAAAAGGAACGCGCCGGGCTGCGTCCCTGATCGCCCTCGAACATTACAAACGAGGCGGCGTGTTCGCGGACTACAACACCTTCGACTGGTTTTTTCAGCCCGTAGACGAGTGGACCGTCACGCTCATAAGTGCTGCCGTCCGGAGCGAGCGAATTCCCGATCCCGAACTGAAGGACTCCGTTGAAGAAACGCCTCTCGCACAGTGCACGGTCGGAACGATCTCGGCCCTTCGCTCCGCGAGCGCCCTCCCGGCTCGGAAGAATCTCGTGCTCGACTAATTCACGGATTGATCCCGCGATCCCGCGATCCCGCCCCGGCCCCCGCCGTGCGCCTATACAGCGGCGGCCTGTCGTCGTCCTCCTCAATTTCGGAAAAAGGCCTGCGCTCCCCGGAAAGAACGACGTGCGGACCCGTACGAGCGACCCGCACCTCTCTCTGAACACAGGCCCGGCTCATGTCTCCCCCCTCCGACGAGTCCATTCACAAGGCCGCATTTCTGGGCCCCAAGGGCGAAAATGCAGATGAACTCGAACGTCTTCTCCTCGAAGTCCTCCGCGACCACGTCTTCTGGCGTCGCAATTTCCACCCCAGCGACCCGCGCCTGATCGACGAGCGCGACAAACGGACCGAGGCCTTCGACGAACTGTCGGCCCGGCTGCGGGACGAGCTCTCCCAAATCCTCGCCGAGCTGAAGCGGGCCGCGCCGCTCCACTCCCCCCGGCAGGTGGCGCACATCGTGAGCGACCCCTCCCTCCCCGCCCTCGTGGGCTACTTCGCGGGGCTCCTCTACAACCAGAACAACGTGGTGTCGGAGGTGTCTCCGGAGACGGTGCGGGAGGAGCGGGAATACTTCAAGGGCCTGGCCCAGATGGTGGGCTACCCGTCGTTTCTTCCCGAAACGCTGCCCGCCGACGCTCGCTCCCGCCGCTCGTCGTACAGCTGGGGACACCTCTGCAGCGGCGGCACCGTGGCCAACCTCGAAGCCCTCTGGATCGCCCGAAACGTCCGGCTCTACCCGCTGGCCGTGCGCCTGGTCGCCGAGCACACCGATCGGTTTGGCTCGTTTGCCGACCTGGAGGTTACGACGGCAACTGGTGAGCGCGTGCCCCTGCGCACGCTCTCCACCTTCCGTCTCTCCAACCTCCCGATCCCCGAAATCACGAACCTGCACCTGCGCATCACGGCCTCCCTCGACGACGATCCGGCCCGTGCACAGGCGTTTCAGGAAGCGATCCCGAGCGTGCGAAATGCCGGACTCGCCTCGTTCCTCCTCCAGTACAACGAGGCCTTCCCGAACGACCGCGCCCGCCTGCCGAAGGTCTTCATCTCACAGGCCACCCACTACTGCTGGCAGAAAAACATGGACCTGGTGGGCCTGGGCGCCAATGCGCTCGAAACGATTCCCGTCGACGACAGAATTCGGCTCGACACGGACGCCCTTCGCGAGCGACTCCGCGAGTGCATCGACGACCGCCAGCCGGTCCTCGGGGTCGTCTCCATCGCCGGAACGACCGAAGAGGGCGCCATCGATCCGTTGCACGAGATTGAATCGGTGCGGGACGACGTGGCCGACCGGGGCCTCACGTTCTGGCACCACTGCGACGCGGCGTTCGGGGGCTTCTTTGCGTCGATGATCCCCAAAAGGGAGGACGGAGCGTTCGTCTCCCCCGACGCGCTCGGCGGCGACCTCGCCGGTCCAGACGGTCTTCTTCCTGCGGACGACGTCGAAGCGCTTACATCCCTCGCCGACACGGACTCGCTCGTCGTCGATCCCCACAAGTTCGGGTACGTTCCCTACCCCGCCGGGGCCGTCCTCTTCCGCGACTACCACGTGCGCGACGCCATCGCCTACAAGGCTCCCTACCTGGCCGACAACGACGCGTCCGGCTTCGGGGGCTTCCTCGGCCAGTGGACCCTGGAAGGCTCCCGGCCCGGCGCCGCGGCCGTGAGCTGCTACCTCTCGCAGGAGCTGGTGCCCCTTACGCCCGAGGGCCACGGCCACTTCATGCGCAATTGCATCGAAGCCAATCAAAAACTGGTGTCGGCCCTCCGGGCGCGCTTCGGCGACACGACCACCGCCGAGCTGTCCATTCGGCCCTTCCACCCGCCCGAAACGGTCGCCTTCTGCTTCGTCGTGGCTCCGGACGGGGACTTCCAGACCATCGAGGCCCTCAACGAACTAAACGAGCGCATCTGGCAGCGCATGACCGTCGACGGACGAGAAGACATCAATCAGTATTCGTTCCTCCTCTCCCGCACGGAGGTGGACGTGGCGACGTACGAGCACGTGCTCGACGACGTCCTGGCCCCGACGGTCCTCGAGGAGGCGGTGGCCGCCGACGCCGGCCTCACCCTCCTCCGCACCTGCCTCATGAACCCCTTTCAGGCCGAGTGGAGCCGACAGGACGAGGCGCCCTTCCACGAGCGCGTGGCCGACTTCCTCTACGACGTGGCCGCCGACGAATACCTGGAACAGGTGCTCCCTCCCATCCCCACCGCCCTCGGCTCCGACAGCGACCGACGCCCCGTCCTCGTCATCGAACAGTCGCCCTGGGCCCCGGACGGCCTCGCCCGGCACCTGGAGTACGACGAGAAGGTGGTGGCCCACTTCGACGTCCGCGCCTGCCGCGCCGCCGACGTCCACACCGACGAGGCCGCCCGTCTCCTCCGCACCGCCCACGACGTCATCGTCCACCTCGATGCCCGCGCCCCCGACCGCATGGTCCGTCTCCTCCGCACCCTGAGCGACGACGGCGCCGTGCAACGCGACCAGGTGATCGCCATCGTCACCGGTGAGAACGCCCCGCCCGACCTTCTCTCCCGACTCCAGGAGCTGGGCCTTTCCGAACGAAACGTGATCGCTGAGCACGACCACTCCACCGGCGCCCGCAGGCTCATCCTTCAGCTCTCCACCCGCCGGACGGAACGTCTTCCTAGCTAACCCCGTCGGCGAATCGATCTGTTCTCCGCGCCCTCGAGCACCTTGGTCTCTTCCGTACCAGGACCCGCCGACGGAAGTCCGAGAAGACGCTTGTCGGTCCGGTGAGTGCGAGCGCCGTCCAGAGACCTCTCCCCTGCCGGACCACGGGCTGCAGGGCCCGAGGTGAGACGGCCGATGCACCGCCTAACCAGTCGTGCACGCGACTCTAACGCCGGCGAGCCCGCTCGTGGATTGGCAAGTCCGTCGTCCTGTCCTCTAAACGGAGTACAGGCAACGGTCGCGCTCGTGCACCTGGCCGCCGGCTGGAGAGCCCTTAACCCGCCGGCAGGATCCCACCCCGACCGTCCAAACGTCGCTCTGAAACGCACATGCGGTGCAACGCCCCCTGCACACCGTACGTGAGGCCCTAAATGTGAACTTCGTGCAACGACGGGGGAGACGACCGAATCTGTCCACCTATTCTGACCCGGTTTGGGCCGATTTCTTACATGTACATGTGAGACGGGAAGCACCTTTAGCGCGCCACTTCACGAAAACGACGTTTTTTGAACGCAGTGGGCGTTCGTCGCACGCCAACGCGTTCTCGTCGATCACGCCCCCCTCGTCCCCCCGTCGACGGATCGGGACGCGGCTCCCTCCTCTTCTTCACAATAGCAACGCCTCGTCATGAGTGTACGCGATTCAAAATTCACGTCGTTCCTCCTCACGTTTGCCCTTCTGGTCCTGGCTGTCATTTTCGTCACCGATGACGTTTCTGCCCAGCCGACGCCCGTGACCACGATCGACAACGCCGCCGGCGATTCGGTGATGACGGTCTTCGAGGACGGCGGCTTCGCAGTCTTCGGTGAAGAATTCACCGGCACGATTCCCAGCACCGGCGACGGCGCACGCATGATGTGGTATCCCGCAAAAGCCGCCCTGCGTGCCGGGGAGGTAGACGGGCCGGCGTGGGACGATGCCAATATCGGATCGCGCTCGGTCGCGGTCGGAAGTGAGACCGAGGCGAGCGGAGATGCCTCCGTAGCAATGGGATTTTACACGATCGCCAATGGCAAAGAAGCGACAGCGTTGGGAAGCCAGACGACTGCCAGTGGTGAACATTCGACCGCGATGGGATTCGGTACGACCGCCAGCGGAGATGAGTCGACAGCACTGGGCGAAAATACCGAAGCCAGTGCCGTGAACGCAACGGCGATGGGTAGTGCAACGGTAGCCAGCGAGTCCAACTCGACGGCGATGGGTTGGGAAACGACGGCAAGTGGGGTGTTTTCTACGGCGATGGGCGAGCGCACCGAAGCCGTCGGCAAGTGGTCTACGGCGATGGGTGATAATACGATCGCGGAGACCGAGCAGTCCCTCTCCATCGGCACATACAATGACGCGAACACCTCCGCCGATAACACGCTCTTCGTCGTCGGAAACGGAGATTATACTATGGATGGTGCCGACCGTTCGGACGCCCTTGTACTCGACCGGAGCGGCAATCTCGACATTTCCGGCGGCCTCAACGAGAGTTCCGACCGCCGCCTGAAGGAGGAGATTCAGCCGCTCGGCGACAGCATTCTCGGCAAGATCGGGCAGATCCGTCCGGTGCGGTTCCACTTCAAGAATGAAAAGACGCATCCGTCGGGTACGCAGATCGGCCTCATCGCGCAGGAGGTGCAATCCCAGTTCCCGGAGCTCATCGACGAAAGCACGAGTGGTTATCTCTCGGTCTCCTATTCGAAGTTCACGGCAGTGCTGCTGAAGGGTCTCCAGGAGCAGCAGGCTCAGATCGAGCGGCTGGAAGCGAAGCAGGCCGAAGTCGCGACCCTGCGCGAGCAGAACACCGCCATCAAGAAGCGCCTGGCGAAACTCGAGCAGCAAGACACGTCGCGCCTTGCGGCACTGGGCGGACCGTGGTCGGCTGCGGCGCTGCTCGCCCTTGGACTCCTGGGCCTCGGGGTGCTCGTGCGGCGACAACAGCGTTCGTGACGTCTCTCGTCGTCGCGCGCGTGATCCGCAAGACAGAGCGCACTCACACCGCAAATCTGCCCTTCTCCCCCCTCCACTGATCCACGCCATGAACACCTTACTACAAGAACACCGCACGACAGAAACACCTGCGCACGTCCCTGTTGGCTCCTCACTCCTGAGCTTCGCCTTCGCCTCCCTTCTGGTGCTGGCGCTCGCCCCCGTCGGCGACGCCCACGCCCAGCCGACCCCCGTGACCACGATCGACAACGCCGCCGGCGATTCGGTGATGACGGTCTTCGAGGACGGCGGCTTCGCGGCCTACGGAGAAGAAGGCACCGGTACCATCCCCGTCGAGGGCGCGGGCACCCGGATGATGTGGTACCCGGGGAAAGCGGCCTTCCGGGTGGGCGAGGTCGAGGGGGACGAGTGGGACGATGATAACATTGGGACCCGGTCCGTCGCTATGGGGGACAGAACGACCGCCAGCGGCTTCGACGCCACGGCGATGGGGTTCGAGACGACCGCCAGCGGCAACACCGCCACGGCAATGGGGAACGGAACGACCGCCAGCGGCTCCGACGCCACGGCGATGGGTCTGGCCACAGAGGCCAGCGGCGACGAGTCTACAGCGATGGGGAACGGAACGACCGCCAGCGAAGAAGCCTCTACAGCGATGGGGGACGAAACGACCGCCAGCGGCCATGAGTCCACGGCGATGGGCGCGCTCACAGAGGCCAGCGGCTACGCCGCCACGGCCATGGGTTCGCAAACGACCGCCAGCGGCCGCAACGCCACAGCGATGGGGGACGAAACGACCGCCAGCGGCCGCCATTCCTCGGCGATGGGCACCGGTACAGAGGCTGCAACCGAGAGTTCTCTATCCATTGGCGAATACAATAACGCCAACACCAGCGACGACGGTACTCTCTTCGTCGTCGGCAACGGCTCCTTCATCAATGCGTCCGACGCACTGGTGCTCGACGAGAGCGGCGATCTCGAAATCAGCGGCACGCTCACCGAAAACTCCGACCGTCGCCTGAAGGAACACATCCGACCACTCGAGACGGAGGTCCTCAAAAAGCTCGGCGAAATTAAGCCGGTTCGTTTCCACTTCAAGAATGAAGAGACGCACCCCTCCGGCCGGCAGCTCGGCCTCATCGCGCAAGAGGTGCAGGCGCAGTTTCCTGAGCTCGTCAACGAAGGGAACAGCGGCTATCTCTCGGTCTCCTACTCGAAGTTCACAGCGGTGCTGCTGGAGGGTCTCCAGGAGCAGCAGGCGCAAATACAGAAGCAGCAGGAGCAGATCGAGCGACTGCGCGAGCAGAAGGCGCAGATCGCCGCGCTCCGAACGGAGGTCGATGCGTTGAAGGGAGAGGGAGCACACGAAGCAGGCTGGGGACCGGCGGCGGGCGGACTGCTCGGTCTCCTGCTCCTCGGCGGGGGCGTCGTGGCCGTACGGCGATGGCGCACCCCGCACGCCGCCTCCCTGCTGGTCCTGGCCGGCGCGGGGGCGCTGCTCTTGGGAACCGCGCCCGTCTCAGCACAAACTCTCAGCGTCCAAAACGACGCGGCGGTGAGCGTGCAAAACGGCAGCGTCCTCGACCTCGGCACCAGCACGACGCTGGTCGAGGAATCGTCCTCCGGCGCCCGCCTGACCGGCGGCACGGGCGTCGTCACCGCCACTCGCACGCTGGACGCACCCTCCAGCACCGATGTGGCCGGGCTCGGTGCGGTCATTTCCTCCAGCCAAAATCTCGGCCAGACGACCGTTGCGCGCGGCCATACCGTGCAGACCGACAACAACAACGAGAGCATTGACCGCTACTACGACATCCAGCCGGGCCAGAACAACGGCGGCCTAAATGCGACCCTCCAGTTTACGTATGCGGACGCGGACCTCAACGGCCTGAGCGAAGGCAACCTGATCTTCTTCCGCTCGGACGACGGGGGGAGCACGTACACCTCTGCGGGCTACGACAGCCGCGACGCCTCGAACAACACCGTCACCCTCGACGGCATCGAGACCTTCAGCCGCTGGACACTTGGCAGCGAAAGCGAGCCGCTGCCGGTGGAGTTGGCCGGGTTCGAGGCCACCCGCTCCGAGGAGCGCGTCCGGCTGCAGTGGGAGACCACCTCGGAAAAACAAAACGCCGGCTTCGAGGTCCAGCGCCGGACGGCCGACGCCGCCGGCGCATCCTGGAAGGAGGTCGGCTTCGTCGCGTCGGAGACCGACGGCGGCTCCACGAGCGAGACCCACTCCTACCGCTTTGCGGACACGAACCTGCCGTTCGAGGCCGACTCGCTCTCCTATCGCCTCCGGCAGGTGGACATCGACGGAAGTGCGACGCTGAGCGATCCGCTCGTCGTCGAGCTGGGCGCACCCAATGAACTGATCCTCCACGCACCGGCCCCGAACCCGGCGCGGGGGCAGACGAGCCTTCGCTACGAGGTTCCCGAGCGGGCACCGGTTCGGATCGAACTCTTCGACGTCATGGGCCGACACGTGAGCACGCTCGTCGACGGGCAGGCGGCCGCCGGGCGGAAGACAACCGCCCTGGACGCGAGCGACCTGTCGAGCGGAACCTACTTCGTGCGCCTGACGGCCGAGGGTGCCGTGCGTACCGAGCAGATTACCGTCGTGCGGTAGGTGCCTACCTCTTCTCTATTTGTCGAGCCGCTGGTAGCACGGATTTCCCGATTCTCAACGCTTCTGTTCGTTTCTCTGTTGGTGGTTTTGTCGCCCAAAGAGGCGGCCGGATTTGATGGGTGACCGGCCTTCTCCTCGTCCGTCTCTCAGTCCTGATTCTCGTACCGGGGGTCGCGGCACAGACACCGATCACCCGTGTGAAGAACGGAGAACCTGTTTGGCGGATTGTCTACGGCCTATGACTTCGTGGATCTCGTGCAGAAAGACTTCTGCGCTCCCCCGGTAGCTCCACTACAGGGCTCGCTTGAGCGTCTTTCTGACACTTCGCCCACTGTGTCTCGGCATCGTATCCATCCACCAAACAGGTTCGGAGACGGTGATCTCCGACTGAAGCTTCTCCACAATGGGGGCCTCCTCGTGCCGGGCACGATCGTCGACGACGGACCCGAAAACGACTCGATTTCGGCGGGGGGGAGGTACCCGCCCGACGTGGTCCCCGGAAAAGGCGGCCGTACAGGACCACCGTTCTCGCGACGAACGCCGCTGGGGAGATACAGGAAAGGGGGAGTGTCGCACGGGGGGAGCGGATCAGACGCATTAAAAGCGAGGCCAACGGCCGGCCACCAAAAACGTGCTGCGCTACCGTTGCACCAATGGGTATTTCTCCTTCGAAGCGCAGGCACGGACGCAGGAGCTTCGTCCGCTACGAAATCGACGAAGGGTGGAACGTGCTCGAAGCGCACACCCTTGACGGGATCGGACCTCAGAAATTCATTCGGCGCGAGGTATTCTCCAACCAGGTCCGCGCAGCCGACACCTCCGGTTACGAGCTACTCCAGGAGCGGAGCGTTACGAGTTCGGTTTATGACGTAACAGGACCCAAAATACAGCCTCGCTTAAGAAGCCAAACGGATGAGCAACCGGCATGAGAGGCGTCGTGCTGGTGCGGCAGGCGCAACGCCCGGTGTCATGCTACACCGGGGGTGAAGTACGACTGTACACCTTTTGCCCCGACAGACGTCCACCGCCCGGGACCGAACGAGTGTCGCCCCAGACCCAAAACCTTTCGGTTCTTTCCCCTACGAGGAGGGCGAAAATGTGCCGCCCTCTTGAGTGCCCGCACGGGGCTATCGTCATCCCGAAGGGGTCGGGCAGAACTCCGTCGCATCAGAGCTGAAGCCCCTCGATAAAGGACAACCCCCTTTCCCAAAATTTCGTGTAGGATCGGCAACTGCGCGTAGCAAGATTGATATAGACAATGACCTTTGTCTGGGCATCTTCCGCTTATGGTGCAGGCTCCGGCCTCTACACCGTTGGTCTCTCGGGCCGCGCGCGCCCTCACTCTATGCCTGGTTCTCATCGTTGGCCTTCAGAGCCTGCCGCTTCAGTCGTTCGTCCACGGACTCCAGGACACCCCCGCCCACGAGGAGTGTGCCCATCCCCACGACTTCTGCCCGATGACGGCGAGCGGAGAATGCACCTGTGCACACGCCGACGCATCGGCCCCTGACGAGCCTACGTTCCGGCCGTGTGATGGAACAGAGGCGAACGCGTCCTCCTCCATTACCGCGGGCAAGTGGCTCTTCGTCACAGCGTCCCTGCTCCCGTCTCCTCGCGTGGAGACAACCCGTCGCCGTCCGAACGTCTCCTCACTCACCTCCCAGCGTACGGGAGCGGACGTCTTCCGCCCTCCACGACCGACCCATCTGCGGTCGGGCTCGATCCTGCCGATCGCTTCGTCGGCATAACGTCTATTCCCGCGCGGCGTCAGGGTCCGCTGTGCGGAATCACGAGTCTCGTGGAGGTCCCTTCTATGAAAACACTACACTCGATCTGCATCTGCACTGCCCTTTTCGTCCTGTCTGCTCTTTCATTTTCTCCCGTCGCCGCTCAATCGACGGGAACCCTGGCCGGTCGCGTGGTGGACGACACCGGCGCCCCGCTGCCCTCCGCAAACGTAGTGCTGCCCGATCTGGACCGCGGGACCACCACCGGTACGGACGGCCGCTTCCGGCTCTCGGACGTCCCGACCGGCACCCACGCCCTCCGAGCCCGGTTCGTCGGGTACACCCCCGCCACCGACACCGTCACGGTCGAGGACAACGAGACTGCCCGCGTCGAACTGACCCTCACACCCGAGTCGGTGGACCTGGACGGCATCCAAGTGACGGCCCTTCGCCCCAGTGCCCAGCCGTCCGGGGCCCTGAGCTCCAACCAGATCCGAGAGGCCGAGGTCGCCGACCCGGGCGCCCTCCTGCGCGAACTGCCGGGCATCGGCTCGGTGCGGCGCGGCCCGATGGGCCTCGATCCCAATGTCCGCGGCCTCACTGAAACGGAGGTCGGCGTCTATATCGGCGGAATGCGCACCTTCCCCACCGGCCCAGCCCGCATGGACTCGCCCCTCAGCCACGTCGACCCCAGCGCCATCGCGTCCGTCGACGTGGTGAAGGGACCGTACGCCCTCACGTGGGGCCCCAGCAACATGAGCGCCGTTCGGGTGGAGCTTCGCGGAGAGGATCCCCCCCGTACCCCCCTCACGGGCACGGTGCGCACCGGATACGACACCAACCGCGAGGCCGTGGAAACCACCGGCTTTGCGATGGGCCGACAGGGCCGCTGGTTCTACAGCGCCAACGCCGCCTGGCGCACCGGCGCCGATTACGAGACCGGCAGCGGACAGACCGTGCCCGGCACCTTCACGTCTGCCGACGGGCAGGCCCGCCTCGGCGTCGAGCTCTCGTCCCACTCCACCCTGTCGCTGAAGGGCAGCTATCAGGATCAGCGCAGTCTCGATTATCCCGGCCGCCTGCTCAACGCCGACTTCTTCGAAAATGGCATCGGACAGGTGTCGTACGACTTCTCGCGAACTGTCGGCACGCTGCGATCGGTGGAGGCCCGACTCAGCGCACAGCACAAGCTCCACGGCATGACGAATGAAGGAAAGCCCACCTACGACGCCGGCACGCTCCCCGACGGCAGCCGTCGGCCGCCCCTCCGCATCCGGGTCGACGCGGAAATTCAGAATCTCAGCGGGCGGGTCGCCGCCGACCTCGCGCTCGGGGCCTGGGACGTGACCGTCGGGGGTGACGTTCTCCACACGTACCGTGACGCACAGCGGCCCCTGCAGGCGGTCATGATGGACAGCTCGCGCATGGTGCCTCCCTTCTACCGAACCGCCACTGACACGCTCGACCGCGCCTGGCCCGGGGTCACGATGACGCAGGAAGGCGTGTTTTCGGAGGGCACCCGGTCGCTCGGCGAGCGGCTCACGCTCACCGGCACCGCCCGGCTCGACCTCGCCCAGTCCGACGCGGACGATCCCACGCAGGCCTTCCTGGAAAACGCCGGCGTGACGGCCGACGCCCTCGCCCAGCAGGACGTCATGCCGAGCGGGTCGTTCACGGCCTCCCTCGCCCTCACCGACCGGTGGACGCTCTCCCTCGGCGCCGGAACCGTGGCGCGTCCCCCGGACGCGATGGAGCGCTACAGTGACCGGTTTCCGGCCAGCAAGTCGCAGACCAGTGCCGAATTTCAGGGAACCCCGACGCTTTCTCCGGAGCGCACCACGCAGGGAGACCTCTGGCTCGAGGGCGGCGGACCCACCTGGTCGCTCAGCCTGAATGCCTTTGCGCGCCAGATCGACGACTACATCACGCTTGCGCCCACGACCCTCGATCCGATCCTGCCTCTCAGTCCGGACACGGTCTTCCGATACGCGAACGGTGAGGCGCACTTCTACGGGGCCGAGCTCGATGCCTCGCTCTCGCCGACCCCGGCTTGGACCGCGCGGGTCTCCGGAAGCTGGCTGCGGGGAGAAGACACGGCGCTCGACGAGCCCGCGTTCGGCGTATCGCCGCCCTCCGCCACGCTCGGCCTGCGGTGGACGCCGTCCGTGTCGCTGCACCGCGTATCGAATCCCTACCTGGACGTCAGCACCGACCTCGTCGCCGAGCAGTCCCGCGTTGCCCGGTCCCGGGGCGAGACCGCCACGGACGGATACACGACCGTAGACGTGAAGGCGGGCACCCGCGTGGCCCAGCGGGTAAAACTGGAGATGGGTGTCGAGAACCTCCTCGACGCCTCGTACACCAACCACCTGAACGCCAAAAATCCCTTCAGTGGGGCTCAGTTGCCGGAGCCGGGGCGCGTGATCACGACGAACCTGACCGTTCGGTTTTAGGAATTATCTCAAAACGGTTGAATCAACTTGGCCGTAGCTCCAGATCCGCTTGAAAACGGCAATCCTTTGCGTAGACGAACCTCCAGAAATCCAGAAAGGCCGACTCCGCACGCTTCCATCTTCTGAGAACGGCTTGTGCTATAGTGCAAAGTATGAGCGACACCTCGCAAGCAAGCTCTTTTCAAGAAAAACAGCACCTTCGTCGCTCTAGGACATCTGAGATGTCCACGCTTAACTGAGAGCCTATCTGACGATAGCTAAAGCCCTCCTCATTCGGATGGATGGGCTCCAAAGCAAGTTTGGAGCGACGGAGGTGCCTGTTTCTGGCGTTGAAGACGGGTGCATATGCAATTGACATATAGCACAAGGCGTTCTGAGATAATTCCTTGCCCGGCGGCGTTTGCTGGAGTCGGGTCGTGACGCTCCTGTCGGACGGAGGAGATTTCCTCAGTCACGAGGG
>CAZCUZ010000037.1:0-23865 GCA_964502085.1 uncultured Salinivenus sp. | reverse complement strand
CAGAAGTCTTTCTGCACGAGATCCACGAAGTCATAGGCCGTAGACAATCCGCCAAGCAGGTTCTCATACGTCCACACATAATCACGCGTCGTGCTCCTCGTAGGCGGCAATGATCTCGCGGACGAGGCGGTGGCGGACGACGTCCTCGCGCTCGAGGTAGATAAACTCGATGCCTTCGATGTCCTTGAGAATGTGCTGGACCTGGATGAGGCCGCTTTCACTCCGGTTGTTGAGGTCGGTTTGCGTAATGTCGCCCGTAATGATGGCCTGACTTTGTGGGCCGAGCCGCGTGAGGAACATCTTCATCTGGCTCGTGGTCACGTTCTGTGCCTCGTCGAGGATGACGAACGAGGACTTGAGGGTTCGCCCCCGCATGTAGGCGAGGGGGACCACCTGCACCCGGTCCTGCTCCAGGGACTCCGCCATCTCCTCGCGAGGAAGCATGTCGCCGAGGGCGTCGTACAGCGGCTGGAGGTACGGGTCGACTTTTTCGTAGAAGTCGCCCGGCAGGAACCCGAGTTGTTCGCCGGCCTCTACGGCGGGGCGAGACAGGACGATGCGCTTGACCCTGTGATCGTTGAGGGCCGCCACGGCCATGGCGACGGCCACGTACGTTTTCCCGGTGCCCGCCGGGCCGATGGCAAAGACGACGTCGTTGGACTGGGCGGAGTGGACGAGCCGCTTCTGGTTCGAGGAGCGCGGCTTGATGACCTCGCCGTCCGGCGTCGTCAGAATGGTCTCGGGGTCCTCCAGCGTGGGGGCGTCCGGACCCTCGGAATCAAAGAGGGCAAGGACCGTCTCGACGTCGTCCTCCGTCAGGGTGTCGTTGCGGTCGAGGAGGACGACCATCTCGTTGAAGACGCGTTCCACCTTTTCGATGTCCTCTTCGTTCCCCCGGAGGTGAATTTCAGTGCCGCGGGCGGTGATGTGGGTGTCCGGGAAGGCGCTTTCAATTTTGCGAAGGTACACGTCGTTAAATCCGAACAGCAGAAGTGGATCGGCGCCTTCGATACTCAGTTGTTTCTCGGGCAACGGTTTTAGAGTTTGTCCAAAGAAGTACGGAAGCGAGGCATACGTCCTCGATCTGTCCTATACGCAACCGCCTTCCGGATCGTGCCGGAATCGTGGCGGCATTCTCTACATTGTACAAAACGTCTCCATGAGTCCCTCGCTCGTCCTTGAATTTACAAAAATGCATGGGGCCGGAAACGATTTTCTCGTCCTCGACAATAGGTGGTATCGATTCTCCGACGACGAGCTGGCGGATCTGGCTGCCACGTGGTGCCAGCGCCGATACGGCGTGGGGGCCGACGGGCTGATTGCCCTCGCAGAGGCGGACGCAGACGACGTGGATTATCGGATGCGCTACGTGAACGGCGACGGATCGTGGGCCACCATGTGCGGGAACGGCGCCCGTTGCCTGGCGCGCTTTGCGATGAATGCGGACTTCGAGGGGCCCGAGGTGACCTTCGAGGCGGACGCCGGTCGCTACCACGCCGCCGTGTCCGAGGAGCGCTCCGATCTCGTTCGGCTCTACGTGCCGCCCGCAACGGAGGTGGAGACGGACGTAACGCTAGAGGGAGCGGTCCCGTTCAGTTCGGAGGCCGTGCACTACGCCCACACCGGCACGGGGCACCTCGTCGTTTTTGTGCCCGACGTAGAGGCCGTGCCCGTGGAGGAGTGGGCCCCGGCCCTGCGGAACGATCCGCGCGTGGAGCCGCCCGGGGCAAACGTCAACTTCGTCGAGGTCGAGAATGGGACGCTTCGCGTGCGCACCTATGAGAAGGGGGTGGAGGGGGAGACCCTCTCCTGCGGCACCGGTGTTCTGGCCGCCGCGACCGTGGCACGCGTGACCGAGTACGCGCCTGCGGATCCGCTCACCGTGGAAACCCAGGGCGGCACCTTTCAGGTAGGGACCGCGACGACGACCCGGGGACGGGAGCGATACCTCGAGGGACCGGTCGTTACGGTCTTCCGCGGCACGCTCACCGTGACGTGATGGGAAGGTCGTTCTCACCGGAAAGGGCGATGTCTCTCCCCCGATCAGCACTACTGGAACTGCTGGCGTTGGTCCTTGATGGTCGCGTCCTCCTCCAGCGCCGCGATCCACTGCTTGGACACCTGCTGTTGCTTCTGCTTCAGGAGCTTCTGCCTGATCTCCTGACGCTGCGAGGCCGTCAGCTCCGGCGGCTCTTGCATCGAGGTCACGCGCACCACGAAGGCGGCATTCTCGCCCTCGACGACGCCGGAGGTTTCTCCCTCATCCAGGCCGAAGACGGTGCCCGAGAAGGCGGGATCTTGTCCCACTCCAGGAACCGTTTCGGTCGTGAAGGTCATGTCCGACTGCGACCGCATCTGCGTGCCCAGGGCTTGAGGGAGCTGCTGAAAGCCGTTTTGTTCGAGTGCACGTTCAATGCGGCGGGTCTGAATCTCCTTCTTTTTCTGAAGCTCGACCTGTGGGCGAATCTCGGCCTTGACCTCTTCGAAGGGACGGTAGCCCTCCGGTTGCACGTCCGTGACCTTTAGAAGGACGAACTTGTCTTCCAGCTCAATCACGTCACTGACGTCTCCGGTCTCGGCCGACTCCATGAAGGTGGAGAGGGCGGGATTCTGGCCAATACCCGGAACGGAGCTTTGGGTGGCTTCGGCGACGACCTCCTGGACGGAGAGGTTTTGCCGTTCGGCCTCCTCGGCAAAGGAGCTTCCCTCGTTCGAGGCGTAGAATGCGACGTCGTCGAGCGTTGCCTGCTTGTCCGAGAGGCTGCCCTGAGTAGGAGTCAGGGAAAATGCCAGATCCGCAATCTGGACGGTTTGGGTGGCCCGTTCGTGGACGCGGATCAGGTGATACCCAAACTCCGACTTTACCGGCCCCACCAGCTCGCCCGGTGCGGCGTCGAAGGCCGCCTGCTCGAACGCATCGGCCATGCGCCCTTCGCCGAACCAGCCGAGGTCGCCGCCCTGAGAGGCAGACTGATCCTCGGAGTGGCGGCGGGCCATCTCGTCGAAGTCGGCCGCTCCGGATTCGATGCTGTCGCGGATCGATTGAAGACGCTCCTCGAGGGCAGGATCCTGGGCCTCGGACTCGAGGAGGATGTGGGAAGCGTGGACGTACTCCTCGTCGGCCGGCTGTGTGTCCCGAATCTTGATGAGGTGGGCTAAGGAGCCGCCTGCAATCGGGCCCACAATGCGGCCGGGAGAGGGGTCCTCGTACACCGCGTCCGCGATGGCTGCATCCAACTCCGTTGGATTCTGATAGTCGCTGGTAAAGGATCGTTCGGAGGCGTTCCGTTCCAGGAAGAGGGAATCGGTCTCCGCGTCCTGAAAGTTCTGACGGAGATCTTCGAGGTCTCCCATAATGGCCGCGGTGTCCTCGGCCGTCGGCGTTTTCGAGAGCGTGACGTAGTCGAGCGTCAGCGTTTTGTCCCGCTCGAAGTCGTCTTGATTTTCGTCGTAATAGGTTTGGAGGTCCGATTCCGTGACGGAGATGGAGTCGTTCGGAACGGAGGCGTAGCGGAGAGACACGTACTGGGTTGAGGCCGTCGCATTCTGACGCCAGTAGTATTCCTCTACGTCCTCTTCAGAGACGAATACGGTGGACTGAATGAGCGAGTTCATCTTCTGCTGGCGGCGCTGCTCGCGCAGGTAGTCCTCCAGCTGGAGGAACTGGGGGTTCGCCTGCGGATTCTGCGCCATGTTCTGCAGCAGCTGATAATTGATCTGCCCGGTCGAGTCGGCAAACTGCTGACGAATGACCGGATGGGGACTTTCCCCGAAGACCATGTTTTCGACCTCGCTGTCCGTAACCATGATGCCGAGCCGTTCCATCTCCTGCTCCAGCAGCGCATTGTTGACGAGACGCTGATACGCCTGCTCGCGAATCATGTCGTCCATCTTAGAGGGGAGTTCCCCATCGTACTGCTGTTGCATCTGACGCCGCTGTTGCTCGACGGCGTTGTTGTATTCCTGATTGGAGATCGACGTACCATTCACCATTGCCGCGTTCTGGCTCGGCTGATTCATGGCGTCAAAGACGTTCGAGTCCTGGAGCGTCCAGATGATCCCAAAAGACAGCACCAGGATCCACAAAATGACTCCGGTATTCTCCCGGAGCGTGTTCATCGCACCCATAAGTACGGTCGGCTTGTTCGTATGAGAGCTCGCTCGTGGCGACCAACCTTTGCGGCCAGTCCGAAACCTCGATACTGTACCTTTTAACGGCGGAAATTGTTCGGGACGGGAGTGGATTCTCGTCGGGACCTGACGAGGGGGGGACGGGGCCGGGAGACCGAATGGAGGCAACCGAGGAGAGGCGGCCCGCTGCTCACTTCTCGGCGACGACGGCAAGGCACTTCTGCCGCCGTCGTTCATTCACGAATGTGACGCCCGGAGCTGGTTCTCCATTCATTCTCTGGGATTCGGCATGAGGGCCTTCACCGGTACTTCCCCTTGTCAGACTCCGACGTATGCGCATCGTTCGTCGCTCGACGATTTACACGACGGTTTTGCTCGCAGCGGTCGTCGGTGGGGGCGTGGCCCTCATCGGGGGCGACGTCGGGGCGTGGTGGACACTTTTGGGAGTTCCTGCGGCTCTGCTCATACTCTGGGGGGGCTTCCGTCGGTCTCTCCGGCGCTGGTACACGGCGCAGCGGTCCATGCCTGCCGAATGGCGAGAGTGGCTGGAGGCCCACGTGCCGCTCTACGGCCGCCTCGACGAGGAGGCGCGCGACCGATTTGATCGAGACGTTCGGTTTGTGCTCGACGAATACACGTTCGAGGGGGTTGGGGACGTGGAGGGTACGCCCGCGCTCCGCCTCAGCGTGGCGGCGGGGGTGGCGCTCTTGCTGCACGGACGCCCGTCGTGGGAGCTACCCGGGAGCCGTACGGTTCTGTTTTATCCCGAGCGGTTCAATGACGCCTACTACGACAGCGTGGCCGGAGAGTACGACGGCATGGCCCATCAGCAGGGGCCCATCATTCTGACGGTTCCGGCGGTGGAGGACAGCTGGACCGACTCGTTCGACGCCGACAACGTGGTCCTCCACGAGCTGGCGCATCTCTTCGACTTCGACAACGAAGGCCCCGACGGGGTCCCGTCGCTCGTGGCTCCGGGCTCAGCGGCCGACTGGCAGAGCTTGGTACGAAAAGAGATGCAGCACGTCCGGTCCGGCCGATCCATCCTGCGTCCCTATGCGGCGGAGGCGCCCTCCGAGTTCTTTGCCGTGGCGGTGGAAACCTTTTTCGAACAGCCCCATCGGATGGCGCGCCACCACGCGGCCCTGTTCGAGGCCCTCGTCGCCTTTTTTCACCTGGATCCCAGGACCGGCCGCCGGGCCGCCCGACCGGATCCGGACGTGTCCGAGGCGCCTACGAGCGAGGAGACGTCTCAGCCTGCCGGATCGGAGGAGGACGTCGCTCGGTAGAGACCTGAGTCCGCGGTCCATTCGATAGAGGTCGAATGGGCGGGAGAGGGTCTCGGCTGGGTACCGGAGCAACGGGCCTTCCGCAGCGTCCCACTTTGGTGGCTTTCGGTCAAATGCAAAGAGCTCCTATCACCGGGCGGCGACAGGAGCTCTTTGCGGAGAGGGGACGCCGAAAACCTACGCTTCTTCCGGGACCACGTGCACGTACTTCCGGTCACCGCTTCGCTTAAACTGGACGGTGCCCTCGGCCTTGGCAAAGAGGGTGTCGTCCCCGCCGCGACCGACGTTGTGTCCCGGGTGGAATTTCGTTCCGCGCTGCCGGATGATGATGTTGCCGGCATCGACGAACTCGCCGCCGTAGGCCTTTACACCGAGATATTTTGGATTGGAGTCCCGACCGTTCTGGGTGGACCCCATTGCTTTTTTGTGGGCCATAACTGCCTCGCGGGATGTCGTGAACAGATGATACGAAGAGGGAGAATGCCGTTATTCGTCCGTCTCGGACGCCTCGTCGTCTGCGGCTGCCGAGTCGTCGGCCTCGTCCGCCGGCGGTTCCTCCGTGTCGGCATCCGCTTCGTCGGTGTCGTCCGACGCGTCCGTGGCGTCCGGGGTCGTTCCGTTGACGTCGAGCGACTCGATGCGGATCTGGGTGTACTGCTGACGGTGCCCGCGTTTAACGCGATACCGCTTGCGCCGTTTCTTCTTGAACACGATCACCTTGTCCCCCTTTACGTGGTCGACCACGCGGGCCGTGGCCGACGCGTCGTCCACCGTGGGCGTTCCGACGGTGACGTCCCCGTCGCCGTCGGAGAGGAGCAGGACGCGGTCGAGTGTGAGCTCCTCGTCCACGTCGGCCTCCGAATGGTAGGGAACGTACAGGGTATCGTCTTCCTGGACTTTGAACTGCTTGTCTTTAACGTCAACAATCGCGTACATGGGTAAGCTCTGCTTTGAGGCGCCGGGTTGGGTACCGACGCGAGAGTGACTGATTTTAGCCCGTTTCGGCTCAAAGCCACGCGCCGAACGCGTACTCGTTCCAACGATCACTACAGGCCCCCTTCCGTTTCGCATGAAGATCCCCCTTCCGCACTCCGATCGCACCCTCTCCATTGGGAAGCTGCTCTGCATCGGGCGCAACTACGCCGAGCACGCCGATGAAATGGAGCGTGAGGTGCCCGACCAGCCGATGGTGTTTCTGAAGCCCGCAACGGCCGTCATCCGGAGCGGAGACTCCGTTCGGCTCCCGCCGCAGTCTCAGGACGTTCACCACGAGGTGGAACTGGTGGCCGTGATCGGGACGGAGGGCCGCGACATTCCTCGCGAGGCGGCGCTCGATTACGTCGCGGCCTACGCCGTGGGACTCGACGTGACGGCTCGCGACCTGCAAACCCGTGCCAAGGAGAAACGGCATCCCTGGTCCGTTGCGAAAGGCTTCGACACGTTTGCACCGCTCGGACCGCTCACGCCGGCGGCCGACGTCGACAATCCACAGGACCTGACGCTCTCTCTTCGGTGCAACGACGAGGTGCAACAGGAGGCGTCTACGGCGGACATGATCTTTCCCGTTGCGGAACTCGTTCACTACTGCTCGCAGATCTTCACGCTTCAGCCGGGCGACCTGTTCTACACCGGCACGCCCTCCGGCGTGGGTCCGGTGGAAGACGGCGACGTCTTGGAGGCAACGGCGACGGAGTGTGATCCACTTCGAGTGACAGTTGCTCGGTAGCGTACACCGGAAACGACGCGCGCCGATCGGTTGAGGGCAGGTAGATTGATTCGTGACTTCTTCATCCGTACGTCGCCCTGAGCGTCTCAGCGGCCTGTTCGACGTCCTCCATCGACACGTCGCGGTGTGTCGTGGCCCGAAGCGTGGAGGGGCCGAACTGGGTCATCAACACCCCTTCGTCTTCGAGGGTCTCGACCACGGCGGCAGCGGAGGCATCGGTGACCTCAAAGATGAGGATGTTCGTCTGCACGCGATCGAGGTCGATCTCGAACGCGGGGAGGGCATCTACCACGTCGGCGAGGAGGCGGGCCTTCTCGTGGTCTGCCGAGAGGTGGGGGCGGTGATGGTCGAGGGCGTAGAGGCCGGCGGCGGCCAAAATACCGGCCTGCCGCATGCCGCCCCCGAATCGCTTGCGCGTCCGTCGCGCCTCCCGAATGAGCGGTTCGGGCCCTCCGATGACCGATCCGGCGGGGGCCCCCAGGCCCTTCGACAGCGCGACCCAGGCCACGTCGAACGGTTCGACGACGTCCCGCTCGGGGACGTCGGCGGCCGCAGATGCGTTCCACAGCCGGGCCCCGTCCAGATGCAGGTGGAGGTCGTGCTCGCGGGCCGTCGAGGCGAGAGCGCGAATTCGATCGAGCGGATACACGACCCCGCCCGGTTGGTTGGCGGTGTTTTCGACGGAGAGAACCCGAGACGGAGGGAAGACCTCATCGTCGGGGCGCACGGCGCGTTTGACGTGCTCCGGGCCCAGGAGACCGTCGTCCCCGTCAATCGGGTGGAGCTGGACGCCGGACAAAAGGCCGGCGGCTCCACTTTCATAATTGAAAATGTGCGCACTTTGCTCCAGGAGCACCTCGTCGCCCGGGTCGGTGAGGACATGAATGCAGATCTGGTTGGCCATGGTGCCGGAGGGCACGAAGAGGGCGGCCTCCGTCCCCAGCCGATCCGCCATGCGCTCCTGGAGCCGGTTCACAGTGGGGTCTTCTCCGTAGACGTCGTCGCCCACCTCGGCCTCGTACATGGCCCGGCGCATGCCGTCGGAGGGGCGGGTGACGGTGTCGCTGCGAAGGTCGATCATTGAAGCGGTTCTGCAATTGAATGCGACGATGCAAAGGAGGCGGAAGGGCTCGTTGCCGGCGCTGCCTCGGGGAGAGACCGGGAGGATAGGGGGAGAGGGCCGAGCCGGCGCATTCGGGTGAGGATGATGCGCTGGTACCAGCCCACCGTTTCGGGGCGGCGCACGCGCGGATTGGGAATGCAGGCCGCGAGGGCGGCAGCCTGGGCCCGGGTGAGGCGCTCGGCCGACTGCCCGTAGTGGTACTGGGCGGCGGCCTCGGCCCCGTAAATGCCCGGTCCCCACTCGATTACGTTTACGTACAGCTCCAGGAGACGATGCTTCGAGAGCAGAAGCTCCGCGGCGTAGGTGAGCGGTACCTCCAGGGCTTTTCGGAGGTAGGTACTGTGCGTCGTCATGAAGAGGTTCTTGACGAGCTGCTGCGTAATCGATGAGCCGCCTCGCAGGTCGCCGCCCGCGCGATACTCCTCGACGGCCTCGTCAATCGCCTCCCAGTCGATCCCATTGTGCTCGAAAAAGCGGCTGTCCTCTCCCGCCACCGCCGCGCGGGGAAGGTCGGAGTCGAGCTGGGACAGGGGCAGAGGCGTGTAGACGCGCTGGGTCGGCGTCTCGTCGAAGAGTCCCTCGACCTCGCGCTGAAGCTGAACGCCCGTGACGGGCGGAAAGACCCCGGCGTAGAGGACCAGTGCAGCCACACATCCCCCCAGATAACTCGCCAGTAGAGCGACGATGGCCACGACCCCGGTACGGCCGATTTCTGCCGCGGTTGGCCTCCGCGAGGACTGGGGCGGGGGAGGCGGGGGCTGCAGATCCAGGCGGGAGGGACGCTCCATGAAAATGGACCCGCGGGCACAGGCCGGTTATCGGGAAATGTCCGTAATCTTCAGGGTGACCGTGCCGGCCGGAACCTCAATTTCGACCTCGTCGCCTTCCTCCTGGCCGAGAAGGCCCTGGCCGATGGGACTTTCGATGGAAATTTTGCCTTCCGAGACGTCGGCTTCCTGTTCGGAGACGAGCGTGTACGTCTGTTCGTCGCCCGAATCGACGTTTTCGACCGTGACCTTCGAGAGAATGTAGGCCTTGCTGTCGTCGACGGTCGATTCGTCGACGATTCGGGCGCGCGCGATGGTGTCTTCAATTTCGGCGATCCGGGCCTCCAGCTTTCCCTGCTCCTCCTTTGCGGCGTCGTACTCGGCATTTTCGGAGAGGTCGCCTTTCGCCCGCGCTTCGGCGATCTCGTCGGCGATGCGCGAGCGCTCTTCAGTACGGAGGCGATGGAGCTCTTCCTTCAGTTCCTCGAGCCCCTCTTCGGTCATGTAAACGGTCTTGTCGTCAGCCATGCTGGTTGGGTCCATTGAAACGTCAGTGCGACAGGCGGATCCACGCTCGATGTGTCCAAAAAAGGAACGCCACGGCCTGACGGCAGCGGCGTTGGGGGTAGAGACCAGTGAGCGCGGTCCCATGTATTCGATTTGCACCGGAAAAAGTTCCGGTCCGGTTCCGAGGGGCCTCGTTGGGCGGGCCGTTCACCAGCCTCCGTCGCGGGACGTGGTCCGCTTGGGGGGCGAGGAGGGGGCGTCCGTCGAGTCGCCGGAGACGGAAAGGACCCGTCGGGCCTGCCACCAGTGCTCGCGCCAGTACGATCGATCGAGGGGCGACACGGTGACGCCTTCACTGGACGAGGCGTGAAGAAATTTGCCGTCGGAAAGGTAGATGCCGACGTGACGTTTTTTCCAGCCCGGCCGGAAGAAGACGAGGTCGCCGGGCTGGAGGTCCGAACGGGAGACCGTCGTTCCGGCCTCGGCCTGGTTCTCAGTCGAGCGGGGGAGGGAGACTTGAAATTCGTTCTGGAAGACCGACTGGACCAGTCCCGAGCAGTCGACGCCCTGGTGGGAGGTGCCGCCCCATTCGTGGGGGACGCCCTCCCAGCGCGACGACGCCGAACGAAGATGAGATTCTGCCTCTTCCGGCGACCACGTGTTCTGGGCCGACCGATCGATCGACGTCGTCGTGCCGCCGGACGACGCACAGCCGGCGAGAATCGGGCCGAGGAGGCACACGAGTGCGACGTACAGGGGCGTGCTCGCTGAAGGAGAGTGTGCAGACGTCGAGAGGACGGTTTTGGACATTCGGAGGCGGTGGAGACGAAAGAGGAGAACGGTCAACGCGGGTCGTCTGCGCTTCTTTTAGCCGGGATCCGTGAGAGGCGTTCCGGATTGCAGTCCGGATCGGTTTGCTTCTACCGCTCCCCACTGGGTGTACGCTCGAACGAAGAGGGGACGGACGGGGGCAAAAAGACGGGGCCCCGTTGAGGGGATCAACGGCCTTTTCCCGGCGTTAGAACCGAACAACGAAGGAGATCCCCCTCGCCGATTTTTCGGACAGCCGTCTTTCTCTCCCTGTTATGCCCTATCCCGAAGCAATGGTCGATCCCATGCGCGAGGAGCTCACGCGCCTCGGTGTTGAGGAATTGAAGACCGTGGACGACGTGGACGTTGCGTTTGAGGACGCCGACGACGAGACGATGCTCCTCGTCATCAACTCCGTCTGTGGCTGTGCAGCGGGAAATGCCCGCCCGGCCGTGGCCATGGCCCGCGAGGCCGACATTCAGCCCGACCGCTACGTGACGGTCTTTGCCGGGCAGGATCTGGACGCCACCGAACGGGTGCGCGACCAATACCTGGCCGGGATTCCCCCGTCCTCTCCGTTTTTTGCACTTTTCCGCGACGGCGAGCCGGTCTACATCGTGGAGCGCAAGCACATTGAGGGCCGAAGTGCCAATGCCATTGCGGCCGACCTCGTGGAGGCCTTCGAGGCATACTGCACGGACGAGGAGCCGCCGTCCGATGCACCGACACGTCCTGAGCCCGGTGCCTCCGCTGAATCGGGAGACGGCCTCCCCTCGACGTTCCAGTCGATTAACTAAGAGTCTGTTTTAATGTATGCCTCCCGCTCCGAGCGTCCTCGGAAGGTGTCCCTCTTGCGAGGGAAAATCAACATACCAGCGTTCGGGATACGTGCCTCCTCCTCGACCGATGTTCGCCGCATCGATTCGCGCTCTCGCGATACGATTCAAAATCAAAACAGACTCTAAGTCCTCTCGCGATGTACGGACGGTTATTCCCAGACGACGTCCACCCCCCGTTCAGGCCCACTGTAGCGAAAATCGCCTCCTTCGGTCCCCTGCAACGACGTGGCGAGAAGACCCCGTAGTATAGCATTTCGCAACTTCCTGTCGCAATTGGGGGCTCACCTACTTCAGTGGGAGCCGCCAACCGCGCCGTGCTGCTTTACGCGATTGCAAAATCCGGTACGGACACGTGAAATGCTGTCCTTAGCCGAACTGATAGCGACGCTGGCGGAGGAGCACAAGAAAGAATGGCACGCCGCAGAGGGCCGTGAGGATGCCGACCGGGAGTTCCTGAGCGGGGAGGAGCGACCGGGCGGCAAGATCGGCCCAGCAGAGAAACAGCGCCCCCGCAAGAAAGCTGAGGGGGACCAGCCGGCGGTGCGGCACGCCGGCCAGCAGCCGGACGGCGTGCGGAATGATTAGGCCGACGAAGCCGATGGCCCCCGACACAGCCACCAGCGTTCCGGTCACGAGGGCCGCGAGGGCAATCAGGCCTCGCTTCAGGACTTCGACGGGCATGCCCAGGCTCTGCGCCGGTTCCTCCCCCACGAGCATTGCGTCCAGGGGGCGGGCGAGGAGCAGGAGCGTGCCCAGGCCGAAGGTCGTGGTGAGAGCGGGAATGGGAAGTTCGGCCCAGCGGGCTCCGTTGAGCGAGCCCAGCAGCCAGAACAGGACGGCCCGGAGCTTGTCGGGATCGGGAGAGGAAAACGTGACGAAGGAGGTGAGAGACGCCATGAGGGCCGACATGGCCACGCCGGCCAGCAAGAGTCGACCGACCGACAGGCGGGAGCCCTCGCGTGCCACCAGATACACGACGGTGATGGAGGCCAGGCCCCCGAGAAACGCTGCCACCGGCATGGTGAGCGTTTTGGAGAGGAGGGGCGGCAAAAAGCCGAGATAGAAGAAGGAGGCGCCGGCCGAGGCTCCGCTCGAGATGCCCAGGATGTAGGGCTCGGCCAGTGGATTCCGAACCAGGGTCTGCATCGCCACCCCGATGATGGAGAGCCCTCCGCCGACGAGGCACGCCAGCAGGACTCGGGGCAGGCGGAGCTGCCAGACGATCCGGTCGACGGTGGGCGAAACGTTCAGGTCCAGGCCCAGGAGATGACGGGCCAGCACCCGATAGACGTCCATCCAGCCGATGGCAGTGCTCCCGACCGCAACGGTGACGCCGATCGTTGCGATGAGCCCCCCTGCGAGTCCCGTGCCGGCGATCCAGGTGCGATTCATGGAGTGGGCGAGGCGTCGGGTTCGGCAGTGCGGGACGATTCGGGCGGGGCGGAAGGCACCGCAGGATCGATCATCGAGAAGTGGGTCGGGTGCAGGTGGGCCGCCAGCTGGCGTGCCCCCTGTACGAGCCGGGGCCCGGGACGGAGGAGGAGGCCGGGGGGAAGACTGTAGACGCGATCGTTCTTCACGGCGGGTACCACGTCCCAGGTGGGATGGAGGTTCAGGAGGTGATCCGGATCGTAGTCCGTTCCCCACGCCCCCACGATCACGTCGGGCTTCTCCCGCAGGACGTACTCCTCACTCAGTGTGGGGGCCGTGGCGTCCAGGGAGTCCGTAATGCTCCGTCCCCCTGCGGCCTCGACGAGACTGTGGACGTAGCTGCCCGCTCCGAAGCTGTACAGGGTCTCGTCCCCAACCAGCACCAGGACGCGCGGGCGCTGCTCCGTGGAGAGCGAGTCGGTGCGGGTGCGAAGGGCCTCCAGCGTGCGTTCGAGGGCGCGGGCGCTGTCGGCGGCCGCTGCCTCCGTCCCGAGGAGGGTGCCCATGGTGCGAAGCCCTTCGAAGACGTCCGGGAGGGACGAAAACGAGAAGAAATACGCGGACAGGTCCAGTGCATCGAACGTCTCGGTGTCGCCGGGAGGGTTGATCTGGTCGGTAGCGAGGACGAGGTCGGGATTCTGGGCGGTGACGGCCTCGAAGTCGAGGGGAAGGGCGCTGAGGCGGTCGAGCGTGTCCACCGCCGGGGGAAAGTCGTCCGAGGACGTGACGGCCACGAGCTTGCGACCGCCCCCTGCGGCATAGACGAGCTCCGTGAGGTTGGGAGCGAGGGACACGACGCGCTCGACGGGACGGTCCAGTTCGATCGTTCGGTCCCGGTCGTCGGTTACCGTCGTGGGGGACGAGGTCGTGTCGGGCGTCTCGCACGCGCCGCCGAGAAGAAGCGCGAGAAGGAAGACCGCAGCGGTGCAGACGTGTCGCATCGGCGTGGTAGAGGACGTGTCGTCGCTTCGAACAGTCGTCGTACTACGGTGGGGAACCGAAGTTGTTGGTCGACTGAGCCGTGCCCACGAACGAAGTCGTGCGCAAGTGGTTGGGTGATTTGGCCCGGTTTGGTGAAAATATGACCGCTTTAGAATCTTTCGGGATGGGCTGTGCGTCTCCTCCAATGGCCTGAACGGGAAAAAACGACCCCTGTAAGTTTAAAATGTTCGGCGAACACCTTGCCCTGAGGTGTGTGCGATACAATTCGTAAATGTCGTGGCGCTCCGGTCCTTCTTCCACCAAGGTTTCTCCTAATCACATGGACAAACGTATTTTTGTCGTTGACGACGAGCCGAAGATTGGCGATCTCTTCTCCAACGTCCTGGAGCGGGACGGGTACGAGGTCGAAACGTTTCTGAATCCGGTGTCGATGTTGGATGCGCTCGACGAGGGGGCGAAAGATCCCGATGTCGTGGTAGCGGACATGATGATGCCGGAGATGAACGGCGTCGAGCTTCTGGAGACGATTCAGGATCGGGAGTTGGACGTTCCGGTCATTATCATGACGGCCCACTCGTCGGTGCAGACGGCCGTTGAGGCCATGCGACAGGGGGCGTTCCACTACCTCCAGAAGCCGGTCAACCTGGAGGAGATGCGGGCGCTTCTCGAAAAGGCCATCGAGCTCTACGGGGCACAGCAGGAACTGGAGCAGATCAAAACCGAGCAGCAGGAGGCCTATCCCATTTCGGGGATTCTCGGGGAGAGCGACGCCATCGTTCGAGTTCGGGAGACGATTGAGACGCTTTGCGAGGCGTCCAATACGACCGTTCTCTTTTCGGGGGAGACCGGGACCGGAAAAAACCTGGCGGCCAAGACGCTGCACTACAACTCGCCCCGGGCCAAGGAGCCGTTCACGGACATCAACTGTGCGGCCCTTCCGGACAATCTGCTGGAAGCCGAGCTTTTTGGCTACGAGGAAGGGGCCTTCACGGATGCACGGGACTCAAAAGAGGGGCTCATCGAGGTTGCTGATCAGGGAACCCTCTTTCTCGACGAAATCGATTCGATGAGTATGGCCCTGCAGGCGAAGCTGCTCTCCTTTCTCGAGAGCCGGCAGTTTCGACGGCTGGGCGGGGTGGAGGACCTTTCCGCGGACGTTCGCATTCTCTGCGCGACCAACGCCAATTTGGAGAAGAGCGTCCAGGAGGAGACGTTCCGGAAGGATCTCTTTTACCGCATCAACGTGGTGAACGTAAAGATGCCGCCCCTCCGGCACATGGGGGACGACGTGATGCTCATTGCCAAGCATATGGTCAAAGAGTTCAATCGGGAGTTTGGAACCACCGTGACGGGCTTTACCGATGAGGCAGAGGAGAAGCTGCGCGATCACATGTGGCCCGGAAACGTGCGGGAGCTCCGAAACGTGCTGGAGCGGGCCATGATCTTTACGAACGACGATCAGATTGACGCCGACGATCTGACGCTTGCGCCCCCGGGGCGTCTTGACGACATGCGGTCCTCCGACGGGGCTTTTCAGTTCCCATTGGGGCGCACGCTCAAAGAGCTGGAAAAGGTCTACATCCGACGGACCCTCGAAACGCGGGCCGACGACAGCTACGCGGACATTGCGGAAGACCTCGGCATTTCGAAAAAGACGCTCTGGGACAAGCGCAAGCGGTACGATCTCGACGAGCTCGTCGAGCGGTAGAGACGAGGGCCGAGACGGCTGGCCGATCCCTGTAAAGTGGGGATTCCGGACTCGACATTGTTCGCGTCGATGATCATATTGCGGGAACGTTCGTTTCCCTTCAAAGAGGGTTAGTGGGTATGTCCGTTTACGATTCCGAATCCCTCACGTCCGATTTAGAGGCTCTTCAGGAGTCGGTCTCGTCCTCCGCGGCGTCGTACGTGGAGGAGGCCCGGGAGGCCGTTGCGTCGCCGTCGCGACCGGGGCTTGCCGGTCCGGGGGATCCGCCCGAGTTGTCGCCCGACGAGGTTGCGGCGCTTCTCGACCACACACAGCTCCGACCCGCCGCCACCGACGAGCACATCGACGAGCTCTGCGAGGAGGCGAAGACCTACGAGGTTGGGGCCGTGTGTGTGCATCCCGCCTACGTCCCTCGCGTGGTCCGGAGGCTCGAAGCGACCGACGTGACGCCCTGCACTGTGGTTGGGTTTCCCCACGGGGCCAACCGGTCTGCGACGAAGGCCCAGGAGGCCGAACGGGCCGTCTCGGACGGGGCGCGCGAGCTGGACATGGTGCTTCCGATCGGGGCGGTGGCCAGCGGTCGGTACCGCGACGCCGAGGCCGACGTGCGGGCCGTGGTGACCGCTGCTCGGGACAGTGGAGAGGCTCTCGACACGTACGTGCCGGTGAAAGTTATTCTGGAAACGGCGTTGCTGACGACGCCGCAAATTGCTGTGGCCTGCGTGTTGGCGCGTCGGGCCGGGGCCGACTTCGTGAAAACCTCGACGGGATTTGCTGCGGCCGGAGCCCAGCCCGAAGACGTGGCCCTCATGCGGCAGGTCGTGGGAACAGACCTTGGAGTTAAGGCGTCGGGCGGAGTTGGCTCGGTGGCCGATGTTCACACCATGGTCGCGCACGGGGCCACTCGCATCGGGGCGAGTGGGTCGGTGGCCATCATGGAAGACGCCCGATCCAGTGCTTAGTTTTCGTTGTCCGCTTCGTATTCGTGTCTTTTCTCGACTCTGATAGACGCATGCAGTCGCGACGTTCTCTCGTCCTTTTGATCCTGGCTACGTTCGCGCTCGGCGCCTGCAGCGGGCCCTCCCAAACCAGCGATCCGGGGGGGCCGTCCCCGGACCCTGATTCCCCTCCCGATGAGGAGGCCCGCGATCGGCCTGCCCTCGCCGAGTACGAAACGTTTGACGTGAGCGAGTATCCCGTGCGTACGCCGGAGAGGACGGTCGAGGTCATGCATCAGGTGCCCAATCGACTCATGCAGGGGAGTGCCGACGAGGGCGTGGAGCAAACCGTCGAAGGCTTTCGAATCCAGGTCTTTTCCGCACAGGAGCAGGAGGCGTCCCAGGAGTTCCGGGAGGACGTGCGACAGTGGTGGGAGGAGGCGGGAGACGACGCGCCGGACGATCTCTTTGGGGACCAGCCGCCGATCGTCATTGAATATTCGCAGCCGTACTATCGCGTTCGGATTGGGGCTTTTGCGGAGCGAGAAGCGGCGAGCGAAGCCCTGGAGTTCGTTCGGGAAGAGTTTCCGGAGGCGTTTGTCGCTCAAAGTACCGTGACCGTCGTCCGGTGACGGGCAGGGGCGACGGGGAGACGTCACGCGTTCTCCCGGGCGAGCGTGCTGAGGCGAGCGACGAGGGTCTGCGCGTACGTTTCGTGCTCGGGCTTCATCAGGACGCTGCGGAGGACGGCGACCTCGTCCCGGTCGGCTTCCAGGGATGGATGGAGAGCCGTAGCGGCGTCGGCGGGGAGCCGGTAGAGACTGGTGAAGACGGGGTCGTCGGCCGCGTTCATGGCCGTCTCGAAAAGGGTGGTGCTGGCCTCGTCCACAGCGGAAAGCGTCGGGGAGGTCGGCGTGGGGAAGTACGCGATGATGTCGGTTTCGGGCGGGGTGAGAAGGGTGAGTGCGTCACTGGACGCAATCTGGTCGGCCCAGGTGCGAGCGGCCCGCACACAGGCCGCGAGAATGGGCCCTACGCCCTCGTCCGGAGTCAACGGTAAGGCGCGAAGGGTGCACCAGAGGGCGCCGGCGGCGGCTCCCGCTCGCGAGCATTCGAGGCTGATCTCTCCGAGGTGCAGCTCGTCGGAGGTGAAGTACGTGTAGGGCGAGTCGTGCTTGTAGAAGCGGCCTACCGCCGGGTCGCGGAAGAGGATGCAGCCGCAGCCGTACGGCTGGAGCCCGTGCTTGTGGGGGTCGATGGCCACGGAGTCGCAGTCGGCGATGGCGTCGAAGGCCTCGGTCGGAAACCCGGGCAGCGTTGGGGCATCCTCGTGGGCCAGAAGTCGGAAGAAGCCCCCGTACGCGGCGTCTACGTGGAGCCGCGTCCCGTGCTCTCGGCAGAGCGGACGCATCTCGTCAATCGGGTCCACACTTCCGAGGCCCGTCGTTCCGGCCGTGGCCACGACCGTTCCAATGTCGTGAGTGTGCAGCGTGCTTTTCAGTGCGTCGAGGTCGATCTGGCCCCGAGCCGTCGTTTCGACCTGAACGACGTCCACGTTCAGCACCCTGCCCATGCGCTCGTGGGTATAGTGGGCGTCTTCGCTTACGGCGAGGGCGCGGTCGGGATGCAGTTCGCGGGCCACCCACAGCGCCTCGAGATTGGCGACCGTCCCGCCGCCCGTGAGGTGGCCGAGCGTCTCCGTCGGAAGGCCCAGCATGTCGGTCAGGTCGGCCACGACGTCCTGCTCCATCTGGCTCGTGGGGGGGCCGCCGTCGAGGGCGTGGTTGTTGGGATTGATCCGCTGGGCGGCCACGTACGCGGCGACGGCCACCGGGTGCGGGGGCTTCAGCATTTGCCCCGCGTACCGGGGGTGATGGAAGGGATAGTTGCCGTCGAGCCGGTCGAGGTAGGCGTCCAGGGCCTCGTCGAGGCGGTCGGATGCCACCCCCAGCGACGGATGACGGTCGAACGTCCCCCAGGAGGCCTCCCACTCTTCAACGTGCCGGAGCGCGCGGTGGACGAGAGCATCGACGGACGGGTACGGCGGGGTGGACACGAGATCGAGAGAGATGGCGAAAGAGACGTTGCCCGGCCAATCTACGACTCTTCCCCTGAAATTTCAGGTTCCGTCACTCCGGAATTTGGACTTCGCTCGGGATCGCGGTGGGGTCGTGGAAGTAGTCGGGGAGGGATCGCGCCAGGAGGGGCGCCGTCAGGAGTCCTTTCGATCCGAGGGCGGTGAACGCCCAGAGCCGCTCCCGATCCGGCAGGGGACCCAGGAGGGGGAGGTTCGTGTCCTCGTGCTTGACGCGCACCCCGGCCTGGACGCCGAGTCCCTCCGTCTCGTCCACGCCGGGGACCATCCGGGCCGTCTTCTCCCGGATGTAGGCGGTGGCCTGGGGATCGGGGCTTAGGTCGTCGAAATTGTTGTCGTAGTTGCTGCCGAGCACGAGGGACTCGTCGGTGTCGGGCACGACGTAGCCGCGGCCGGAGAGGGGAAGGAGCGGTCCGCTGAGCGCGTCGGGGCGTCGAGCGCGAACGGTCTGTCCCTTCACGCCCGTCAGGCCGAGCCGCCGCAGTTCCGGAAACGTCGAGTAGCCCTGCCCGAGGGCGAGCAGTACCCGGTCGGCCCGAAGTTCTTCCGTGTCGGGCCCGCGCCCCACCTCGACGACGGCGGCCGACGGCGTTTCGCGCCAGTACAGCACCGGAGCGTTCGTCTCGACGACGGCGCCGTGCGATTCGGCCGCTTCGAGGAGGGCCTCCACCATGGCGGGAACGTCGATTGCACCTCCTCGGGGGACGAAGACCCCGCCGACGTCCGTGTGTACGTCCGGCCATCGGGCCCGAACGTCGTCGTCGGGCAGCCAGGTCGCGAGCTCGGGATATTCAGCGGCGACCGCCCGGAAGGGAGCTGCCTGATCCGGTTCCACCACCGGTCGCAGGACGCCCTGCGGAGGAAAAAGGGTTGGGGCCCCGGCGTCCGACAAGAGGCCGCTGAGTGCATCGAGGGCCTCGTGGAGGCGCCAGACGGGCCGTGCCCGGCGCCCCATAAAGGGATTCACGAGCCCTGCCGCCGCTCCGGAGGCGCCCGCCGCTGGGGTCTCTGCCTCCAGCACGTGCACGGAGGCATGGGGGCTAAGTGTGAGGGCGGCGGTCGCCCCCGCGAGCCCCGCCCCCACAATAAGGACGTCGGCGTCGTGATGCATGGCCGGGATCTGGAAGATGGTGGGTGGGATCGATTCCAGTAGATCCACTCTCACGCGTAAAGACGTTGGGCGTTCGGGACACCTCTCCGAATTGCTCGTTACACGAGTCGAGTCCATTGGAGAGATCGGCCTCCGGCCTCTCGTTTTCACGTCACAGCACCGCACTGACCGGTATCATGGACGACTCCATCGCCGTTGTCGGCGGCGGCACCATCGGCCTTTCCATCGGCTTCGAACTCCTCCGACGGAACCGATCCGTGACCGTCTTCGAGCGGGACACGGCCGGTCGCGGGACCTCGTGGCAGGCGGCCGGCATGCTGGCGCCCGATGCGGAGATCGAGTTCGAGGAGCGAGAACTCTACAAGTTGAACCGCGAGAGCCTGCGTCGATGGCCCGATTTTGCCGCGCGGGTGGAGGCGGCGAGCGGGCAGGACGTCGATTATCGGGACGAGGGGACGCTCATCGTGGCCGACGATCGGGACAGCGCCGAGGCCCTGCGCCGCCTCTACGAGTTTCAGGAGGAACAGGGCCTGCGCGTGGAGTGGCTGACGGGGGACGAAGCGCGAGAGATTGAGCCCTACCTGGCCCCGCGGCTCTCGGCCGCCGTGTTTGCGCCCTCCGATCATCAGGTCGACAATCGGCGTCTGGTGCAGGCCCTCCGGGCGGCGTTCGAGGCCGAAGGGGGCGTTCTCCGCGAGCAGACGCCTGTGCAGGCCGTCGTTCCGGACGCAGAGGTCCCGGCGGTCGTGACCGAGGAGGGGGAGCGAATCGAGGCCGCGCGCGTCGTGGTTGCGGCAGGGGTCTGGTCCCGCGCCCTCGAAGGGCTGACGCCCGACGTGCAGCCGCCGGTGCGCCCGGTCAAGGGGCAGATGATTCAACTGCGGCGAGAGCGCCCGTTCGACCTGCAGCACGTGGTTCGGGGGCCGGAGGCCTACCTTGCGCCCAAGAGCAGCGGACGGGTCGTGGTGGGAGCGACGAGCGAGGAGATGGGCTTCGACACGACCGTCACGGCCGGCGGGCTCTACGACCTTTTGGAGGGGGCCTGGGAGGTCGTACCGGGCATCTACGATCTTCCCGTCGACGAGACGTGGGCGGGCCTCCGGCCGGCGAGTCGGGACCATCGTCCCCTTCTCGGAACGACCGCCGCCCCCGGCGTCCTGATGGCGACGGGCCACTACCGGCACGGCATTTTGCTGACCCCTGTTACGGCCGAAGAACTGGCCCGTCTCATTTGCACGGGGGAAACCTCGCAGTGGCTCGAGCCGTTCCTTCCCACCCGCTTTTCCAACACACAATCGCCAAGCTCCACGGCATGAGCACAGCGACGGACGCCCGTATTCCGGTGACGGTCAACGGCGAGGAGCGCACCGTGCCCGACGACTATCCGCTCACGGATCTGCTTCGCGACCTGGAAATCGATCCAGGGGACGCCACCGGTGTGGCCGTGGCCCTCAACGAGAGCGTCATTCGCCGCCGGGACTGGGACGACGTGACGCTCTCCGAGGAGGACACGATTGAAATTATTCAGGCACAGCAGGGCGGATAACGGGTCGGACGCCTCCGTGCCTCCCTGCGGGCCCTCGACGCTCACCTCAGACCGACGCGCTTATGGCTGACGACGTACACGCGAACGGATCGGTTGCGGCCGACACGAACGATTCCCTCGTTATCGGGGAGGAGACGTTTTCGTCTCGTCTCATCGTGGGCACGAGCCGGTATCCCAATCCGCAGGTCATGCTCGACGCCCTGGAGGCGACGGGCACGGAACTCGTGACGGTGGCCATTCGACGCGTGAACGTGGAAGACCCGGCTCCGGAGAGCCACCTCGACCTGATCCGGCAGGGGGGATATCGGGTGCTTCCGAACACCGCCGGCTGTTACACCGCCCGGGAGGCTGTCCTGGTCGCCGGGCTCGCCCGAGAGGCCCTCGACACCGACCTCATCAAGCTCGAGGTCATCGGGGACGACGAAACGCTGATGCCGGACGTGGAGCAACTGCTCGACGCCGCGCAGACGCTGGTCGACGACGGCTTTACGGTGCTCGCCTACGCCAACGACGATCCGATCACGTGCCGCAAGCTGGCCGATCTCGGCTGTGCCGCGGTGATGCCGCTCGGGTCCCCCATCGGCAGCGGCATGGGCATTGTCAACCCCTACAACCTGCGCATCATCCGGGAGGTCGTCGACGACACGCCGCTCATCGTGGACGCCGGCATTGGGACCGCCAGCGACGCGGCCACCGCCATGGAACTCGGCTACGACGGCATTCTCCTCAACACGGCCATTGCTGAGGCTCAGCATCCCATCGAGATGGCACACGCGATGCGGCTGGCGGTGCAGGCCGGACGTCACGCTCATCGAGCGGGCCGCATTCCCCGTCGCCTCTACGCGCAGACCTCTTCCCCTCCCGAGGGACAAGTCCAGGTCGACGCCTGACCTGCTGTTTCGCGGGTCCTCGGTCTCGCCCTGGGAGACGGTTTTCGCCCGACAACAGACAAGGACGGTATGGCCGAACTTCCGTATCCCCGCCTCGCGCTCATTGCCGACGGCTTTACGAACGACGAGCGGGCCGACCGGGCCGTGACCGCCGTGAAGGCGGGCGTTCGGTGGGTTCACCTCCGGGATCATCAGGCGGGACCGGAGGCGTTCGAGCGGGCGGCTCGGGACCTGACGACCCGTCTCCGAGAGAGGGCGAGCGACGTGACTGTGACGATCAACACGCGCCTCGGGGTGGCAAAGGCCCTGGACGAGGATCTCCATCTGGGGTGGCGGGGGCCGTCCGTTGCGGAGGCCCGAAAGACGCTCGGATCGGATTCGTTCCTCGGTTTTTCGGCCCACGAAGAGGTGGGCATCGCGGGCGATCGGGCCCCGGACGTCGACTACTATTTCTTCAGTCCGGTGTACGCCACGTCCAGCAAACCGGATCAGCCGCCTGCGGGCATTCCTGCGCTCCGCTCCTTCTGCCGGATGGCCGCGCCCATTCCCACGCTCGCCCTCGGCGGCATTACGCCGGAGCGCGTGCGGGTGTGCCGAGAGGCGGGGGCCCAGGGGGTCGCGGTGCTCTCGGGCATCATGGAGGCCGAGGTGCCCATCGCGGCGACGCGCGCCTATCTCCGCGCCCTCGGGGAATTGGCGTGAGGCCCCGTTTGTCCTTCTGATTCGCTAGCGAGCCCTCCATCTATGTCCAAACCGATTGCCCTTACGATTGCCGGAAGCGATTCGGGCGGAGGGGCCGGCATCCAGGCCGACATTAAGTCCATGGAGGCCAACGGCGTCTTTGCCACGTCGGCCCTCACTGCCGTGACTGCACAGAATACCGAAACGGTGGCGGAGTCCCACGATCTGTCCCCGTCGCTCGTCGAGGCGCAGATCGACGCGGTGGCCGAGGACGTGGACGTGCGGGCGGCGAAGACGGGAATGCTGTCGGCCCCCCCCATCATCGAGGCCGTGGCCGACTGCGTGACGCGCCACGACCTGCAGCCTCTCGTCGTGGATCCGGTGATGATCTCGAAGACCGGATTCAAGCTGCTGAAGGACGAGGCCATCGACACGCTCCTCGACGAACTTCTGCCGCTCGCGACGGTCATCACTCCGAACGTGCACGAGGCGTCGCACTTGACGGAGGTCGACGACATTGAAACGGCGGACGACCTCCAGGCGGCCGCCGAGGCGCTGTACGAGAAAGGCCCCGACGCCGTGCTGGCCAAAGGGGGACATCTGCCCGGAGAGGAGGAGGCCGTCGACGTGCTGGTGGACGGATCGACGGTGCGCACCTACGCAGCGCCCCGGGTCGACACGCCGCACACCCACGGCACGGGGTGCACCTACGCGTCCGCCATTGCGGCCAACCTGGCGAAGGGGCACGATCTGCCTACCGCCGTGGACCGGGCCAAGCGCTACGTGACCGGGGCCATTCGGCACGCCCTCCCGCTGGGGCACGGGCGGGGACCGACCAATCACTTCTTTCACCTCGATCCCGACGCGGCCGTCAGTGAGGCCTCCGATTCGTCTCGATGAGAGAAATATGCGGCCATCAGTCGTCTTCCTCGGACGGGTCTTCGTCCTCTGAGGAGGAGTCGCGCTCCGAGGGGGGATCGGCCTCGTTGACGGAGTGGAGAAGGTCGATCCGGGCCTGATATTGGTCGACCAGTACGCTGGGGGAGCGTTCGTCGTTTTGGATGGTCACGACCTCGTCGCAGATCATCTCGATGGCCCGCTTGGCGAGGGTCGACGGGGTGAGGCCCAGTTGCTCGGCCACGGCCTGCAGCCGCTCCACGCGCTCCTCCGGCAGGGAGAGGTGAAGCGGCACGGTGTCGTCGTCCGAGGCGGACGACGTCGATTCGCTCGAGGGAGGGTCGTAGAGCGTGTCGGTCGGATCGTCGGTGTTCGGGTCACTCACAGAGAGGGGGGAGTGATGAGAGAGGCGAGCGGTGTACGGGATAGAGGGG
>CAZCUZ010000036.1:0-24172 GCA_964502085.1 uncultured Salinivenus sp. | reverse complement strand
CCTACGACGTCATGAACTCGAAGCACATCGGGGGCGACCTCAACTTTGCCTGGCCCACCGCCGAGGTGGCTGTGATGGGGCCGAAGAGTGCCGTTGAGATCATTTACCGTGACGAGCTGGAGGCGGCCGACGACCCCGAGGCCGCCAAGGACGCGTTCGTGGAGCAGTACCGCGACACGTTCGCCACCCCGTACGTCGCGGCCGAGTACGGATACGTCGACGACGTCATCAAACCGAGTGAGACCCGCGAGCGCCTCATTCGCGGGTTCGATATGCTGGAGAACAAGGTCGTCAACACCCCCCCGAAGAAGCACGGCAACCTCCCGCTCTGACAGCCGCTCTGTGCTCCGCCCGCGGATTAACAGACGCTCAAGATCTCGAAAACCTGACCGTCCTCGTCTCGCTTCCGGGATCGATGCCCGGCCTCGCCCGTGGGTATAAAGTGGGCACGTGGACGGGACCGGGCCGGTCTTTTTCTCCTCTCTGAAGAACCGGAGAACACGCTCCGTGCCCCAGACCAGCGGTCGGGATGGTCCGCTCTGCCCGCCCGCGGTCTCACCTTCCCCTCACGAACGCTCCGCACGGAGCGGAAGGCACACATGCGAACCCGAACGCTACTGCTCGTCGTCGCGCTCGGAGGGGTCGGGCTTGCCACCCTTTGGCACCAATCGATTCGAGCCCCCGATTCGCCCCCTGTCTCGACGCCCCCGTCTCCCTCCAGCCTCACGTCGTCCTCTCCTGCCTCGCCTTCTCCGGACACCCTCTCCGGCGCAGAGGCCCTCCGCCACGTCGAGCGTCTCTACCGCCTTCAGGCCGACCTCGTACAGGCCCAGTCGCAAAACGACGCCGAGCGCGTCGAGTCCGTGCTCCAGACCGCCATCCAAGACCTCGGAACGCTCGTCGAGCGCCCGGGCCTCGCCCAGCGTCCCCGATTCCGTCGGGTGTTTCGATCCCTGACGAACGAGTACGAGACCCGTTACGGCCTTCCCGACACGCTGCGTCTCCCCAACGGCCCCCTTCAAAAGGTGCGGAACGGAAAACGCGCTTCCACAGCTCCCGCACCGATCGGAGACATTCTCCCCGCCGACCTGCAGGAACGGAATCCGGCCGTCCCCCTCACGATCAATCGGCGAGTCAAGGAGACCGTCACCTTCCTCCTCCGCAACAAAGAGCGACACCTTTATCCCTGGCTCCGGCGCGCGTCGACGTACTTCCCGATGATCGAACAGATTTTTGCGGAGGAAGGCGTCCCGGACGAGCTGAAGTACCTTGCCCTCGCAGAAAGCGGACTGAATCCCCACGCTCAGAGCCGGGCCCGCGCCGCCGGCATTTGGCAGTTCGTCGCCGAAACGGGCCGCCGATACGGCCTCTCCATTGATCCGTGGGTCGACGAGCGCCTCGACCCCGAGAAGGCCACCCGAGCGGCCGCTCAGCACCTAAAGGACCTGCACGACCGGTTTGGCGACTGGCAGCTGGCCCTGGCCGGCTACAACTGCGATCCGGGCGTCGTCGCGTACCACGTCCACAAACATCGCCAGCGCACCGGACGCACACCGTCGTTCTGGGACATTTACGACAATCTGCCGGAGGAAACGCGCAACTACGTCCCCCTCTACACGGCCACGGCCCTCATCATCTCCAACCCCGCCGCCTTCGACCTGAAGCGCGTCCCCGCCGGCCCCCGATACGCTTTCGACTACGTGCCCGTGTCCGCCCCCCTCACGATCGACCGGGTCGCGGCCCTCGCCGAGGTCGACGCCCAAAAGATTCGGGTGCTCAACCCCGAATTGCGCAGCAATCGCCTGCCCCCGTCCGACGCACCTTATTACGTGCGGCTGCCCTACCATACGTACTCGACGTTCGCCCGAAACTTCGCCGCCCTGCCCGAAAACGAACGAACGCCGGCGATCAAGCACGTCCTTCAACCGGGAGAAACGATCGGGCAGGTCGCCGAACGATACCACGTCGAGCGCTCGGCTCTCCTCAAGGAAAATGGCGGCGGCTACCCGGTGACCATGCGCGTCGGAGAACGCCTTTCCATCCCCGAAACGCAGTACGCGGGCAATGCCCGCATTGCCGAGAGCGCCGACGCACAGCCTCTTCGCATCCGGTACGGAAGCCGCACCGTCCGCCCCGTTGCCGGCACGTCTTCCAACACGGAACTCACTGCCGCTCTATCCCCCACCTCGGAGTCAGCCCCATAACGACTCGACCGCTCATCGGACGCCTCCTTCACTCGAGGCAGAACGGTCGTGCCTCTATGCTCCCAAGCCTGCGCTTCCCGGAGATGTCGGCTCGTCGAGAGGAGCCGCATCTCCACCTGGAACCTCGGTTTTTAACATGCGATCGCCCCGACAATCCCCCCTCAAATTCGAATTCGCGCGGTCCGGCACTTATCTTGGCGCTCGAACGCACATTCTCCACCACAACCTCGCCTTCGACCCGTGGCAAACTCGTCGATTCGCAGTCTCGGTCTTCGCCTGCTCGGCCTCTGGCTCCTTCTCCACGCTCTCATCGACCTCTTCAGCCTCTCGTTTCAGTACCAGAGCCTCATCCTGACGGTCCTGGCCCTGGTGACGGCCATTCTTCTCATTGTCGGGAGCTAAACCGCTCCCCCCGTCCATCGCGCCCCCGTCGCTCCCCTGCGGCGCGGGGCGTTTTTTGTTTGGTCGGGAGCGTCCAAAAGAAAACGCCCTGTCCGGCCGATCCGAACAGGGCGCAGGAGAACGGGAACGCCCACTCTCAGGCCTTCGTCGAGGCCTGTGAGGTGGCGGCCCGGCGCTTGAGGGCCGAGAGCCAGCGCGTAATGTCGATGTCCTTGGGACAGGCTTCGTTGCAGTTGAAGATGGTGTAGCACTTCCAGAGGCCGTCCGGCGAGTCGACGACGTCGAGCCGCTCCTCCGCGCCGTCGTCCCGGCTGTCGAACGTGTATCGGTAGGCCTTGAGCATGGCCGCGGGCCCGAGGTAGTCCGGATCCGCCCAGGTGGAGGGACAGGCGTGCGTGCAGGCCCCGCACATGATGCACTTCGTCGCGTCCTCGATGACCTCGTGCTCCTCCGGGCTCTGCGTGCGCTCCCGTTCGGGAGCCGGTCCGTCCGTAATGAGCCACGGCTTTACGTCCCGATACTTCTCGAAGAAGCGGCTCTGGTCAATAATCAGATCCTTGATGACCGGAGCGGAGGGAAGCGGGGCAAACGTGATCGTGTCCCCGTCGCCGTCCACCAGGTCCTCGACTAGAACCGAGCAGGCGAGCTTGTTCTCGCCGTTGATCTGCATGGCGTCGGACCCGCAGATGCCGTGCGCGCAGCTCTTGCGAAAAGAGAGCGTCCCGTCCTCGTGCCACTTAATGTGCAACAGAAGGGAGAGGGCACTGTCGAGGGGATCCGCCGGCACCTCGTACGACTCCCAGTGGGGCTCCTCGTCCTCGTCGGGATTGTAGCGCTTGATTTCAACGTTTAGGTCCATGAGCTACTCCGATCGTCAATGCGTTGTCAGAACGTGGTGCTCGCCCCGAGCCAATTGGAATTGTGGATGGTAGATGGTGGATGGACGGGGAAAAGCAATCATCGAGGATGACCCTTCCACCACCTACGATTCACCACCCAGCAGTCGCATCAGTAGCTTCGTTCTTTCGGTTCAAAGCGAGTAATGATGACGTCCTTCTCGTCAAACTCGTAGGTGCCGTCGCACTCGCTGCGGAAGAGCGTGTGCTTCAGCCACTCCTCGTCGTTTCTCTCCTCGTAGTCCTCTCGGGAATGAGCCCCCCGGCTCTCCGTCCGGTGTCGGGCAGAGGCCGCAATGGCCTCGGCGTAATCCACCATAAAGCCCGCCTCGACGGCGTCCATCAGGTCGGTGTTGAAGCGCTTGCCCTTGTCGTCCACCACCACGTTCTTCGCACGCTCGCGCAACCCCTGGAGGTCGTTGATCGCCGTCGTGAGGGTCTCGTCGTTGCGGAAGACGGAGACGTTTTCCATCATCGTCTCCTGCAGCTCCGTGCGCACGTTGACGGTGGGCTCGCCCTCGTCGCGCGTGTTAGAGAGCAGGTCGTCGAGCAAATCGCGCGTCTCCTTCTCCGGCTCCTCCGGCAGCGGCGCAAAGTCCTTCCCCTGGCGCACCTGCCGCGCCATTTCCATGCCGGTGCGACGGCCCAGCACCACGAGTTCCAGCAGTGCGTTGGTGCCGAGACGGTTGGCCCCGTGGATGCTCACACATGCGCACTCGCCGACGGCATAGAGGCCCGGCACGTATTCCCCGCGCTCGCCCTTCTCCACGTGGCCGTTCTCGTTGGCCGGAATGCCGCCCATGGCGTAGTGGCAGGTGGGCACCACCGGAATCGGCTCCTCCTTCGGATCCACGGCCATGTAGGTCCGCGAAAACTCCGAAATCTCCGGCAGCTTCTCGTCGAGGATCTCCTCGTCGAGGTGGGTCAGGTCGAGGTGAACGTAATTCTTGCCCTGAATGCCCCGCCCCTCGCGAATCTCCTTGTAGATGCACTGGCTCACCATGTCGCGGGGAGCGAGGTCCTTCACCGTCGGCGCATAGCGCTCCATGAAGCGCTCGCCCTCGCTGTTGCGGAGGATGCCTCCTTCTCCGCGCGCCCCCTCGGTAATGAGAATGCCGAGCCGGTACAGGCCCGTCGGGTGAAACTGCACGAACTCCATGTCCTCCAGCGGGATGCCGTTGCGCAGCATGATGCCCATGCCGTCGCCCGTGCTGGCGTGGGCGTTGGAGGTCGTTTCGAAGGCCCGACCGTACCCGCCCGTCGCGAAGCAGACCTGCTTGGCGTGAAAGGTGTGGATTTCGCCGGTCAGGATCTCGTACGCCACGACGCCCGCACACTCGCCGTCGTCGGTCATGATGAGGTCCAGCACCTGAAACTCGTCGTAGAAGCGGACGCCCTGCTTCGTGCACTGGTCGTAGAGCGTGTGCAGGATCGTGTGGCCCGTGCGGTCGGCGGCGTGGCAGGACCGCTTGACGGGGGCCTCGCCAAAGTTGCGCGTGTGTCCCCCGAACCGGCGCTGCGAAATTCTGCCTTCCTCGTTGCGACTAAAGGGCACGCCGTAGTGCTCCAGCTCTACGATGGTGCGGGGCGCGTCCTTGCAGAGCGCCTCAATGGCGTCCTGATCGCCCACGTAGTCGCTGCCCTTCACCGTGTCGAAGGCGTGCCAGAGCCAGTGGTCTTCCTCTTCGTTGCCGAGGGCCGCGGCGATGCCGCCCTGTGCCGCCCCGGTGTGCGACCGGAGGGGGTGCAGTTTCGACACCACTCCTACGTCGGCCCCGCCTTCTCGGGCGTACAGGGCAGCCATGAGTCCAGCCCCCCCTGCGCCGACGACGACGACATCGTGCTCGAAAGTCATAGTGCGTAGTGCGTGTTGCGGAATGCGTAGTGCGTATTGCGTAGTGCGTATTGCGTCCTAGATCTCTCCCAAATACGCAATACCAAATACGCAATGCTCTTACCACCCGGCCGTAATCACCGAGTAGAGACCGATGATGAGAAGCCCCAGGGCCACCGTCCAGGAGAGCGACCGTGCAATCAGCCGATTCATTGGATTCCGGATGTAGTCGGTCATCACGTTGTTGAGGCCGTAGAAGCCGTGGTGCAAAGCCACGACGAGGAAGAGAATGTTGAAGCCTTTCCAGAGCACGGCGTAGACCGGATCGGCCAGCCGCTGCATGACCACCTGGTAGGGCGTGGCCTCGGCGTCGGGGCCGAATCGCGCTTCCACACCCTCCTGCGCCTCCTCGGGATAGGTCGGCATCTCTCCCTGCTCCGTCACGACCTCCGGCGTCACTGAGGCCACCTGATGGTCATAGTGCTGCACCCAAAAGTGGGTGATGAGCATAAAGATCAGGAAGACCCCCGTGATGCGGTGCAGAAACCAGTTCAGTGCGTTTGACTTCGAGGCAGCCATGTCAAGAAGCGAAGCCTAAGGGGTTAGAGAAGCGGCGATCAGAACGGCCCATCGTCAGAGAAAGAGCGAGGGCATAGATCCGGGCCCCAAGATCCACTCTCCCAGCGCGTAGATCGAGGGCCACCCCCCGACGAGAATAATCACGAGTGCCACGATGCCAAGGGTGGCAAACAGCCGCTTCTGTTTTGGACTCCAGCCGAGAAAGTCGATAAGCACGATGCGAAGCCCATTCATCGCGTGGTAGACCACCCCCACGAGCAACGCAAACTCACCGATCTTATAGATCGGGCTGTGATACTTGGCGATGAGGGCATTGAACGTCTCCGGATCCGTCAGCGACTTCAGGCCCCAGATGTGGATGACGAGGTACACGACGAGGCCTACCCCCGTGAGGCGATGCATGAGCCAGGCGAACATGCCCGTCCGGACTCGATAGCGGTAAAAGCGGCTGTCCTGTTGAACGGTCGGGTCCTTCGAAGGAGGGGCCGACGGGCGGTCTTGAGTCTCAACTGCCATGGTGAAGCGGGCGTTCTAGCGCAAAAGGGAACGGCCGGAAAGCACAGGTGGGCACGAAGCAACGGGGCGTCCGTTCCGATGAAGCGACGCAAAATCCCCCCTCGTTATAGAGGGTGAAGATCGGGGCGGATCCGGACCGATCGGCACCCAGCCTGCCCGCCCCGTCATTGCGTCTATCGCTCGCCGAGGGGAACGAACGTCCGGTCCGTCTCCCCCACGTACTGGGCCCGCGGCCGGATGAGGCGATTGTCGGCCCACTGCTCCAGCAGATGCGACGTCCACCCCGCCGTGCGACTCAGGGCAAAAATGGTCGTGAAGAGGTCCGGATCGAGGCCGAGCTGATAGTAGGTGGAGGCGCTGAAGAAGTCGACGTTGGGGTCGATGCCCTTCTCCTCCTGCATCGTCTCCAGAATGGCCAGGCTGTACTCGTACCACTTCATCTCGCCCTCCTTCTCGCTCAGTTCCTTAACCATGTCGCGGAGGATGGCGGCCCGAGGATCCATCGTTCGGTACACCCGGTGCCCAAAGCCCATGACGCGTTCTCCCGCATCGAGCTTCTCTTTTACGTACTCCGCGGGGTCGGCCCCCTGCTCGTCAATCTCCATGAGCATCCGCATGACCTCGCGGTTGGCGCCCCCGTGCAGCGGGCCCTTGAGCGCCCCGATGGCGCCGGAGACGGCCGAATACAAATCCGAGAGGGTGGACCCAATTACGCGTCCCGTAAACGTCGACGCGTTCAGCCCGTGGTCCGCGTGGAGGACGAGACACACGTCGAAAACCCGTTCGGCGGCCTCCCCCGGCTCCTCGTCGTTCAACATGTAGAGAAAGTTGTGCGCCATCGAGCCGTAGTCGAGGGGCGACACGGGATCGAGCCCCTTCCGCAGCCGATCGAAGGCAGCGATAATCGTCGGAATCTGGGCGAGGACCCGAGCGGCCTTCCGTCGATTGGCCTCGGGACTCATCGTGTCGGCCTCCTCGTCGTAGAGGGCCAGGGACGACACCGCCGTGCGCAGGACCGCCATCGGATGCGCGTCGTCGGGCGCGTGGCGCAAAATGTTCATGACCGGCGCCGGCAGGGCGCGCTCGCTCTGAAGCTCGGACCGGAGGGCTTCGAGCTCGTCCTCCGTCGGCAACGAGCCGTTCCATAGCAAGTGGACGACCTCCTCAAACGAGGCGCCCTCTGCCAAATCGTTGATGTCGTAGCCCCGATAGATGAGCTCTCCCTTCTGGCCATCGATGGAGGAGAGTTCAGACTCGAGTGCAATGACCCCCTCGAGCCCTCGCGCCTTCACGGGCGCATCATTGGTCGTCAATTCTTTCACGTCGTTATCAGCCATAAGTGTCGGTCCGGTCGATGTCGGAACTGAGTGTAGAAAATGCGTACAGGCCGGCGGATGGATCGCTCTCTGGGTGCAAAAAAGAACGAAGCCGGATTTATTAGACGGAAGAGATCTCCGACTGTGCCCTTCACAACGGGAGCGCTTTCAACATCCCCAAAACGGGATCCGCCGAGAAGGACATTCTACCCGTCTAGCCAAAAGCCTTACCGTAGCATGGGTTTCCTGCCCGCCCCCCTCAATCGCTGTGGGGAATCCCTCGACGATCTCACGCACCGCTGACGACGAACGCGTGTTGCGGAGCCCAAACCGAGACGTCTCGAAAAGGCCTGCGGGCCCGGTTCTATTCGAACGTTCGGGACGAAATTGACCGCCGCCGAACGAGTCGGGGGCCCGTCGGGATCATTTGTGACCGGTTGGCGATACTCTCTATGATACTTTCCGCGCCACGTTGCGTGGCCGGGATGCCGCCTTGAACGACCGTCGGGGGACGAACACCCTTCGACCTGTCCCCCTCGCCCGTGTACTCGATCCGAGGGGCGAATCGGGAAAACGGTTCCGACGAGGGCCGATCGCTCTGCACTGCAGACGCGCGGTCCGCCCTCTCGCGATCGACGCTCGGCGCGCGATTGGTCGTTCGATCCGGCCGGCATCCCCCGGGCCGCCGTCTCGCGGCGGCCCTCCTTCGAACTCACTGTTCACGAGTCAATCGTGTGCCTGAACGGATCGGCACCGGCGCAGGAAGGCGATCGAGGGCCCGCACAGCGGACCTGTCGTTCGATCCTCTTCCTGCCTGGATTCTACGCTCGCTCTCAACCCGACCTTCCGCGAGCAGTCCGTCTCTTTCATTCGACCTTGATTTCTCTCCGATGTCTTGGTCCGCCTACCAGACGGTCTTGAGGTCCCCGGTGCCCGTGCAGGTGCACCCCTACCGCACATATGTCCAAAGAAATTGTCGTTAACGTCGGCGAAACCCAAACCCGCATCGCCATCGTCGAGGATGGCAAGCTCGCCGAACTCTACATCGAAGACGCCGAAAACAAACGCACGATCGGCAACCTGTACCTCGGGCGCATCCGAAAAGTGATGCCCAGCATCCAGGCCGCGTTCGTCGACGTCGGCCAGGAGCAGGACGCCTTTCTTCACTTTTCGGACCTGTCCGACAACCTGCCGTACCTGATCGACTACCTCGACCTGGACGAGCCGAAGGTCGAGAAGATCGACGTGCCCGAGGGCGGAAAGAACTGGGACAAGCGGCCCTCCGACCTCCTCAACCGCGGCCAGGAGCTCCTCGTCCAGATTACGAAGGAGCCGATCTCGAACAAGGGCAGCCGCATCTCCACGGACCTGTCGCTGGCGGGCCGGTTCCTGGTCCTGGTGCCCCTGCAAAATTACGTGGCCGTCTCCCGTAAAATTACGGAAGAAAAGGAGCGCCGCCGCCTCCAGGCCCTCGCCGGAAGCCTCGTACCCGACAACTTCGGCGTCATCGTTCGCACCGTGGCGGAGGACCGCGACGCCAAGTCGCTCGACAAGGACCTGAAGCTGCTGATGGAGCGGTGGCGCCGGGTCGAGAACCGGCTCCGGGACCACCCGGACGCCCCCGCTCTCGTGCACGAGGACGTCGACATGGCCTCCTCGATCATCCGGGACCAGTTCTCGGAGGAGTACGACCGCCTCCTGGTCGACCACGAGTCGCTCTTCCACAGCATTCGCAGCTACGTGCGGGCCGTGGCCCCGAGCATGGTCGATCGGGTGGACCTGCACGAGGAAGACGACCCGGTATTCGAGGCCGCCGACATCCAGCAGGGAGCCGACCGTGCCTTCAAGGACCGCGTAGAGCTGCCGTCCGGGGGCTACCTCTTCATCGAGCAGACCGAGGCCATGCACGTCGTCGACGTGAACTCGGGGCGCTCGGGGAAGGGCAAATCCCAGGCCGAAAACTCCCTCAGCGTCAACCTGGAGGCCGCCCGGGTCATTGCACGCCAAATCCGGCTCCGCGACCTCGGCGGCATTATCGTCGTCGACTTTATCGACCTGCGTTCCGAGGACAACAAGAAAAAGGTCTACGACGAACTCAAGAAGGGCTTCGAGGACGACCGGGCCATCACCAAGGTGCTGCCGATGAGCGACTTTGGGCTCGTCGAGATTACGCGCCAGCGTCTGCGCCCGAGCATTACGACGACGTTCTCCTCGGCCAACGGCGAGTCCTCGCAGAAGGACGGTGAGGGCAGCCCCCAAAAGCTCCAGCAGGCCGAGCAGAAAATTCGGAGCCTCAAACAGGAAGTCGAAAAGCGTGAACGAGAGGTCGAACGCCTGAAACAAGAACAGGACCCCGACGACGGCGATTCGGAGGAGGTCGAACGCCTTCGGGAGAAAATTCGCGTGCTCGAACAACAGGTCGAGGAGGCCCGCGAGCAGGCCCAGCAGTCGCAGGAGCAACAGGTCCCGGCCGGCAACGGAGAGGCCTCGGCCCCCCGTGCCTCCGTGCAATCCTCCGACGAGCTGACGTCCCCCAGCGCATTCGTCGACGCCGTGGAGCAGTGGATCGTCGAGCACCGGGATCAGTACCGCTCCGTCACCCTTCGGGTCCACCCCTTCACGGCGGCGTTCCTACGGCGCCCTGTGCCCACCCACCCGACGCGCTGGTTCATGAATCACCTCGTGCGCGTCCACCTCGAACCCGACGACGACCTCGAACCGCTCTCCTTTCGCGTCGTCGACGACCGGGGCCAGGTCCTCACGGAGACGTAGTCCCTCATTTTTTTCTCTCCGGAACGCCGAATCCAGTGGGACGAGAGGGCTGTACACCGGGGGCTGCATCATTCGAGGCACTGCTGGATCAGTTTCGTTTGCTCGTATGGACACGACGACGATCATCGAAGAACTCGAAGACGTCGCCGAGCGTCTCGGGTTCGACGTACGGGCTGAGAAGGGCAACTTTCGGGGAGGGCGCTGCATCGTCGGGGGTGAAGAGCTCATCATGCTCAACAAGCGCCATCAGCCCGAAACGCAGCTCGTCGTGATGGCCGAGGCCCTGCGCGACGCCCCGCTCGACACCATGTACCTGAAGCCGGCAGTGCGCCAGGCTCTCGAAGAGACGTGGGCCGCTCGGGACGCAGCGTCGGAGGAGGCGTCTCATGCCGACCAATAAAACCGGTCCTGTGTCTCCATCTCCCGAAGCGGTCGCGGACGGGGCCTCCCCCAATCGCCACCGCTCCACGCCCCCGCTCACCGTGACACTGCTCGGAACGGGCACCTCCACGGGCATCCCCATTCTCGGCTGCCAGTGCGCCGTCTGCACCTCAGACGATCCGCGCGACACCCGCACCCGCTGCGCCTGCTACGTCCGGGTCGGGGACGTGGGCATCCTCATCGACACGGGACCCGACTTTCGCCGCCAGGCGCTGCGGGAAAATGTCGAGCGGATCGACGCCGTCTGCTACACGCACCACCACTTCGATCACGTCGTCGGGCTCGACGACCTGCGGCCCTACTTCTTCGAAAACGAGACGACGATGCCGTGCTACGCCCATTCGGACACGGCCGGCATTCTGCGTCGCAACTACGACTACATCTTTGGGACCGATCCCTATCCCGGCGCCGCCAACGTGGCCGTTCAGGTCGTGACCGGGCCCTTCGAGATCCCGAGTCGCTACGACGACGCTCCGCCCGTCCCCGTCGACCCCATTCTGCTTTACCACGGCGACACACCCGTATACGGCTATCGCCTCGGGCGCTTCGCATACCTGACCGACGTGAGCCGAATTCCGGAGCCGAGCTACGCCGCATTGCACGACGTCGACGTGCTCGTACTCGACGCCCTGCGCCCCGATCCGCATCCCACTCACTTCTCGTTCGACGAGGCCGTGTCGGTGGCACGGCGCATTGGCGCCCGACAGACCTACTTCGTACATATGACCCACAGCGTGCGCCACGCCGAGGCCAATGCCCGACTGCCCGACGACGTCCAGCTGGCCTACGACGGACTGACGATCGACGTCCCGGCCTTTGACGACGTGCCTTCGACCGCCTGATTCGAGCGAACAACTGCTCGCGCCCCCTCTGCCGATGCGTCCACGGCCATGTCGCTCTCTCGTCCCGATTGGCTTCGCGAAATCGATCACACCGGCGACGTCGGCATCGAGGTCCGCGCCGACTCGCTTCCCCAGCTCTTCGAGCGAGCCGCGGAGGGAACGTTTCACGTGCTCACCGACCTCTCCACCGTCCATCCCGAGACGGACACGGCCATCACGGTGCAGGGACGCGACCGCGAGGCACTCATGGTGCGGTGGCTCTCGGAGCTCAACTACCACCACACGGTCGACCACCACCTGTACTGCGACTTTCAAGTGGAGACGATCGAGAACACCGAGCACGACGTTGAACTTACCGCCACGGTTCGCGGTGAAGCCATCGATTCGGCTCGGCACACTGTCTATACCGAGATCAAAGCCGTGACCTTCCACGGCCTCGACGTCCGTCGGACGGACGACGGCTGGGCCGTGCAGGTGATTTTTGACATGTGATCCTCCCCCGTTTGAGATTGCTCTCTTCTCCTGCGCGCGTCAGTCTCGAACGACGTACCCCCTCCAAGGTCGGTGTTGCGTGACGCATGATAAGTGAATGTTGTCCCTCGTCAGTCGAGTACGGCCGAGCAGAAGTACTCGAAGGAATTGTTTTTGTAGGGCGCTCGGTCCATGTCGAAGTGCTTGAAGATCTCCTGGAGCACGTCGAGTCGGTCGGTGCCCTCCTCCATCATGTTTTCGAGGTCTCGTTTGAGTAGATCATCCGTCTGCGAAGGAGCGTCGTCCAGCATTGGGAGGGAATGCTGATTCTCCAATCCGGCGACGTACCAGCTCTCGATCATCTGGACAACGAGGAAGGTGCGATCCCGGGCGATGAGATTGCCATACTTCCTCTCGATTTCGTCGTAGCGAGAGGCCTTACACGGCGGCAGAAGTGTAAACAGAGGGTGGAGGTCCATGAACCCACAACTGAACGGCACGTTCGCGGTCTCGCTCAGATCAGCCGACACCCGATTCACTCCTCACGCTTCACGGATCACGCTGCCACAGCTTCCACGTGCTCGATGAGGGACTCGAAGACGAAGCGTCCGTCCGTGCCCCCAATCATCGCCTCGACGCAGCGCTCGGGGTGGGGCATGAGGCCGCAAACGTTGCCCTCCTCGTTGACGATGCCGGCGATATTTTGCACCGAACCGTTCGGATTGGCCTCGTCGATCACCGCCCCCTCGGCCGTGCTGTAGCGGAAGAGCACTCGATCCCCGGCGTCGAGCCGGTCGAGCACGTCGTCCTCCGCGTAGTAGCGGCCCTCCCCGTGGGCGACCGGAAAGGTTACGACCTGTCCCTTTTGCAGAGCACTGGTAAACGGCGTCCGCGTATTTTCGACGCGGAGCGTCACGGGCTTGCTCACAAATCGGAGCGACTCGTTGCGCAGGAGGGTGCCCGGCAACAACCCGACCTCGCAGAGAATCTGGAACCCATTGCAGATGCCGAAGACGAGTCCCCCCTCCTCCGCAAACCGAACGACGTCCTGCATGATCGGGGAAAACCGCGCGATGGCCCCGGAGCGCAGGTAATCCCCATACGAAAATCCGCCGGGTACCAGGACGACGTCCACGTCCCCGACGCTCTCCTCCTCGTGCCAGATGAAGCGCGTCGGCTGATCGAAAACGTGCTTCGCGGCGTGATACGCATCGTGATCGCAGTTTGCCCCCGGAAAGACGACGACGCCAAAGCGGACAGGCATGGGCTTGAAATCGGAAAGATAAGAAAAATTACCGGACGTTCCCTCGACTGCCCCGTTCGTTCGGGACGCGGACAGATTTCGTGTCGCGGAACCTGGGAGATCGCAGAATACGCACGACGCAATACCGGACGCTACGCCTTCACAAAGTCAAGCCAGGCACTCCCCTCGACGTAGTCTTCAACGACAGCGGTCTCCTCGTCCCGGTGGTACCCCGCGAGCAGTCGTTCCACCTTCTTCTGAAACACCTGAAGGCAGTTCGAGATCAGGTCGCTCCGGAATCCCCGATCGCCGAGTTCGATGACGAGCTCCATGGTCACGACGCGACCCAGGGCCCGCCCCAGCTCCACGAGCTTGCGCTGCGACAGCGACTGATCGACCTCGAAGTCGAGAGCCTCGTTGAAGTACTCGACGGCCCGAGAGGTAAGATCGTGATCGGACAGGAAGACGTGGAGATTCCGCTTCTTCATCGTCCGCATCGACTTCAAAACGGACTCCGAAATTTGCTGATAGAGCACGTCGTTCGAGCCCTCGAAGATCTGGAACGGACGACTGTCGACCACAGACCGTCCGGCGACGTGGTCGAGCCGGTACCCTTTCCCCCCCATCAGCTGCAGAAGGGATTGCGACGCGTCCTGCATCAGGTCGGTGACCACGGCCTTGATGGAATTGGCCGTCAGGGTAGCCCCCGCAAGATTGTTTTCGATGCCCGCATGCTCGCTCGTGTGCAGGCACATGGCGGAGCAGGCCGTGAAGGCCGCCTGGATGTCGGCGATCCGACGTTCCACCTGATCGTAGTCGATGAGCGGCTTCCCCCCCACGACCCGTTCTTTGCTGTGTTCGAGTGCTTCGTCGAGCATGCGCTGAAGAAAGCCCATGCCCATGCCGGGAAACTCGATCCGACTCCGGTGCAGCGTGTCGAGCATCATCTTGATGCCGGTGCTTTCCGGCTGGAGCCGATGCTCCTCCGGCACGCGAATGTCGATTCGGTTGCGGCCGTACGGTATCATATACAGGCCGAGGTTCTCATAGAACTCCTCGACCTCTACCATCTGCTCGGCCCGGTTCATGTCGGCCACAAAGAAGTCGATGTCACGGCCCAGGTCCCCGTTTTCCCCTTGCCGACGCGCCGTGATGAGCCAGAAGTCGGCCCATCCCGTGAGTCCCGCCCAGTGCTTGGTGCCCTCCAGGTGATACGTACCGTCCTCCTTCGTGTAGGAGGTTTCCATGTTCAGGGCGTCGGTGCCGTAATCGGGCTCAGTGATCATGAGCCCGCCCATGTTTTTGTCCTCGACGAACCGCTCGAAGATCGGCCCCTTGATCGAGTCGTGGCCGTACTTCGTGAGGGGCTGGAGGAACAGCGCCCCGTTGATCCCGAGGGTGAGCGACAGCGCGAGCGACTCGTACGAGGCGGTGGCCAGGACGGCCTGACACTCGTGCACGTGGCCGCCCCGTCCTCCGTACTCCTCGGGAATGAACACCGAGAGCGGGGTGAGCGATTGGATCTCGCGCATCACGAACGGAGGAAGTCCCCGTCGCGTGCTAAGCTCGTTGAAGTCGGCCCGCCTCGAGAATACGTTTTTCAGCTTCTCGCGAAACGCCTGCCGGAACGTGTCAAACTCAACCGACGCACCGATCTCTTCGGAGAGGTACGAAGCGATGCTCATGGAACTGTGCGGTCTCGACGAAGCAGCAAGGCGAGGAAGCAGGACCGCTCCTCGCCCTTGACGGTGTATTCGTCCATAACGAAGCCTACGTCGAAAAGATCAGACGTAGGTGCGGAATCTGCAAACGAAGCTGCAACTAATCGTCGAGACCGAGTCCCGTCGGGCTGACGGTCCTCTTCGTACACATTCAGGAAAGCGAATCCACCTGCTAGAACGGCAGCTCGTCGTCCGGCTCGAACGTTTCCTCGTCGTCTCCTCCCGACTGCCCCGACGGCTGCGAGCCCGACCCCGAGGGCTGAGATTGCTGCTGTGGAGGACGCTGATCGAAGTCGTCTTCACGACTCTGATCAAAGCCGTCGCCGCCTCCCTGTCGATTGCTGTCCAGAAACGTCATGTCCAGCGCCTTCACTTCGGTTGTGTAGCGGGTGTTTCCGTCCCGATCCTCCCACGAGCGCGTCTGCAACTTGCCCTCAAAGTACACCTGCGAGCCTTTGTCGAGGTACTCGTTGCAGACCTCGCCGAGCCGCCCCCACGCCACGACATTGTGCCATTCCGTATTCTGAACCTCCTCCCCGTCGCGATTGGTGTAGGTGTCGGTTGTGGCCAGGCGCATGTTGCAGACCGCCGTGCCACTTCCGGTGTATCGCAGTTCCGGTTCCTGCCCGAGATTGCCGATGAGAATAACCTTGTTTACGCCACGTGCCATGATTTTACGCTTCGTTTCGAGAAAAGCAGTAAATGTACGATGTCCTCACGCTGTACCTTCATACGCTGGCGACGGAATGTGTGTCCAAAAATGCTTCTAGACACGAAAGAACGGCCAACGCAACCTCGAAGACATCGCCATCATTCGTTCCTAACAGACACATGAAACCCGAAATCATAACGTTTGCTTAAACGGACACTCCGCCCCCGAAGCCCCGTGGTACTACAATCGCCGGGGACGACGTAGGCCGAGAACGCTCGGTCCACCCCGCAGCAGATTCGTGGGAGCAACGGACGCGGGTTCGAGTCTCGACAGCAAGTTCAACGAAGCCAACTGGGACCGTCCCGCAAGAAGAGAGGTTGCCTTCAGACGCGGGTTTAGGAGGGAGACGGCACTCGGGCCGTCTCGGCGAGCTCACTCAGAAAGTCGAGGGTCAGCTCGTTGAAGGTTTCAGGATGCTCGATCATCGGGGCGTGCCCGCACTTGTCGATGAAGTGGAGGCGAGCGTTCGGCATCCGATCGCGAAACTCCTTGGCCACCTCGGGCGGGGTGATAACGTCGTCCCGCCCCCAAATCAGCAGGGTCGGCATGTCCACCTGAGAGAGCCGCTCGGTCACGGTTTCCTCGTCGGCCGACCGGGCAATTTTCAATAGACGAAGGGCCCGAGGCCGATCGTTCACGATGTCGAACATCTCGTCCACGAGCTCCTCGGTGGCGTGCTCCGGATCGTAGAAGGTCATCTCGGTGCGCTCCCGGATGAATTCTCGATCCTGCCGCTTAAAGAAGGTGGTGCCCATCGTCGTCTCGTAGATGCCGGACGAGCCGGAGAGGACGAGGGCATCGACGAGATCGGGATAGTTGAGCGCATAGAGCAGCGCGATGTGCCCCCCCAGTGAGTTGCCCACCAGGATCGTGCTGTCGAGCTCCATGGCCTCGACGAACCCGTGCACGTGCTCCGTGAGACGCGGGACGCCCGTCTCCGAAAGGGGAAAGTCGTACACGGGAATGATGGGGGCGAGCACTCGGTACCCGTTCTCCGAGAGGCTCTCGACAGTGTCGACCCAGTTGCTCAGATCTCCCAGCATGCCGTGCAAAAGCACGATCGGAGGCAGCGGGGAGTCGCTGGGGCCTTCGTCATTGTATTGAAAGTTGCCCGTCTCGTGGACGGGAAACGGGGTTTCGTGCATGAGTGAACTCGTCGTCAGTGGGAGCCGGACGGCCCGGCACCGATCCGGGAAGCAGCGCTCTCAGCGGACCCATGCGCGGACCTCTAGAACAGGGGGCAACAATCTACGCGGAAAGGCCTCGTACATTTTGGGTGAGCATGTTGCAAGAAACGTACGAGGTCGGTAACATTCAAAGCGGTCCCGGCAAGAACGGCGCTCCATGCGGTACTACACCCGAAACGCACATTCTCTCCCTCCGGTCCGCACACGCAGCGCCGGAGTGCACCGCCTGAACTGAGGGAGAAACCGGACTTCCTTCGCTCGGTACAGATACGGGTACGTTCCTCGGGTCTTTTTCGTCCAACGTCTACGCTGTCCATGGAGAAAATGTCACGAAATCGTACCGTACAGGTTGGAATCTGGAGTGCTCTGGCTGGAGGAGCACTCGGATTTACGCTCGGAATGATGTTCGCGCCTCAGCGCGGCCCCGACACGCGCCGCCGACTGGCCTACCAACTCGAACACGTTGCGGCGCAGACGGAGGACTTCCTCCGTCGGGTCCTCCAGTCCGGCCCCGAAGGGCCCCCCGGTCGTTCTGGAGACGAGCTCGTGGCCGACGCTCAGGCGCGCGCCGACCACATCCGCGACGACATCGACGCGCTCCTCGAGGAGCTCCGCAAGCAGAGCGCGACGGCCTCAAACACGGATTCGGACGCGGATTGACGCTCGACCAAGCGCCGGGTCGTCTCCGCGAGGCTCCCACGCCCCACTGCTCGCATCTCTACTGATCGTCCTCCCTCTACATGCCGAACCTCACCGTTCTTCTGTCCCCGGCGGACCGAAAACAGCCCGGGGGAAATCCGTTTGCCCCTGACATGTTCGACTACCGCACGTCGGGGACCTTCAACTACTTCGACGACCTCAACCCCGAACGCCGGGAGCTCATCGACACGCTGCAGGAGGTCATCGAAGACGAAGACGAGGACACGCTCTCGGATCTCTTCGGGCTTGAGGGCTACGAGCTCGAAGAGGCCGTTCGCGTAAACTCTGAAATCTACGATGCCCCGCTCATGTCGGCCCTCGATCGGTACAGCCCGGGGGTCATGTACGCGGCCATGGACTTTGCAAATCTGCCCACCGGGGCCCAGCGTCGCCTCCTGGAGAACGGCGTCATTCTCTCGGGCCTGTTCGGCCTGCTCCGACCGGACGACCTGATTCCGAATTATCAGCTCGGCATGGACGTCTCGATCCCCGACGTCGGCCCAGTCGCCGACTACTGGCGTCCCGTCGTCAGCCCCATCTTGAACGACAGCCTCGAAGGGCGATGGGTGTGGGACCTCCTCCCGGAGGTCCACCGCGAGGCCTGGACCGACGAGCACACGTACGAGGCCCGCGTCGAGGTGACGTTCGAACGCGAGGATAACGGGGAACGCGTGCCCATCACCGGCGAAGACCTGGAGGTCCAACGCGGCCAGTTCGTCAACTTTATCGTCCAGGAAACCGCCGAGGAAATGGAGGACCTGCGGGAGTGGACCGAGGAGGAATCCGACGAGCTCGACTTCGACGAAGAGGCCTCCACCTACGACGAGGACACCAAAACCTGGTCGATCGTCATGGTGCAGACGTAGCGCCTGCGTTCAGACGTCCATCGGGCACGGGGACTTTCGAGCACCTGAGGCTCTTTTCACGCACTGCACTTCCGGTCTATGAACGTGCCGGTCGTCATCGGCATCGCGGGAGGCTCCGGGTCGGGCAAGACGACGGTCCTTCAGCGCATCATTCGAGAGTTTGGGTCCGACCCCATCGCCGTCCTGGACCACGACGCCTACTACCGCGACCTCTCCCACCTCTCGCCGGACGAGCGGTCCGAGTTCAACTTCGACCACCCCGACGCGCTGGAGACGGACCTGATGCGCGAGCACCTCGACTGCCTCCTCGAGGGCGAGCCCATCGAAAAGCCGGTGTACGACTTTACCACCCACACGCGCCGGAACGAGACGAAGACCGTCCAGCCGCGCCCCGTAATCATCATCGAGGGCATCCTCGTCCTCGCCGAGGTGATCCTCGAGGAGCAGATGGACATCAAAATCTACGTGGACGCGGCCGACGACATTCGGCTCATGCGCCGCATCCGACGGGACCTGCAGGAGCGCGATCGGTCCATCGAAGGCATTCTTCGGCAGTACGAGCGGACGGTTCGCCCCATGCACCTCGAATTCGTCGAGCCCTCGAAGCGAGAGGCCGACATTATCATTCCCCGGGGTGGGCACAATCGCGTCGCCATTCAGATGGTCATGTCCCGCATTCAGGACCTTCTTCCGGACACCGAGAGAAATGCGTAGCGGCGTCGCATCGAGTGCCTACCCGGCGGGGTCCCTTCCCAGAATTCGGATGCCGTGCAGGACGAGGTGGGGACTGTGGTGATCGACGCACTCGAGGTGATCGGCGAGAAGAGCACCCCATCCCCCCGTCCCCACGACGATCGGCCTATCGGGCAGTGCGGCCGCGAGCCGCTCGATCATACCCTCCACTGCATCGACGAGGCCCCACATGATGCCGTTCTGCAGGGCCGTCTCGGTGGAGCGGCCCACCGGTTCGTCGGGGAGCCGGAGCGGAACGTCCGGCAGCTGCGCCGTGCCCGTCCGGAGCGCCGTCTGAACCAGGGCCGGACCGGCCGTTATGACGCCCCCCTCGTAAACTCCGTCGCGGTGCACCACCTCGCCCGTGACGGCCGTGCCCGCATCCACCACGATCACGCTCTGCGGCGGTGAGGCCAATGCCCCATGCTGCACCCATCCTGCCGCCGCGGCCGCCAGGCGGTCCGCGCCCAATGTCTCGGGCGTCTCGTACGCGAGATCGAACGGAAGCGACATGTCCGGACGCACACGGGTGACGGACGCGTCCGTCCTAGACGACAGTGCCGCCGCAACCGCATCGGCCGTGGCGGGCACCACCGACGAGAGCACGATCCGGTCGACTGAGACATCGTCGAGGTGGGGCGCCAGCGCATCGTCCCAGCCCGAGACGGGAGGTCCTTCGCTCGCGTCCATTCCCCCGGTCGACATAGAAAACACGCGGACGAGATCGGCCTCGTCGAACAGCCCCCCCTTTACGGCGCTGTTTCCAATGTCGAGCGCGAGGAGCATGAGTCAGGGCGATGAACGATTGTCGTGGAGCATGAGTGGACCAAACCGAGAAGCCACCTCACGTTCTCGTCGTCACGTCCCCGGCGTGCACGGTGTGAGGACCGTTCGGCGTGTCGAGCCGGAGAGCACCGGTCTCCGTGACCCCGCGGACGATCCCAGTAAGGGTGTCTCCCGTCTCCGCAACGCGAAGGGTCGTCCGTTCGCCGAGGGTCGCGAGGCGCTCGTGGAAGGCCGCCCGGACCCCGTCGTCTTGACCGTCCTGAACGGCGTCATAGCGGGCCTCCAGTCGCCGGAGGAGGCGAGCAAACAGCGGCGGGCGAGACACGGCCCGCCCCGTCGTCAGGCGCAGGGACGTAGCCGTGTCGGCGAGGGCCTCCGGAAAGTCGGTCTGATTCACGTTCATTCCCACCCCAATCACCACGACCGTCGCGTCCCGCTGCCCCGAGAGCGACGACTCCAAGAGCATCCCGCACGTCTTCCGCCCCTCCAGGAGCACGTCGTTCGGCCACTTGAGAACGGCCCGATGAGGCGCCACAAATGCATCGACTGCCTCGGCCACGGCCACACCGGCGGCCACGGGAATGAGACCCAGCCGCTCTGCGTCGAGGTCGGGCCGAAGCACCACGGAAAACGTGAGGTTCTGCCCCTTCTTTGCTGCCCACGTGCGTCCGTGACGCCCCCGTCCGGCGGACTGGTACTCGGCCACGACCGCGCTCCCCTCCGGCGCCCCCTCCCGGGCCCACTCGGCCGCCTCGGTGTTCGTCGACGTCACCGTCTCGAATCCCCGCATCGACCGCCCGAAGCGATCGGTGTCGAGCTGCTCCTGTACGTCGTCGACGAGGGCGAGGGACATGGGACAGAAGCGTCAATGGAGAGTAGGGCGATCGTACGGGAAAACGTTCGACCGAGCGCGGCAACGCTCGGGTGCCCCTAATTCCGAAGGTCGTCCGGACAGCACGGGAGAGCGAGCACAGCCCAGAACTACTTCCTCCTTTCCGTCAGAGCACACGGGCGTTTTCCCCTGAACAAGGGCGGTCCTTGACGGCCATCCCCAAGATACAATTGCCGTGCAATGGAGAGAAACCGGATCCGTCTTACGGTTCGTATCGCGTATCGTCTCCTGAAGAGGGCCGTGGATAAGAAAACGACGCGATACGAAATACGCACTGTGCGAAGGAGGCGCGGCCGTCGGCACGCGGCTTCCATCGGTCGTCAGGACGACTCGTATGCGTAAAAGGCCGAAACGGTGCGAAACTGCCGCGGCGTGCGAAACGGCACGTTCACCGAGGCTCGAACGCGGGTGAGGTGCGGGACCCAGGTCTGCGAATCGTCGGCAGCCGGGCGAAGGTGAACGGTAAACCGACTGTTCTCCCCGAACAGGAGAACGGCCTCCGCCCGCACCATCGTGAGTCCGATGAGCTCGTAGGAGGCTCGGTCGAGACGGAGACGTGCGTAGCGGACGCCCTGATCTCGTCCCGTTCCGTAGTTGCGGGCCGTCGCCTCCAGCACGTAGACGGGCGTCCCGTCCAGAAGCGTATCGGCCTGAAGGGCGTACCGGAACGCCTCCCGCGTCCGAGGCTCCACGTAGGCCGGCTGATCCGGAAGCACCTGCGCCGTCAGATTGGCCGGTCGCTCTGTGGGATTGCGATCCGGGGCCACGCCTCCAAAGATGCCGCCGCGTCGAAACGCTCCGACCGAATCGCGGCGTTGAATCGTCCCCGATGCGGTGCCCGTCGGGTAGCGGAGCTCGTACGACCGAACGGCCGTGGCACGCCCCGACGGGTCGAGCTGCTCGGTGCGCACGTACCGCGTGAACGCATGTTCGTCGAGGGTCGCGAACGCCGAATCGAACGCCGTACGGCGCATCGACGACAGCACGGCGAGGGCCGAGTCGCGATCGACCGCCGACGTGATCGTATCGGCCGGCATGAGCGCGGCGTCCGGTCGAGCCGGCGACGAGGTACAGCCCTGAAGCACGACGCCTCCCACGAGCAGAAGGGCCGCCAGTCGGACGTGTAAAAAATGGACGCGTTCAAACCGGGGCGGATGCATCACTGACTGTCGATTTATATGTTGGCACCGGCTCCGGTACCGCTAGTCCGAAACGGGCCAAAAGTTTCGGCCCGTCGAACCGGCTTCGTGAAGTCTTCGGGATCGCAGACGCGACTGCCGCTCCTGACGTATTTTTCGGACGAGTTTCGCCCCTGCCCGCATGAACCTCCCTGCTCACAATTCCCCGCACGACGAGGCCCTTGAGGTCGCCGTCCGGGCGGCCCGCCGCGCCGCGACCATCATCCGCGACCGGGCAGGCCGGCTCGGCCGGGTGCGCGTGAAGCAGACCAACGACTTCGTTACGGCGACCGACGAGGCCGCTCAGGAGGCCATCCTGTCGCTCCTGCAGGACGCCACGCCCACCGCCGACGTAATGGCCGAAGAAGGAGCGGATCTCGACGCCCACGACCGCACCGTCGAAGGCCGCCGCTGGATCGTAGACCCGCTGGACGGCACCACGAATTTCATGCAGCAGGTGCCTCCGTACGCCGTTAGCATTGCGCTCCAGGACGGCGATTCTCTCGTCGTCGGGGTCGTGCTCGACGTGCCGCACGACGAGTTGTTTACGGCCGTGGCCGGCCACGGCACGCAGCTCAACGGCGACCCCATTCGCGTGTCCCACACCGACGACTTCGAAAACGCCTTCCTCGCCACGGGCTTCCCGTACCGCCGGTTCGAGCACACGGAGCAGTACCTCGACGTGCTCGGCACGCTCCTCCGCCGCGCGCGCTCGGTGCGCCGCCACGGAGCCGCCGCCGTCGATCTGGCCGGCGTGGCCTGCGGCCGGTTCGACGGATTCTTCGAAACGGGCCTCAGTCCCTGGGACGCGGCGGCGGGAACGTTGCTCGTGCGCGAGAGCGGCGGTCGAATTACGGACTACCGGGACGTTCCCGGCCTCTCCCCCCTCTTCGACCGTCAGGTGTGTGCCACGAATGGACGCGTGCACCAGGCACTGCTCGATTACCTCGCCTCTATGAAGGAGGTCCGACTGTGAGCGGCCGCCGCTCCACCCCGGATTTTCTGTTTCCCCCCGTGGTGCCTATCATTTCGGAACGGGCATTGCTCCCGTCGGCCCCGCCGTCCGTGCGTTCATGAGGACGCCCCCTCGCCACTCGCTTTTCCCACTCGAACTGATTCCCTCACTCTTATGGCTGGACACAATCTGCTCGACGACAAGACCGGAATCATCTTCGGCGCCCTCAACGAAGACAGCATCGCCTGGTCGATCGCACAGGCGTGCAACCGAGAAGGCGCCGAGTTCACCCTGTCAAACGCACCGGTCGCCCGGCGTTTCGGAAGCCTCGACGAGCTCGCCGAAGAGACGGGCAGCCCCGTCATCTGGGCCGACGCCACCGACGACGAGGAACTGGCCGACCTCTTTGAAGAGGTGAAGGACGAGTACGGCACGATCGACTTCATCGTCCACTCCATTGGAATGGGCGTTAACGTGCGGAAGGACGTACCCTACGAAGACCTCAACTACAACTGGTACGAGCAGACGCTCGACGTCTCGGCCGTGAGCCTCCACCGCATCGTCCACCACGCCCTGGAAAGCAACGCCATCGCCGACGGCGGCTCCATCCTAACCATGACCTACATCGGCGCCCAGCGCATCTTCTCGAAGTACTCGGAAATGGGCGACGCGAAAGCCCTCCTCGAAAGCATCGTCCGCTCGTTCGGATACCGCCTCGGCGACCGCGACATTCGCATCAACGCCATCTCGCAGAGCCCCACGGACACGACCGCCGGATCGGGCATCGAGGGCTTCAACGCGATGTACGAATTTGCCGAGCGGGTGGCCCCCCTCGGGAACGCCAGTGCCGACGACTGTGCGGACTACGCCGTCACGCTCCTGAGCGACCTCACACGCATGGTCACCATGCAGACCCTCTACCACGACG
>CAZCUZ010000035.1:0-24220 GCA_964502085.1 uncultured Salinivenus sp. | reverse complement strand
CTCCGCCTTCCGGTGACGGATCGGCTAACGGTGCGGGGAGGGGCGCGGTACGAAGTGATTTCTCTTCGAGTCGACGATTTCCGCAGCTGGTTGAATCGAGAGGACGACCCTCCGATTTACGACACCCGAAACGACGTGGAGGGGGGAACGCTCACCTACGACAACGTTGCCTTCAACGCGGGCGCCGTGTTTACGGTCACCGAGCCGCTGGACGTGTTTGCTTCCTTCGAGCAGGGCTTCGCGGTGAGCGAGGTGGGCCGCGTACTCCGAAATACGACGGCGTCCTCCGTGGAGGCGCTCAACCCGGAGGCCAAGACGGTCAACAGCTACGAAACGGGCCTCCGCCTGGGGACCCAGCGCCTGAACGCGACCGCTGCGGGGTACTACACCACCTCTGAGCTTGGGAGTGCGTACGGCGCGAACTTCGAACTTGTACGCTCCCCCGAGCACGTCTACGGGGTGGAGCTCACGGCCGACGTGCAGGTGGTCGATCCCGTAGGGGTGGGCGGGACGTTCTCCTGGGTGAAAGGGATCCGCGACGCCGACGACGACGGGAGCTACGAAACGCCGTTGCCGGGCAACCGCATTCCGCCCGAAAAGATCACGGGGTACGTGGAGGTGACGCCCGTGAACGGCTGGACGGCTCGTCTTCAGATGCTGTACTCCGGTAGTCGCGACGCCTTTCCCGGCTCTACCGCCTACGGGCGGGGCAGCGTGTCCCCGTACACGGTGTTCGACGTGTCGAGCCGGATTGACGTGGGGCCCGGGGCCCTCACAGTCGGCATCGAGAACCTGCTCGACAACTACTACTTTCCGGTTCGGTCTCAGTATCCCGCATTTGATGACGCGTACACGCCGGCCCCCGGTCGCAACGTCACTCTTTCGTACACCGTGACGTGGTAGCGCTCGATTTCCGGGATGCGTGAGTCTGTACGGACCGTCCATTCATCGCCATGCCCACGCTTCGTCGCATTTCCTCGTGGATCCACCTCTACGGCGGACTGGCGTTGGGCGGGCTCCTCATCGTCATCAGCGTGAGCGGGAGTGCACTCGTCTTTAAAGATACGCTCGACTGCTGGCTCCGGCCCGATCTCCTGCAGGTGGATCCGGCCGACGAGCGGGTGTCGCTGAACCGGATGATGGACGCCGTACGGGCGGCCCACCCCGAGGCTCAGCCGCGGCTCCTCGAAATGCCGGCCGACGCGGAGGCGCCCGTCACGGTTTGGCTGGCAGAGGACGACACGCACGTCTACGTCGATCCGTATCGAGGCACGGTCCTCGGCGATCGTGGACCCGAGGCGGGCGTGATGAACACGATCTCGTCTCTCCACATCGACCTGTTGGCCGGGCGTACCGGCGGAATCCTCGTCGGAGGGACCGGCCTGCTCCTCGTCGTCCTGACGATCACCGGTCTCGTGCTGTGGTGGCCTCGTCGCCTCCGGGCACTCTGGGCCGCCCTCCGCATTGCCTGGCGGCACGGAGCCCTTCGCTTCAACTACGACCTTCACCGCGCCGGGGGATTCTATACGGCGGTTTTCTTACTGCTCACGGCTCTCACCGGCAGCGCGTTCGTGTTTTACCCCACGACGCAGCAGATCATCAGCACCGTGACGGCCTCCGAGCCGTGGCCTCCGTCGCCTCCCGTCGTCGAATCTCCTGCGGACTCGAGTCGCACCGTCGCCCGGCTCGACTACGAGACGGCCCTGCAGACGGCACTCGACCGGCTGCCCGGTGCCGAGCCCAGCTTTGTGTACGTGCCCCAGGAGCCGACGGCCCCAATTACCGTGCGTCTTCGGACGCCGCCGGAGTGGCACCCGAATGGTCGCAGCTTCGCGTACCTCCACCCCGAAGGATCGGAGGCCGTGCTCCGCGTCGACGACGCACGCGAAGCGCCGGGTGGGGCACAACTTCTCCAGACGTTCTATCCGCTCCACGTCGGGGCTGTGGGCGGACTGCTGGTGAAGGGGCTCTACGTCCTGTTCGGGCTCGCCCCGGCCGTGCTCTCCGTCACCGGAACCGTCATCTGGTACAAGCGCTGGCGCCGGGTCTCTCCGCCCACCAACGACGAAGTGGCCTCGAAGCAGGTGGGCACGCGTTCCGCAGAGCTGCCCTCCCGACTGGCGGGGGAAGAAAAAGCATCGGAGCCCGTGGAGGCGACGACGAACCCATAGGGCTCTGGATTTGCGAGAGCGAATCGTTCGGAGGCGTTTGGAGAAAGAGAGGGGTCGACCTGTGATTTTTTCGATGGGACGACACCGCCTGCGAAACCCCACGAGGGCACAGGTGGGTTGAAGGATTCGTCATGGCTGTTTCCCGTACCGCACACGATGTCGAGGTCGACGAGCAGACCGGGTACTGGGCCCTCGTCACGAGCAACCGCAACTTTCGCCGGTTGTGGATCGGCAATTTCATCTCGCTGTTTGGCGACTGGTTTAACACCATCGCCCTCTACGTCCTCGTCACGGAGCTCACGGGATCGCCGCTGGCGCTGGGGGCCGTCTTCATCACCAAAATGCTGCCGTGGGCCCTGGCGGCGCCGCTGACGGGCGTCATCGTGGATCGCTACGATCGGCGGTGGCTCATGATCGGAACGGACCTCTTTCGGGCCGTCGTCGTCCTCGGCTTTTTGTTTATCGACCAGCCGGCGGAGGTGCCGTGGCTCTACGTGCTGCTCACTGCGCAGGTGCTGGCGGGTGCCGTCTTCAATCCGGCCAAGAGCGCGGCGCTTCCCAACATCACGACGCCGCGGGAACTCCTGACGGCCAATGCACTCATGTCGGCCACCTGGTCGACCATGCTGGCGGTGGGGGCTGCTCTGGGCGGCTTTGCGATGGAGGCACTGGGGACGCAGGCGGTCTTCTGGATTGACAGTGCGACGTACTTCGTCTCGGCTCTCTTTATCGTCGGGACCACCATTCCCCAGGACACCGAGCCGACAGGTCCGTCGCTCCTACGCTCGGCCGCCCGCGAGATTGCCGACGGCTGGTCGCATCTGCGCTCACATCCCCGGATCGGGCGGTTCGCGTTTGCCAAGGCCACCTGGGCCGTGTCGGGCGGTGCGCTCGTGTACATGCTCGCGCTGCTGGGCGATCGCATTGCGCCGTCGGCCCTGGCCGCGGGCATCGGCGTGCTCTTTATGGCGCGAGGCATCGGTACGGGCATCGGGCCGATCGTCGTCCGTGCGCTTTTTCAGGATCGACGACAGTGGCCCGCCGTCATTGGGGGAACCATCGTAATCAGTGGGCTCTGCTATCTGGGCATTGGCCTCGTCCCCTGGTCGTCTCGGCTTTCGATCATTGTGCTGGTGTGCGCGCTCGTGGTCGTGGGCCACGCCGCCAGCGGCGGCAACTGGGTGCTCAGCACAGTCATCCTGCAGAAGCGGACCGAGGATCGGTATCGGGGCCGCGTCTTTGCGACCGATTGGCTGCTCGTGATGAGTGCCGACTCGGTCTCGATTCTCATCGGCAGTGCCCTCCTCGAGCTGGGCTGGCTGACCTTGAACGGGGCCGTGATGGCGTTTGCGGTCCTCCAGGTCGCGTGCGGGCTCGCCTGGCTGGTCGTCGTGGTGCCGCGCGAACGGCGCGACGACCAGGCCGAGGTACAGCAGGCGGCGAGTCCGGTACAGTAGATCAGGGCGTTCCGGGGCGTACGCACCGGACGTTCAAAATAAAAAAGGCGGACCCACCGTGAGGCGGGTCCGCCGAAATTGAGGGAAGGTGAGCCGGAGAGGCTCACGCTTTGATCCCTTAGTTGTCTTCCCGCTGCGGGATGGAGTCGGCCCGGCGATACTCGCGAGTGCCACCCTTCTTGCTCGTCACGCCGCTCACTTCGCCTTCACCGCTGGTGGTGATGCGATTGCTTTCGACGTCGTTGTCGGAGTAGTAGTCCGCGACGGCCTGAGCACGGTCCTCAGAGAGGGACTGTGCGTTTCGCTCACCCGGGGCGGCGAAGCCCTCGACCCGGACCGTCAGGTTCGGGCACTGCGAGAGAATGTCCGCATTTTCCTCGAGGCTGCCTTCACCCTCGTCGGTGAGGGTGCTGGAGTTCCGTCCAAAGAAGGCCGAGTTGAATTCACTCACTGTCGTGCAGACCTCCGGAAGGGCACGGTTCACCCGAACCGTAACGGAGCGGGAGTCCTCGCCCACGTTGTTAGACGCTTCGAGTTCAACCGAGTACTGACCGGCCTCCTCGAAGGTGTGCGACGGCGAGCTGCTGGATGCCGTGTTGCCGTCGTCGAAGTTCCAGCTGTAGCTGATGGGACTGTCGCCCTGCACGTTGCTGCTAAACTGGACCTGCTCGCCGGCGTCGACCGGGTTCGGGTTGGCGTTGACCGAGGTAATCTGGGCGGGCTGCGGCGGCTCGACGACCGTTACGGATGCCGTCGAGGAGTCGGCCCCTCCTTCATTGCTCGCCCGGAACTGTACCGTGTATTCCCCGGTCGAGTTGTAGCTGTGATTGGTGAGGAGTCCGGATCCGGTCGCCCCGTCTCCGTAGTCCCAGGTATAGGTCAGAGGCTCGTCGGCGTCCTCCTGGTTTTCAATTGTGGCCTCGAACGTTCCCGACTCTCCGGCCTCGAGAGTGTCCGGCGTATTGACGGAGTCCACGACCGGGGCGGTGGCACCGCAGCCGGCCAGGAGGAAGCCCCCAAAAAGAAGAAGAACGGGGAACCAGAGTGAAGAGTATTGTCGTGTGTTCACGGGTGTTGAAGCTGTCATAATGTGTAGGTAGTTGCGCTGCGTCAGAGGGAGCGAAGACCGAAAAAGGAAGTAGGCACCTTCACAGACATCTCCGTGGGAGGATGCTCTTTCCCAAGAAGGAGTCGAGGAGTCCGCCCTCGCGGCGTCGGACGTTAAGAAACGGAATGATCTTCGAACACGCAATTCGGCGCGTTAGGTGTTCATTCCGTCGTGGGAGAGGTGTGGAGGTGCACTCGTTCTGCCTCACACTCCACTCTACGCCGCGGTGGAGAACGTTGGAGGAAGAAGGTTTTAATGGGTCTCACGTCAAGGGCCAGGGCGGATTCACTCGTCGTAATCCTCCTCTGGTCAGGAAATAGAGGGACACAAAGTGTCCACCCTATGGTGAAAAACAATACTAGGAATGCGCCCTGACAACCACAACTCAGGGCGTTACGATGATGCGAAACGGAGAAAAGATTTGCAAGGATTTATTAAGAACGAGCCTGAAGAGCACCCATTCGGCGTTTCACGTCCGAGGGGAACGGGCCGGATAGCGTACGTTCAGAAGGGGAATCCCTTCACTACTCGTCGAGGGTGTTTACGTACGTTTCCAGCTGACTCTTCTTATTGGCCGCTCTGTTTTTGTGGATGACTCCTTTTGCCGCGAGGCGATCCAGATCGCCTTTCACGTCGTTGAGCAGGTCTTCGGCGGCGGCTTTGTCGTCCAGCGACTTGAGTTGTTTAATTTTCGTATGGACGCGACTCTTTCGGGACTGATTTTGCTTGCGCCGCTTTTCATTTTGCCGTATCCGCTTCTTGGCCGATTGATGCTGGGGCATGGTGTGTTGCTGGTTGGAGGGGGTGCGTTCGAGGACCTCCAAGATTGGAGGAGCTGTTTGGGCGGAAGGATCATCCAAGGTAGATTTGCGCTGCGGAAAAGGTTCCCACTCCAATGGAAAATCACAGGGACGAGCACGGTTTGGCCTTCACTTTCCTCGTTAGGGCACGGGCAGGGAACCGGGGCAGTCGTCTCTGTGGGGAGACCGGGCAAGGGGAAGAGGGATCCGAAAGCGAAGAGCGCGCGGAGGAGTCGAAATAGGAAACTGGACAACAGACGCCCCGTTGCATCAAGTTAGCAGTTTGTTTTCGCATCGGCCGTCGGCCCCGGTTGACGAGGGGAGGGTTCTGTTTCCGTACGAGTGAATTTGTGTCCATGTGGTCGCTTTTGTCCGATCTCTTTCGCCGCCCGGGATCTGCGCACACGGTCGTGGTCATGGACGACGAGGAGGTGGGACGAACACACCGGTATCGGGTGCGGCCTCGGCGGTTGATTGCGGCGTGGGGCATGAGTCTTCTTCTCGTGGGGCTCCTTGGGGCCGGCCTGCTGGCCTTTACGCCGCTTCGGGCAATTATTCCGGGATACGGGACCGAGGAGCTGCGGCGCAACGCTCGCCTCAATGCGATTCGGGTCGACGCCCTTCAAGATTCCGTGACGGTGCAGCGCCAGTACATTCGGCGACTGCAGCAGCTGGTGACGGGACAGGTTGATTCCATGGCCCGGACGGGGGCAACGGAAGACGCGTCGTCGCCGGGGGAGCCGATGACGTCCCGGCGCACGGTTCCCGAGCCGGCGCCGCCCGAGACGGAGGAGGGCGGAGGGCAGGCCCACGAGCAGCCCGCTGTTGCGGTGTCGAGCTTTCCGGCGACCGGGCGAGATCGCGAGGAGAACAACCAGGCCTATGCCCTTCCGAGTCTGTCGCTTCCGGTGCAGGCGCCGGTCAGGACGGGCTTCACGACCCGGTCATTTGACGCAAGCAGTGCCCACTTTGGAATCGATCTTGCTGTTTCGGAGGGGACCCAGGTGCGAGCCGTGGGGGAGGGCTACGTCGTTCTGGCCGACTGGACCCAGAAGGGAGGGTACACCGTTGCCGTCCAGCATTCGGACGGATATCTTTCGGTATACAAGCACAACAAACGACTTCTCAAGCAGACCGGAGATCGGGTGGAGGCTCGGGAGGCACTCGCCGTGAGCGGAAACTCGGGAGAGGCGACCACGGGGCCGCACCTGCACTTTGAGCTGTGGAGAAACGGTCTCGCGCAGGATCCACGCCCCTACGTGACCGGTTGGTAGAGAAGAGAGCGAGAAAAAGAAATTCATGTTCTGCGTTTGGTTGACTTGATTTTCGGTCGGTTCGGAATCGGCACTCCAGTGCTGTGACCGTCGGGGCGTCATCCGGAGGGGGAGAAGAGATTCCGTTTGGACGTGTCCCGTTCGCGGGGCAGCACCGGGCCCCGACTCGGAAATCAAAGCAACGCCTACGCCCGTTGATCAGAAAACGGGCCGTTTAGAAACAGGAGTATCGAGAAGAAGATGGGAGCAGTCGAGACGGACGCCGGGTCGCCCGGCTCGTCTCGGCCGGGCTCCTTCATTTTCCCACGTGCACTACTGCGCTGCCACTTTGCCGCCGCAACGTTCCTATGGGACTCTTTAACAATACCTCGAACGACAACGAGTCGTCTTCTATGGCCAATCAACAGAATCCTGCCCAAGATCAAATCAATCTCGTTGGGAAAGGCACCGTCTTCGAAGGCACCGTTCGGGCCGAGAGCGACGTTCGGGCCAGCGGTCAAATCGTCGGGACGCTGAACGTGGAGGGCAAGGCGATGATTGCCGAAAGCGGCTCGGTGGACGGCGAAATCATCGCGACCAACGCCGACGTTGCCGGGCGTGTGCAGGGCGAAATCGTGATTGAGGAACGCCTCGTGCTCAAGAGCACCGCCCAGGTGGACGGCAACATCGAGACCGATCGTTTGGTCGTGGAGGAAGGGGCTCAGTTTACGGGGGAGTGCAAGATGAGCACGCCGATTTCCGTCAACGGGGAGCCCGACGAGGCTCGATCCGACGACGCGGCCGCGGACGTCGAGGCCGACGAGGGGGAGGGGGCGTCGTCCGAAGAAGCCGCGAGCTAATCGAGGGGAGGGGATTCGTGCGTTGACGTCCGTTTTCGAAGCTTCGGTGTTATGTCCGCCTCGGAGGAACGAAGTGCAGGAGCGGAGGACGAGGCGTCAGGCGGATCGTCGGGGGGAGATCGGGCACCGGAGGGACAGTCGGGAGGGATGGCCGACTGGATGAGTGCCCTGCGCGACGTTACGCCGTATCTGGACCTCGGGTGGCGCCTGGCCGGGGCGGCGGCCCTTCCGCCGCTTTTGGGCCATCTCGCAGACATTCTATGGGACACGACGCCGTGGGGACTTCTCGCGGGGGCCGCCGTGGGGGGGGCGTCTGTGATCGTTCAGCTCTGGCGGCTTCAAGAGGACTTCGATCGATAGGGTCAAGGGAGGACGGTTTGTCCTCCACACTTCTTTTTGGGGACCTGCGCATTTCTTTCATGTACGATTCACCGCTTCTCATAAGTCCCCTATCGTCCGGATTCCTACCTTCATTTTGGAGAGTTTTGTGAGCGGGGGCGAGTCAAAACCGTCGGCTCTCCGAACGAGACTCGTGAGGCGGGACGTATGGCCTGGTGGCTCGGAATCGCTATTGGCGTGGGGGTGATGGGGGGGTACGCCGCTTTGCGTCTGCTTACACACCGTCTGGCGCAGCGACAATCGGACGTTCGTGCGTTCCTGGTTGTGGAACTGGGGGGACTCCTGGGGCGCGTGACGCTGGTGTTGGGGGGCGTTGCCTTCGTGCTCGTGCTCGTGCCGGTGAACGTGGCGGCGTTTGTCGGGACGGTGGTGTCCCTGCTCGTGTTGAGCATCATTGCCGAGACCGCCCTCATCGCCCGGCACCTGAGCTGAGTCCTGCCGGAGGGAGGGGGCGGATTCGCTGTGTCGTACTCATCCTTCAACGTGTTCGTATCGTCACACGCATCATGATCACACGCATCCGCTCCGTCGCTGCGGTGGCTCTCGTCGTGCTCGGGTTGGGGGCGGCTCTTGCTCCCGCCCCCACGCAGGCGGCTGAAGGAGAGGGCGAGCTGACCCTCGACGGAATCGTGAACAACACGATTCTCGGGCACGCCACCGACGGGGTGTACCTCAACCTGGAGCCGTTCGCCACCGTCGAGCTTCCGCGCATCATGCTCGTTCGCACGGCGGACGGAGATCTTGCGGTGGAGGCCTACGGGAGCACGAAGGGACTGCTCGAGAATGGACCGTATGGGCTGGCGGCCCACGGGGACGGAGAGGACGGCGGGCACGGAGAGGTGACGACCGACCCGGCTACACTCGACGAGGCTATTGCGGCTCACGATCACCTCCACAGCTCGGTGGTGCGCACGAGCGGGCACGTCGTCGCCGATTTTTCCATTACCCGTCACTTCGTATTCTCCTTCCTGGCGCTCCTCATCGTGACGGGCGTGTTCGTCACCCTGGCCCAGCGCTACAAAGAGGGGGTCGGACGCACGAAGGCCCCGCAGGGCGTTCTCCAGAATATGATGGAGGTCATGGTGGTCTTCATTCGAGACGAAATTGCGAAGCCCAACATTCAGGGGGAGAAGTGGCGGACGTTCCTCCCCTACCTTCTGACCTCGTTCTTCTTCATTCTGGTGGCCAATATCCTGGGTCTCGTGCCCTTTGCCGGGGCGCCTACCTCCAACATTGCCGTGACGGGCGTGCTGGCCTTTGTGACGTTCGCCATCGGCCTGCTGTACGGCTCGAAAGACCATTACATGGAGCTTCTCACCGGGCCGCCGGACGCCCCCATTCTGGCGCGCATCATCCTCGTGCCCATCGAGATCATCGGTCTCGTCATGCGGCACCTGGCGCTCGCCATTCGTCTGTTTGCCAACATGCTCGGCGGGGCGCTCATCATCTTTAGCCTCCTGGGGCTCATCTTTATCATGAACGTGATCTTCGGGGAGGTGGCTGCCTGGGGGAGCATCATCATTAGCATAGGATTCACGGTCTTCATCTTGCTGGTGAAGCTGCTCGTTGCCTTCATTCAGGCATACGTCTTCACGATCCTGTCGGCGCTCTTTATCGGCATGTCCGTGGAGGAGCATCACCACGACGACTCCGACGAAGACACGTCGTCCGCTCAGGGCGACGTTGAAAGTCGTCTCGACGCCGTAGAGGAGGCCGTGGAGCCGTCGCCCGCGTAGCGTAATGCGTCTTCCTTTGAGGGCGACGCCCGTTCAACTTTGCATCACCATCGTCGTTTACACCTTACTTCACTAAGAACAACTGATCATGGAAGCTGCTGCTCTTGCGTATCTCGCTGCAGGTCTCGGTGCCGGCATTGCGGCCATCGGGGCTGGTATTGGAATTGGATGGCTCGCGAGCTCCTCGATGGAAGGGGCGGCCCGACAGCCCGAGGCGGCCGGAGACATCCGGGGACTCATGATTGTGTCCGCCGCCCTGATCGAGGGTGTGGCCCTCTTTGCTCTCATTATTTGCCTGCTCCTGGTATTTACGGCCTAGGCCGAGTTGCGCCGCGGTGCCTCCGCGAATCCGTGCCGTCGTCCCGGTAGGGGAGCACAGTCTCACCGCTTCTTGCAGCGGGAGAGAAGAGCCCACCGGGCCGTGGTCGGTCCTTTTGCGACGATTCCTTTTCGCGCACAATCTCCTTCGTCCCTATGGACCTGATTGCTCCCGAACCCGGACTCATCGTCTGGAAGTTCGTTGCGTTCCTCATCTTCCTGTACGTCCTCTACCGGTTCGGGTGGGGGCCGATCACCGAATCGCTGGAGGCGCGGGAGGAGGAGATCGAGAGCTCGATTCAGCGAGCCGAGGAGGCGCTCGAGGAGGCCAAGGAGATTCAGGCCGAGAACAAAGAGGCGCGCCGCGAGGCGGAGCGCAAGGCGCAGAAGATTCTGCGCGAGGCCCGCGAGTCCGCCGAGGAGCTCCGCGAGGAAGAGGAGGCCAAGACGCGCCGGCGCATCCAGCAGATGCAGGAACAGGCGCAGGCGGAGATTGAGCGCGAAAAACAGGCCGCCCTCCAGGAGCTGCGCGACGAGGTGGCGGACCTCGCCATCGAAGCCGCTCAAAAGATCATCGAGCGAGACCTGGACGAAGACCGCCAGCGGGACCTGGTCCACGACGCGCTCGACGACTTTTCGACGAACTAACTTTGAATGCGTTGGATGTGCAACGGTGCACGGACAACGTTTGACGCATAGACCCGATTGATATGAGCCAGCGCACTGTTGCTCGGCGCTACGCCAATGCGCTCTACGAAGAGGCCTCGGACGTCGGCGTGCTTGAGGACGTCGACGAGGACGTTCTCATGCTCCGGGAGAGCCTGGAGTCGAACGGCGAACTGTCGCGCTTCTTCGAGAGTCCGGTCATTCCCCAGGAAAAGAAGGACGCAGTCGTCCAGTCGCTTCTGGGGGATCGGGTGGCGGGTCTCCTCGTCCGGTTTCTCCGGTTGCTGATCCGGAAGGATCGGGAGACGATGACGAAGGCCATCCTCGATCAGTACCAGTCGCTCCGCGACGAGCACCGCGGCATCGTCGACGCGCACGTGACGGTCGCGCAGGCCCTCTCGGACGAGGACCGGGAGTCGGTCGTCGAGGCCCTGGAGAAGAAGACGGGGAAGACGATCCGCCTCCACGTGGACGAGGACCCGGACTTAATTGGGGGGCTCGTCATTCAAATTGGCGATCGCGTGTTTGACGGAAGTGTGCGCAATCAGCTTTCTGCCCTGCACGACCGGCTTCGAGACTCGGCCCTTTCGGTCGACGTAAACGGCCAGGCCGCGTGAGGGACGGTCGGTTCATCCGGTGTTCTGCTATCGACGCCCTGATCCAATTGATCTGTAGTATTTATGTCTAACGGCTCTATTCGACCCGACGAAGTTACCGACGTTCTCCGCCGTGAGCTCGGTGGGTTCGAGACCAAGGCGGAGGAGTACGAGGCCGGCACGGTCCTGGAGGCCGGGGACGGAATTGCGACGCTGTACGGTCTCAGCAACGTGCAGGCCGGTGAGCTCGTGGAGTTTCCCGAGCAGGACGTGGACGGCATGGTTCTGAACCTCGAGGAGGACAGCGTCGGGGTCATTCTCTTCGGCGACGTCGACGCGGTGAGCGAGGGCGACGAGGCGCGCCGCACGGAGGAAATTGCCTCGGTCGGTGTCAACGAGAACATGCTGGGCCGCGTCATCGACCCGCTCGGCCGTCCGCTCGACGGGCAGGGCCCCATCGAGGGCGACACGATGACCCTGCCGCTGGAGCGGAAGGCGCCCGGCGTGATCTACCGGCAGCCGGTGGAGGAGCCGCTCCAGACCGGCATCAAGGCCATCGACTCGATGATTCCGATTGGTCGGGGGCAGCGAGAGCTCATCGTCGGGGACCGGCAGACCGGGAAGACGGCCCTGCAGATCGACACGATCATCAACCAGAAGGACACGCACGATCCGGAGGTCGACAGCGGAGATCCGGTATACTGCGTGTACGTGGCCGTGGGGCAGAAGGACTCCACGGTGGCGCAGGTGAAGCGGGACCTGGAGCGCAACGGGGCGATGGAATACACGGTCATCATTAACGCCTCGGCCTCCATGCCGACGCCGCTGCAGTACATCGCGCCCTTTGCCGGGGCCTGCATCGGCGAGTACTTCCGCGACACCGGCCGCGACTCGCTCGTCTGCTACGACGACCTTTCGAAGCAGGCCGTGGCGTACCGCGAGCTCTCGCTCCTGCTGCGGCGGCCGCCCGGACGAGAGGCCTACCCGGGCGACGTCTTTTATCTCCACAGTCGCCTGCTGGAGCGGGCCGCCAAGATCATCAACGACGACGAGGTGGCCTCGCAGATGAACAATCTGCCGGAGCCGCTCCAGGACGAGGTAGAGGGCGGCGGGTCGCTCACGGCGCTCCCCATTATCGAGACGCAGGCGGGCGACGTGTCGGCCTACATTCCGACCAACGTCATCTCGATTACCGACGGCCAGATTTACCTGGAGACCGACCTCTTCAACTCCGGCATTCGACCGGCCATCGACGTGGGCGCCTCCGTGTCTCGCGTCGGCGGCTCGGCCCAGGTCGACGCCATGAAGGAGGTGGCCGGTACGCTTCGGATTGACCTCTCGCAGTACCGCGAGCTGGAGGCCTTCGCCAAGTTCGGGTCCGACCTCGACGCGTCGACGCAGCGTCAGCTGAACCGAGGAGAGCGGCTGGTCGAGATTCTGAAGCAGAATGAGTTCTCGCCGGTCCCCGTCGAGGAGCAGGTCGCCATCATTTACGCCGCCATTAACGGCCACCTCGATCCCATTCCGGTCGACGACATCGAGGAGTTCGAGGACGAGTACATCGAGCGGCTTCAGCTCCGGCACGAGGAGGAGCTCGACGAGATTCGGGAGACCGAGGAGCTTTCCGACGCGGCCGAGGAGGCGTTCGAGTCGGTCGCCGCGGACCTGGCCGAGGTCTACGCCGAGGAGGAAGAAGAGGAGGAAGAAGACGTGCTTGCGTGACGCGGCTGCCTGGGCTGCTCGATTCGGCGAACGTTCGGGTTAGGGAGGAGGAGGGTCGTATTGCGTAATTCGCATTCCGTGTCGGGGCATCCGGCCTCAACGCAATACGAAATACGCAGTACATCAACGCAAGCGGTGCGTACTCGGCAGTCTGCAAGAGGTCTTCTCCGGTTTGATCGTTATCTGCATTCCCCACTCGTCTGAGCCATGGCGAATCTTCGCGAAATCCGAAACCGGATCGAGTCCGTCGAAAACACGAAGCAGGTGACCCGCGCCATGAAGATGGTGGCGGCGGCGAAGCTGCGGCGGGCACAGGAGCGGATCTTTGAGACCCGGCCGTACGCCTACAAGATTGGGGAGCTCATCAATCACCTGAAGCACGAGCTCGACCCGACGGCTCATCCTTTTTTTCAGGCACCGGAGGAGGGAGAGGGCGTGCTCGTCATCGTCGTGACGGCCGATCGAGGCCTCTGCGGGGCCTTCAACAGCAACATTATCAACGCCGCCGAGAACCTAATCGAGACGGAGTATTCGGAGGAAAAGCGCAAGGAGGAGCTCTTTCTGCTGTGTGTGGGGGAGGAGGGACACACGCACTTCCAGAAGCGAGATTATCGGCTCGTGGGGGACTACCAGGGCGTCTTCGACGGACTCAACTTCGACGTGGCCCGTCAGATCGTGAGCGATGCGGTCGAGGGCTTCGAGCGCGGCATCTGGGGCGAGGTGAAGCTCGTCTACAACGAGTTCAAGAATACGATCGTCCAGAACCAGATCGTAGAGCCCCTGCTTCCGATTCCGGAGGAGCGCTTCGAAACGCCGGTGATGCAGGAGGAAGCCAACCTGTTTGACTTGCCGGAGAACGGTCAGGCCATCGATTACCTCTTTGAGCCGGACGCTCGCGGGTTGCTCGACGAGCTCGTGCCCCGTTTTCTTCACTACCAGATGTGGCGGGCGCTTCTCGAGTCGAATGCCGCCGAGCAGGGAGCGCGGATGGTGGCGATGGACAACGCGACTGAAAATGCCAAGGAGTTGATCGACGAGCTCACGCTCGAATTTAACCGGGCCCGGCAGAGCGCCATCACCATGGAGATTCTCGACATCACCACGGGGGCCGAGGCGCTGGAAGAGTCTGAGTAGTGCCGCACAGGTTTGCAGAGGAGACTCGTTGTCTCCCTCACCGGGAGCGCTTCTGAGCGCATGGGAGCAGGGGACCAGGGAGTACACTGCAACATTGGGGGCGAAAAGACATACCAAGAAGATGGAAAATGGAGAGGTGGCCGAGCGGTCGAAGGCGCTCCCCTGCTAAGGGAGTAAACGGGCTCATACCCGTTTCGGGGGTTCGAATCCCCCCCTCTCCGCTCCCCTGCCGGCCTCGCGAGACGAAAGCGTCCAACCTGGGCGCGTCCGTCTTCGGGGCTGGCCTTTTCTTTTTGTGGACGCGAGGGAAATTGCCCTTCGTTTCGGCGTCCGCTTTCAGTCCGGTGGCGAACCGGACGGGCGAGGGTTCTTCTCACAGATCATCGCGCCAGATGTCTCGTACGCTTCTTCCTCGGCGGTCGGCGGCATTCGTGCCGTTCGGCCTGCTGCTGATTCTCCTGACGTTCGTCGTTCTTGGCACCGATCGCCCTCCCGACGAGGGGGACGGCACCAACGCCGATTATCGGCGAGCCGAGCAGCTGATCGGGTGGAATCTGAAGGACAAGGTCCATCGGATGCGCGTCGATCCGCACTGGCTGGAGGGGGGCGCCTTCTGGTATCGGCTCGACGTGGAAGACGGGCATAAATTTGTGTTTGTCGATCCGGACGAGAAGACTCGCCGGCCCGCCTTCGACCACACGGAGCTGGCGGACGCGATTACCGAGGCTGCTGAGTCGAATGAAACGGTCGAGCCCTACGACCTTCCGTTTTCGAGCTTTCGATACCGGGAGGGTCGGACGGCCATTTCCTTTGCCTACGACGACACTCGATGGCGGTGCACGCTGGCGGATTACGCCTGCACCGCGGTCCGCGAGATTCCCGACCTCATAAAGCGAGGCGTTCTCTCGCCCGACGGCTCCAGGGTGGCTTATCGGAAAGACCATGACCTGTGGGTCCGAGATCTAGAGAGCGGCGAGGACATTCGGCTCACGGACGACGGCGAGAAGCACTACGCCTACGCGATCGACTCGCAGGGCTGGCGCCGCAGCGACCAGCCCGTCGTTCGGTGGTCGCCGGACTCGCGCCGGATTGCGACCTTTCGGCAGGACGAGCGCGACACGCCGCTGATGCACCGCCTGGAGACCACCGCGGGCCGTCCGACGCTGCACGCTCGTCCCTACGCCGTTCCAAAGGACGCCGACGACGAGGTGCCGAGGCTGGAGCGGGTGGTGATCGACGTCGATGAGCGGACGACGACGTTTCTGGACATGGCGCCGGATCATTTGCGGGCGTCAACCTGCTGCGGATTGCTTCGGGACGGGGCACTCGTGGACACCGAGTGGAGCGACGACGGCGACACGCTCGCTCTCCTGTCGACCTCTCGCGACTACGACACGGTCACGCTTCGCCTCGCCGATCCCGAGACCGGGGCCGTGCGCGACGTCTACCGGGAGAGCGATCCACCGTTCTTTGTGTCGGCGCCCTCGTTCTTTGGATCGCCGAACTGGCGCGTGCTGCCCGACAGCGGCGAGTTTCTCTGGTACACGCGGACGAGCGGCTGGGGCCACCTCTACCTGCACGACCTGGATACCGGAGAGCAGAAGCACCAGATTACGTCCGGGGACTGGAACGTCCTTCAGGTGCTGCACGTCGACGAGGCGGATCGCACGATTCTGTTTTCGGCGGTCGGGCGAGAGCCGGACCACAACCCCTATCATCCGCACCTCTATCGGGTGAATTTCGACGGCAGCGATCTGACGTTGCTCACGCCCGCGGACGCGGCCCATGCGTTGTCGGCCGCTCCCTCGGGCGAGTACGTCGTCGACACCCGGTCGACCTTTTCGCAGCCGCCCGAGACGGTCGTGCGCGGGCCCGAGGGAGCGCAGGTGATGTCCGTCGACACGGCCGTGACCGACTCCCTCGCCGAGACGCCGTGGGCCCCGCCCGAGCGGTTTACCGTGACGGCACGGGACGGGGACACACCCCTGTACGGCCTCCTGCACAAGCCCTCGGACTTCGATCCGAGCAAGGAGTACCCCATCATCAATGCGATCTATCCCGGACCGCAAACCGGCAGCATTGGGTCTCGTCAGTTTTCGGTGCGGTTTCGGGGACAGGCCCAGGCCCTCGCCGAGCTGGGCTTTATCGTCGTTCAGATCGATGCACTGGGCACCCCCCTGCGGTCGAAGGACTTCCACACCGCGTGGTACGGGGACATGAACGACAACGGCATTCCGGACCAGAAGGCCGCGATGGAGCAGCTGGCCGAGCGGCACGACTGGATCGACCTCGACCGCGTCGGCATCTACGGCCATTCGGGGGGCGGATACGCGACCGCCAGTGCCCTCTTTCAGTATCCCGACTTCTTCCACGTGGGCGTCGCCAGTGCGGGCAACCACGACAACCGTGGCTACACCGACTACTGGGGGGAGAAGTACCAGGGGCCTCTGCGCGACTCCGCCGGCGTCGATACGTACGTCAACCAGGCCAACCAACTGCAGGCAGAGAATCTGGAGGGCGACCTGCTACTGTCCTATGGAACGATGGACGACAACGTCTCCCCGAACATGACGCTCCTCGTCGTCGATCAGTTGATCGAGCACAACAAGGACTTCGACGTGCTCGTGATGCCCAATCGGGACCACGGCTACAGGAACGAGCCGTACTTCATTCGCCGGACGTGGGACTACTTCGTGCGGCACCTCCTCGACAAAGAGCCGCCGGAGGAGTACGAGATCGACCGATAAGTTCACCGTGTCCTGTTGCATTTTCAGGACGACGTGTGGTATTGTGTACAATATGTGCGCGGACTCGGTGCGGGCCGGGCGTGCGTGTCGTCGTCCTCCTTCCCACTTCCTCTTCTATACACGCGGCTTTCGCTGCTCCGATGCCTACCGTTACCGACGCCCCGTTTACCGAGGACCAGCAGGTCGCCTACGACGAGGTGTACGACCGCCTCGCCCGCGGCGAGCGCTTTACCGGGCTGCGCGGCTACGCGGGGACGGGCAAGACGTACCTGGTGAGCCGCCTCGTGGAGCAGCTGGTGGAGGAAGACTGTACGGTGACCGTCTGTGCGCCCACCCACAAGGCCGTGCAGGTGCTGAGCGACGAGCTGGGCGACGCCCCCGTCCAGATGCAGACGCTCCACTCGTTCCTCGGCCTGCGCCTCCAGCCGACCGAGGACGGCGAGTACGAGCTGGTGCCCGACGAGGCGCGGGACTTTATCGAGGGGGTCGTCATCGTCGACGAGGCCTCGATGATCGGGCGCGAGGAGTGGGCCCACATCGAGGACAGCCCCTTTTTCGTGCAGTGGCTCTTCGTGGGCGACCCCGCCCAGCTGCCGCCCGTCAACGAGGCCCCGTCCCCCGCCCTCGACGTGCCGGGGCCCACGCTCGAGACGATCCACCGCCAGGCGGCCGACAACCCCATTCTGGAGCTCGCCACCCAGATCCGAACGGACGGTGCCGGCCGCTTCGGCAGCAAATTCGAGGACGACAAGGGCGTGGCCATTACCCACGATCGCGAGGAGTTTCTGGACAGCGTCCTGCGGACCTTCGACACCGAGGCCTTCGAAGAGGACGCCACCCACGCCCGGCTCCTCGCCTACAGAAACAAGACGGTGCGCCGCTACAACCGCGAGATTCGGGCCGCCCGCTACGGGGCCGACGCCGAGCGCTTCGTGGAGGGGGAGTGGCTGGTGGCCACCGAGACGTGGCTCCACGAGGGCACGCCGCGCCTCACCAACAGCGAGGAGGTCCGCGTCAAGACCGCCACCGTCGACACCTTCGAGGCCGAGGATCAGAGCGAGTGGACGGTCTGGAAGCTGAAGGTGCGGACGCCGTCCCGACAGTCGTCGGGGCTCACGCGCACCGCCTACGTGCTACATGAGGACGAATTCGAGCGCTACGAGGAGGCACTGGAGCGACGGCGCGAAAAGGCGAAGGAGGACGGCTCGAAGTGGGATCGGTTCTTCGACCTCCGCGAGCGGTTTGCGCGGGTGGACTACGCGTATGCGACCACCGTGCACCGGGCGCAGGGCTCCACCTTCGACACCGTCTTCGTGGACCACCGCGACCTCCGCGTGTGCCGGGGCGAGGAGCGACAGGCCCTCCTCTACGTGGCCGTCACGCGCCCGGCCCGCCGCCTGGCGCTGCTGGTGTAGGAGACCCAAGAGCGATTGTAGTTAAAAATCCGGCATCCGAATGGAGGCTCAGCTGCTCTTGACGAGCTGATCTCGCCTGGAAGCGCGGGAGAAAGGGCGCGTGGGAGCATGGGAGCTCTAGCTATGGCCCTGGATGAGCACAACATTAGACCATCAACTGCGAGACGCGATTGCCATGGCAGGGGATCGCCGAGGTTGACAATGAGGGTCGCAGCGTCGTTTTTCGTGGATCCCTCCTGAGTTGAATAATACCAGCTACCAAGGATCGCTGTGCCCCTAACCGACCTGCGCGAGAAGGGATGTCCGTCGCGAGGCGTGCCTCGCGACGATTCTTTCCGGAGATACCGCAGCGAAGTGCCCAGTCATCCTTAGCATTTGGTATAAAGAGGGCGAAGCCCCGAACCGAGATCTCCCCTCACGGCCCATCGAGTGCCCATGCGGCGTCTGTGGACGACCCTCCTTCTTGCAGCGGCCCTTCTCCTCGTCCCCGGCCGGCTCCAGGCCCAGGAGTCGCCCAACATCCTCTTCGCCTTTGCCGACGACTGGGGCTATCCGCACGCCGGGGCATACGGCGATCCGACCGTCGAGACACCGACGTTCGACCGGCTGGCGGAGGAGGGCGTGCTGTTCACGCGAGCCTTCGTGTCGGTGCCCTCCTGTACCCCGTCGCGCGGGGCCGTGCTGTCCGGGCAGGACTTCTGGCGGCTGGGCGAGGCGGCCAACCTCTGGTCGACGTTTCCCGAGGACGTGTCCGTCTATCCGGACCTGCTGGCCGACGAGGCCGGCTACGTCGTGGGCCACACGCGAAAGGGGTGGGGGCCGGGGGAGATCGGAGAGCGGGCCCACGACCCTGCCGGGCCGGCGGTCGACAGCTTCGAGGACTTCCTCGAGCAGCGGCCCGACGACCGGCCCTTCGCCTTCTGGTTCGGGAGCCACGACCCGCACCGGACCTACTCGGACAGCCTGCGCCGGGCGATGGACGTCGACCCGTCCGCGGTCGAGGTGCCGCCCATGCTCCCGGACGCGCCGCCCGTTCGGCGGGACATCGCCAACTACTACGCCGAGGTACAGCGATTCGACCGGGAAGTAGGAGAGATGCTCGAGACCCTCGCTGAGCGCGGCGAGCTGGAGAACACGATCATCGTGATGAGCGGAGACCACGGCTGGCCCTTTCCGCGGGGCAAGGCCAACCTGTACGACATGGGCACGCGCGTGCCCCTCGCCGTTCGGGGGCCGGGCGTGGAAAGTCCGGGCCGAACGGTCGCCGACTTCGTGAACCTGACGGACCTCGCGCCGACGTTTCTCGAGGCCGCGGGCGTCTCCGCGCCGGACGCGATGACGGGAGAATCCCTGCTCGATCTGCTGCGATTCTCCGAGTCCGACGCCGAGAGCCGCGACTACGTGGTCATGGGCCGCGAGCGGCACACCCCGGCGCAGGAGACACCCAACGAGGGGGGCTATCCGGCGCGGGCCCTCCGCACGGACGACTATCTCTTCATTCGCAATCACTTTCCCGACCGGTGGCCGGCGGGCACGCCCCACTACCGGCGCGCCGCGACGGACGACGGGTGGCTCGGGGACACCGACAACGGCCCGGCCAAATTCTACATGTGGACGCACCGGGACGGTCGCTCTCACCTGCAGCAGCTGTACGAACTCTCGTTTGGAAAGCGACCGGCGGTGGAGCTCTACGACCTCCGTACCGACCCCCACCAGCTCCACAACGTGGCCGCCGATCCGGACTACGCCGACGCGCGGCAGCGGCTGGCCGAACGCCTCACCACGCTCCTGCGCGAGCGCGAGGACCCGCGGGCCCTCGGAGAGGCCCCGACCCTGGACCGGCCTCCGTACTTCGGCGGCATTCCCTCCTGGCCGGGCGACAGTACGCTTGTGAAGTATCGGTAGGCGCGGTGGGGCCGATTGCCGAGGGCGGCCTCCGCCGGTCGACGGTAGAGCAGGGACGAACGACTCTCGACGACCATTCGATCGTATCGTAATGCGCACCCGGTTTCCGCGTCCGAAAAACGTCCGAGGTTTTTGTTGGGGTCTCGGGGCTGTGATTGTTTTGGTTGCAATCGGCGGGCTGACGGGGTGTGGCTCCGATGCCTCGACGACCGACGGGCAGCCCAACGTCCTCGTCCTTCTGGCCGACGATCAGGGATGGGGTGACCTCGGCGTAAACGGGAACTCCACCGTCCGGACGCCCCACCTCGACACCCTCGCCCGGCAGGGCGCACTCTTCGAGCACTTCTACGTGCAGCCGGTGTGCTCGCCCACCCGAGCCGAGCTGCTGACCGGCCGGTACCATCCGCGCGGCGGGGTCTACGGAACCTCGGCCGGCGAGGAGCGACTGGACCTCGACGAGCACACGATCGGAGAGACGTTTCAAGATGCGGGCTACGCCACCGCCGTCTTCGGGAAGTGGCACAACGGCTCGCCGTATCCCTACCACCCGAAGGCCCGGGGCTTCGACACCTTTTACGGGTTCACGTCGGGCCACTGGGGCCACTACTTCGACTGGACGCTGGAGCGGGGGGCGGAGCTCGTGGAGGGGAACGGCTATCTCCCCGACGATCTCACCGATCGGGCCCTCCGGTTCATCGAGACGCATCGAGACGAGCCGTTCTTCGTTTACCTGCCCTACAACACGCCCCACTCTCCGATGCAGGTCCCGGACCGGTTCTACAACCGGTACGCCGACGCTGCCCTCCAGCGAGAGCACCGGTACGCCGATCGGGAGAATCCGACCAAGACGCGGGCGGCCCTCGCGATGGCCGAGAATCTGGACTGGAACGTGGGACGCCTCCTCGACCGGCTGGAGACGCTCGACCTGTCGCGCGAAACCATTATCCTGTATTTTAGCGACAACGGTCCCAACGGCTGGCGGTGGAACGACAACATGCGGGGCCGAAAGGGCTCGACCGACGAAGGCGGCGTGCGCGTGCCTCTCATGATCCGGTGGCCGGGCCAAATTGCGCCCGACACGGAGGTGTCTCAAATTGCGGGGGCGATCGATCTTCTCCCGACCCTTGCGGATCTCGCCGGCATTCCGGTGGGGGCAGACACGACGCTCGACGGTCGGAGTCTGACGCCGCTCCTCCTCGGTGCGGACGAGTCGGACTGGCTCGACCGGCGGCTCTTCGCCCACTGGGGCGGCGACGTGAGTGTGCGGACCCCCCGTTTTCGCCTCGACGCCGAGGGCCGCCTCTACGACCTCACGGAGGACCCCGAGCAGCGGAAAAACGTGGCCGACGCGCATCCCGAGCTGGCCGAGCGGCTCCGGGCGGCGGTCGAGGAGTGGAGGGCGGACCTGCTGCCCGAGCTTGAACGGAAGGATCGCCCCTTTCCGGTGGGCGCCCCGTCGGCCCCGCTCACGCGCCTTCCCGCCCGTGACGGGGTGGCCCACGGGACGATCGAGCGCAGCAACCGCTTCCCGAACAGCTCCTTTTTTCGACACTGGACGCGCCCGACGGATTCGATCACGTGGGACGTGGAGGTGCGGTCGCCCGGCCGCTATCGGGCCACCGTGTACTACACCCTCGCACCGGGAAACGAGGGCGTCGACCTCAAGCTTCGCTTTCGAGACCACTCCGTGAAGCGTGAGATCAATGCCGTCCACGACCCGCCTCTCGTCGGGAAGGAGCGAGACCGCATTCCCAGACAGGAGTCGTACGTGAAATCCTTTCGGCCCCTGAACCTCGGGATCCTCCGCCTCGACGCCGGCCGGGATCCATTGGTCCTCCAGGCTCCGGACATTCCCGGAGAAGAGGCCGTCGATCTGCGCTGGCTCGAGCTCACCAGGCTGGACGCAGACGCCGCGGCCCCGAACCACCGTTGAATTCGATTTTCGACCGACCGACCCTTCTGACATGACTGCCTCGCTTTTCGACCGCCTTCGATCCTTCCCGCTCTTCCTCCTCGGCGTTCTGGGGAGTGTCCTCCTTCTCGGCGGCTGTCAGTCCGACACGGCGGCCGACAGAGACGAAGGGAGTCCTGCTGAACTGGAATGGACGCCGCCGTCCGGGTCGAACTGGACGCCCCTCTTCGCGGGCGAGGACCTGAGCCACTGGACGTTCCGGTCCGACGCCGCGAAGGAGATCTGGCACGTGAGGGACAGCCTGATCGACGTCACGCCGCGCGTGCAGCCGCAGGGTGAGGACAAGCACCTCTGGACGGAGCAGGAGTATGGGGACGTGCAGCTCCGCCTCGAGTGGCGCATCAAGGACACGAAAGGGGGGCCATTCGAGATGCGCTCCATCCGGCCGGACGGCCGCTACGAGACGAACGACGAGGGCGAGCCCGTCACGGTCGAGCGGCGCAACGCGGACTCCGGGATCTACCTCCGCGGCACGCCGAAGGCGCAGATCAACATCTGGAACTGGCCGGTGGGGTCGGGCGAGGTGTACGGCTACCGGACCGACGAGTCGATGCCCGACTCGGTGCGGGCGGGGGTGACGCCCTCGACGCGGGCGGACCGGCCGATCGGGGAGTGGAATACGTTCGTGATCACGATGGAGGGGGAGGAGCTGACGGTCGAGCTGAACGGCGAGACCGTCATCGAGAACGCGCGGCTGCCGGACGTGCCCGAGCGCGGACCGATGGCGCTCCAGCACCACGGGGGGTACGATGCGGAGACCGACACCTGGAACGCGGCGTCCAGCCTCGTGCAGTTTCGCGACATCTACGTGCGGGAGCTGTAGGAGGCGGGGAGAGGAAACGCCGAAGCTCCGAAACCGGGGGCTCCACGTCGCTGTTAAATCAGTTAGATCGTCTGTTTTCTTTCGTCTTGCTGTTATGGCCGAGCTTCATCTCACCGACATTGACGAGGACGTGCTCGCCCGGCTTAGGGAGCGAGCACGTCGAGAGGGCACGTCGCTCGAGGAGCGGATCCATTCTCTATTAGAGCACGCAGCCGCCGAGAAGCAGTCCACAGAAGTGTCAGAGACGCTGAGAATGCCTCCCTTGGATCGGTCCTTTCGAGACATCGATCCTGTCGACGTGCCGGGGATCTCTGCGTCGGAGCTTCTTATCCGTGACCGCCGTCGGTAGCGTCTAGCCATGCCCATCCACTACCTCGATGCCGGCGCCTGGGTGAAGCGGTACCTTGGAGAAGAGGGAAGTCAACGCATGAACGCGTGGATGAACCGGAATCCTCTGGTGGCGAGTGCGGCGCTCGGGGTAACGGAGGTGCTCACCACGGTCGTTCGGAAGGCCCGATCCGGTGAGCTTTCAGAGACAGATCGGGATCAGATTCTCGACCACGTGTGGGCCGAATTTGACGCCTTTGCTCAGGTGTACCATACCGCGCCGGTAATGAACCGTGCACGGGACGTTGTGCTTCGCTACGGACTCCGAGGGGCGGATACGGTGCACCTTGCGTCTGCACTATGGTTAGAGGCCCACCTGCCCGCAGAAGTTGATTCCCTTACCCTGATCACGTCCGACCGCGAATTGGCAGAGGCCGCCGAGCGTGCTGGACTCGAGGTGTTCGACCCAACCCGGGAGCCTCTTCCGGAGCCGTGACCGGAGTACTCTTCGTTGAACGCGATCGACGGTCGCGGTGACGCCAGAGTGAGGCTCTCGACGAAAAGTGGCACTCGCGAGTTGGAACTTCCGTCACATCGTGCATGTCGACAAAATCCGTCCGTTCAACGCGGTCAATCTGGAACAAGGGGACAAGCCAATTGACATCCGCTCACCAAGAGGGGTAACCCATCATGGAGAATCATTCGGAGGAAACGGACGACCGGATTGATGCTGTGGAAATGACGCGCCAAATTCGGGACGCCGGAAGAGCTGGCGGCGCAGGTGGCGGCGGTGCGGGAGATGCTGGATGAT
>CAZCUZ010000034.1:18856-24625 GCA_964502085.1 uncultured Salinivenus sp. | reverse complement strand
CCTGCCCGAGTGGCGGAATTGGTAGACGCGCGTGATTCAGGGTCACGTGTCCGCAAGGACGTGGAGGTTCGAGTCCTCTCTCGGGCACCGAGCGACAGCTATAAAAACGCCCCTCAGCGCCTGCATTCGGCGGTCTGAGGGGCGTTTTCTGTGTCGGGTGATCATCAGGCAAGACTCTTCCAAGCCGTCGAGGCGGACACGGAGGAGCGAACTGGATTCGCCTGAATGCGGACCGGTCAGCCGGTCTGATAGCGGCTGATCACCCCCGCCGCTACCGTGCGCACCTCGGGGGACGCGTCCTGTTCTGCGAGCGTGTAGAGACGGGCCATCATCTCCTCATACGGCTGCTCCCCGACGTGCGCGGGGCCAATCGCTGACAGGGCCTGGAGGGCCATCAAACGGTGGTCGCGGTTCACGTCGTGTTCGACAATGTCGAGAAGCACGGCGGCCGTCCGAGACAGCCGTAGGTCCTCGTGAGTGGTCGCCTGGCTGACGACAACCTGGAGAAAGGCTCCCCGCATTGACGGCTTCTGCTGCAGCTCCTGGGCCATCTGCTCGTCGAAGTTCGCCTGCCAGTAGGGCGTGTCCGGGCGTTCCTCCCCGGTCGGCGATGCGGGGGCCTGGGCGGACGCCGTCGCCGCTCCCCCGACGAGACCTGCGACCAGAAGCAGGCCGGTAATCAGCGAGACGAGCCTCTCGAACAGACAGCTTCCTCGGAGTGAAAACGAAAATCGCGTGGTGTTTTCTGGACGAATCAGGGTCATAACTGGAGATGACGTTTGTGCTGGGATGCGAGAGTCCTGCTGCATGCATCGTGCATGCAGGGAGGGGTATGGCCACCCACAGGGCCCCGATTCGACCGGCTCGACGAACCGGTGCTATGGGGCGACGAATCGTCACCCCTAGTCGGAATCCTGCAGAATTCGACCAGAGGACGCTGCTCTCTCCGTAGGACGAAGGATCTGTACCGCCCCAGCGAAACGAGGGGCCTCCCGCGCTTCCGGAACGAGGCATCCTGCGAAAACAGAAACCCTGGAAATGCGAGCTCCCTTCTCCAACCGCTTTCTCCCAGCCCACCGCCCCGCTCCTATCTCCGAACGTACGCCGCCCAATCGCCCGACGGCACACGGGGAGCCTCCCCCGGGTCCCCGTTAAACCAGTAGACCCACGCGATCCGGTCGGGGGCCGTGAGCCGCACGCGCTGTCGCAGGAAGAGGGAGGCCGACGCTCGCCCCGGATCGTACCCTTCGTAGTCGTCGAGGATACCCAGTACGTCCGGGTCCTCCAGTCGAAACAGGTCCCCGTGTATGACGTCCGTCCCCGGCACGGCTCCGGGAAAACGCCCAAAATCGTAGAGCTCACCCCGCCACCGGCAGCGCTCGACGAACGCGAGACGGTCCGCCACACCGAGGCCGTCGTGCAGTTCGAAATCGCGCATGAGCGTGCCGTACGTTGCAAGTAATGGACGAGACATAATCACGTATTCGCTCACAAACAGCACACACAGCCCGCACAGATGCTTGAATCGACCTTTCTCCTGCTCCGTCGCCCGATTCTTGCAAAAATATTACGTTAACACGCCTTCGTCTAGGACCCTCGTGCACCGGTCGCACGAACCTTATTCCCGCCCCCAGACTATAGATTTATCCCACATTTTCGCAAAACCATCACCCTGTTTCCTCACAACCACTCCTCCCCAAATGTACAACACCGAAGGTGTCGATTCCGTCGCGACCATTACAGAACTTCGGTCTGAAACGTCCGACCTCATCGATCACGTCCGCGACACGAAAAATGGAATCCTCATCCAAAAAAATAATGAGCCCCACGCCGTCCTGATATCGTGGGAGACATATAAGAAGATAAAGGAAAAGGTAAATCTCGACGAGATATAGCTCACTCGTCGAGACAGATGGGGATCTACCGGATTGTTTTTGTCATCTGTCGGTGAAGCTCCGAATCAACCCCAGTCGGAATGACTTGTTTTCGTAGGAACCGCCACCAGCGAAGGGTCGGTTCGGACGGGAGAATTCGAACATCGCTTCTCGGGCGCTCCGGCCTCTCTCGAGCCTCCTTCGAAAAAACTCCCGGAAGCGGTTCCAACGACGATCAAAAACAATGTCCTACGACTCCTCTGCGTATCCCCAAAGGGAGGCCGGTCGATCCGAGGCCTCTTCTTCGGTCGTCGTGGAGGACGATTGCTCGGGCTTCTCCTTTTCCCCCGACGCCTCGTCGCCTCCACGGCGCCCCTGGAGAGCGCGTGCCTGAAAGAGCGGGGCGTCGAAGTACCGAGGGCCGTGCTCCTTGCGAAGCCGCTGCAGGTGCCGCCGCAGGGGGTCGTGCAGGGTGTCGGGCAGTTCAATGATTTGCTTCGGGGTCCCCATCGGGTCGCTGACGTAGATGAGCCCCGCGTCCAGGTCCACGTCGCCCGCACACAGCTCAAGCGCCTCGTTGATGGGGAGCGACGTGTGAAAGAGCAGCCGCGTGAGCAAGGTGCTCTGCTCCCCGTCTGCCGCCTTCTCCTCCGAGGCGGACGCCTCTTCGTCCTCGTTTTCGGACGCAGCACTCGGCCGACGATCCGGACGCCACGCGGCGTTGTCCAAATCGGTTTTCAGCAGTTCCTCGAAGAGAAAGACCATCGCCTCGGCCGCCCGGATCCGGGACGAGTCGTCCACGTCGTTTCTGTGGTCGAGGTACTCGAGAAAGGCGGGTACGTGCTCGGATTCTCGCCAGGACCGGTCGTTCACCGTGCAAAACCGGACGAAACAGGCGGCCCAGGCCCCGAAGATGCGGGCAACGGCGGCCGACTTTCCCGCAGCCTGGGCGTTCTTTTCGACGGATTTAACGAACTTGCGAAGCTTCGGAGGAAAGGACGAGTGCCGCATGGCGCTCACCTCGAACAAGGTGCTACAAAAAAGAACGTCGAGCTTCCGCCCCCACCTGCCTCCCATCAGAATGCGCCCCGCTCGAACAGTCCGTCGGCCCTCGGTGGAGACCCTTGATGGGAGACCTCGACGTTCTTTTATGATTTAACGGATCCTTAGTTTAGCCTCCGGTCAAGGAGTCGCGTTCCGGAGTAGAGAAGACCGACGCCCACCACCTTCACCACGTCAACGAGCACGAACCGGAGAAAGCCCTTGTCGATCGACTCGTACCAGGTGGCGTGGCCCGCCGTGTAGTGGAGCCACACGACGCCTCCGGCAAAGACGACGGCCGATCCCACGAGCATGGCGAGGGTGCTTCCCGAAAAGCTGTTCCACCGCTTCGACAGGGCTCCAATCGCCGCCGCTGCCACGGGGTAGGAGAGCAGATATCCGGCCGAAACCACGCCGAACAGATAATCCACTCCGTATCCGTCCCCCGCAAAGACGGGGAGAAACAACCCGAGCGACAAATACAGCAGCTGGGCGAGCAATCCGCTTCTCCAGCCCAGGTACACCCCGCTCGCATAGACTGCGGCGGTCTGCAGCGTGATTGGGACCTCCCAAAGATAAATCCGAAACTGAATCTGCGCCCCGAGCGCCGTGAGTAGAGCAAAGCCCGCGATTCCGGTTGCCTGAAGGATCGCCGACGCATTTTCCTCGCGTAGCCGATCGACGAGGGCAGAGCGCGCAGAGTGCAGGGAGAGCACGTTGGTCATAGGCCGGTAGTCAGAATCGGTTGTGGGAGAGTGAGAACAGTCTTCTGACGAACGCTGCATCCGTCGTTCCACAGGCGCCCCGGGACGACCCGTCTCTCCGACGGCGTCGTCAGATCACCGAGGGCCAGAGAACAGAATTCCGCTGTTGCGTGGATGCAATTATACCAATGTGGAGCGAAAACCTCCAAATGGGCTCGTCACGGGACGGGCAATCGCACGTTGAAGCATAGAACGGAAGAGCGGCGGCTCTTTTGCCTGTATCCTCCGATTTTTCCCAAACGAGAGGGTGAGTGGACGCGTGGGAGAAGGCCGGCAGGGCACCAGTGGACATTCCCGCATCGGGGGGCGCGACGAGCCGCTTTCCTCACCACGACAGCTCCGATCCGTCGTACGCAAGAAAGCACCCCGCATCGTCCGGAGTCAGATCGTCAATTACACCGAGCATGTCACTCACGGACTCCTCCGTCGAGAGGCGGGCGCTGCTCCCACCCATGTCAGTGCGCACCCATCCCGGATGCATCGCCACTATGATCACGTCGTCGTCCCCAAGCTCGGCGGCCTGCAGGCGCGTGCACATGTTGAGGGCTGCCTTGCTGGCCTTGTAGCTGTACCACCCGCCGCCCGACGTCCGGGAGATGGATCCGAGCTGCGAGGTGACGTTGACGACGGTGGCCCCTCCGTCTGCCTCCCGAAGCAGATCCGCACACGCCTGCGTCACGAGGTGCGGCCCCACGGTGTTCACGCGGAGCACGTGCGTCATCGTCTCCGCGTCGACGGCCCCGAAGCGATCGCTCGCCCCGCCCCCGTTGACCCCGGCATTGTTGATGAGAAGATCCAGAGAGCCCACCGCCTCGCACACTCGGTCGGCTGCCACGTCGATGGCCTCCGGCTCGGTCACGTCGAGTGCAAATACGGTAACCGTGTCCGGGCGCGCACGGGCCACGTCCTTCAGTTCACGGGCCTCGTCGGGCCGCCGACACGTGGCGAACAGGTGCGTCACGCGATTGGCGAGCTGACAAACCCACTCGAGGCCGAGGCCCCGATTGGCCCCGGTCACGAGCGCAGTGGAAGCCGGAAAAGCAGCCATCTGTAGATTTGGGCGTCTATATGCAATACGAAATACGCAATACGAAGTCCGCTTTTTCCTCACCCGTCCCCAAACCGATAGATCGTATTCGGAAACGAGACCGGCTCCGCCTCCGCCAAAAAGGCGGTAACGATGCGCTCCTGCTCCTCCCGCGCCCGGTCGAGGGTCGTCGAAAGAGCCTCCCGCTCGAGGGGCTCCCGATCCGAAAGAGAGTACTTGTACCCCACCACGAGCCCCGCACACGGAATCTCCAGTTCGTTGGCCAGCACCACCTCCGGCCCCAGCGTCATCGAGTTGACCTGCGCACCGAGCCGGGACCACACCCGATTCTCGGCCGCCGTATTCGAGCGCGGCCCCTGTGCGTAGGCAAACACCACGTCGTCGGCAATCGACGCCCGAACCTTTCCCGCCAGGTCGCGCACCTGCTCGGTGAGGGCCGTCGCGAAGAGACCGTCGTCCAGCACCAGGTGACCGTGATCGGCCGACGGCTCCGTGAACATCGTGCAGGCGCTGCCGTCCGGCAAGCGGTTGTCGAGCATGACGAGGTCCTCCACCAGCAGGGAGCGGTAGAGAGGCACGTCGGCGTCCAGGACCCCCACCGAACTGGTGACGAGCAGCGCCTTACAGCCCACCGCCCGGAGCGCCGCCGCCTGGGCGCGGTAGTCGATCTGGTTGGGGAGCAACCGGTGCGGCAGGTCGTGCCGAAAGAGCACGTACGCCGATCGGTTGGACTCCGCCACCCGGTAGAGCGTCTGCACACCCCACTCCGTCTCAATCTCCTCCGGCTCAAGGTCCAACGCCCCGGGTAGGGATTCCGAAAAGGCACTTCCGAGAATCGCAGCGACAGCACTCATAAGTGTGAAGGTATGGAGGTACGGACGTGTGGATGAAGGCATGAAGCGGGAGGAACGGAGCGTGGATAACGTATCGTTCGTGCTTCCATACTTCCACACGTCCATTCGTCCATCCCTAAAATTCGTACCGCAGCCCAAACTGAAATTGCCGCGGCGGCCCGGCGTTCTTTTCCCGAATGTCCGACCCG
>CAZCUZ010000034.1:0-18756 GCA_964502085.1 uncultured Salinivenus sp. | reverse complement strand
CCACGGCGCAGGGGCCAGCGGTATGAGGAGAAGGGCGAAGGCGTTGATGAGAAGCGACCCTTGGATGAGCCGCTCCTTCGACACGATCAGGCTGAGCTGCCCGAGCTGCGTCGCCGTCAAACCGCTGGACACCGACGCGACGGCCAGCACGACGCCGGCCACCTCGGGGGGCGCCCCGAATCGCTCGTCGAGCAGCTCCGGCACGTACGTCAGGAAGGCCCCGAAAATAAGAATGTAGACGCCGAAGTTGATCGCGAGTACGCCCAACACCTCCGGATCAGTGAGGCGATTTCGCGCCACCGTCCGATAATCCGACAGCGATTGCGCCCGCTCGACGACAGGGACGTCCAGCCGCCACGCCACCGCCGCCCCGACCGGCAGCGCCAGCAGTGGCAGGGCAAACGGCCAGAACCACGCAATGGCCGCCAGCGTGCCCCCGATCGCCGGGTAGGACGCCGTCCCTACGTTGAGGGCCGTCGCGTTGTATCCGATGGCCGTCGTGCGGGTCGCCCCCTCGTACCGGTCCCCGATGATCGTAACGGCGAGCCCCACGAGCGGCGCCGCCGCAGCACCCTGCAGCACGCGCAGGCCCAGCAACACCGAAAACGAGCGGGCCAGCGCACAGGCGCCTCCCGCCAGCCCGAACACGAGCAGCACCGGCACCAGCACGCGCTTGCGTCCGAGCCGATCCGCCAGTACACCCGCCAGCGGGGCCGTCAGAATGCCCGGGAGCGAGTAGGCCGTCACGACCCACCCGACCTGCACCCGCGAAATGTCGAAGACGTCGACCACCGTCGGAAAGGCCGGGGCGACGCTCGACACGTTGCCCACCGCCACCATCGTCACGGCAAACAGCAGCCAAAGATTGGCGTCGCGGTGCGGAGCCGAAGTCGTCACGTCGGCGTCGGCGGACACCGACGACGAACCGTTGGAAGAAGCCATAGACGGCCGGGGATACTCGGAACATCGGGGCGCTCGTCCGCCTCATACGCCCCCTTCCGGATCGGGTTGTGAGAACCCGACGTCCGACTGCTGCCGCCTTACTCCTGAGACGGAATCGGTTCGGGAGCGGACTCGACGACGGGTCGGGACGACTCGTCATCTGTCCCTTCGACCTGCCCTCCCGCGACCAATGCGTAGCCCCGGTTCCACAGGAGGTAAAACACCGCGCCCGTCAGCCCCCCCGCCACCGCGTCGATTGCGTAATGAAAGTGCCCGTACGCCGTTGACACCGCGATCCCGACCACCAGCCCCCAGAGCCCGAGCCGCGCATACCACCGACGAGGACCCAACAAACACGTAATGCCCACACTCATGCCCACGTGCGAGCTCGGAAAGGCCCCCGTCGCAATGCCGTTCATCTGAAGCGGCACGTAGATCCAGGCCACGAGCTGCGGAAACCAACCATTCGTCATGATCGACGTGCCCGGCTCGACCAGCGGGCCGGCCACGGGAAAAAGCATAAAGACGACCATGAAGCTGACAAACATGCCGGTCACGACGAAGGAAAACCGGGGGAACTGGTTCGACCGACGCGACCAGACGTAGAAAAAGCTCCCGATCAGTAGACCGTAGTACGACACGTAGAAGAAATGCATCACCTCCGCCCAAACGCGTCCCGACAACCACTGACGGAGAACGACATGCGGATGGCCGCCGAAAAGCAGAGCGTCCCAGTCCCGAACGAGGGCGTCGTAGCCCGGCGGATCGTGGAGCAGCTTGACGAACAGGTCTATCTCTCCGTAGAAGAGCAGCAGGAGCAGAATGGGGTAGACCTGTCGTAGTTGTCGCACGAAAGGCGGAAGGGACCCGGCGACACTGAGCCCTACGATGCCGAGTGCCATGCCGAGGTGGAGAAGGGCTCCCACCCGGTACACCGCTGCCTCTCCCCAGCCGAGGAACAGAAGTCCGCCGGTGCCCACGAGGTAAATCACCGACAGCGCGTCAACACAGCGAAGCGAACGATTCATAGAGGACCGGGCCCGGTAGAAACGGAGAGGGCGTCAAAGACAGAGTACAGATATGCAGCCTCCGAGTCCTTGTTTTCTCCCTCGTTCTAGGTGCGCCTCTGTACGAGGCCCCGTACTGATCGCCTATGCAACGTCGCGTGGATCGATTGTCGCCCCACTCTGAACCCCCTCCAGACTCGAGAGATAGGCCTCGGCCACCGTTGCGGCCGGAAGGCTCGGCGAAAAGTCCGCCCCCATCTCGTCGAGCGTCTCCTCCACCCAGGGCGGACTCACGACATTGACCCGAAGCCCCCGCGGAAGCTCCAACGCCGCGGCCCGCACGAACCCCTCCAGACCGGCGTTCACGAGACTGATGGCCGCACTTCCCTCCACGGGCTCCCGGCTGAGCACACCGCTCGTGAGCGTAAACACGCCCCCGTCGTTCACGGCGTCGAGCCCTCGTCGAACGAGGTTTACCTGCCCCATGAGCTTGTTCGCCACGCTCACCTCAAACTCCTCGTCCTCCAGATCCTCCAGAGCCCCGAAGACCGCCTCCCCGGCACAGGAAAGGACTGCGTCGACCGCCCCGACCGTCTGGTAAAGCCGATCGATGGACGACGGATCGGCGAGGTCGACCTGGACCTCCCCGCTCGTGTGCCCGGCCACAATGACGTCGGAGCCGTCGAGTGCCTCCACGACGGCCCGACCAATGGTTCCCGTTCCGCCAACGACGAGAATAGACATGCCCTATGAAGCTGTGTGTGACGAGACACGATCTCGCTCAGCAACTACTGTCCCGGAACGTTTACCGAAACACGGTACACGTGGGGGCGCGCCGTAATGTAGAGGGTCTTCCGCTCGCCCCCCCCAAAGGCCACGTTGGTAGGCGCCTTCGGCACGGCGATGCGCGCGACCTGCGTGCCGTCCGGAGCATACACCCAGATGCCGCCGGGACCCGTCGTGTACAGATTGCCCTGCGCGTCGACCTTCATGCCGTCGGTCGTGCCTTCCGCCTCCTCGTCGCTCGGGGCCGCAAACTGACGTCCATTCTCGATTTCCCCCTCGTCGGTCAGGTCATAGGCCCGAATGATCGTCTCCTCCGAATCGTTGACGTACAGAGTCGATTCGTCCGGTGAAAGGCAGATCCCATTCGGACGTGAAAACCGCTTGGTGAGGAGCGTGAGGTCTCCATCGGGCGAAAGCCGGTACACCCCCGAGAAGCTGAGCGCCCGGTCCTCCTCGTCCACCCCATAGGGCGGATCGGTAAAGTAAATCGTCCCGTTCGAGGCCACAGTCAAATCGTTGGGACTGTTCAGGCGCTTGCCGCCGTACGACTCCGCAAGTGGGGTCAGCGTCCCGTCCTCCCCCCGGCGGGCCACCTGTCCGTCGTGCTGCGCCAACACCAAACGGCCCGACGGATCGACGGCGAGACCGTTCGAGTGCCCCGACGGCTCCATGAATGCACTCGTTCCGTCCTCCGGCGTCCATCGGTAAACGGTATTGGCCGGAATGTCCGAAAATAGCAAGGTTCCCTCGAACCACACCGGCCCCTCCGTAAACTCGAATCCGTCATCGACCAACTCCACCGTCGCCCCCTCGGGCACCGGCCGCTCTTGTGCGAGCCCCCTCTCGCTTCCAATCAAAACCAAAAGCCCCCCCAAAAGGAGGAGACCGATCCACCGAAGGCCTCTCCGTCCCCGAAAGTGCGTCGAGCAGTCCCACGAGCGATGCATTGTATTCATGGCGTCGTGAATGATTTGTAAATGTATCGGCGGCGTCACCCGTTCACTTGGTACAAAAGCCGAACACAAAGCACAAAATAGAAAACCGCCGGTCGAGCCTCCTCGGCCCGATCCGACGCGAGTGCGCGGAAATCACAAATTTGGGTGTGGACTCCCTGTGTCGAGGAAAACGGACACTCGCGGGACCGTACGACCAACACGGAGATAGTCCTTCCGTGCACACCGTCCGTCCACTGTACGAGACGACCCAACGGGTCGACAGCGAAACGGGACTGCCGTTTTCTCTCGTCGAGAACATGGCGCCAGCGAGCCGGACCCGCACCGTCCAATGCAACGCATTGGAACGGGCTTCGATCGAAGCAGGTGCGCCGACGACTCCGAAGAAGCCCCAGCGAGCCCGACCCGACGCGTACGACGCCTCAACGTTGGGGATGCGGTCCCGAGCGCACCTCACGGGGACCGCCGCTCGTCAGTTTACCACTGACGCTCGGTCACGCGCTCGACGTTGATCGCGCTCAACCCCTTGTCGGTTTCTTCGATTTCAAATTCGACCCGATCACCTTCCTCCAGGTCCTCGTCGGGGACCTCGCTGTGATGGAGAAAAACGTCGTCTTCTCCCTCGTCGGGTTCGGCGAATCCATATCCTTTCGCAGGACTGAACCACTTAACGGTTCCTTGCACCATAATTCCGGGTAGTCTTTATCCATTTTCTCATTCGATGAACGTTCCGGCCGACCTCACCCAAAGGAGTGAGGGGCCGAAATGCTATTACGCGACCTTACAACGTGGGTCCCCCTCACGTGTTCTCTCCGGCCGCTCGTGTCGCACTTTTTTCTCAAGATCCCCCGTGAGTCGCGACGAGACGGTACTCCTTCCTCCTCTCTACCTCTCACTACGACCCTCGTTTCCGGTCCTCCCTGTGCCTACCCTCACGGAACGCAGCCGGGCGCCGGAACTGAGACGGACCCCACCTTTTAGCTTGTGTGGATCTGTCGACACTGTTGCTCACTACTTCCGGGATTACATGGACGACGAACTTCCAAGCTGGACCGCAAATCTCCGCCGAGACGGAGGACATTGGGACGACGGCCGTTGGTACGACATTCACCTGGAGCGGCGCCTGCCCCAAGCCCTGCCTATGCTCGAAGAACTGGCGATGGCTCTTCCACCGTTGCCACCGGGCAGCACGGTGTGCGATTTGGCCTGCGGCACCGGCAACGCCGCCGCCACCGTCCTTGACGCGTATCCGCACATTCAACTCGTGCTGCTCGACGAGGACCCCGACCTTCTTTCCATTGCCCACGAGAAGGTCGAGCGGATGACCCGAGAGGTCGAACCGCTCCACGTGTCCGTCCCCACAAACGGCGAACCTCTCCCCGGCGGCCCGTACGACGTCGTCGTGGCCTCCCTCGCCCTCCACGCCATCGTCGGGCACGACGTGGATCCCGCGGAGGCTGAATCCCGGTACGAGCTCCTCTTTCGCAGCATCCGCGAGCCGCTTCGCCCCGGGGGCCACTGCCTCGTCGGCGACCACGTAGGCACGCTCCCTCTGTACCGACAACTCAAGGCGATGGAGCGGGCCGGATTCACGGACGTGGACTGCGCCTGGCGTCAAGACGACTTTTTCGTCGCCGGCGGTCGCGTTGAACGTGCGGACTAATCCCTTTCGTGCCGGAATCGAAACGTCCCTGCCGGCAGACACCCATCCCAGGACGTGAAGCCGTTCCGGATCCGTTTCCTTCTCTCCGTACGGTCCCCCCAGTTTCTCTCGTCATTCCTCGTTCGGTCGTCCCCCCCCGTGACACTCATTCCAATCATCTATTCGCCTCGGTTGTCGCACGAGAAACCGGTTTCACTTCTGTGTGAAATTACAGGGATGTCACCGACTGAGAGCCTTTCGTCATGATTTCGTCACTCCGCACCATTTGGGGACATCGGTCGAGCCGGGCCATCGCGCTCACATTTTCCCTGTTGAGCGTCTTCATCGGGAGCTGGTTTGCGCGCATTCCCGAGGTAAAAGCGGCACTCGATCTCTCCGAGGCGGCGCTCGGCGTCGTACTGCTCGGCATGCCGATGGGAACTCTCTCCGTCATGCCCCTGGCCGGCTGGCTCGTGCCCCGGTGGGGAGCCGGTCCGGTCGCCTTTGCGACAGCCCTCACGCAGGGACTGCCCTTCCTCTTCCTTCCCCTCGTCGAAAGCAGCGTGGCGCTGATCGCAGTGCTCTTCGGGGCCGGCGTGCTAAACGGAACGCTAAACGTGGCGATGAACGCGCAGGCCAACGCCATCGAGGAGCGCCGGAACGTGTCAATCCTGTCCACCTGCCACGGCTTCTTCAGCATTGGGGGCATGATCGGCGCCGCGATTGGAAGCAGTGCGGCCGCCGTGGAGATGCCCCTCGGGGGGCACTTCGCACTCCTCGTCGTCGGAGGGGCGGCCGTCCTGCTCCTGCACCGAACGGCCCTCGTAGACGGCCCGACGACCGAGCAGACCGGTCCCGTCTTCGCCGTCCCTTCGCCCGCTCTGGCCGGCGTTGCTTTGCTCCTCTTCTGCACCCTGCTGGCCGAGGGGGCCGTCTCGAACTGGAGCGCCGTCTACCTTCGCGAGGGGCTCGGCACGAGTGCCGGGGTGGCCGGACTCGGCTACGCGGCCTTCTCGGGCGCGATGGCCGTCGGGCGCCTTTACGGCGATCAAATCCTCGAGCACGTTCCAACGAGCCGGACCGTCCAGACGGGGGCTGCCGTCGCAGCCCTCGGCCTCGGAACGGGCGTGCTGGTCGCACATCCGTTCTCCGGCATCGCAGGGTTCTTCGTACAGGGGCTCGGGCTCGCCGTACTCGTGCCCGTATTCTTCCGAACCGCCGCCCGCATGCCCGGCATGGCTCCCGGCACCAGCATCGCGGCCGTCGCCACGGCCGGCTACGTCGGCCTCTTCTCCGGCCCGCCCCTGCTCGGGTTCGTGGCGGAGACACTGAGCCTCTCGTCGGCAATGGGCCTGGTGGCCGGCCTCGTCGGGCTCATCGCGCTCGGGGCCGGCCCGGTACTCCAGCACGCGACGACGTAGCGGACCGTGGCGGGGCTACGCGAGGGGCAAGATCGTCGCCAGCAGTAGCACGAGCACGAGCCCCACGACAGCCATCACCGTGTTGGCGGCCGACCACGTCTTGAGCGTCTCGGCCTGGGTGAGGCCCGCCACCTCGTTCACGATCCAGAAGCCACTGTCGTTGTACCAGGAGAACAGGAGGGCGCCCGTCCCCACGGCCATCATCATGTAGACGGGGTGAGCGTCGAGGCCCGGCGTGAGGGGGGCCATCATGGAGGCGCCGGTGAGAACCGCCACCGTCCCGGAGCCCTGGGCAATGCGGATGACGCCGCCGATCAGCCAGCCGGTGACGAGGAGGGGAATGCCCGCCTCCGCAAGCAGGTCGGCGAGGTACTCCCCGACGCCCGCCGTCTGGAGGAGCCCCCCGAAGGCGCCCCCGGCCGCCGTAATCGCGATGATGTTGCCGCCGCTCTTGAGCGCCTCCGTGAGCGCGTCGCGAAACGCCGACGGGCCGAGCCCGCTCGCCCGGAAGTAGGTCGCCATGGCCGCGAGGGCAGCCAGGGTCAGAGCAATGGTCGGATCTCCCAAGAAGGCCGCCGCTGCCGACAGCCCCCCGTCTTCGACCCCGAGCGCATCGGTTACCGTGTTGGCCCCGATCAGCGCGACCGGCAGCACGATCGGGAGCACGGCCTCTCCGAGGCCCGGCAGGTCCTCGACCGCCGTCGCAGCCTTCTCCTTCAGCACGTCCGCCGTCGACCCCATGGCCTCCCGGAGCGGGATCGACAGGCGCCGGTCGAGCCAGTAGCCGTAGACGAGCCCGGCCACGACCGAGATGGGAAGAGCAATGAGAGCCCCGACCCCGATGGCGAGACCGAGGTCTACCTCCAGCGTCTCGGCCATGGCGAGGGGGCCGGGCGTGGGGGGCACCAGCATGTGCGTGGCGAGGGCCCCCGACGAGAGGACGGTCACGTAGAGCGCATACTTGGTCCCGGTGCGCGCGTACATCGACCGACCCAGCGGTGCCAGCAGATAAAAGACGTTGTCCACGAAGACCGGGATCGACAGCACGTAGCTGCTCCCCAGCAGCGCGATCTCGGAGCGCTCGTCGCCGGTCTGCGACAGAAAGGCCCGCACGATCCGCTCCGCCGCCCCGCTGTCCATGAGACTTTTCCCAATGAGGGCCGCCATGAGGATCGGAATGCCGACCGCCTCCATGACGTCTCCGAAAGCGGTCGCCATCTCGGTGGGCACCTCGGCAAACGGTACCTCCGGGGTCGCAATTCCCACCACGACCGTCGCGAGGGTGAGGCCGAGAAAAGCGGGCAGTCGAAGGACGACCAGGAGAACGACCACGGCGACCAAGCCCAGTAGAAAGGGAATGAGCGGACTGGGGGTCACTTTTCGATTTGGGATCTTGGATTGAGGATTTTTCACCCCGTCGACGCCCCTACTCCCTGCGGATGCGGATCGAAGCCACAATCATGGAAAGAGTCTCTTTGCCTTCCGCGAGTAGGAGCTCGATGCAACCCTGAATCTAAAATCCAAAACCAAAACCTCAAAATCAGCCCCGAAGGCACGGTCCTCCGTCCCAAGGCCTGGTCCAGGAACCGGGCACGGATAAGCACACCGATCGAAGTTTTCGCACGGTTCTCACGCCGGGTGCCCCGCCTTCTCGGCCGTCTCCTGGAACAGCGCCTCAAATCGGCCCGTAGCAGCGGATGACGTACAAAATAAGGGGCTCGTGCCCCGATCGACACCACTCCCGGGGCTATAGCTCAGCTGGTAGAGCGCTGGAATCGCACTCCAGAGGTCCGGGGTTCGAATCCCCGTAGCTCCACTCCGCCTGACAAGGCACGCCCTCGCTTCAACACCCTGAACGGGTGACCGAGCGAGGGTTTTTTGTTTGTCCCCTCCTACACGTAGAAGAAATAGAGCACCGTCGTCGACACCGCGACGAAGATCAGGGACAGGAGACTTCCGGCCTTCAGGTAGTCCTGCACCCGATAGCCCCCCGGCGTCATGAGAAGAGCGTTGACGTGATGGGTGGGCAGAATGAACGAGTTGGCGGCGCAGAGCCCCACCTGTAGCACCAGCACCTGCGACGGCAGGCCACCCACTCCTGCCAGTTCCAGCACCAGGGGCACCATGAGTACCGTCGCGGCCACGTTCGACATGATGAGGGAAAACACCGTCATCAACACGCCCAGTGCGAACAGGATCAGAAAGGGCGGCATCCCTTCGACGGCCGCCACCAGCGTATCGGCAATGAGAGCGGCACTGCCGGAGGCCTCCATGGCAATGCCAATGGGAATGAGCCCCGCGATTAGGAAGATGACCTTCCACTCGACGGACCGGTAGGCCTCCTCGATGGTCAACACGCCCCCGAGAACCATCGCCACGGCCCCGGAGAGAAATCCGACCGAGATGGAAAACCCCAGGCCGAGAACCAACACGAGCGCCCCCGCAAATCCCCCCACCGCCACCCAGGCTTTTTCGGGCTTCTTGGCCTCGTACTGAAAGGGCGTAACGGTGATGTAGTCGTCGCTCTCGTCGAAGAATTGCAGGTTTTCCCCCTTGCCCTGGAGCACGAGCGTGTCGCCTGCCCGAATTTCGCGGTCGGCCACCCCTTCCTCGACCACACGGCTCTCGCTAAAGAAGAGAACCACCTGCGTGTTGTGCTTTTCACGCAGCCCCATCTCACGGATGGTCTTTCCGACGAGCTGCGACCGAGCCGGGATCACCACCTCCAGATAGCCCTCCTCGGAGCTGGTAATGGTCTTGACGCTCTCGTCCTTCACCTCGAGGCCGTAGTCCCCCGCAAACTCGTCGACGTCGTCGGCTCGGCCCTGTACGAGAATGGTTTGCCCCGGCTCCAGGTCGAACGCGTCCCAGATGTCGTACGTCGAGCCGTCGGGGTCGGTGATCTTCAGGAGATTCAGATTGTATTTCGCGCCCATCTCGGACTCCTCGGGCGACTTCCCGACGATCGGGCTGTCGGTCGGAATCTGAAGCGTAAAAATGGAATCGGACAGGCCCCATACGTTGAGCAGCTTGGTGCCGGCCGCCGCACTTTCGCTTTCCTCGGGGGGAGCCGGGAGCACGTAGGGCCCCAGGAGGAAAAAGTACAAAATGCCGATAGTGAGAAGGACCACGCCCACCGGCATCACGGCAAAGAGCCCAAACGGCTCCAATCCCTGCGCCGTCAGCAGGTCGTTGAGCACGATGAGCGAGCTGGTCCCCACCATGGTAAGGGTCCCTCCGAGCAGGGCCGCAAAGCCCATGGGCATGAGGAGACTGGAGATGGGTATTTTCTCCCGCTTGGAAATGCCCGTCATGACCGGCAGAAAAAGGGCCGCCGCCCCGATGTTCTGCATGAAGCCCGACATGATGCCGACGGTCAGGGAGACGGTAGACAGAATACGCCGTTTGCTCTTTCCCGCCACTCGCAGGATGAAGCTGGCGATGCGCTCCGTAATGCCCGCCCGGAAGAGTCCTCGGCCCATGATCATGACGCCGATAATCGCCATGACGGCGTTGCTCGCAAAGCCGGAGCGGGCCTGCTCGGGAGAGATGCTTCCCGTCCACACCAGAGCCAGCATGGCCATGAGTGCCACCACGTCGATCCGAAACACCTCGGCCACGATCAGGACGACTGTGACGGCAAGAACGGTCAGGACAATCTCCATCGGGCGGAACCGGACGTCAAGCTGAGAAATGAGGGCAAGTGCTGACTCGCCCTGTTCGAACGGGACACTTCCTGTACGGGTCGGATCCCCAACTCTTCCGGCCGTCCGCACGAAAATCCGGTCCAGGTCCCGGATTCGCCCGCCGGGTCCGCACCGCGTACGAAAATCCCCCACACCGCCGTCCGGGAATGCCTTTCCCGATTGGTCGCCCCTTTCGCCAAAACAGCCGTCTTTGAGAGCGGTAAATTTTGACAAGTTCTCCCCTGAAACTCCTTCCTTCTCACGTCCTCGACAAACAGTACACGCACCCATGCTCAGCCTCGACCGCATCCTCGTCGCCCGCGACTTCTCGTCCGTCTCCGATCGGGCCCTCCGGCACGGCCTCGAACTCGCCGCCCGTACGGGCGCAGCCCTGCACGTCCTCCACGCAGAAGTGCTCCACGACCTCGAACGATCGGACGACCGCCCCTCGCCCGGCGAAGGAATTGAGGCCCTTCGTCAGAAACTGAAAGCATCGAACCGGATCCCGAGCACAGCCCTCGATCACGTGTCGGTCGTAGAGGTCGTGCGGCGCGACGTGGCCCCTGCTCCGGCCCTCCTCAACTACGCAGCCGAGGAGGCCGTCGACCTGATTGCGCTGGGCACCCACGGACGGCGCGGGCCGAGCCGCATCCTCCTCGGGAGCGTGGCTGAGGAGGTCGTGCGTCGGGCACAGCAGCCTGTGCTCACGGTGCGGGGCGAGGGCGACGACGCCTCCCTCCCGTCGCCCGGCCCCCTGGACCGCATCCTGGTCCCCGTCGATTTCTCGGAGTACGCCCGGGAGGCCCTGCTGTACGCACGCGAGTGGGCTGCGCTCTACGACGCTGAGATCGACGTGCTGCACGTGGTCGAAGAGAACCTGCATCCGGCGTTCTACGTGGGGGGCGTGAGTTCCATCTACGACGTGGAGCCCGACCTCGACGACAAGGTGCGCGACCAGCTGAGCAGCTTCGTGTCGGACGTGCTGGACTCGGACGAGGGCGTCGACATGCACGTACGAACAGGATCGGCGGCCTCCGGGATCGTCGAATTCGTGGGCGAAAACGACGTGGACCTCGTGTCGCTGTCCACCCACGGCCGCACGGGCCTGGAGCGCTTTCTCCTGGGAAGCGTCGCCGAAAAGGTCGTGCGACACGTCGGCTGCCCGGTCCTCACTGTAAAGGCGTTCGGCACGTCGCTCGTGACCCCCGACGCGGAGGCCGAAACCTCCGTGGACGAGTAGCGGGTTTGCTCCACGGGACTCGTTGGGCGTCTCGGACCGCCGTTCGTCTCACTCCTCCCTCCGTTCTTCAACGCCATGATCCACCTCAACCGGATCCTCTTCGCAACCGACGGCTCGGCGTGCGCCGAGCGAGCCCGCCCCCACGCCTTCGATCTCGCCGACCGCTTCGACGCGGCCCTGCACGTCATCCACGTGGAGGAACGAGAAGCCGAACTGTCGGAGGTGGTCGACCTGTGCGAAGAAGACGTCCTGGCCAACCTCCACGCACTCGAGTCTACCGCCCCGGTGGCCGAGCCCCGCATTCGAGAGTGTCGAGTCGCACATCCCTCCGCGGCCGGCGGCATCCTCTCCTACGCCGCCGAGCACGACACCGACCTCATCGTGCTCGGCACCCACGGGCGGCGCGGCGTGCGGCGCCTCGTGCTGGGCAGCGTAGCCGAGGAGGTCGTGCGCCGGGCCCCTCGTCCCGTCCTCACGGTGGGCCGCGGCGCCTCGTCGTCGGCGTCTCTGAACGGCGGACGCCTGCTCGTTCCCATCGACTTTTCGGAGCACCAGGAGTCCCTGCTGGCCCACGCCCGCGAACTGGCCCGGGCCTACGACATGACTCTGATCCTCTTTCACGCCGTCACGATCGAAGGACTGCCCGACGTGTACGGCCTCTCCCGCCCCTCTCCGGACACAGACGCACTCACCGATCGAACGCGCGTGGCGGTAGAAGAGCAGGCCGATCTGCTGCGGGACCGGGGAGCGACCGTGGAGGTCGAGGTGCGAAACGGCCGTCCCGCCGAGAACATCCTGGAGGCCGACGACGACCTCGACGTCTCCCTCCTCGCCATTGCGACACACGGGCGGTCGGGGATCGACCGCATGCTCATGGGCAGCGTGGCGGAAACGGTCCTTCGCCGGGCTTCCTGTCCCGTCGTTACCGTCAAGTCGTTCGGCACGTCGCTCGTGCCCGCCGATACGCCCTAAGTGAGTCCAAACTGATTCTTTGGGTATATGGTCATTTCGAGCGGAGCGCATCCACGACAGTCGTCGGGATACTTCCTCCCTGGAGATCTGGGATCCTGGTGTGATCTGTGATCACCCTGGTCAGAGCGAAGCGGAGTCGAGACACGAGCGAAGCGACTGACGAAGTAAATCTCTCCGAATCCAGCGGAAACGCATTCCAACGAGCACATTCTCTCGAATGCGATCCTCTTGCTCGGATGGGGAGAACGATCGTATCCACAATCATACGTTTAATTGCACCTAATGGACCCGTGCTACCACGCCCCGAGGTCAGTGCGCAACGAAAACTGATGCAGACCGCCGAGCGAAGACCACGAGTTGTAGGCATAGTCGACCGTCAGGTCGCTGACGGTGATTCCGAAGCCCACTCCGACGCCCGCAAAGTCGAATCGGTCGGTGAGCGCCAGCTCCTGGCTGCGGCGGTGATTGTAGCCGACCCGAAGGCGCAGCACGTCGATCGGCTGCAGCTCGGCCCCAAACGTGACGTGACCGAGGACGTGATCGACCGTCGTCCCGCCCCGAATGCCCGTCGACAAATTGGTGAGATCGTATGCGGTGACCGTCAGTAGCACCGGCAGATGGGCCAGTCGCTTCGAGAGGCCGAACTGGAGGTCGAGGGGAAGCGACTCGCGGGTGCCGCCAAACCCATCGAGGGTGACACCGAGGTTGCGGAGCGTGGCCCCGAATGCGAGCCGGTGGCGGGGCACCCGATAGGTGCCGCCGAGGTCGACGCCGAGGGCGGAAGCCTGCGCCTCTTCAATGCGGGCGTGCATGAGGTGCAGCGAGGCCCCGTAGCGCAGTCGCGATCCGCGGGCCCGAGAGGCCCCCATCGTCAGCACCGCATCCCCGGCACCGAACGTGCCCGTCCGATTGCCGAACTCGTCGCGCCCCTCGAACTCTCCCCAGTGGGCGAAGCGGAGACCGCCGGTCAGCGTCACCTCGACAGAGTCGAGGGTGCGGCTGTAGGCGACCGAACCCACGTTGAGGTCCGAGAGATGGTTCAGGTACGAAAACGAGACGCGACGGTGGGCGGCCGGTCCCGGAACGGCCGGGTTGAAGAACACCGCGTTCACGTCGCCGTCCGGCATCGCGGCGTAGGACCCGGCCAGGGCGGCGGATCGGGCCGAGGGCTCCAGCCGAAGCACCCCGAAGCTCGTGAGCTCTCCCCCGGGCTGAGCCACAGCAGGGAGGCTCACAAACAGGAGCACGACGAAAACGGCTCCGAGACGGACAGGACGCATCGGGGAGGGGGCAGTACGACCGGAAAACGGACAGAATGCGCGAATGTCCGGTCGAACCAGGGGTTCCTCCTGAACGAGCAAGAGCGAGGGAGCGCGGGAGACGCGCCTCCAAACGCGCATCCGACTGCCACTAGATTCCTTCAAGTATAAACGACTGTCCGGGGAACGCAAACTTAAGGATTGCGTGCCAACCATCATGCTTTGCGCGGCCGCGTCTGCTTGGCCGCGGAGGGCCCGACGCTCTATTCCCGGGCCTGCCTTGCATCGCGATCTCGTCGTCCTTCGTACGCACGACTTGCGCATCACATGTTTGAGTGGCTAAAAAACCTGTTCGGCGACCAGAACAAGCGAGAGCTCGAAAAGCTCTGGCCGGTCGTCGAAGAAATCAACGAGCACTACGACGAGCTTCAGGACCTGACCGACGACGAGCTGCGGGCCAAGACCGACGAGTTCCGCGAGGAGATCCAGGAGGCCGTGGCCGACATCGAGGCGCGGCAGGAGGAGATTGAAGAACGCCTGCGCCGGGCCCCCGCCCCGCAGGCCCCCGTCGGCGGCGACGGGCAGGTGGCCGACGCCGACTTCGAGCCGCTGTCTCTCGACGAGCGCGACGCCCTCTACGACGAGTACGACGAGCTCGAGGAGGAGTGGCAGGACATTGTCGAGGACATTCTCTGGGACATTCTCCCCGAGGCCTTCGCCGTCATCAAGGAAACCTGCCGCCGCATGCTGGGCGAAACCTGGACGGCCGGCGGCTCGAAGGTGGAGTGGGAGATGGTACCCTACGACGTGCAGCTCCTCGGCGCCGTGGTGCTTCATCAGGGCCGCATCGCCGAGATGAAGACCGGTGAAGGCAAGACCCTGGCCGCCGTGATGCCGCTCTATCTCAACGCCCTCGCAGGCCGCGGGTGCCACCTCGTCACGGTGAACCCGTACCTGGCCGAGCGCGACACGGAATGGATGGGGCCAATCTACAACTTCCACGGCCTCACCGTCGACTGCATCAACCGGTACGACCCGCACACCCAGGGCCGCAACGAAGCCTACGAGGCCGACATCACCTACGGCACCAACAACGAGTTCGGGTTCGACTACCTGCGCGACAACTCGTTCGTCGTGCGCCCCGAGCAGCTCATGCAGCGGGGCCACCACTACGCCATCATCGACGAGATCGACTCGGTCCTCATCGACGAGGCCCGCACCCCCCTCATCATTAGCGGGCCGGTCCCCGACCAGGAAAACGACCAGTACCGCGCCCTGCGCGACCCGGTCGAGAAGCTGGTTAGCGCCCAGCGCAAGCTGGTCCGCTCGCTCGTGAAGGAGGCGAAGGACCACCTGGAAAAGAAGGAGGAAGCCGAAGAGGCCGGCAATTCACGAGAAGCCCAACAGCACGAGGATGAGGCCGGTCTCGCCCTCTTGCGGGCCTCGCGCGGCTACCCGAAGAACCGCCAGCTGAAGAAGCTTCTCAACGAGCCCGGCGTCGAGCGCCTGCGGCAGCAGACCGAGTACTTCTACCTCCAGGAGAACGCCAAGCGCATGCCGGAGGTGGACGAGGAGCTCTACTTCGCCCTCAACGAGAAGCAGCAGTCGATCGAGATGACCGAGAAGGGCCAGGAGTTCATCGCCGACGCGGCCGGAGAGGACGTGGAGTTCTTCGTGATCCCGGATCTCGGTGACGAGCTGGCCTCGCTCGAAGAGGAGCGGGACGGCCGCCTCGAGGAGCGGAAGCGGGAGCTCGAGGAGGATGAGTCCCTCAGCGAGGAGAAGCGGCAGAACAAGTGGATGAACGACCGGCGGCTCATTCGCAACGAGTTCGAGGAGGATCGACGGGAGCTGTATCAGCTCTACTCGGTGCGGTCCGAGCGAATTCACGCCGTCAACCAGCTTCTCAAGGCGTACACCCTCTTCGAGAAGGACGTCGAGTACATCGTCCAGGAGGGCAAGGTCCAGATCGTCGACGAGCACACCGGTCGCGTGATGGAGGGCCGCCGCTACTCGGAGGGCCTCCACGAGGCCCTGGAGGCGAAGGAGGAGGTCGAAATCCAGAACGCCACGCAGACCTACGCCTCGATTACGCTCCAGAACTACTTCCGCATGTACGACAAGCTGTCCGGCATGACCGGCACGGCGGAGACCGAGGCGGAGGAGTTCAACGAGATCTACGACCTGGACGTGGTGGTCGTCCCCACCCACGAGCCGGTACGCCGAGACGACAAGGACGACCTCGTCTTCCAGACGAAGCGCGAGAAGTACAACGCCATCGTCGAGAAGGTAAAGGAATACAACAAGCGCGGCCAGCCGGTGCTCGTTGGATCGGCCTCGGTGGAGGTGTCCGAAACGATCAGCCGCATGCTGAAGCGGGAAAACATTCCCCACAACGTCCTCAACGCCAAGCAGGACCGCGCCAAGGAGGAGGCCCAAATCGTGGCCGAAGCCGGACAGAAGGGCTCCGTCACGATCGCGACGAACATGGCGGGGCGTGGGACCGACATCCAGATTACCGACGAGGTGCGCGAGCTCGGCGGGCTGGCCATCATCGGCTCAGAGCGCCACGAGAGCCGCCGCATCGACCTCCAGCTGCGCGGCCGCGCCGGGCGCCAGGGCGATCCGGGCGAGAGCCAGTTCTACGTCTCCCTCGAAGACGACCTCATGCGCCTCTTCGGCTCGGACCGCGTGGCCAAGGTCATGGACAGCATGGGCATCGAGGAGGGCGAGGTCATCACGCACCCGTGGATCAACAAGAGCATCAAGCGGGCGCAGTCGAAGGTGGAGCAGAACAACTTCGCCATCCGGAAGCGCCAGCTCGAGTACGACGACGTGCTCAACTCGCAGCGCGAGGTCATCTACAAGCGGCGCCGCGAGGCCCTCACCGGCGACCGCTTCCACGGGCAGGTCCTCAACATGCTCCACGAGTTCATCGAAGCCGTGGTGGAGCGTCACTACGGAGAGGGCAACCTCGCCGGGTTGCGCGAAGACCTGCTGCGGTACCTCGCCTTCGAGCCGGAGATGGACCGCGAGGAGTTCGTCCAGCTCGGCGAAGAGGGCGTGGTCGAGCGCGTCTACGGCCTCGCCACCGACTACTACTCCCAGAAGCGAGAGTCGATTGCCCAGCCCTTCTACCAGACCCTCAGCGAGCTGAAGCGGGAGCGGGGCGACGAGATGATCGAGCGCGTCTTCGTCGACTTTACCGACGGGCAGGACCTGATCCGGGCGGTGGCCGACGTGGACGAGGCCCTCGAAACGAACGGGCAGGAGATCAACGAGGCGCTGGAGCGGACGGCCATGCTCCAAACCATCGACGAGAAGTGGACCGAGCACCTGCGTGAGCTCGACGAACTGAAGGAGGGCATCGGTCTGCGCTCGTTCGGCCGCAAGGACCCGGTGGTCGAGTACAAGATGGAGGCGTTTGACCTCTTTGCCGACATGATGGCCGAGATTGGACAGGAGGTCGTGTCCACCGTCTTCCGCGCCGGACCGGTCGTCGACGACGAGGTGCAGACCGAAGGCAAAGGGCCGACGGGCCGCCTCGACGCCCGCCGCGCGCAGACGCAGCACGACTCCGCCCAGCCGGACTACTCGATCGACGCCCAGGGGGGCGACGGCCAGCAGCAGGGCGCCGCCGAGCGCGACCCGACGACGCAGAAGCAGCAGCCCGTCACGGTCACCGACGAGCCCGGGCGCAACGAGTACGTCAAGGTCCGCAACAACGCGACCGGCGAGACGACGGAGATGAAGTGGAAGTACGCGAAGAAGAAGATCAAGCAGGGCTGGACTCTCGTCTCCTGACTCGACCGTGCTGCCATTCGACGTTCGTCGTGCTTCTGTCGGGCGCAGCCTCCTCTGTTGTGAATGGTAGGTGGTAGATTGTGAATGTAGAGTTGGGAATTTTCTTACCATTCACCATCTACCATCCACCATCTGCCTAAAACCAACGGTCTACCATGCTTCAGTCGCTCTACGTCCGGGATTACGCCCTGATCGAAGAGCTGGACGTCGAGTTCGGGAGCGGGCTGAACATCATCACCGGCGCGACGGGCGCGGGAAAGTCGATCCTGATCGGGGCACTGAGCATGATCCTGGGCGAGCGTGCCAACACGGACGTGGTGCGGGGGGAGGCCTCGAAGGCCGTGGTGGAGGGCATCTTCGACGACGCGGACACCGAACGCATCCGGGCGGTTCTCGAGGAAAACGCCATCGAGACCGATCCCCTCCCCCGCGTCATCCTCCGCCGCAAGATCACCGAGCGCGGGAGCCGCGGCTTCGTCAACGACACGCCCGCAACGCTCGACGTGATGCGCGCCGTCGCGGCTGAACTCATCGACCTGCACGGCCAGCACGAGCACCAGAGCCTCCTCCGCACCGAAACACACCTGCGCCTGCTCGACAGCTTCGGCGGCCTCGGAAGCCTGGTCGACCACTACCAAACGAAGCGGGCCCGGGTGGCCGAGCTCGTGGACGAGCGCGAGGCGCTGGCCGACCGCGAGCGCGAGCTGCGGCAGCAGAAAGAGCTCTATGAGTTTCAGATCGAGGAGATCGACGAGGTCAACCCGCAGCCCGGCGAGGAAGAGGAGCTGGAGGCCGAGCGGCGCGTCCTCGAAAACGCCGAGCAGCTCTACGCCTCCACGCAGGGCCTCTACGAGATGCTCTTCGAGGACGAGGAGGCCGTACACGACCAGCTCGTGGTGGCCCGAAACGACCTGCAGGACCTCGCCCGCATCGACGACGTGTTCGAGGAGCACGTCGACGAAATCGAGAGCGCCCAGATCATCGTCAGCGAGCTCGCCAACTTCCTGCAGGACTACAACGCCCACATCGAGTTCGACCCCGAGC
>CAZCUZ010000033.1:5745-24876 GCA_964502085.1 uncultured Salinivenus sp. | reverse complement strand
GAAAGACTTCCCGAAGGTCGGTGCTCTCGGGACTGTCGTCGGGATTGGTGGGCATACTGATACGTGAATAGCTTTCTAAAGACGATTCGGGCTTTGACCACAAACGGTCCCCAGCAAAACGAGGAAGCGGTTTACGTACCTGTGCACGGATCAGTAAGATCGCGCATCGAGTGCCACCACTCCTGGCAGACCTCGGTCTCGGCGATGGCCTCCCATTGCGCCTGGTCTTCGACCTCCACGTAGGCAAAGAGGGTGTTCTCGTCGGGATCGAGGAAGATGGAATAGCTTTGGACGCCGTGCGCTTCGAAGACCGCTTCCAGTTCCTCCCAGATGGGATTGTGGCGCTGGACGTATTCTTCGACGCAGTCCTCGTACACGGACATTTTGAAAGCCTTTCGAACCATGGAACGGAACAGACGGGGAAAAGCAAGCGGTACTGTGAGGTAGGCGATGCGGGAGCGGGATGGAGGAGGGCAGGGCAATCGTATGTTGAAGTGCAGAACTGAAGGACGACGGCTCTTTTGCCTGTATCCTTCGATTTTGCCCGAAAGAGAGGGCGAATGGACGCACTCTAAAAGTACTTCCTCCCTGGAGATCAGAGATCTCCTTGGTCGGGGTGCGTGGGAGTGCGGGAGAAGGACCGACCGGCCTGCTGAAAATGGAAGCGAGAAGTCAGGAATTAAGATGCAGTGGAGTCGTCAGATGGTAAACTAGATGTTTACTTTACCGTATGCAAATGGTTCTGTGGACGGCTCTTCTTCGATTCCGGACGCACGTCTTCGCGCCCGCACGGAAGCGGCATGAGCAGTGGCAACCGTCTTCGAATGAGCCTTCTGCGCAAACGCGCTCGCCCAAGCGTGACCGTCCTGCTGGACAAGCCTTCGGGCGACCCCTATGTTGGAGCGATCGTTTTTCTGTCGCCCGACGTCGTTCCTGCCAATGTCCACCCTCGCCCTCGTCGGTCTCGTCCTGCTTGCCGTCGCCGTCCTGCTGGTGCTCGTCCTGTTCGTGCGGATGCACGCGTTCGTGGCCCTGCTGCTGACGAGCCTGGTGGTGGCTGTGCTCGGCGGCATTCCGCTCTCCGAGATTGCGAGCGTGATCGAGACAGGGATGGCGGACACGCTCGGCTATATCGCCACGGTCATCGGGCTCGGGGCCATGGTGGGCGAGATGCTGCGGCAGTCGGGTGGGGCCGAGCAGATCGCCCAGACGCTCCTCGACACCTTCGGCGACGAGCGGGCGCCCTGGGCCCTGAGCCTGACCGGTCTGCTCGTGTCCATTCCCGTGTTTCTGGACGTGGCCCTGATTCTGTTCATTCCGCTCGTTTACACGCTCACGGAGCGGACCGGGAAATCGCTCCTGTTCTACGCGATCCCGCTGCTGGCCGGGATGGCCGTGGCGCACAGCTTCATTCCGCCCACACCGGGCCCCGTCGCCGTGGCGGGATTGCTCGGGGCCGATCTCGGATGGGTCATCCTCTTCGGCGTCCTGGCGGGCCTCCCCGCCATTGCGGTGGGCGGCATTTTCTACGGACGCTTCATCGGCCGTCGCATTCACCTCGACGTGCCGGACGCAATGGAGGAAGAAATTGACGTCCAGCCCGACGCGAATACGTCCCTGCCTTCGTTTGGGCAGGCCCTCAGCGTGATCGGGGTGCCGCTGCTCCTCATTCTGGGCGGTACGGTGTCCGAGGTGGCTCTGGCGGAGGGCACCACGGCGCGCGCCGCCCTCTCGTTCGTCGGCCACCCGTTCGTTGCGCTGATCCTGGCCGTCCTGCTCGCCTTCTACGTCCTCGGCATCCGCGGGGGCTACTCGATGGACGACGTGCAACAGATCGCCACGAAAGGGCTCGAACCGGTCGGCCTCATCATCCTCGTCACCGGCGCCGGAGGCGTGCTGGGGAACGTGCTCGTCGAAACCGGCGTCGGCGACACGCTGGCCGAGGCCATGGCCGCCTCCAACCTCCCGGTCGTCCTCCTCGCCTTCCTGATCGCCGTCGTCGTGCGCGTGTCGCAGGGCTCGGCCACCGTGTCGATGGTGACGGCCGCCGGACTCGTGGCCCCGGTTATCGAGTCGGGCGACTACGCCGCTCCGGTCGTCGGCCTCACGACCATCGCGATTGCCGCCGGGGCGACGGTGCTCTCGCACGTCAACGACTCAGGCTTCTGGCTCGTGAGCCGGTTTCTGGGCATGGACGAGGAACAGACGCTGCGCTCCTGGACGGTGATGGAAACGATCGTCGGCGTCGTCGGCTTCCTCGTCGTCCTGGGACTCAGCTTCCTGTTCTGAGCACCCGGGCCTCCCCTACTCCGTCGCCTCGTCGACGTCCGCCAGGACGTACTGGTGATACCCCGCATACGACGTCAGCAGCAGGGCGAGGGCCACCACCGGCATCACCAGGGCCGAGACGGGATCCCCCACCACCGCGTGGCTGACGAGCGCCATGGTGAAGTCGATCGTGAAGGCGGCGTACGTCCACTCCTTGAGCGACCGCGGCAGAGGGGCGAGCAGCGCCGCCGCGCCCACCAGCTTGCCAATGCCGAGGAGCACCCGCAGGTAGTCGGGATACCCGAGCCGCTCGATGGTTTGGGCCGGGGCCTCGGCAATGAAGTACATGCCCCCCGTAAAGACGGCAAAGAGCGCGATGAGAATGGTCGTTCCCCAGTAGAGATACGTGCTGTTCATGAATCAGGCGTGGGTTCGTTTTCGAACGTGATGCGCTGAAACGGGACGAGCGTCTCCTCCGCCCTACCAAACGTGTGACGTTCAACGTGGTACGTTACACGCTCAACGTGTCACGTTACACGTTCAACGTTCCACACTCAGTGTCCCCCGTTCTTTCCTCATTTACCCCCCCCCTCCCCCCGCACCTCTCTTCCTCCGCTCGGTCCAGATCCCAGTACGGCAGCACGGCCTCCTCGACGTACGCCTTCACCCCGTCTCGGCCCGTCAGATGAAGCCACACGGGCCCCTCGTCGGGCGTCACCTCCAGGGTAAAGTGGAAAAACGGGCAGCAGAGCCGCTCTCGCGAGACGAAGGCGCCTGCCTCCCGAACGACCTCCGTCTCGGCGGGCAGACGAAAGGCATAGCCGTCCGACAGCTCTCGTAGATCGGTGACGCGCTCAAAGAGCGCGGTCGCACTCTCCGCATGCACCGCGCGCTCGTCCTCGTCGAGTGCCGTTGGATCGCAGGCAATGGGCGGTGCGTCGGACATAGACGAAAGGAAATCACTTTACAATATTTGTTCGATAGTTCGACAACTATAAAATATACAGCCGTCCGTGTTTCCTTTCATTCTCATCGGGCCGACGGATTCTCATTTTCGCCTCGACGAGCGTGGGCCCGGCGTCCCTCCCGCACACGAAAACGCACCGGTGTCTGTTGAGTAGAATCTCTCCTGCATCCCCTTTCGTCTCCTCATCCCGTTCCGACGTTCCCCATGCCCCCGCCCCCCTACACCGAGCGCCTCGTCAACCTCCTCGATCCCGACCAGAACGTCTTTTTAAACGGCACGGCGGACGAGGCCGCGGCTGCCCTCGCCTCCGGCGATCCCGACCGCGTGCGCGCCATCGACGGGCAGTTCGCCCTCCTCCACAAGGACGACCAGACGGTGCGCATGGCCCGGTCCATCGGCCGTCCCATGCGCTACTTCCTCGCGAAGCGGGCCGAGGGGCCGTGCCTCGTGATCGCCGAGCGGATCGACGAGATTCAGGCGTTTCTGGAGAGTGAGGGCCTGGCGGACCAGTTCCACCCCTCCTACACGCGCATGGTGCCGGCCCACCACGTCACCGAGCTGGAGCTCGTGGGCTGTCCCGATCCCAAGCCGAGCTACACCCGCTACTTCGACCCCGACCCGGGCACGCTGCCCCCCGACCTCGACGCGATCGGGGACGCCTACATTGGTACGCTGGCCGACGAATGCCGCAAGTGGCTCGACCGGATCGACGACGACGCCCCGATTGGGGTGCTCTTCTCCGGCGGCATTGACAGCGGCTCGATCTTTCTGGTGCTGCGCCACCTGCTGCTGGAACGGGGCGAGGCGCCGACGCGGCTCAAGGCCTTCACGCTGTCGGTCGGCGGCGGCTCGGACGTGGAGCAGGCGCACGCCTTTCTCGATGACCTGGGCCTCTCGATGTTTTTGGAGATCGTGGAGGCCGAGAAGGAGCAGGTCGACTTCCGAGAGGCCATCCGCATAACGGAGGACTACAAGCCGCTCGACGTGCAGGCCGCCACCATGACGCTCGCTCTCTGCCGCGGCATCCGCGAGCGCTACCCGGACTGGTCCCACCTCGTGGACGGCGACGGCGGCGATGAGAACCTCAAGGACTACCCGATCGACGAGAATCCGGAACTCACCATCCGGAGCGTCCTCAACAACCAGATGCTCTACCAGGAGGGATGGGGCGTCGATGCCCTCAAGCACTCCTCCACCTACTCCGGTGGGCAGAGCCGGGGCCACGTGCGCAGCTACGCCCCGGCGCGTGCCTTCGACTTCCAGCCATTCAGCCCGTACTCGCTCCCGAACGTCATCGAGGTGGCCGAAAACATTCCGTTCGTCGAACTCACCGACTGGGAGCCGGAGAAGCTGTATAAACTGAAAGGAGAAATCGTGCGGCGCGGCGTCGAGGCGGTGACCGGCGAGGAGATGCCGGTTTTCGAGAAGACGCGCTTCCAGCACGGGGCTGTCGAGGACGACGGGTTCGACGACCTCTTCCCCGAATCCGAGCAGGCGTACCGCCGGGCGTTTGCGGAACTTCATGACTCATGAGCGTGGCGCGTGGGAGAGAGGGCGCAGGGGCGAAGCCACCGGGCCAGATTGCCCTTCCCAACCAAGTGGGGCTCCGTGCTGCTCTCGCTCGCTGTATGACTCCTCCCCAAACGGTGAGGTGAACGATCCGGCCCCGTTGCGCCCCCATCCGTGTCAACTACCGGTGCGCTTGCACTTCCGTAAACGTCTCGTAAAATTTGTGAGGCATTTGGACGCCCATGTCCCGTGACGCGCACGGTCGCCTGCGGGGCTTTTCTCTGCTGTCATTTCTCCACAGTCATACGAGCCCATGAATGGACTACGTCGAGGTCGCCCATGGACGGTCTTCGCGGTTCCCCTGCTGCTGATCGCGGTTCTGACGATGGGGACCGGACCCGCCGGGGAGGGGGAGACGGAGGAGGCTTTCACGGAGCGTACGAAGCTGAACGTGCAGCCGGATACGATCTACTATCCGATTCGGAAGAACGGGAACTGGGGATACATCGACGCAAGCGGGAATGTCGTCATCGAACCGCAATTCGAGGAGGCAGCCCCGTTCCACGACGGTCGCGCCCGAGTGGGACGAGAGGTGGAGGGAGATACCGGGGAGGCCGAGATGGTGTACGGATACATCGGTCTGGACGGAGAGGTGGCGGTCGAGGTCAAATACACGGGCGCCCGCAATTTTTCCAACGGCCTGGCGCCCGTTCAAGAGCCCAAATCTGAGAAATACGGATACGTCGACAAGCACGGAGAGTGGGTGATCGAGCCGCAGTTTCGGAGCGCGTTTCCCTTTTCTCAGGGGCTGGCTGCCGTCGATACAAACTTTACCTCGGAAGCGAAAAAGAGCTGGGGGTACATCAATCGGGACGGCTCGGTGGCCATTGAGCCTCAATTCTGGGGAGCACGCCGGTTTGAGGAGGGGCTGGCGCCGGTGCGAAAAGAGGGCTTCGTGTTTGGGAAATGGGGATACATCAACAGAGACGGAGAGATGGTCATCGAGCCTGCATACGCGGAGGCGCGTCCGTTTTCCGACGGACTGGCGGCGGTCTCGAAGGAGGATGGTGGAGGTGACAGCTGGGGCTACATCAACAAGAAGGGAGAGGTCGCAATTGAGATCAAGCGGGAGTTTGCCCTTCCCTTTTCGGATGGCCTCGCACCGATCGATCCGTTTATGGGTGTGGGAGAAGGATGGGCCTACATCGATTCCAGTGGCACCAAGGTTCTCGATGAGGAGTGGGAGTTTGCCGAGCCATTCCACGGCCCGCTGGCCCGAGTGGCGCTCACCAAGGGAGGAACGGGAACGGCCCACCGGGGCGGAGCGCTGGAAATCTCCGTCACTGACCGTCGGTTCGCGTATATCAATCGCTCGGGAGAGGTGGTGTGGAAACAAACCGAACGTTCCGACTCGGAGTAGTACAAAATCCGACGCAGGACGTCGGAATACTGAGGAACGGGATCGATCGTGAGGGATCGGGGCACCCTCCGTCAAGGAAAATGACTCCGACATTCCCGATCGGATTCCGTTCGAGAACCCTGATCACGCCTCTTTGCGGAACCCGTGGACGCTTGCGGTTCGTTTCTGGGCCGAAGGTGGAAGATAAACGGATGGTGCGTCCATGATTTCAAATCCCCCAACGTACACCGACGAGGACATCGTCGCGGCCCGGCCCGAAAAGGCCGACGTCGACCCGTGGCGGCCCTATGCCTACCACGTGGAAGAAGAGCGCTCGGCGGCGGGCACTGTCGATCCCGTGGCCACCATTTTCGTGACGAATCGGGAGTGCCCGTTCCGGTGCCTGATGTGCGACCTCTGGAAAAACACGACCGACGAGACGGTGCCGGAGGGCGCCGTGCCCGCCCAGATCGACTATGCGCTGGAGCGGTTGCCCGACGCCCGGCACGTCAAGCTCTACAACAGCGGCAACTTCTTCGACCGCAAGGCCTTTCCGCCGTCGGACCGGCCGACCGTCGCCGAGCGGGTACGCGACTTCGACACGGTGATTGTCGAGAATCACCCGAAGCTCTGCTCCGAGGCCTGTGTGCAGTTTCGGGACCGGCTCGACGGCCGCCTCGAAATCGCCCTCGGTCTCGAAACGGCCCACCCCACGGTCCTCGACCGTCTCAACAAGCGCATGACGCGCGAGGACTTCCACCGGGCCGTCGGCTTCCTGCGCGAGCACGACATCGACGTGCGGACCTTCATTCTGCTGCGCCCCCCGTTCCTGAGCGAGGAGGAGGGCGTAGAGTGGGCGCTGCGGTCCATCGAGTTTGCGTTCGACGCCGGGGTGCAGTGCGCGTCCGTCGTGCCCACCCGCAGCGGCAACGGCGTCATGCAGCGCCTGGAGCAGGACGGCCACTTCGAGCCGCCGTCGATGGATTCGATCGAGACGGTGCTGAAGGAAGGGATCCGAAGGAACCGCGGGCGCGTGTTCATGGACCTCTGGGACCTGGAACGGTTCTACGCGTGCGAGGAGTGCGGCCCGAAGCGCCGCGAACGGCTCCAGCGGATGAATCATTCGCAGGAGGTGTTGCCGTCGGTCTCGTGTGCGTGTGAGTAGGGCGTGGGAGCGTGGGCGTCTGCAGAGCGTGCCTTTCCCCTTGCATCAACCGGAGGAGGGTCGGAGCCAGAGGTCGCGAGGTGCATCTCGCGACGCTTGTAACTCGCACTCCTTCGACGAAAGCGCCCGGATATTCTTCGGCATTATCGAATCGATTTTTACCGCACGATGACCGTTAACGCGGACGTCGCAATTCTCGGCTCCGGCTTCGGCGGAACGATCACCGCTCTCGTGCTGGACCGGCTCGGCCTCACGTCCGTGCTCCTCGACCGGGCCGAGCACCCGCGCTTTGCGGTCGGGGAGTCGTCGAGCCCCACCGGCAACATCATCCTGCGCGCCCTCGCGGAGCGCTACGACCGCCCCCGCCTGCACCCGCTGTCGGCGCACGGGCCGTGGCGCGAGACGTATCCCCACGTCACCGGCGGGCGAAAGCGGGGCTTCAGCTACTTTCGACACGGGCGCGGCGAGCCGTTTTCGCCGGCACCCAACCACGCCAACGAGCTGCTGGTGGCCGCAAGCAGCGACCCGTACCACTCGGACACGCAGTGGCTCCGGGCCGACGTCGACGCCTTCCTGGCCGACGAGGTGCGGGCAGCAGGTCTTCCGGTGCTGGAAAACACCGAAGTGACGGAGATCGACGGCGGCGACCGGTGGACGGTGCGGGCCCGGCGGGACGGAGACGCAGTGCGGTGTACGGCCGACTTTCTCGTCGACGCGACGGGCGGCGGCCAGTTGCTGTCTTCTCTCGGCTTCACGGTGCCGGACGACTCGCTGAGCACCCGTTCGCGGGCCCTCTACACCCACGTTCGAGATCTGCCCCGCTGGACCGACTGGCTCGACGAGCACGGGGGACAGATCGACGATCATCCGTACCCCTGCGACGAAGCGGCGCTCCACCACGTCCTCGACGACGGCTGGCTGTGGGAGCTGGGGTTCGACGACGGTCGCGTGAGTGTGGGGATCGTCCTGGACGCCGAGGCGCATCCGCTGCCGACCGACTCGTCCCCGCGGGAGGAGTGGCGCATCCACCTGCGGGACTATCCGACGCTCGCCCGTCGGTTCGAGAACGCTTCCGTGGCCGCGTCGCCCGGAGCGCTCGTCCGGACCCGCCGCCTCCAGCGTCTCGTGGAGCGGGCCGCCGGGCCGGGCTGGGCGATGCTGCCCTCCACTGCCGGCTTCGTCGACCCGCTCCACAGCACCGGCATTGCACACACTATGAGCGGGGTCGAGCGGCTGTGCCGCCTCTTCGAGCGACACGGCGCGTCGCCCCCGCCCACCGCCCTCAATGCGTACAGCCGGACCGTCCGCCGCGAGCTCCGGTTCGTCGACCGTCTCGTGCGCCTCTGCTACGACGCCCTCCCCTCGTTTCGGGCGTGGACGGCCAGCACGATGCTCTACTTTGCCGCCGCCACGACCTACGAGCGCCGCCGGGCCGACGCGGACGGCGTGCCCGACGAGCCGCCCGCCTTCCTCTGTGCCGACGAGGACGGACTCTGGGACGCCCTCCGACGCGCCCACCGGGACCTGCCGGACGACGATCCCCCGTCTGCCGAGGCCCTCGACGCCTACGAGGCCGTCGTCGAGAAGGCCGTCCGCCCGTTCAACGAGGTCGGCCTCTTCGATCCCCCCGCACCGAACATGTACCCTCACACAGCAGCGCCGATCTGAGGATCGGGCGCGCCTCTCGCACATCGCCGTTCTTCCACACAGCTCCCCTCGGTTCCCATGACGGTCGCCCTCGACGACGTCCGTGCCGCCCAGGCCCGTCTCGACGATCCCTCCGTGGTCCGGCAGACGCCGGTCGACACGAGCCGATCGCTCTCGGAGATGGCCGACGCGGCGGTCGCTCTCAAGATGGAGCACCTGCAGCGGACGGGCTCGTTCAAGACGCGCGGGGCCTACAACAAGCTCTCGCAGGTGTCGCCCGAAGCGGTGGACCGCGTGGTGGCGGCGAGTGCCGGCAACCACGCCCAGGGCGTCGCGCTTGCGGCGACGACGGTGGGCCTCCCCTCGACCGTCGTCATGCCCCGCAACGCCCCGCAGGCAAAGGTGGACGCCACCCGCAGCTACGGGGCCGACGTGGAGCTGGTCGGGGATGACTTTCAGGCGGCGATGCGTCACGCGAAAGAGCTCGCCGCGGACGACGACGCCCTCTTTATCCACGCCTACGACGATCCCGCAATCGTCGCCGGGCAAGGGACCCTCGGCCTCGAGATTGCCGAGCAGGTGCCCGAGGTGGATACGGTGATCGTCCCCATCGGCGGGGGAGGCCTCATCGGAGGAATCGGCACGGCGCTGTCCGGCGTCGCGCCCAGCGTCCGCGTCGTGGGCGTGCAGGCGACCGGGGCCGCCACGGTGCCCGCAAGCCTCGACAAGGGCACGCCCGTCCCCATCGACGCCCCCGACACCATCGCCGACGGCATCGCCACCGGCGGCATTTCGGAGCTGACGCTGCACCTCATCGAGGCGCACGTCGACGAGATCGTCCTCGTCGACGACGGGGCCATTGCGGGCGCCATCCTGCTTCTGCTCGAACGCGCCAAGCAGCTGGTGGAGGGGGCCGGCGCGGCGTCGGTCGCGGCCCTTCTGTCCGACGACCTCGACGTGGCGGGCGAGACGGTGGTGCCCGTACTGTGCGGCGGCAACATCGACATTCCCCGCCTGCAGGAGGTCCTGGACCACGCCATGACCGACCGGGCTCAGCTGCTTCGCCTCCGCGTACGCATCGACGACCGCCCCGGCACGATGGCCGAGCTGTCCGAGTGCATCGCCGCGCAGGGCTCCAACATTCGCCACGTCCGGCACGAGCGGGCCGTGGGGACCCTCGACGTGGGAGAGGCCTACCTCGTCTTCGAAGTGATCACCACCGGCCGCGGGCAGGCCGAGAACACCGTCGAGGCCATCCGAGAGGCGGGATACGAGGTCGAACGGGTGAACTGACTGGGCTGTCGAGAGCGCTGGCCGAACGGTCGGAGCCGGCTCCTCTGCCCCGGTTCTTTGGCGCTGCCGAGGATGCATGGAGGGAAAGGAGCGCGTGGGTGCAAGGTGGAGACCGCTGCACTGACGGAGCAGAAAAAACACATTGTCTGATACGTGTTCTGCTTTCGGACAGACTGAAACGGGAACGGAATACAGTAGAAACAACGGGCACGTGCACCCCCAAGCGACCGGAAAGAGATGACGACTGGACCGTCCTTGACGACTTTGAGTGGGGGAATCCGCTCGCCGGATAGATCCATCATTCCAGAGCCCAATTCTCCCTTCTTCACGTCGCTCCGCATGCACTGCGCACGCTCCCAGCTCCCGAAGGGATACAGCAGTAGTACGCTCCTTCCGGTGACAGCGCTTCCGATGAAGGGCGTGTAGACGGCGGATGAATCGTGGCGGTAGGAATCGCTTACGGCGTGGGCGGCGCCGAACTTCCTCCGGCAGGTGGGATTGGAGGGCGCGACAAACGGAGGCACTCCTGCCGACGCCCTTCCCCAATCTCACCCCCCATGAGAAGTTCATCCGAGCTCAAAGGACGACTCCAGTCTCTCTCAGACGATCTCACGTCCGCAATGGCCCTCTCGCACCACTCGAACACGCGGGGCGAATGTCCACATTGTGAGACGACGACCCCCTGGATCGTGCGCCCGCTGAATGGCGTCTACCGCTGTCTCGACTGCGGCAACAATCCCCTGAACGCCCCCCGGCGCGTCTCGGCGTAGCCTCGTCCTCCGTCCCTCCCTTCACTCAATTCCGCCCGACTATGCCCCACCTCCGTCACGCCACGACGAAGTTAACTCGCTACGTCTCTACGACCGGTACGACGCTCTGGACTCGCATGACCGCGGCCCTCTCCCGTGCCTTCAGCTCGCACGCCGCGTGGAGCGCTCGGGCCTGGACCGCCACGTCCGACCTGCACGACGATTCCAGCCGCTAAAGCAGGCCTGAACGGGCTCTTCAAGCCGTTCGGACCGGGGACACGAACGTCGCGCGTTGGGACTGGTGAAACTCGCCCCCATTCGGGATGCGTTTTCTCCCGCGCCCCCGCTCCGCCCATTCCCCTGTGTATTTCGGGTTCTTCCACTGATCGAGGCGTACGGACCCCCCACGGTTCAGCCAAAACCTCGACGCAACGTTGCCCAACTCCCGGGGCGGGGCCTCTTGGGGCGAGGCCCTTTCCCCGTGGATCGTTTCGGACAGCCCTCTTGCACGGAGCCTCTCGGGCGTTCGCCCCGTACGCGAATTTGCACACGACCCGCCGCAACGACCACCGCCCATGCCGTCCTTCTCCTGCCAGGCCATCCTCTTCGACCTCGACGGCGTGCTCGTCGACTCCGAGGCAGCCATCGAAGAGCGATGGCGCCAGTGGGCCGAGTATCGGGACGTTCCGTTCGAGGAGGTGGAAGCCGTATACCACGGCCGGCCCATGTTTGAGGTGATCCAGCACGTGGCCCCGCACCTCGACGTCGACGCCGAGCTCGAGCAAATGAGCGACGTCATGTCCACGGCTCCGGAAAAGCTCCGCCCGTTCGACGGCGCGAAGGCCCTTCTCGACCGCCTGCCGGACGCACGGTGGACCATCGCCACGAGCGGGCGCCGCCGGACCGCCACCAATCGGCTCTCGCACGTCGACCTCCCCATCCCGAACACCCTCGTCACGGCCGACGACGTCCAGCACGGCAAGCCCCATCCGGAATCGTACGTGCGGGCCGCCGAACGGCTGGGCATCGCACCGGAAAACGGCGTCGTGCTCGAGGACGCCCCGGCCGGGGTCGACGCCGGCCAACGGGCCGGGGCCCGCGTCATCGGCGTCGCCACGACCATCGCCGCCGACGCCCTCTCGGCCGCCGACGCCGTGGTGCCCAGCGTCGGAGACGTCGAGGTCGAGATTCAAGACGACGGGACCCTCCACGTACACTGCACGAACGAGCTGTAACCCCGGGTCGCACCGACAGAGCCCCCTTAATGCCCAACGCCCCCCAACTCGCCATTCGAAATTCCCAATTCGACATGGTCTACACGCCCCAAATCAGCCAGATGCCCCCGCAGGTGACGACGGCGAGCAGTAGCTGCAGGGGCGCTCCCATCCGCACGAAGTCGGTAAAGCGATAGCCCCCGGGACCGTAGACCATGAGGTTGGTCTGGTAGCCGATGGGCGTGAGGAGAGCACAACTCGCAGCAAAGGTCACCGCCAGGACGAACGAAAAGGGGGCAGCCCCGGACAGCTCGGCGGCCTTCACGGCCATGGGAATCATCAGAATGACGCTGGCATTGTTGCTGATCACCTGCGTGACGAGCGAGGTCACGACGTAAAACACAAACAACATCACCAGCGCCGGAAGGGACTCGCCGAGGGACGCAATGACGCCCGCGAGGTAGGCGGCCGTGCCCGAGCGCTCCATGGCCATGCCCAGCGGAATGAGCCCCGCCAGCAGCACGATCACGCTCCAATCCACCGCCTCGTACACCTCGTTGGGTCGCACGCAGCCGGTGGCCACCATCGCCACGATGCCACCCAGTGCCGACACCATGATCGGCACCACCTCCAGCGCCGCCAGCCCCACCACGAGCCCGATGATTCCGAGGGCCAACGGCAGCTTGTGCTCGCGAAAGGACGCCTCCTCGTCGGCGCGAATGACGACGAATGATCGGCTGCGCTCGAACTGCTCGACCGCCTGGGCCGACGCTTGAAGCAAAAGCGTGTCGCCCCCCTGAAGAGGCACGGCGTCGATGTTGTCGTACAGGAGCTCCCCCTTCCGGCGCAGCGCCAGCACGAGCGCGTCGTACCGCTGGGCAAACGCGATCGTGCGGAGGGTCTCCCCCACGATGGGATTGTCGGAGAGAATTACGATTTCTATGAGCGTCTCCCCCTCCCGCTCGATCTCGAAGTCCTCCTCCGTGAACGTCTTCGTTCGCGCCTCCGGCTCCAGCCTCATCCGGTCCATCAGTTCCAGCAGGGCGTCCCGGTTGGTCCGCAGCAGCAGTTCGTCGCCGGGCTGAAACTGCTTGCTCCCCAGGGGAGCCGCGAACGCCTTTTCGTCGCGCTCCATCCGCACGATGTCGACGTCCAGATCGAGCTGGGCCAGCGCCTGCCGCACCGTGTAGCCCACCAGCGGCGAGTCCTCCGACACCACGACCTGCGTCAGGTACCCGCTCATCGCAAACTCCTCCGTCAGGTCCTCCTGCGGCTTGATGCGCTCGGGGAGCAGCCGGTGCCCCACGACCAACAGATAAATCCATCCCGTAATGAGCACGATGGCCCCCAGCGCCGTAAACTCGAACATCGAAAATGGATGGTTCAGCAGACGGGCGCTTACGTCGCTCGCCAGGATGCTGGTGGACGTGCCGATCAGCGTGAGCATGCCCCCCACCATCGAGGCAAAGGAAATCGGCATCAGCAGCTTTGACGGCGAGATCTTCGACGTGCGGGCAAGGTTTACGGCCATAGGAATCATCATAGCCACCACCGGCGTGTTGTTGATGACGCCCGCCGAGGTGCCGGACAGGCCGATGAGCGCCCCGTACTGCTTGTAGAAGCTCCCCTGCGCCCAATCGACGATGCGGTTTCCCAGCCGCCGGAGCACGCCCGTCCGCCGGATGCCCTCGCTCAGGATAAACATGGCGAGGACCGTCACCGTCGCCGGACTCGCAAAGCCGGACACCCCGTCGGCCGGCCCCACGCCGGTCCACGGCTCCAGCAGAATGACGGCCACCATCGCCCCGAGGGCCGTGACGTCGATGGGCACGACCTCCCAGATGAAAAGTACGAGCACGATGGCAATGAGCCCGAGGACCACGAGCATGTCGAGCGTAAAGGTCGGCACCGCCTGGGCAAACAGCGAGGTCGTGAGTGCAAGAAGCATGTGCGAGAATCGAACCGAGCAAGCAGAGGGACGCCAAACGGTTCAACATAGGGGTTCGCCTCCTCGAAGACCGCAACAATCCAGCGACAAACCGGCCCGAGTGACCGCCCACCCTATCCTGCCGAAAAAAGAGCCCGCATCCCGGACACTGCGAACGCGGGAAGCCCGGAGTACAGACCCACTCTCGTGAAAGGACTGTCCCCCGTCAGGTTCGAACGGACCCGCTCGCACCAACTCGGAAAATGCTCCGTACAGAACGCCTCACCGCCCGTCCGAAATGCGTTTCCCCCGCACCTGTCCCTCAATTCCCGGTGCCTTCTCTGCCCGCCTCCCTTCGTCCCTTCTCCTCTCGCACGATCGGGCTCCTCTGCCTCGCACTCGTTCTCCTATCACCGACTGAGATCCGAGCCCAGGAGCTCCGAGGAGGCGTACGCCTCGGCCCTTCCTTTGGCTTTCTCAACGACAGCTCCATTCCCTTCGTCAGTGAGGACGACGAGGCCGTCAACACCAACGTCCGGCTCGACGGCCACGCGGGCCTTCACGTCATCGTCCCCGTCACCGATCAGGCGTCCGTCCAGTCGGAGCTCGCATACGTCCGAAAGGGCGGCCACGTCTCCCGGGTCGATCCCGAGGCCTACGTGTCGGAGCAGTACCAGATGTCCTACCTCCAGGCCCACGTCCTCGGCCGGCGCGACGTGTCGATGCCGGGCCCGCTGTTGCTCCACGTGGCCGGCGGACTGACGGTAAGCCGCGCGACCGGAGGCACCGTCCGGCGCACCGTTCGCGTTCCCTCAGACGTGGTCGACCAACGCATCGAGCTGATGCAGCACGACCTCGTGCGACGCTGGGACGCGGGGCTGCTCGTGGGGGCGGGAATCGGCTATCCAGTCGGGGCCGCGAGCACCCTCGCCCTAACCCTGCGGTACGCCCCCGGCGTCCGAACGGTCTTCACGCAGGCGCAGCGCCCGTCGACCGAGCAGATGAGCATCCTCTCGGACCCTCCTCCCCTGTCCCGCACCCCGCCCTCCCTGCGCCACGACGTGCTCACCGTAAGCCTCTCGTACACGACGTCCCTCAGCCGCTGAGCGAGCTTCAGCGACACGTGGGGGATTTTCCAAAGGCCCACCCGAGCCCGACGCGGAAGAGGAATGGAACGGATGTCTGTATTGCGTCGAGACCTCGCGTGCAGAAAACCCGGGCCCCCACTTCGCAAAAAAAATCCCGGGAGGGAACCCACGAGCCCACCACTCGAGGGTCCCCGTTCCGGGAGAGATGATTCAACGCTGGAAGAGAGGGCGTTTCACAGGTTCGGGGAACTGCCCCCGAACGTCCGAGGCAATCAGTCCACTCTGACTGCTCAATCGGGAGTCCCGTCTCCTCACGCCTCCGAACCGGGAAGGCCTCCATTCCGGAAGCTGCCCGATCCTCGGTGCATTCCAATGGGGAACCGCTCCCGATTTGTTCGGGCTATTTCCCCTTTATACGTAGATTGTCGCATACGATACAGGATTCGTCTCATTCCCAACAGAAGGGGTTCGCTCGTCCGCACGAAGAGAGGCCCCGCCGTCCATCTGGAAAGCCCCTTTTCTCCCTCGATCTCCTCGACATGGAAAAAATCACATCCGGGCATTTTGAAACAGGCGCCCGCGGGCGTACGGCACCGCGAGCGTGAGGAGGCGCCCGACCATGAGCGTCGTGATGCCCCACCACACGCCCGTCAGGCCCCACCCCATCGGAAGCACGAGGCCCAGCACCGCCGCGGCGACGAGGGCCGTCCCGATCATCGACTTCGCAAGGTAGGGAAACTCTTCGGCCCCCATGTAGATGCCGTCGCCCACGAAGACGAGCCCGTTCAGCGGCTGCAGCAGGGTCACGAACAGGTACACGTCGAGCAGGGCCGCCACGGTGTCCGGGTCGTCGGTAAAGAAGGACGGGAGGACGGGGCGAAGCAAAAAGAAGCCGAGTCCGAGAGCGACCCCGACGACGAGCCCCCACTGGAAGAGACGATCGGAGACGACCCGGGCAGTCTCGGGCGCGTCGCCCCCCAGGTGCTTCGACACGAGGGCCTGCGCGGCCACGGCGAGGGCGTCGACCACCAGGGCCAGGAAGAGCCAGAGCTGGTGGGCCACCTGATGGGCAGCCACGGCCGTCACGCCCACCCGAGCGGCCACGGCGGTCGCCAGCGTCATGGTGCCCACCAGCGAGGCGGTTCGCAGCAGCAGGTCGCGCCCCACCTTCAGAAATGGCACCAGGGACCGGAGCGAGGGCCACGCGAGCGGGATCCCCAGCTCCTCTCGGCGGCGTCCGAGGAGGAGCCCCAGAAAGACGAGGGCGCCCATCCACTGCGCGAGGGCCGTCGCGGCCGCCGCCCCGGCCAGCCCCCAGTCCAGGACGAAGATGAAGAGGGGGTCCAGGCTCGCGTTGACGACGTTGAAGCCGATGGTCACGTACATCGGTGTGCGGGTGTCCTGATAGCCCCGAAAGGCCCCGTGGCTGGCGGTAATGAGGAGCAGAGCCGGGCCCGCCAGCGCCCGGATGCGCAGGTAGGCGAGGGCGGGCCCCATCAACTCGTCGCTTGCCCCCATGAGGAGGAGAATCGGGCGCGCCAGCAACTGGAGCACGACGAGCGCTGCCACACCCGCCATCGCCGCCAGCGTGAGGGCCCGCACGACGGCCCGGCCGGCCTCTGCCCGGTCGCCGTCCCCCACGGCGCGGCCCACCCGCGGCGTGGTACCGTACGCCAGAAAATTGAAGATGACGAACGTCATCGAAAAGATCGACGTGTTGACGCCGAGGGCCCCGAGCGGCACGCGGCCCAGTTGTCCGACGAAGGCCGTGTCGATGAGCGAGACGAGCGGATCGGCCGCCAGCCCGGCGAGGGCCGGTACCGCCAAATCCAGGATGTCGCGATCGTGCGGGCTGGTGAGGAAACGGAGCACCGGACTGCACCACGCAAATGGGGGAAAGCATCGGGAGCCGTCCCCTTCACGAGTCCAGCGCCCGAGAGATTCACCGCCCCCGCGCGTCCGCCGGGAATTCCCCGATTTTCAGTGCTCGTCCTCCGGTGGACACCAAAAAATCACTCTCATCTATTCTGCCCCAAATACCTGATAGTATTAATAAGGAAATATCCACACACTGAAAGCGCTTTTCCCGAAAATCGGCCCTGAGCGGCGTGTAACGGCAGTGTTAACAAAAGCGATTCCAGGCCGGTGGAATCGCTTCCTTCAACTTTTGCGGACAGAGAATACACATTTTCCCGACAGAATTCTGCCACATCCCGGGGGGTCGCTCGTAGGGCGAAGTGGAGAATCCGGTGGGTCGGCGCAGCAGGCTCAGTCTGCTCGCCCGGTCGAGAATCGGGCCGATCCTGCTTCACCGGTTCGTTGCGTTCGCACGCACTCACACACAATCCAGGTACACACCCCATGGTACGACTTCGAAATACGCTTACGGCTCTCGTCCTGGCACTCGCATTCGTTCCGATGAGCGTCGTCGCCGCTCCGGCTGACACGACCACCACGTCGGAAGAGACTGTCACGAAAGTGAAGGTAATGCGTCTCCTCAATTCCGACTCAGTCGAGGAGCAGGAACGTGCGCTCCGGCTCATCGGGCACTACGCGCACACCGACCAGTTCGACGAGGACTTTTATCGCCTCATGGTCACCCCGCTGAAGTACGTGGTGGCCGAGGGCCAGACTGAGTCTCTCCGCATCATGGCCGTCTCGGCGCTCTACTCGATCGGGACCGAGGAAGCCATTCGCGGACTGGAGACCCAGACCGACGTCCTCGACTCGGACCGAGTGGCCAAGGTCGCGGAGCACGCGCTCCTCGAGCACAAGCTTGATCGCGCCGCCGCGCAGCGGTAGTTCGGTCCGGACGGCGGCGTACCGACGATGTTCGAGTCGGCCCCGCCTCTCATCGCTCGACGCCCTTCCGACGCCACCCCCGGCCGCCGAGGCCGAGGGGTGGCGTCGGTATGTGTGGGCACCACTTTTCGTCCGACGATTCGTCCCTGCCTCCGACTCGTCCGGGCCCGAGATGCAAAAAACCCACGAAGGCGCCGGCAGAACAGGGATGATAATAATTCGATAACAACAGCGACGGACGAGACGCTGTATCCTCCCGAGACGCTTTGAACTCATCCTCCTTTCCGCCGTGAACGCATCAGACCTCGGGTCGACGGGACCGACGGTGCTCGTCGTCGACGACGAAGAGGACCTCCTCAGTCTGCTGGAGTACAACCTCGAGCAGGAGGGTTTCGACGTGCTCCTGGCCCGAGACGGCGTTGAGGCCGTCGAACAGGCGCAGGAGCACGAGCCGGACCTCATCATTCTCGACGTCATGATGCCGAGGATGGACGGCATCGAGGTGTGCGAGCGCCTGCGAAAGGACGCCCACCTCCGCACCATCCCCATCATGATGCTCACCGCCCGCAGCGAGGAAGAGGACAAGGTGGAGGGGCTCGACGTGGGGGCCGACATTTACCTCGGCAAACCGGTGTCGGTCTCCGTCATCGTGAGTCAGACCAAGGCGCTCCTGCGCAGCGCCCGCCGCCACGCGGACCCGCCCGACCAGATTGAAGTGCACAACCTGCGGGTCGATCGAGATCGCTACCTGGTCTACCAGCAAAACGGAGCGGACGAGCAGGAGCTGCGGATGCCGCGGAAGGAGTTCGAACTGCTTTACTTTCTGGCCTCCCATCCCGGCAAGGTCTTTTCCCGACAGGAAATCCTCGACGAGGTGTGGGGGCGCGACGTCTACGTCGTGGACCGAACCGTGGACGTCCACGTCCGCAAGATTCGACAGAAGATCGGAAGCGAATACATCGAGACCGTCAAGGGCGTTGGCTATCGCATGAAGGAGTAATGCACTCATGCCCCCTGAACGGACGACGTTTCCCCGAATTTCGGCCGTGAGACCCGCTCCGTAGCAGCAGCGCCCCGTAAAGAAGGTGGATTTGTCGGAAAGC
>CAZCUZ010000033.1:0-5645 GCA_964502085.1 uncultured Salinivenus sp. | reverse complement strand
AAGGTGGATTTGTCGGAAAGCGGTTTCTCTTGTTCCGAATGAGCGTTATGATTCAGCATAACTGAGTTTCGACTCCGTGTCCCTGCCTATGCTACCTTCCTCCCTCTCCATTTTGCCCGTAGATGGATCCGATGGGTGGATCGGCCTCGGATCCGCCTTGCTCGTTGCTTTCGTCCTCGCCGGATGCGGAGGGGGCTCGACCGAGTCGGTAAGCGTCGACGGGTCGAGCACCGTGTTTCCGCTGACGGAGGCCGTCGCCGAGGAGTTCATGGAAGACAATGCCCGAACCCGCGTGAACGTGGGGGTGAGTGGAACGGGAGGGGGATTCTCCAAATTCCTCCGGGGCGAAACGGCCATCAACGACGCCTCCCGGGCCATATCGCCCGACGAGATCGAGAAGGCGGACGCCAACGACGTCGAGTACATCGAACTCCCCGTGGCCTACGATGGCGTGGCGGTGATCGTCCACCCCGAAAACGACTGGGTGGACTGCCTCACGGTCGAAGAACTCCGAGAACTCTGGCGCCCGGAAAGCTCCATCGACCGCTGGAACCAGCTCCGGAGCGAGTTCCCGGACCGCCCGGTCGAGCTCTACGGTCCGGGCACAGCCAGCGGCACCTTCGACTACTTCACGGAGGCAATCGTCGGCGAGAGTGGGGCCACCCGATCCGACTTTACGGCCAGCGAGGACGACAACGTGCTCGTGCAGGGCATCTCGGGCACCGCCTCCTCGCTCGGGTACTTCGGACTGGCCTACTACGAGAACAACAAGGAGGACCTCAAAGCCCTTGCCATCGACCCCGACGAGCAAAACAGCGGGGCCTCGTGCGTAACGCCGAGTGCTCAAACCGTGCAGGACGGCAGCTATCGGCCGCTGTCGCGCCCGCTCTTTATCTACGTAAACCCTGCCAAAATTACGCCGACCGTCGAATCGTTCGTCGAGTTCTACCTCGAGAATGCATCGGAATTGGCCTCCGAGGTCGGCTACGTGGCCATGCCGGACGAGGCGTACGACCTGGCGCTGCAGCGCTTTCAGAACCGTACGACGGGCACCGTCTTCGGCGATGAAGACGTGGACGTGACGGGGACGCAGGTGGAGGAGATGCTCCGATCCGCAACGGACAGCACCGTCACCGACACGACCGCCGAGTAGTCCCGTCCCTCACTCGTTCTTTCCACCGGTGCCGCTTCCTCATGAGTCCGGAGCCCGCGCCCGAACCGACGGCGTCCGCCCCTCCCCCCCGAGCGGACTCACACCCCGCCGACGACCTCCGGCAGCAGGTGTACGACAGCCCGAAAGAGCGGGTCATTAAGTACGTGCTCGGCGCGTGCGCCCTCCTTAGCGTGCTCACGACACTGGGGATCGCCGCGGTCCTCGTCATCGAGTCGATCCCCTTCTTTCAATCCGTCTCCCTCACCGAATTTTTCGGGGACACGCGGTGGACACCCCAATTTTCGGAGAAGTACTTCGGCATTTGGGCCCTGCTGAGTGGGACGCTTCTCGTGACGGTAATTTCGGCGGTGGTGGCCCTGCCGGTGGGCCTGGCCAGCGCCATCTTCATCTCGGAATATGCCCCGGACTGGGTACGCAAAATTCTCAAACCCGGCCTCGAATTGCTGGCCGGGGTGCCGACGGTCGTGTACGGCTACTTTGCGCTCACCTTCGTCACGCCGCTGCTGCAAGCCTTCATCCCGGGACTCGGGGTCTACAACGCCCTCAGTGCCGGCATTGTCGTGGGCATCATGATCATTCCCATGGTGGCGTCCTTGAGCGAGGACGCCCTGCAGGCGGTGCCCGACAGCCTGAGCCGCGCCGCCTACGCGCTCGGGGCCACCAAATACGAGACCGTGATGCGCGTGAACGTCCCGGCGGCCTTTGGGGGCATCATGGCCAGCTTCATTCTGGCCGTGAGTCGGGCCATTGGAGAAACGATGATCGTCACGCTCGCCGCGGGCGCCTCCCCCAAAACGACCCTCGACCCCACAGAGGCCATCCAAACCATGACCGCGTTCATCGTGCAGGTAAGCAAGGGAGATACGCCCCAGGGCACCATCGTGTATCAGAGCATCTTCGCGGTGGGACTGGTGCTGTTTCTCATCACCCTCGTCATGAACATCATCGCCAACCGCATCACCCTTCACTACCAGGAACAGTACTGAATACCCCGTAAACGTTACCTTCCTTTTACGGGTATCGGCGAACTCGAAATCCTTTTAGGAAGGTCGCTCCGAGCAAGGAAATCTCAGATTCCCAGTCGAGGAGCCTCCCAGAGGCAAGCGGCTTCGCCAGGGAGATTGCCTTGCTCGAAATCACGTGTTGGATTTCCGGGATCCTGAGTTTGCCACAGTACCCAAAGAACAACCGTGACAGAGTACCAAATACGCCATGCCGTTCGCGCTACGCGTTGTGCCTCCCCTCGCCTCCTCTCAACGCCCCTCGCTGAACGCCCAACGCTGAACGTTGAACGCTAACGCCGAACGCAACTCCCCGCCCACAATGGAGTCCTCCTCAGACGGGACGTTTCAGCTTCGCCGATCGCGCCGAAAGCGCCTCGGAATGATCCTGTCCGCGGTGCTTTTCCTGGCCACGATCTTCGGCATCGTCGTCCTCCTCGTCCTGATCGTCGACGTCGTACTGACGGCCGCCCCGTGGTTCGACGCCCAATTCGTCAGCAGTTTTCCCTCCCGCACCCCGTCGGAAGCCGGAATCAAATCCGGCCTCTTCGGCACCCTGTGGCTAATGGGGCTCACGGCGCTCATCTCCGTCCCGCTCGGCGTGGCCTCGGCCGTCTACCTGGAGGAATATGCCCAGGACGGATGGTTTTTGCGTCTCATCCAGGTCAATATCGCCAACCTGGCCGGGGTGCCGTCGGTGGTCTACGGCATCCTGGGCCTCGCCCTCTTCGTGCGGTTTGCCGGATTCGAAAACAGCCTCCTGTCCGGCGCCCTCACGCTGAGCCTCCTCATCCTCCCCATCATCATCATTAGCACACAGGAGGCGCTCCGCGGCATCCCCAGCGGCATCCGGCAAAGCGCCTACGCACTCGGGGCCACCCGATCACAAGTCATCTGGAGTCACGTCCTGCCGATGGCCGCTCCCGGCATCCTGACCGGCGTCATTCTTTCGCTCAGTCGTGCGATTGGAGAAACGGCCCCGCTCATTCTCGTCGGCGCACTAACGTTCGTCTCCTTCCTGCCCCGGGGGGCCATGGATCAGTTTACCGCGCTGCCGATTCAGATCTTTAACTGGACGGCACGCCCTCAGGACGAATTCCGAGGCCTTGCGGCCGCCGCCATCGTGGTCCTCATGGTGTTGCTCTTCACCATGAACCTCTCGGCCATCCTGCTGCGCAATTACTTCGAAGAGCGGCGGGCCGGAACCTAACTCCGTCGCCCGCCTCACGCCTTTCGCACGAGTCTCTCCGCCCGCCATGCCGCCCAACAAGCCCACCGACGATACGCGTCCCTCCCCGGCGTCCGTGGACGCCCCGACGCCGAACGGCCAGCCGGCATCGACGGAGACCGAGAATCAGACGGCCGCCTCCACCTCTCCCGCCTCCGCCATGCAGGCAAAAATTGAGATCGACGACCTGGACTTCTGGTATGGAGACAATCACGCCCTCCAGGGCATCTCCATGAACGTCCGGGCCAATCAGGTCACCGCCCTCATCGGCCCCTCCGGCTGCGGCAAGTCGACGCTGCTCCGATGCCTCAACCGGATGAATGAACTCATCCAGGGCACCACGCTCGAAGGCACGGTCCACGTGGACGGACAGGACATCTACGCCGAGGCCACCGACCCGGTCATGGTCCGGCGCCGCGTGGGCATGGTGTTCCAGAAGCCCAACCCCTTCCCCAAGACGATCTACAAGAACGTGGCGTGGGGCGCCGAGGTGAACGGCTACACCGGCGACCTCGACGCCCTCGTGGAGCGGGCCCTGCGCCAGGCCGCCCTCTGGGACGAGGTAAAGGACCAGCTCCACTCCAGCGCCTACAACCTGAGCGGCGGCCAGCAGCAGCGGCTCTGCATCGCCCGCACCCTCGCGGTGCAGCCCGACGTGGTGCTCATGGACGAGCCGGCCAGCGCCCTCGACCCCATCGCCACGTCCAAGATCGAAGAGACGATCACGGAGCTCAAGGAGAACTACACAATCGTCATCGTCACGCACAACATGCAGCAGGCCTCGCGGATCAGCGACGAGACGGCCTTCCTCTACATGGGTCGCCTCATCGAGATGAACCCGACCGACCAGCTGTTTACCCGCCCCGAGAAGGAGCGTACCGAGGCGTACGTGACGGGGCGGTTTGGGTAGAGACCATTATCCATTGTCCCAAGCAACGAGAGGGGGGTGTGCCCGTACAGATCCTTCGTAGTCCGTATTTCGTATTGCGGAGGGTTCGCCTGGATCGGGGCAACGCAATACGAAATACGCAATATACGGCCTCGAAAGTACGTACAGTCCGGCAGTAGAGGGCTCCCCTTCCCATTCCTCGCCGTCTATCCTATCCTCTTTCCGGCCATGTCGAACCGATCCTCTCTCGACCAGGAGCTCGCCCTGCTCCGGGGCCTGATCGCCGAGATGGCGAACCGCGTCGACGCCCAGTTTGCCGACGCCATGAACGCCCTTCTGCAGGCCGACACCGAGCTCGCCGAGCAGGTGGTGGCCGGCGACGACGCCGTCGACGCCCTCGAACTCCGGATCGACAGGCAGTGCGAGCGCATCCTGGCCCTGCACGCCCCCGTGGCGGTGGACCTGCGCATGCTCATCATGGCCGTCAAGATTAATACGGACCTGGAGCGGATCGGCGACCACTGCCGCAACCTGTCCCGCAACGCGCGCCACCTGCCCCGACCGCCGTCGGGGCTGCTCGACCAGACGCGGCTTCCGAAGATGGCGGACATGTCCCGCACCATGCTTCGGGAGGCGGAGGACGCCTTTCTCGAAAACGACCGCCTGAAGGCACGCAAGGTCATCGCCCGCGACCTGCAGGTCAACCGCCTCCACGACGAAACCTTCGCCACGCTCGTCGGCATGCTCGAGACCGCCCCGCCCCACGCCGACGCGATCTCTCATCTGCTTACCGTAAGCAAGGCCCTGGAGCGCATCTCCGATCACGCCAAAAACATCGCCCAGGGCATCGTCTTCATGATCGAGGGGCGGGACATTCGCCACCGCGGGCTGGAGGGGGAGGAGGACGATTCTGCGGACGCAGCACCAACGACGGAGCCCTAGAACATCTTTGCATGATGATCGGATACGTGAGCCCCCACACGATTATCTTTTTCAACCCTGCACACCGGAGGTGACGTTGTCTTTCGCCCTCCCTCCCAAAAGGGCACAATGACCTTCGGCAATGGAATCGACGTGATGGGCTCTCTTTCCTCTCCCCCCATCAGCAATCAGTACCGGCCTCGCCGGGCATCCCTAAAAATAGACGTCGGTAGAGGACATCTGCCTCTGAACGGGGTTACGTTACGAAAGCGGTCGGCCGTGTGTCTATACGCGGACCTGCTCCCTGGGAAAATCCACAACACCCCGTGCCTTCCCACGACCGCCGACACCGCGGCTATCGATCGGACACCCTCCGCCTCGACGGCTGGGATTACCGCTGGTCGGCGTGGTATTTCGTGACGATGTGCACGG
>CAZCUZ010000032.1:10920-25066 GCA_964502085.1 uncultured Salinivenus sp. | reverse complement strand
TGACTCTCGAATAAACGTATTTCTGCGTGTCTACTTAGCAACATCCTCATTCCACACCTCCAGGAGGGCCATCCTTAATTCAAGGTTAGGTATCGGGGGCGGCATGTGTCTAGTTCACCCATCCCTCTTGTAGAGATCCATTTCGGACGTATGGTCTGGCTCTATCAACTCCAGCAGCGTCTTTCCATTACTCGGCGGGAAGGACTGGCGGTGCTTACGCTGACGGTTCTATTTGTCACTGGCCTCACCGTGCGGCACGTGCAGGAGCAGCAGATTCCGCCCGTAGAGGTCGACTCCCTCGTGGCGCGTTCATCTCCTCCCCCCGATTCGTCGGATCGTTCCCTCGTCGAATCGGAGGCTCCGTCGCCCGACGACCCGATCCACCTCAACCGCGCGTCCCGCGACGCTCTGGAAGCGCTCGACGGCATCGGGCCCGCCCTGTCGGACCGCATCGTGCAGTACCGGACCACGCAGCGCCCGTTTCAGCGGGTGCAGGAGCTCCGGCGCGTCCGCGGCATCGGGCCCAAGACGCTGGCCGAGCTCCGGCCGGTGGTGACCGTGTCGTCCGAGTCGGAGTAGGTTCCTCACGACGAAGACTCGGACGCATCGTCGGTCGAGGTGTCCGCCGGTTCCTGTTCTTCGCTCGTGCCGTTGGGGGACTGCTGCTCGCGCATGCGCTCGGCGAGTGCCTCGGGCGTCCACTTCTGGGCGACCTTCTCTTCCCGTTCCAGAAAGCGATACACCGGGACGAGGAGCACCGCCGCCAGCAGGCCGAAGCCCACGAGCGTAGCCACGATGATGGGCAGATACTCCGGATCGAACAGGAGGGAAAAGTCCATGGGGCTGGAGAATCAACGGGAGAAAGCGGTCCGCCGGACCGCCCGGTTCTCCTCTTTAAACCCATTTTCGGAGGAGGCGTTCGCCGGGTCGAGGTCGATTCTCATGGAGTAGTCGCCCCGTCGTGCTGATGGAGAGTTGCTCGATACTGCTTTGCCTGTGCCGGTTTCTTCCAGGTCTCGTACAACTCAGCAAGGTGCCGGACCGATTCCTGAACCGAGGGGTGATCGGCGGACAACTCGGCCTGTCGGATGTCCAGCGCCCGCTGGAAGTGGCGTTCTGCTGTACGGTAGCGTTGTTGTTCTCGACGGAGCAATGCCAGGTCCTCGTAGCTTTCGGCCACACTGAGGTCTGCGTCTCCATGGATACGTCGGCGGAGGCGAAGGGACTGGGTGAGAAGTGAGTCGGCAGCGTCGAATTCGTCTCGGTACGTCAGTGTCGTGCCGAGGTTACTCATTGTGTTTGCTGTGTGAGGATGCTCCAGTCCCAACTGCTCCCGCTGAATGGAAAGGGCTTTTCGATAGGTAGAATCAGCGGCGGCGTATTCGCCCTTTGCATTTCGTACGATTCCCAGGTTGTTCAGCGTCGTGGCAACCTTTGGGTGTCGAGGGCCCAGGTTTTCTCGTCGGATGGAGAGGGCCGTTCGGTAGACGGAGTCGGCGGCGGCGTAGCGGGGTCTTTGTCGAAGGACGACTCCCAGGTTGTTCAGTGTCGCGGCAACCCTTGGGTGACGGGGGCCCAGTTTTTCCCGTCGAATGGAGAGGGCCGTTCGGTAGACGGAGTCGGCGGCGGCGTAGCGGGTTCTCTGTCGAAGGACGACTCCCAGGTTGTTCAGTGTCGTGGCAACCTTCGGGTGACGGGGGCCCAGTTTTTCCCGTCGAATGGAAAGGGCCTTTCGGTAGGTGGACTCGGCGGCGGCGTACTCGTCCTTTGCCTTCAATACGATTCCCAGGTTGTTCAGGGTCGTAGCGAGAGTGGGATGTCTCGGACCCAGCTGTTCTCGTTCGATCGAGAGGACCTTCCGAAACATCGAGTCGGCAGCGGCAAATTTCCCCCGATCTTTCATCACACTGGCCAGGTTGTGGAGGGAAACGGCGACGTCGGGATGGCGGGGGCCCAGGTTTTCTCGTCGAATGGAAAGGGCGGTACGGAAAACTGAGTCGGCGGCGGGGTACTCTCCTCTTTTTCTCAGAACAATACCCAGGTCGTTCAGGGTCGTAGCGACCTTGAGATGCCTTGAGCCAAAGTGGGAGCGCTGAATGTCGAGGGCGTTCCGATGAACCGAATCGGCGGCGGTGTAGTCGCCCATTTGTCTCAGGACAATGCCCAGGTCGTTCAGCGTCGTGCCCACTTTGGGGTGCCTCGGTCCCAGCCTGTCTCGCCGAATCGAAAGTGCTTTTCGGTACACAGAATCGGCGGCGGCGTACTTTCCCTGTTCTTCCAGTACGAGCCCCAGTTCGTAGAGCCCATCTGCTGTTTCGAGGGACGTGGTTGAGCGAACCGTTTGGGCCTTACGGGCAAGGGATTCGGCCTGATCATAGTCTCCCATCGAGCGGTATGCGGCGGCCATTTCTCTGAACATGTGGGCCTGCACGACGGGCTGCTCGTCGAGGGTTTCCGCCCGCTGGACGCCCCGGTCGAGGAGTTCCGGGGCGGTGAGGGTGTCGCCCCGTGCTTCGCTCGGCTGGTTGGCCTCGAACAGGCTCGCCAGGAAGGCGGACACCTGCTCGGCCGTTTCGGCCTCCTGCTGGGCCCGATCGCGCTCGGCGGCCGTAATTCGCTGCTGGCGGACGAGGAGGCCGATGAAGAGGGCCAGCATCAGAAGAAAGGTCGACGCGACACTCACCCCCATCCAGTTTCGATTCACAAATTTTCGGGCCCGGTAGCCCAGCGTAGCCGGCTGCGCGTCGATGGGCTCGCCGCGCCGGTATCGGCCGACGTCCGTCGCCAGGGCCTCCACCGAGGCATAGCGCCGATCGGGCTCCTTGCGGAGGGCCGTCTGCACGATTTGATCCAGGTCGCCTCGGAGTTGAGAGGCTCGTGCGGGGGGAGCCACCTCGGAGGGATCCGTTGGGGAGCGGGTTCGAACGATCGTTTCGATTTCCGAGGGACGCTTGTCCACGAGGTCGAAGGGGCGGCCTCCCGTCAACAGTTCATACGCCAGGACGCCGATCTGGTACACGTCGGTGACGGTGGAGACGTCTTCTTCGCCCAGCTGCTCCGGGGCGGCGTACGAGGGGGTCAGGAGGCGGTGGCCCGTGCGGGTCTGAGGGACGGGGACCGGCAGCGAATTGTCGAGCAGCTTCGCAATGCCGAAGTCCACGAGGGTCACCTGGGGGCCGTTCTTCGTGTCGGCGACCAGGACGTTCGAGGGCTTCAAGTCGCGGTGGACCACGAGCTGACGGTGGGCGGCCTGTACGGCGTCGAACACCTGGTCCAGGAGGTCGAGCCGCGCCTTGAGATCCAGGTCGCGGTCGTCGGCGTAGTCGGTGATGGGACATCCGTCCACGTACTCCATCACGAGGTAGGGGCGCCCCTTTTCGGTGACGCCCCCGTCGATGAACTGGGCAATGTTGGGGTGATTGAGGCTCGCCAGGACCTGCCGTTCGGCCCGAAAGCGCTGCTCGGCGTCGTGTGCGGAGAGGCGGCGGTGCATGAGCTTCACCGCCACGGTGTGGTCGACGGCGTCGTCGTCGCGCTCGGCCCGGTAGACGACGCTCATGCCCCCGACGCCAATTTCCTCGACCAGGCGGTACGCCCCGACCAGGGTGCCGGGCTCGGGCCGCACGGCCGATTCCGCAGGAGACGATGGATCGGAGATGTCGTCGGCAAACCAGTGTGGGGGAGCAATCTCGGCCTCGTTAAACAGCGGATCCGTCGGGTCATAGGCCTTGATCAGCGATTCGACCTCGGCGCGGACCGTTGGGGCGTCGGCACAGACGGTGTCCAGCCAGTCCATTCGTTCGTCGGGCGGACGATCGAGCGCCCGATCGAGGAGATCCCAGATGCGCGTCCACTGTTCAGTCGTCATGGGAAGCGGAGACACTCTGTGAGGTGAACGAGCAGAGGCCGCGTCCAGTTCAGGTTCAATCGAGTTCGTTGGGAATCAACGTTCTGCGCCCTCAGCTTCAATCCTCCCTGACTCAGAATGAGTACGTCCATGACAACTGAGGTTTACACCGAGGAGGACGTCGGTTCGTCCTGGAGCTCGCGCTGGAGCCAGGCCTTTGCCGTGCGCCAGTCGCGGTTGACGGTACTCGTAGAGACGCCCAGTACGTCGGCCGTTTCCTCAATCGTGTAGCCCCCGAAGAACCGGCACTCGACCACCCGGCATCGACGCTCGTCGATATCGGCGAGGCGGTCCAGGGCCTGGTCGACGGCGAGTACGGCCAGGGGCGGACGCGGGCTTTTCGGCGTCACCTCGTCGAGAGGGTTGGGGGACGTGTTTCCGCCCCGCTTATCGGCGGTGCGTCGACGGGCGTGGTTGACGAGCACCTGGCGCATCGCCCGGGCGGCGACGGCAAAGAAGTGCTGCCGATCCTGCCAGTCGACCTCGTGGTGATCGACGAGCTTCGCGTAGGCCTCGTGGACGAGCTCGGTCGTGCGAAGAGTGAAGTCGTCGCGCTGGGACCGGAGCTTTCTGTGAGCGAGGCGACGGAGCTCGTCGTACACGGTGGGCAGAAGTTCGTCGAGAGCGGCCTTTTCGCCGTCGCTCAGGCGAACGAGAAGGGCCGTCACGTCCGAGTCGGGAGTGTCCGTGTCCGGCATTGCGGGAATCGAAGCGAAGTGGTCGCAAAGGGATGCAGAAACGACGGTCGGTCCCACCTGGGACCGGAGTCAGCGGCGAGGTTACACCGTTCACAACTGGTTCATCCCCGACGGGATTCGCGGAGAACGACGAAAATCGGCTGGAATCGGCAATACGATTCTCATAATCTTTACAGAGTGCAGTGATAGGATCGAGGGACATCCTACGTATTTGTAACTGAATGAGGAATCGTCATTTTCTTTCTCTTTCATTTTTCTGATCTCTTTTCTTTTCTCTTAGATGATATTTTCAGTTCGTATATTTGTTAGCACTTTCCTCGTCATTTTCGTAGTTGGGGGCCTCTCGGCCTGTGGGTTGTTTGGAGGGAACGACGACGATCCCTCGCTGGACGGGGATTTGTCCTGGCGCGTCATGGCCGACGAGGACGTAGAACTCACCGTCACCATTTCTCGAAGCTACTACGACGGATCGAGCGTCAATTTTTCCACACTCCGGTCCTACGGGGTGGAAAATGGGCGTGCCAGTGGAGATCTGGAGGACGGAGATTATGAAGGCTATCGCCTGCAGGCCTCCCCGTTTGCGGGCGGCCACACGCCGTCGTCGGTGACGCTTCAATTGTTGAGTGACGGGGAGGTCCTGGAGGAGACGAGTGAGACGCAGGACGGGGTGTGGATCGTGGAGGTCGGGGAGTTTCCGGAGGAGGGGGACGTGTGAAGTCCCTCCGAGGCGGGTTGATTGTTTTTCCTCCCGATCCACGCCTTTCGTTTTCTTCCTCTCGATCGGGTGCAGACGACCTCCTGTGCGTTCGCACGCCGTTTACGAACAAACAGAGGTCCCGCCTTTCAGGGAAAGTGTTTGCTGTAGTCGGTCATGAATCGGCCCTTCGGTTCGTGACGACGCTCGTATTTCTCGGTTTGCTTCACTGCGTTCAATCCTGTCCCTGATCAGTTTAGATGCTATGCTTCCACCGATACGACTCTTCGTTTTTCTCGTCTTCGCCGTCGCTTCGTTTCTCGTCCTATCGCCGCTGGAGGGACGTGCCCAGGACTCCCAGAAGCTGACGTTGGACGGGGATCAGGACTACGCTACGGCGCCCGATAGTCCCGAGATCAGCTTCGAGGGGGCGGACAATAAGACCCTCACGATTGAGGCGTGGATCAAGCACGACGGGGAGAGTGACGCGGACGGTCGCATCTTCGACAAGCTGGACGGCAATAATCGTGGGTACGATCTGCACCTGGTTGGTACCGGCGAGGAAGTGCCCGTGCAGTTTACCCACGGCGGCAATTCCAGCAGGACCATTACCTCCGACACCGGTGTTCCAGCCGGTCGGTGGACGCACGTGGCCGTGACGTACGACGGAAGCACACTCTCGCTCTACGTCAACGGCGAGCTGGACAGGTCCCTTGACGATGACTTTGAGATCTGGGATGGAAATGCGTCCCCGCACGTGGGAACGAACGAGTCTGCAGGGGGCAATTTCTTCAGCGGGGAGATCGACGAGCTTCGCATCTGGGACACGAACCGGACGGCCACCGAAATTCGCGAGAATCGATTCACGTCGCTGACCGGCTCGGAGTCGGACCTCATCGCACATTATCCGTTTGACAGCGGAGCGCCGACGGCCGATCAGTCCGGCAACGGCCACACCCTGGTCCTGGAAGGCGACGCTGCCACAGAGGGCCGCGACGCCCTTCCCGTGCCGCCGGATCTCTACGTCGAAGAGGAGGGCAACGAGGAGGTCCGCCTTCGCTGGGAGGAGCGGACCGGACCCAACGGCGAAAACGAAGCGAGCGGCTTCAGGGTGTATCGCTCTCCTCCCACCGGGTTGAGTGGGCGCTCGGACATTGCACAGCCCGGCGCCTCCGGATCGCCGACCTACACGGCCACGGGCCTTAGCAACGGGAAGACGTACTTTTGGGAGGTGACCGCCGAGGACGGAAGTGGCGGTGAGAGCGACTTTTCGCCCGTTATGACGGGCACGCCGCACGACGGGACTGAGCCGACGCCCCTGAAGGGAGGATCCGCCCTCGCCCTGGACGGGACCGACGACTTCGGTCGGGTGAGCGACCGGCCGTCCCTTTCGGTGATGGGCGACTTGATTACCATCGAGGCCTGGATCAAGCACGACGGCGAGAGCGACGAGGATGCAATCATTCTCCACAAGCGCGGCAGCAACGGTGACGGCTACGTGATGAACCTGGTGGGGAGCGGGGAGGAGGTGCCCATACGATTCGTTCACCAGGCAAACGAGGCGCAGGGAATCACGTCGAACACCGGCATCCCGGCGCATCGATGGACGCACGTCGCCGTGGTGTCCGAGGCGGGGGAAATGCGGATGTACGTCGACGGGGAACTGGACAGTACGGTGAGCGACGACAAGGGCATCTGGGACAACGACGAGCCCCTCCGCCTCGGCACCAATCGCACCGAAGACGGTCGCTTCTTCAGCGGTCGGATCGACGACGTCCGGATCTGGGCGGACGCCCGATCGGAAGACGCGGTTCAGACGCAGTACGCCCGGAACCTCGTGGGGAATGAGAGCGGGCTGCGGGGCTACTTTCGGTTCAACGATGGGCGGAAGGGCGTGCGGCAGGACCGTTCCACCGGGGCGACGGAGCGCCGGGCCGGGGTCCGCCTCGTAGGGGACGCTGCGGTGGAGGGGCCCGGCGTCTTTCCCCTGCCGCCCCGACTCTACGCGCAGCCCGACAGTGGACGGGTCGAACTCGCGTGGACCGAGCGTCGCTCCGGAGAGGCCGACCAGTTTCAGATCTACCGGGACACGTCGCCGGACGGGAGCGGACGCAGCAGCGTGACGACGCTGGGAGCCACTCATTCGAGCTACACGGACGACGGCGTCTCCAACGCCACCAACACCTTCCACGAGATCACGACGATTAATGGGGCCGGGCAGGAGAGCGATTATGGGCATTTTTCCCCGACGACCCCTTCGGCCCGCTACTTTGGCAATGCCCTCACGCTGGACGGCCAAGGAGATTACGGCACGGTCGGAGATCGCCCCTCCCTCACGATTACCGGGGACTCGATCACGGTCGAAGCGTGGGTGCGGCACGACGGGCAGAGCGACGAGGATGCCTTCATTCTGCACAAGCGTGGAAGCAACGGGTACGGATACATTCTTCGGCTGGACGGAAGCGGAGACGAGGTGCCCGTCCGGTTTGTGCACGAGGCCAATTTGGCGCAGGGCATTACCTCCAGCACGCCTCTCATGGCGGGGGAGTGGACGCACGTCGCCGTCGTGTCCGAGGCGGACGAGACGCGGCTCTACCTGAATGGAGAGCTGGACAATACGGTGAGCGACGACAAGGACATCTGGGGCAACGAAGAGCCGCTTCGCATCGGCACCAATCGCACCGAGGACGGCGGCTTCTTCAGTGGGGAGATCGACGAGGTGCGGCTGTGGGCGGATGCGCGAACCGAGTCCGAGATTCAAAACCACTATCGACGGAAGCTCCTCGGGAATGAAGAGAGATTACGGGGCTACTGGCGATTCGACGAGACGCCGGGGACGGTCGTCTCTCGGGCCGCCGCCGAGCGGCCCAAGACGGTTGCGCTCAACGGCGACGCCGACTTTGTGGAGAGCTTCTCGTTCTACCCGCAGAGCCTGACGGCGACGGTACGCCGCTCGTTTGGCAGCGCCGCCAGCTCGTCGGATTATCGCCTCGTGGCCCTGCCCGGGCAGGTGGAGCGGCCGCTGGCGGACGCGATTTCGGGAGAGGCCGGGACCGACTGGCAGGCCTATCGGGACGACGGGTCGGACAGCGAGTATCTGCAGAAGTACGACGGCTCGGACGCGTTTACCTTCGAGCCGGGAACCGGCTTCTGGGTGACGGCCACCAGCGATTGGACCGAGGACGTGGACGTGTCGACTGTGTCGCTTCGAGGAGACACGGCGGCGGTAGTGGGCCTGAATGACGGGTGGAACGTCGTGTCCAATCCGCTGGGAACGGACGTGCCCGTCGACGCCGTGGCGGCGGCAAATCAGGCGGCAGCCGGCGGGGCGTTGCAGCCGCTCTGGGGCTTCGACGGAACGTTCAGCGAGGCCGACTCCATGCACTCGGCTTCGGACGGACGGGCGTATTACTTCTTGAATGACGTTGGCCTCGACTCCCTGCGCATTCCGTATCCGGGGGCCCCAGCGGTCTCGGGGAAAAGCCGTGGAGAAGAAAACGACGCTCCGCTTCTCCGAGTGACGGCTATGCCAGTGGATGCAGAGGACCCGTCGGGCTCGACGATTGCGGTCGGGGTCGGGCAAGAGGCTGTGACCGGGTCGGGGCCGAAGAGTGTGGTGGCGCCGCCGGGCCGGTTCGAGGCGGTGAGCCTGCGGATCGAGGCGGAGGAGCCCTCGTCCGAGCGGCGACGCTTTCTGATGCGTGCGCGCCGGTCGATCGAGGACGAGGGGCGGGTGTTCGACCTTCGCCTGACGAGCCGAACGAAGGGGCCGGTGGCCCTGACGGCTCGGTCCCTGGAGGCGGTGGCCGGGCGGGAGGTGCGCCTGATCGACGCCTCGAACGGCCGCAGCTACGACCTCCGAGAGCAGTCGGAGGTTCGGGTGGATCCGAACGAGGGGGAGGCCCTCGACCTGGAGCTGGCGGTGGGGACGGAGGCCTTCGTCGGGCAGCAGGCCGAGCGCGTGGTGCCGGAGGAGGTGGCGCTGACCTCCTACCCGAACCCGGTGCGGGAGCAGGGGACCCTGGAGTATGCCCTTCCGGAGAGTGGGGAGGTGCAGCTCCGGGTCTACGACGTGCTGGGCCGAGAGGTGGCCACCCTCGTGAAGGGGCGGAAGGAGGCGGGCCGCCACGTAGTGCGGCTCGAGACGGAGGGGCTCTCGAGCGGAGTGTACTTCGGGCGGCTGGAGGCGGGGGAGCAGCGTCGTACGCAGAAGATTACGGTCGTGCGGTAGAGGACAGTCGGGGGGAGGCGATTGCAGTTCAGTTCTTTGTGATCAACGACGGAGGAGTTATGTGCAGATCGAAGCAGGTAGGACCGCGGTGGCCGACGGGTCGAGGGACACTTGCAGTATTTCTGATTCTAGGATTGGGTCTGGTGTGGACCGGGTGCGGAGGAAGCGGGGCCAACGGAGACGACGGAGGGGAGGAGGAGCCGTCGATGTCCGTATCGGCGCCGTCGGGGTTGACGGCGACGTCGGGGGCCGGGGAGGTGAGCCTCGAGTGGGAGACGGTAGAGGGAGCGGAGAGCTACAGCGTGTACCGGTCGACGTCTTCGGGGACGGAGGTATCGGGGAGCCCGCTGGAGGGGGGCGTCTCGTCGGCGGGGTACACGGACGGGGAGGCCGAGAACGGGACGACGTACTACTACCGGGTGACGGCGGTATCGGGGGAAGAGGGGAGCGAGGGATCGGGGGAGGTGGAGGTGACTCCCTTCGCCGAGCCGCCCGAGCGGCCGGAGTAGCCAGTCCGGTCATTCTAACAGGGCAGTCCCATGAATTTCTACAGTGGCACATCGGCGTCGGGGCCGAGCCGCTCGCGAAGCAGTGCATCGAGACGGTCGTGCGTGTCCTTGTCCCGGATGTTGAGCGCGGGAACGTCGGAGAGCTGATTGATCAGCGGGATGCCTGCCGACGTGTTCATCGCGACGCTCGTAAGGTCCGGAGCGAGCATGCTGAATGTCTTTTTGGTCACGAGGACGGCGAAGGGTCGGAGGCGTGACCGTCATGGCGAGCGCGTCCTGCAGTTCTTCGACCGCGATGGAGCCGTTGTAAGGTTCCAGCGGCGAGGCCCCAAGTTCGACGACAGCCACGTCTGCCGGAAACTGTGCCATTCGGGAGAGCAGCTGCCGGACGGCGGTTCGGTACTCATCTTCGGGAACGACGGGGAAGGGGAATCCCCAGCACGCCGAAGAGGGAAAAGCCTACGTCGTCGATCGCCAGGACCGGAGGGCTGACGCGGCGTCCCCGTCGTAACGTGAGGACTCAGATCCGATTCAGTGGGGACGAAATTTTCCAGACCCCGTCAGAGGGACGCGCAGCATGTGGACGAATCTTCTTCTCATAGGAGTAGGGCTGGCGATCGTCGTTCTCCTCGGCGTCGCAATCGTCGAGCGCACGCGGACCGAGCAGGAAACGACCCGACTGGTGGACGACCTTCGTGCGGCCGTCGAGGGGGAGGGGCTTCCTGTCGTCGGGCCGACGGATTTGTCAGACGTGCCCGCGCCGGTCCAGCGGTACCTGGCGCACGTGCTTCCGGAGGGCCAGCGGTGCGTCTCGGTCGTGCGGATTGAGCAGAGCGGGACGTTTCGGGACGCCGACCCGGATGCGGACTGGAGTCCGTTTACGGCAATTCAGCACGTGACGACGCGCCCGCCGGGCTTCGTGTGGGACGCCTCCATAGAGGTCGTTCCGTGGATTTCGGTCCGGGTTCTCGACGCGTACCACGCCGGGCGCGGGCGGCTGTGGGCCCGACTCGGCGGGGTGCTTACGGTCATGGCCCCCACTCCGAGTGCGTCGCTCAACGAGGGAGAACTGATGCGCTATCTGGCGGAGGCGCCTCTGTATCCGACGGCCCTTCTGCCGGAGGCCGGCGTGACGTGGACCCCGATCGATGATCAGTCGGCCCGGGCGGCCCTCACGGACGGGGAGACGACCGCGACGCTCACGTTCCACTTCAACGAGCGGAACGAGGTCGAGCGCGTGACCGGGACGCGGGGATTTATGACGGACGAGGGGACGACCGAATCCCGACCGTGGATTGGGTACTGGCGCCGCTATGCAGAGCGGAGCGGGATGCGGGTGCCCACCGAGGGAGAGGTGGCGTGGGGGCTTCCCAGCGGGAGGATCGTGAGTTACTGGCGGGGGCACGTTGACGTTCTCGAGTATCGTGGGGGGACGGACGACGATTGAACCCCCCGCTCCACGGGACGGCCCGATCGGGGGAATCGGCATCTTCCAAGATCGGAAGATGTGCGAAGAAACGCGATGATACGGGGCGAAGGTATACGGGACCCCGCAGTGGTTCGAAGTAGGGTGTGCACGAACGCCCTTTTGCCCTAACGTGAGATCATCGTCGTGATACAAAGTGTTCTTTTGGTGCTGGGGGCGGGGCTCATTTTTGTGACTCTCCTTTCCGAGGCCCGCGTCGACGTCTGGTGGGTCCGAATTTGGGACTTTCCACGCTATCACGTTGCCGTGGCCGGGCTCCTGGTGTTTCTTGCACTGCTGTGGACGGATCCCTGGGGAGGGTGGACGATTGGGGTTCTGTTTGGGCTCGGCGGGGCCGTTGCCTACCAGGGATGGCGGATCTTTCAGCACTTTCCGGTGGCGAGCACAGAAGTGAAGGACGCGCGGGGACGGGAGGGCGCCGTAGAAATTTCCGTGCTCACGGCGAACGTGTTGCAGCCGAATCGACGCGGAGACGCGTTCGTGGAGCTCGTTCGTGAGTTCGATCCCGACATTTTTCTGGCGGTCGAAACGGACGAGTGGTGGGTGTCGGCATTGGACGAGCTCGAGTCCGACTATCCCTACAGGGTTTGTTATCCGCTGAACACCACGTACGGGATGGTGCTGTACTCGCGACTGGAACTGGTGGAGCCGGAGATTCGCTTTCTCGTGGATGAGGAGATTCCGTCGATTCATGCCGGCGTAACGCTGTCCAATGGGGCCCAACTGTCGCTTCACGCCGTTCATCCCGATCCGCCGAATCCAAAATATGCCACGGAGACGACGGAGCGGGACGCAGAGCTGTTAATCGTTGGACGAGAGGCGAAGGAGCACGACGGGCCGACCATTGTGATCGGAGACTTTAACGATGTGGCGTGGTCGCACACGACCCGTCTTTTTCGCCGAGTGAGCGGCTTGATTGATCCCCGCATCGGACGCGGGTTTTACAACACGTTTCACGCGGAGTGGCCGCTGTTTCGATGGCCGATGGATCACATTTATCACTCGACGGACTTTCGGCTCGCTCGCCTCGAGCTGGGGCCCTACTTCGGATCGGATCATTTTCCCGTGTACGCCGAGCTGGAACTCGCCCCTGAGGCTCCGCGAGAGCAGACGGAACCGACCGCAGAGCCGAAAGAGGAAAAGGAAACCACCGAGAAGATTGTCGACGGACGGAAATAGATTGGCCTCAGCGGTTCGTCCACGGGCGACGGACCGTCGTCCCTCAAACGAGTCCCGTTCAGTACACTCCCTACGTTCCATTTCCTATCGATTATGAACACGTTTCGGCCCCGTTTCTCCCTTCTTCTCGGAGTGGTCGCCCTTCTCGGGACGGGGTGCACGTCTCTGTTCAGTGGGCAGGCGTCGTCGGACGAAGATCCCTCAGAAGTGGCCGGCACGTACACGATTCAGCGCTTCGAGTTTGCCCCTCAGGCGTCGGCTCTCGAGTCCATCAACCTTCTGGAGCACGTGGACGAGGAGGGATCGACTCTCGAATTGACCGAGAGTCAGGACTTTATCCTTACGTATCGGACAGAGGAAGGGGAGGAGGTAACGCTCACGGGCCCCTACGGACTCACCGAGGATCAGGTAGAGGTCCAGGGGCAGGAAAAAGATGGGGCGCGATTTAAGCGAATTCTCCTCGACCGAACGTTTACCCTGAGCCGAAGGTCCTCGAGCTCCCTCTGGTTCGAACACCAGACGGAGATCGCGCCCGAGACAGTGAGTTCCTTGTACGAGGGGATGAACCAGGTAGAGGGGACCCTGCGCCTCGAATTCGTTCGGGAAGAGGAGAGCGCACTCGGGTTTAATTAGTTTCTTTTTGGGACGGTCTCTTTGCCAACGCCAGGCCTGCGATTCTCTTCGAGTCGTACTGGCAGTAGTGGACGTACCGAGCCGTTTCGGCTCGCGGACACGATGCAGAGAGGCCACATAGGTTCTCGTTTTCTTTCACCATCTCCAGTCTCGCACATGAAACGTTCCGCTCTTATTGGGTTTCTCGTTCTCATTGTAATGGGGGTTTCCGTAGGCGCTCCACAGACGGCGCGTGCACAGCTTGGCGTTGCCGGGGGACTGAATTTTGAATCTGCAGATGACCTCGGAAACGGAGGGGCCGAAGCGACCCTCGAGAATAGAACGGGGTATCACTTCGGGCTCGTGTACGACATTGATGCTGGGGGAGCCGTCAGCATTCGGCCCGGTCTCATCTATCGTCAGGTCGGAACGTACGAGTTTGAAGTGGGGGGTGTCGACGTGGAGACAGAGGCGTTCGACCTGAGCGCGATTGAGGTTCCGGTTGACCTGCGGTTTCGGTTGATGTCTACGCCGTATCTGAGCCCCTATTTGTTGGCTGGACCGATGTCTACTTTTCCCCGAGGAGAAGACGAGTTTGAAGACGCAGTACGAGATGTGTCCTTCTCCTTCAACGTGGGAGTCGGGGCAGAGATCGGTGGGGGCGACGGGGGGGTCCGCCTCCTGCCCGAACTGCGCTACGAGTTTGGGGCAACGAAATTTATCGAGGAGGATTTCGAGATTGCAGGGCAGGAGTTCAGTCCTCAGAATGAGCCTCGGTTCAGTGCACTCAGCCTCCGGTTACACATTCTCTTTTAACCCATCGGACGTGC
>CAZCUZ010000032.1:0-10820 GCA_964502085.1 uncultured Salinivenus sp. | reverse complement strand
GACGTGCCTCGTCTCCCCCACTTTCGGTCGGGTTCACCGCGCACGTCGGAGCAACAGAGACACAGATATGGTACGCAAATCCTTCGTAAATCGGCTCTATAGTCAGGCACTGCGAGAGCTCCCCGGTGTGGGGACACCGGCTGCGTCTGCTCAAACGTTTCTCGACAGGGCCTCTTCGCCTCGGGCGGCGGCCGATCGGGTCCGACGGCGCTACGCGGTGTATTGCGCGATGCTGGGGTTCACGTGCGGCCTGCCCGGCTACGCGTCGGTCCCCGTGACCGTGCCCACGAACATAGCGGGCGTCTTCGTGCTTCAGCTCCACATGTGCGCCGTGATCGCCGTTCTGGGCGGACGGGATCCGGAGGAGGACGAGGTCCGGGACCAGTCGGTTCAGTGTGTGCTGGATCCGTCGACCGACGAGGCGGAGCCGAGGGGGATGTTGGGGCTCGCCCGGCGGGTGGGCATCAAGCTCGGGGAACGCGGCGTTCGGTTTGCGAGCGAGCAGGCCGTCCGGTGGATCGGGCGACGTACGCGGACGCTTCCCCTCGTGGGCGGCGTCGTCGGGGGCTGCTCGGACCTGCAGTCGACGCACACGGTGGGCCGGCGTGCGACGCACCTCTTTCTTCCCGAGCAGGCGAACTAGTTGGGGGGCGGGCCGGAGGTGTCACCCAGGCCGGCGCCCCCTCACCTCTGCGGGTGCTCGTCTACCCCTCGCACCCCGGCGAGGAGGGAGCGATCCAAGAGCGAGTCGTCGTCGGCGTGAAGGACGGTGACGTCTCCCGTCGTTTCCACGACGACGGCTTTCACCTGCTCCCACCGGAGGACGTTTGCCTCGCGGAGCTTCGACCGCAGGTCCTCCCGCGTAAGGCCCGACGCCGACAGATTCTCTTCGAGAACGGTGGAGCCGTCCATGACGAGAAGGGGCTCATTGTCCACCAGTTGAGAGATCAGTCGGGAGTGGAGGCGGAGCCGGGCGATCACGTGCTGAAGGGCGTAAATGACCCCAAGGGCAAAGAGCCCCCGGAACAGCGGCGGTTCCTCGGTGAGGACGGCGGAGGCGAAGATCGTCCCGAACGACACCGTGATTGCAAAGTCGAAGCTGGAGAGTTTTGAAAAGCTCCGCAGGCCGGCGAGGCGAGTGAACGTGATGAGAGCGACGTACATTCCGACGGCCGTGAGAACGGTCATTCCGAGTTCCGACGGCGTCGTGTTGATCCAGCTCCAGTCCATGGGCGGGGGAGGAAGAGGGGAGGAAGAGATGTGAGCGGACGCCGCTGTTCGGTGCGGACCGGGGCTCAAAAGGATCGTCGAGGGACCTGGACATATTTCGTCGCCGACCGAATGCCCGTTCGTTCCGGAGACGGGGGCCTACGCGTATTCGGCACACGCGAACTCGTATCCCTTGCCGTACACGGTTTGGAGGTAGGCCGGGACGTTCGGGTCCTGTTCGAGCTTCTCCCGAATCTTGGCGACGTGCCGGTCGATGGTGCGGAGACAGATGCCGTCGCGGTCGGCCCACACTGCGTCTCGGAGTTCTTCTCGGGGGACCACCCGGCCTCTGTGTTCGACGAGGTACTCCAGAATGTTGAACTCGAGGGACGTCAGCGGGATGCGTCGTTCTTCGCGGAAGCACGTGTTTGCAGCGAAGTCGATCGTCAGGTCATTGAGCGTGTAGGTGTCTCGCTCCGCCGACGGGGTGGGGACGGGGCGCCGTCGGAGGACGGCGTGTACGCGGGCTTCCAGTTCCTCCATTGCACAGGGCTTTACCACATAATCGTCTGCCCCGAGGTGAAACCCGTGGAGTTTGTCTTCGAGGCAGCTTCGATTTGTGATGAGGAGAAACGAGGTGTCGACGGGGTGTCCTTGCGCGGCTTCCAACAGGTCGAATCCATTTTTTCCCGGAAGGGACACGTCGAGCAGGGCGACGTCGTAGCCCGGGGTGGTGGACAGGTACCGGAATGCCGTGTCCGCGTCTCCCACCGTCGTCGTCTGGTACGTCGGGGCCCGGAAATGCTCCAGGAGGCACGTGCGTGTCTCGTCGTCTCCCGCAATAATGAGAAGACGAATGTGCGAGTCCGGGGTCGATGTCATGGTACGAGCAACGGTGCGTGATGGATCAGGGCGAAGACGGTGCACCTTTTGATCCATCGGATCTCGTGTGCTTCCGAAGCCGATGGGCGTTCCCTGTGCAGCAGCCACAGGATAGCACGGGGAACGGGAGTCGGGACAAGCTTCGCGTCATTTCTTCGGTCTACTTTTTCGGCCTCTGATCAGTTGTTTAAAGTGCGTTTCACTGTACGCCAGGAACCGAAGCCCCCGTCACGTGCGAGCACCGTCGACTGCTCCTGTAACAGGATGATTACATTCCCGTAGGGCCTCTTCTCACCTGTAATACGTCGAACAACGCCTCGAAGCTGGGGGAGAAGGGAGGGCGCTCGTCGGTATCACCAGGGAGTCGAGACGGGAATGGTCTCGGGTCGCATACGCTCTTTCTATCAATTAAAATACCAGGCACTATGGATACCCCAAAGCAGCAGCAAGCAGAAGGAAAGTGGAAACAGTTTAAAGGAAAGATTCAGGAGACGTGGGGGGACCTGACGGGCGATGAGATGGATCGCTTCGAAGGAAAGCGGGAACGGCTCGAGGGCTACCTCCAGGAGGAAACGGGAGAGAGCCGAGAGGCCGTTCAGAAAAAGATCGACAATGCGTCCCGAGAGACGAAGTATACGTTCTAGGGGACGTGTCCAGCTCAGTCCCTGGCCGGCGGTACGGCCAGGGTGGTGGGCTGGGAAAAAGGGGGTTCGTCGGTTGACGGGAGAACCGAGGCGAGTATCGGGAGACGCTCCGTTCTGTATGTTATCCTAATTCTACAGAGACCATGCTTAGGCTTGCTGTGTTGTTTTTGATCATCGCGATCGCCGCCGGAATATTTGGATTTGGGGGCATTGCGGGGACGTCTGCCTGGATCGCACAGGTGTTATTCGTCATTTTCCTCATTCTCTTTGTAATCTCGTTCTTCTTTGGGCGCCGGACAACTCCGTAGACGCGTCTTTCTTCGCAGGTCGAATAGCATCTTCGGTTGGCGCGTGCTCCTGCGCTGGGGACAAACGGGGGAGCCGCCGAGGACGCGGTCACGGGACCTCTGGACGCAGCCCGTTTTTTGATCCCTCACGTCGGAACTCGGCTGCTCCGTCCGAGCCATTGTCATCCGGAAACGCTCGGGATCCCTTCACGGAAAACGGCAATCGCCTCGCGTTTCCTCACCTCATTCGGCGTGCATTCTTGCACGCCTTCGCTTCGTGTGGGACACGACCAAAATCACGTCTTCACTGGAGAAACGAGGTCCGGAAGCGAAGTGACATCTCCCCCGGTACCCGACGACGGATCGAGTCTCCCAAACTGCGTATGCTCGTCAACGGCCTTTCTCGTGCGTCGCCACGCCGCCTGCAGAGACTCCGAACTGCGGGTGGAACGCGCTCACGAGATTTTTTGTAACTAATAATATATATAATTATGTATAATGGAAATAATGAAGGTGCTAGTTACGTTCGATTTTTTGTTATGATTGGAGTGGCGGTATTTTTAATGTTCTTTTTGATGTATGCTAATTCATATAGAGTATTTGATCATGCATGGTTTAGTGAAACACGTCTAATTATGTCTTTTTTGATGGGAGGATCAATGATCATAGTTATGATGTCGTTTATGTTTAATATGTATCATAACAAATGGTTAAATATAGGAGTATTATTTGTTGGTTTGTTAATGATTGTAGTTTCTGTTTGGCTCGTGCGTAGTCAAGAAACTGTTGACGGGGTAGATTACATGGAGGGAATGATTCCGCATCATTCGATTGCGATCTTAACGAGTGAGCGTGCGGCCATCGAGGACCCACGAATCCGGAGTCTGGCAGATGAAATTATTACGTCTCAGAATGAGGAGATCAAAGAGATGGAATGGCTCATTAGAGATATAAGAGCCAACGGGATAGCTGAAACAGAGAGTGAGGCAAACGCCCGTAAGGTACCTGAGTTTTCAGGGGATTAGAGAGAATATCATTCCGTTTCCGCCTCCGATTTGGAGGATGAAGTTCAATGAGGAGGGGATCTCCGTGAATCGATTCTTTCGTTCACTCATCCATCCCTCGGAGGCATTCGGGACCTGCGGACGGGCGCCGTTTCCTCGGGGGCGTACCGCCGTTGACGTTTGCGGGCTGGACGCAGAACCACAGGAGCCCGTCCGCCGAAGGACGGCAGGACGGGCCAGACTCCCTGTGTTGTCGATCGAAGAAGCATTTAGGCTCGCCTGGCCACCACCTCCGCAACCTCGTTCGTCGCATCCTGTGCGGGCGGCTTCGGGGCCCACAGGTTCTGGAGGAGGTCTCGTGCACGCGGCCCTGCCGTTACGTTCACGACGAGCGAGGGATGGGCGGCCGTCACCTCTTCGACCCGCACGAGCGCCAATGCACCCATGAGCTCGCTCGCCAGATTCCGAGTGCCCTCCAGATTCGATTGCGCGATGTTTGCCACCGCGGGCTCCATGACGGCGGTTGCCATACAGTAGACCGATGCGTACCGTGTGCTGAGTTGCTCGAGAGACTCGTATCCCTCCTGAAGGACCTCCGCCGCCGTCGGCGTAACTGCGGGAAGATGAGAGTCGGAGGGGGAAGATTGGTCGTCGGGATCGTCGCGGGCCGGTGCGGACGTCCGGTCGCGTCGCTCGGGCTCGTCCTCAATGTCGTACGACTCGGCCAGGACGAAAAGGCGATCGAGGTCTCGTTGGAGGCGCCGACATACAGAAGTAATGATGGGAGCCACCGACGCGGTTGAAGACACGCCGCTCTCGTTCCATTTCTTGAACGCAGCGGTTACGCGCTTCTGATCCTGAATTAGAAGGTGCAATCCGGACCGGATAAGGGTTGAGCGAGACGTCATAACGAAATACCGATGGATCGTACAAATACGATGGGACCGGTCCCAGACGATGGAATGATTTCGCCGGGGATCGAGTAGTGAACCCGACCGAAGCGAGTCGGTCGGGGCAGAGAATCGAGCTACGCGTAGTCCGCGCACGCAAACTCGTAGCCCTTGCCGTGTACCGTGTGAAGGTACGCGGGGGCGGTGGGCGTCTGCTCGATCTTTTTTCGGATTTCGGCCACGTGTCGATCGACGGTGCGGGGCATGATCGCGTTGTCGTCCTTCCACACTTCTCGGCAAAGCTCCTCCCGCGACACGACTTCTCCCCTCTGTTCGACGAGGTACTGGAGAATCTGGAATTCGCGCGAGGTGAGCGGGATGCGCTCCCCGTCGCGGAAGCACGTCCGTGCCGCAAAGTTGATCGTGAGGTCGTCCATTGCGTACACGTCCGACCCGTACGACCCTGGGGCCAGTTGTTGACAGAGGATCGTCTCCACCCGGGCGTTGAGCTCCTCCATCGCAAACGGCTTTACAATGTAGTCGTCGATGTCCGGCGTGGAGTCTTGGATTCGATCACCGAGGTCTTCGGGATCCGACATCACGAGAAACGAGGTTTCGATCGGCAGCTTTTTGGCTTGGTCGAGGAGGGTATGTCCGTCCGCGTCCGAGAGGGATAGGTCGAGGAGCGTCACGTCGTACCCGGGCGGCTGGGACAGGTAGCCCAGGGCCGTGTCGGTGTCCCCTGCCGTCGTTGCCGTATATTGCGGGCGAAAGTGATCGAGCAGGGAGGTGCTGAGTCGTTCGTCGTCTTCGACGATAAGGAGTCGGACCGGAGATTGCGACATTGATTCCATGGCTTCATTCGGTCTGGTGCGTGGGGTGAGCGGACGCAACTAGGTGCGTTCCCTGGCGCTCCGAAAGGGAGCAGACTCAGGACACTCTCTGTGTTGCGTCCCCCGATACGCGGTCCGGCCGAACGGTTTCTTACGTATCGCCGTGATTTTCCTGATGATTAGTTGAGGACGTTTATGAAGGAGGGAAGGACGGTTGATGAAGGAATGATGAGGTCGAGAATGGGGGGGACACGGCGTCTGAGCGACCGAATGCCCGTGGGGGACCGGGACGACGCCGCACTGCGCAGACGTCCACGTGCGAGGGAGGAGGTGGGCTCGACCCGGGTCGAACGACCGCCTCCCTGCGACGGACGTGTTCGTGGGGGCGTGGGGCTCGCGGCCAGAGTGCACCGCTGCTACTCTTGGACAAAGTCCTCTACCAGCATGAGGTCGCGCTCTCGATCGGCCACGTGCGTGTAGGCGAACCAGTTTCCATCGGGCCCGGCGGCGACGTGTTGGCCGGGGCGGAGATTGGCAAAGGCATACAGCGGCACCGTGTCCTCAGTCTGGAAATTGTAGAACGTGAGGACCCCCGCGCGAGGGCGACGATGACGCAGAAAATAAATCCCGTCGCTCTCGATCCACCAGTTGTGTCGTTCCTGGGGATTGAACTGAGAGACGACCCGCTCGGCGGAGACGGGATTCGCAGCCGTCGTGTCGCGATTCGTCGTGTCGAGAAGGGAAGACGCGTCGCGGATCCCGAGGAGACTGTCTGCGGTGAGAACGTGTCCCCGGGGTCTGGTTCGCAGCGGGAGGCGCGTCGTGTCCAACGGCATCGCCCAGATGCCTGCAGTGTCGGGGCGGACGAAGTAGAGGGTCGACGCCGTACTCGATTCTTGAGCTGCCACGGCGCCCCCGACCGTCACTTGCTGGGGGGCGTCGGTGTTCGGAGAGACGTGCCGGCGCCAGACCTCCCACTGTCCCGTTCGGTTGGAGGCGTAGTAAATCCGTCGACCGTCGCGAGACCATCGAGGCACCAGCTCGTGCGCCTCGGTTCGGGTGAGCCGGGTCACCTGTTCTCCCGAGACGGGCACGGTGAAAAGATCGGTCTGTCCCTCATTTTGCACCACGAAACAAAGCTGTGTTCCGTCGGGGGACCAGGCAATGGAGTGAATCCGAGGGCCGTCCAGCGACGTGACCTTCGTGAGCCCAGAGCCGTTGGATTGAGCGATCCACACCTCGGGCGCACCCGATCGCTCCGAGACGAAGGCGACCTGTTCTCCCTCGGGGGAAATGCTCGGATGGGTGTCCACCTGCGTTGACGAGAAAAGCGGTTCGGCCTCGAACGGGGCCCGTCGATTGGGACGGCTGAGCTTCCACACGTCGAGCTCAGCGGATTCCTGGGTGTAGACCAGGTTCGTCGAGGAGAGGGTCGGTTGGCTGAAGAGCGTTCCTTCGGTTGCCGAGCGAACCAGTTCGGTCCGGTCGCCGTCCACGCTGACCGTCCACAGCCCCGACACGCCGTCCCGACGGGCCGCGTACAGGAGGCGATTTCCGTCGCGCCCCCAGGCGAGCCCGTAAATCGTCGTGCTGTCGGTGGTGACCTGGGACGGCTCCCCTCCGTCCGCGGACGTCACGAAGATGTTTTCGATCCCCTCTACGGTCCCCCGGACAAATGCAATCTGAGATCCGTCCGGCGAGAAGACCGGCGCCGAGTCGCCCGTAGACCAGAGCGGTGGCGTGGTGAGGGCCCACGTCGAGTCCGTCTTCGAATCGATCGCCGTGAGTGCGTATGCCTGGTGCGCCCGCCGCTGCGCCGACACGACGAGCGTGCTCCGAGAGGTGTCCGGCGACCAGGCGACGTCCTGAATGCGTCGGTCCGCCAGGTGAACGACAGAGCGCCCTTGGCCTCCGATCGAGGGGACGATGTGGATCTGGTGCTCGCCGCGGACGTCTCGTGCGTACGCGACGTACCGCTCGTCGGGGGACCAGGTGGGGCTCCAATCGACGGTCGAGTCCTCGGACAGTTGGAGCGGTCGTCCCGCCCCGCTCTGCAAGAGATAGATGTTTTGGTAGAGGCTGTCCACGTTTCGCCACGCAAAGGCCACCTGGCGACCCGATTCGGAGAGGGCGGGGTCAAATTCCTCCCCGGGGAAACTGGTGAACGGGGTGGGGGGAGGCGGGGCCTCGGAGGAAGACGATACGTCGAGTTCCGACCACGAGACGAGGCTCAACAGTACGACGAGCCCGAGCAACACCCCGACGAGAAGAAGCCACTTCCGTTCGGTGATCCGATCGGTCACGGCGGCCCACGGGTCTCGGTCTCCTCCCGTGGAAAACTGAAATCGGCCCGGGGCTCGCTCGGATCCGTTCTCGGTGGAGGCGCCGTCGTCCGCCTCCTCGATCGACTCGTTGCTCGCGCGTTCCGTGGCGCCCCCCTGTTCTGTCGATTCCGGCACCCGAACCGGGGCAATGAGACGATACCCCGTCTTCCGTATGGTTTCGATGTAGGTCGGGTCGTGGGAGTCGTCGTCAAAAATCTTTCGCAGCTTCGAGATGCACCGGGAGAGCACGTCGTCCGTGACGACCGTGTCGGTCCACACCTTCTCCTTGAACTGCTCTTTGGTAATCGTTTTTTCGGGTCGCTCGGCGAGGCAGAGCAGCACGTCCATCACTTTCGGTTCGAGCTGGACCTCCTCATCCTCCTCCACGTGACACACCCGATTCACCATGGGCTCTACAAACCAGTCCCCAACCCAAAACCCGTCTACAAATTGACTGTGAGAACGTAAATCATCGGACATAGAGAACGGACGGTAACGCGTGAGATGTGTCGAGGAGGAAGGGCCGGGCGAATTTGATGAGCGAAATACTTTTTCGGACGAAGCCCAGTTCCGAGATCCTGGGGAGAGAGCACGGCGACTGAGGTCGGCTGGGAATCGCTGCCCCCGTCCCGACCCAGCAGCGGTCCGGCCGCGGAATCGGGGTCGACGGTTGATCGGTCCGTGTACCCCGTTCCGTCAGGGGCCGGGAAGCTCGTTGGCGTGGGATTAAAGGCGAAGCGTGAAGTGGACGAACGGCTCGAAGCGGTTTTGCTTGGTTCGTCCGACCTCCCGCCCCTCTCGATACGCCGGTTCGTAGCTCTGTCGTACGTCCACTCCGAGGCGGACCAGACTGATGATCTGATACGCAGCCCCGAGGCGATACAGGGCGTCTTCGCGGGACGGGACGAACACGTCGCTCCACCGGTCGATGCCGAACCGATCGTAGCCGAGGCGGAGGGTGACGGGAACCTTTTCGGAATGAAGTCGAAAATCGAAGGTGAATTCGTCGCTCTCCGCCTCGCCCAGGATGGTTCTGTATCCGATCGACGACTCGAAGGTATCGTCGTAGTCCACCGTCACGCGCGTCTGGTATCCAAAGGCGGACGTCTGACGGGCGAGAAGTTCGTTGCGCTTGGTGTTGACGGCGGTACCAGCCGGGGCCTGGTCTTCCGGAAGGGACACCCCCCGAATGCGCTGAACCTCGTACGTCGAATCGAAATAATCCGGGAGAAACTCCGAGCCGAGAATGAGCTGGACGTACCGCCCGTGTACGTGCAGGGGGCCGATCTCTGTGGCGGCTCGAAGTCCGAGCGAGGCCCCGATTCCGTAGTCGAGGATCTTTGATGCTTCGACGAAGGACAGGACGGACAGCGTCTCCGTTCGAAGCAGCCGAATGCCAGCGTCCAGTCCCATCATGACGAGGGCCCCGTCGTCGGTTCCGACGGGGACGGGCGTTTCCTCCGGGGTGGGGGGAGCGGACAGGAGAAAGGGCTCTCCCGGCCGTGCGGTGTTTATCTGGCTTCCGTCCTCGTCCACGTCTCCGGCGATCGACAGGCCCACCTGTACGCGTGGAAGGAGGGCGGCGGGATCCTGCCCAAACGGAAAATAGGTCCCGTGTGCTCCGAAGACGCCCGGATGGGCGAGTTCATTGAAGAGGCCCTCGATGCGCACTCGCCCGACGTTGAGGGCACCCGTGAGTCCACGCATCGGATCGTCCAGACTCACGTCGTTTGCGTAGCGGTCCACGAAGTGCCCGTATCCCAAGCTCACCTCCTCGAGGACCCCGAGGCGCGCATGTGCTGCCGTGTCGCTTTCTTGACCGTATTCCACGAAGTAGAGGAGGCCGAGGTAGTCGTCTGCACGATCGAAGTCTTCATCCCGGACGGCCCCGGTCCGCGGCTGAAGATGGAATCTCGCCAGGAGTCCGATCCCGAAATTCCCATAGTACAGCTCGGGAAGAACGCTGAGCGAGACGAACCTGTCGGGGTCGTTCTCTTGGGTCGCGATTTGGCTGTACCCAGTGGCGAATCCCAGGTCGTACTGCAAGGGGGATGCCGTGTCGGGGGGCGTGCGCGAGCTCTGAGTGTAGGGGCCGGTTGGCGTGGCGACGGACGGGGGCGTACCCAGGAGCAGTCCTCCACCGAGGAGCAACGTAAACCAGCAGTACGAAAGACGAGTCATGAAGCGGAGCGATGAGGCGAAAAAACAATCGAACGGGGGAGGACCGGGGGGCGACCCCTGGTGAGTACCTCTCGCGCGATCAATTGCTTACAATCGCCCATCGTCCGGGTCCGGGCCTAGGACTTAGACCGTTTGCCCAGCCGAATAGATGCGCAGTTTCCGGTAATGGAAAACCTTATTACATGTATGCATGACCATTGCGCATTCCCCGGGCGTTGAGGGAGCCCGTCGCCCGTACCCCCCATCTCGGCCTCGCGCTTTTTCTGACCGGAGCGGTCGGGCTCAGTCGCGTCTACATGGAGGTGCACTGGCCGACGGACGTGGTGGCCGGATGGGCGGCCGGGGCGGTGTGGGCCATGGTCTGCTGGTTGACGGCTCTCTGGTTTGAACGCCGGAACGTGATGGACGAGCCTGTTTCCGGATGAACGTGCCCACGACGGGATCCCCGTTTCAAAGGAATACAGACGCCGTCAAGGACCGAGAAAAGAGCCCTTCGCTCTTGCGTAGAACGAGGCAGGAAAGGCATCCTCTCTCCAATAGATCACGGCTGTGAAGAAAACGCCTGA
>CAZCUZ010000031.1:0-26540 GCA_964502085.1 uncultured Salinivenus sp. | reverse complement strand
CGCGCTCGCCTGCAGCCCGCGCTACAAGATTCCCGAGCCGACCCGGCAGGCGCACAAACTAAGTCGAAAGGCGGGAGTCTCGTAGGCCGAGAAGGGTTCTTCCCTCGCGTTTTCGCGTTCACGCATTGCGCCTCTCGTCATGTCCACCGACCTCACGATTCGTCCCGCCACGGCCGCCGACGCCGAGACGCTCGTGCACTTCAATCGAGAGATGGCCGAGGAAACGGAAGGAAAGACGCTCGATCCCGAGACCGTCCGAAACGGCGTGCAGGCCCTCTTCGACCACCCAAGTCGGGGCTTCTACCTCGTGGCCGTGCGGGAGGAGGCGATCATCGGATCCTTGATGGTCACGACCGAGTGGAGCGACTGGCGCAACGGCACGTTCTGGTGGATCCAGAGCGTGTACGTGGGGCCGGAGGCGCGACGGAGCGGCGTCTACACGGCCCTTCACCGGGCGGTGCGCCGACGGGCCCGTGAGACGGACGACGTGTGCGGGCTGCGGCTCTACGTGGAGCGGGACAATGCGGCGGCGCGGGAGACGTACGAGGCCCTGGGGATGACGGAGACCTCGTATCGGATGTACGAGGAGATGCTATAGCTCTCCGTTCGGGACTTCGGACGGAAAGGCGGGAGCCCCGTCGCCCTGCTCCTCCCCCTTGGCCAGGGCTACATATCGGCCGATAAAGGTCACGGCCCGCTCGCCCGCCGCGTCGATCTTGCACTTCAGGTCGAGCCGAGCGCGGCCCCACCGATCCAGCATCTGCTGAAAGCGTTCCAGGGCGTCCTCGTCCGGCCGCTCGCAAATGACGGAGATGTTTTCGTAGACGGGCCGCAGGTACTCGATGTCGCTCTCCTGGATCATGACCTCCACGCGGCGCTTCACGTCTTCGACGGCCTCCTCGACGACTTGGTGCATCATTGCCCAGCCGGTTACCGTGGCCAGCATGCTGAGACTGCCGCCGAACGCACTGCCCATGTGGTTGGTGTTCGGTTGGAGAGGGGCCGAGGCCCGAACGCGCCCCTCCTCATCTGCCACGAGCGAAAACTCGAGGTGCTGCGTGATGGGCATTTTCTCGACGATGAGGCACTCCAGTTCCTCCAGAGTCATGTCCGTGCACGACGAAGTGGCCATGATGCGGGTCCCGTTCGAATTATCTCAGAGGATCGTGGCTAGAAGAGAGGGACGACTCCTAACGAACCAGTGCGGGGGACGTTCACTCGCACTGAATACGCGGACGGGCGTTCATACGGAAAAAGGGGGCTTCGGACCGGACAAAGAACGAACCGAGAGGAGATTCCCGTCGAATAGAACCCGTTTTCGGGTCCCAAATCGGTTATACCCCTCTGTACGCTCCGATGTGCCTTCAAACAGATATTACACTTCTCATCATTTTCTTTCCTCATCTCCTGCATTATGCCCTCAAATCCCTTTGTCGACATCGCAGATCGGTACGCCGGCCTTTCCGATCGTCTCCGTCGTCCGCTCGTGACGCAGGCCGTCGGGGAGGTCATTCCGTTCGTGTCCACGGCGGGCTGTTTCATCGAGGCGTACACTCCTACGCGGGTAGCGGTACGACTCGACAACCGCACGGCCGTGCAGAATCACCTCGGCGGGCTCCACGCCGCGGCGCTGGCTCTCCTGGCCGAGACGGCGTCCGGACTCGTCGTGGCGCTCAACGTGCCTCCGGCCTCTGATCCGTTGCTCCGCACGATGGACGTGTCCTTCGAGCGGTTTGCCCGTCAGGCCGTCGAGGCCGAAGCCACCCTCGCCGACGAAGCCGCCGAGCACATTCAGTCGCGCCCCATCGGTCGGGTGGACGTCGACGTGAGGCTGACTGCTCCCGAAGACGACGAAACGCTGGTGTCCAGTCAGTTGCAGTGGGCGTGGCTTCCCGAGGAGCGGCTGTCGGACGGATCGTAGTGCTCCGTCTTGACCTTTTTTGGCGTGTCCACGACGTTATGAGTGGTAGTAAAGTTTCTGTTCATCTTTTTGAGGGTTTCCGATGTCTGACGGCTCCTCTGCCTCGCTCTCCCCTCAGAATCCGCGCCTAGCATACGCTCCGACTCGCTTGTTTCTGTACGCAGTCGGGGCTCTCGTGCTCGGCGTGTTGATCGCGGGGTTCTGGAACTACCACCTCGTCGACGGTTTCGGCAAAGAGATTATTGCCGGAGGGACCATCGGAGATCCCGCCGAGATCGCCGGGAGCTACTCCAGTCACGGGTCGATCTTCGGGATTCTTTTTGCCGCCGTGGCGGGGCTGGCCGCTACCTTCACCGCCTGCAACTGCGTGGTGTTTGCGATGCTCCCGGGCCTCGCCTGCTCCACGGAGAGCAGGGGGAACTCGGTTCGCCTGACACACGTCGCGGGGTCGTTTCTGGGTGGTGTCCTGGTCGTCAGTGGACTCTACGGCCTCATCATTGGCGTCCTGGGTCCCGCGGGTGTGGACGCGCTGAACGCCCGGTCGGTTCGGCTCACCCAGGCCCAGGTCGTCTTCACGACGCTCGGAGGCGTGATGATGGGATGGAGCCTCCTCGAGCTCGGGCTCCTGCATCGGTGGACGCGTCGTCTTCCGGAGCGGGTGCGGCAGTTTTGGGCGGCGCCGACCACGAAGGCGGGCGTGATGGGGACGCTCGTCGGCCTCTTCGCCGTCGGGCGCCCGTTTCCGGTCTTTCGGCAGTTCCTGCGCTACGCGGCCGAGGCCGGCAGTCCGCTCTACGGCGCCGGCGTGATGATGGTGCAGGGGGCCGGACAGGTGCTCCTGATGATCGTGCTCTTTGCCGCGCTCGTGTGGGGCGCCGGCGCTCACCTGACGCGGTGGGCCCACTCGAAACCGCACCAGCCGCGTCTCGTGAGTGGGCTTGCCCTTCTCGTCGGCGGCACGTTCTTCGTCTACTACTGGGGGTTGGCCCTCACCTTCGACGTCGGCTTCTGGGGCTACAAGCTGGGCTGGTACGCCGGACAGGTGCCGTCCTAGCGCATCACACGTCTCCCTCCTGTGGTCGGAGCAGAAGCTCCTCCATCACCGTGCGGTCGGAGAGGTGGTAGGCGTCGACGACGGACTGGGCCACGTCTTCCGGAGGCATGAATCGCTCCTCGGGCAGGTCGACCCCGTCCCACGTGGGCGTGTAGGTGGCGCCCGGGATGACGGTCGTGACGCGGAGGCCTTCGTCCTTCGTTTCTTCGCGGACCACGCGGGCCAGGCCGCGGACGCCGTGCTTGGCCGCGCAGTAGCCGGCGTTGCCGGGGTAGGCCGTGATGGAGGCGACCGAGCCCATATAGAAGAGATGCCCGTGCCCGCGTTCCCGCATGTCGGGGAGGAAGGCCTGCGTGACGGCAAACGAGCCGGTGAGATTCACGTCGATCTGCTCGCGGAAGCCGTCGAGCGTCAACTCGTCAATCGGGGCGTAGGTGAACTGCCCGGCATTGTTGACGAGCACGTCCGGCACGCCCCACTCGGATCGAACCGTCTCGGCCACGTCGGCCACGGCGTCGTCGTCCGTCACGTCCGCCGGCACGACCATTGCCTCGCCGCCCTTTGCCCGACAGGATTCGGCCACGGATTCCAGCTTGGATGTGGTGCGAGCCACGAGGGCCACCTGGGTGCCGTCTCGCTCTGCAAACGCCTCTGCGATGGCCTGTCCGATGCCGTGACTCGCGCCCGTCACAACTGCGATCATGAATGTGGAGTTCGGAATGTGAAGTGTGGAATGCGGAGCGTCGAATTCAGTACATGCAGATCAGGATGCCTCCTGGAAAAGGTCCATATTGCGCATCACACTCCGCAATCGCTATTCGGTGGCGTGGATCAGGCGCATGAATTCGGCCCGGGTGGCGTGCTCGTCGAACTCGCCGCTCACGGAGCTGGTCGTGGTCATCGAGTTCTGCTTTTCGGCCCCCCGCATCATCATGCAGAGGTGCTTGGCCTCGATGACGACGGCCGTGCCGAGCGGCTCCAGCACCTCGTCGATTGCGTCTCGGATCTGGAGGGTGAGCCGCTCCTGCACCTGCAGTCGTCGCGCAAAGACCTCGACCGTGCGGGGGATCTTGCTGAGGCCGACGATCTTGCCGTCCGGGATGTAGGCCACGTGCGCCTTGCCGTAGAAGGGGAGCATGTGGTGCTCGCAGAGAGAGTACACCTCAATGTCTTTGACGAGGATCATCTCGTCGTAGGCCTCCTCGAAGAGGGCCTGCTGGAGGACGTCCTTCGGATCTTGAGCGTATCCGTGCATCAGGAACTGGTAGGCCCGGGCCACCCGTTCCGGCGTCTCTGCGAGGCCCTCCCGGGACGGATCCTCTCCCAGGATCTCGAGGATGGACGAGACGTGGTCGGCGAGGGCCTCGGTGGTCTCCTCGTCGTAGAGGTCCCGACGCTCGTAGAATTTCGGCGGACCCTCGGACGGGGTGCCGTTCGCGCGGAGGTCGTTGGACGCGATTTTCTTTTCAGCCATTTTTGGTGGAGGCGAAATGAGACAGCTTGTGCGGGGAAACGTGCGTACGCTACTCGCCTCGATACTCGACGACGTTGCGAGGCGTCTCGTACAGGCGGACGGAGTGGAGCCGACCCGAGGGCAGGGCCCCTTCGAGCTGATTCCAGATGGCGACGGCAAAATTTTCGGTCGACGGGAGGACTCCGTCCATAAAGTCGACGTCCAGGTTGAGGTTCTTGTGATCCACCTTGTCTACCACGCGCTCGTAGAGAACGTCTTTCAGCACCCCGAGGTCCACCACGTAGCCGGTCTCGGGGTCGGGCTCGCCGGCCACCGTCACCTCCAGTTCGTAGTTGTGTCCGTGCCAGTTCGGATTGTTGCACTTGCCGAACGTGTCTTCATTCCACGCCTCCGACTTCTCGGGGTTGTGGAGGCGGTGGGCGGCGTTGAAGTGGACTTTGCGGGTTACGTAGACAGTCGCCATGGTGGGAGGGCCGATCAAAAATGTGTGTTGGGACAAACATCGCGCAGGCCTCGTTCAACGGACTGCATCGCAAAGATGTTGTTCGGGGGCCAAGCGGATCCGTTGCAGGAGGGGCGTTACAATCCTGTCTTGTGATTCAGCGGTGCTCGCCTCTATATTAGCCGATAGCGTTAGGGATCGGGGCTTGGTCCCATTCGTGTTCGTCTCACGACGGCGGCACTGCATTATGGCCGAAAAAACCCTGTTTCAGAAGATTATCGACCGGGAGGTCGACGCCGACATCGTCCACGAGGACGACCGCTGCGTGGCGTTTCACGACATCAATCCGCAGGCCCCGACGCACATTCTCATTGTGCCTCGCAAGCCCATTCCGAGTCTCGACGACCTGGAGGCGGAGGACGAGAAGCTCGTCGGGCACCTGTTCGTCGTCGCAAAAGAGCTGGCCCAGGAGGAAGGCCTGCGCGACGGCTATCGCACAGTCATCAACTGCGGCGACGACGGGGGGCAGTCGGTGTATCACCTGCACCTGCACCTCCTCGGCGGGCGCCGCCTGGAGTGGCCGCCCGGATGAGTGCGAGTGAGGAATTGGGAATGCGGAGTGCGAAGTGAGGCAACGATTCAGAAAAAGTCTCAAACACTGCACTCCGAATCGGGCATCGCACGTTCCACACTCCAAACTCCCCATCCCACACTCGTGATTACATTGGGCGTCACGGGGGGCATCGGCAGCGGCAAGACGACCGTCTGCGGCTTTCTGGAGGAGCAGGGGGCGCGGGTCTTCTACGCCGACATTGAGGCGAAGCGGCTCATGCGCGAAGACGATGAGGTGCGGGCGGCTCTCATCGAGGCGTTCGGCGGGGAGACGTACGCGGACGACGGATCGCTCGATCGGGCCTACCTGGCCGAACAGGTGTTCGGGGACGACGACCGGGTCGAGCGTCTGAACGCGATCGTGCACCCGCGCGTTTTCGAGGCCTTCGAGGCGGCGAAGGAGCGGGCTGCTGCGGAGGAGGAGCGGCTGCTCGTCCACGAGGCAGCGCTGCTCTTCGAGGCCGGGGGAGATGCGCACGTCGACACGACGGCCGCGGTGGTGGCACCGGACGAGAAGCGCGTCGGCTGGGTCACGGAGCGGGACGACGTGACGCCGTCACAGGTGCGGGCCCGCATGGCACATCAGCTTTCGCAGGACGAGCTCCGCCGCCGCGCCGACCACGTCCTCGAAAACGATGGTTCATTGGAGGACCTCCGGCGGAAGAGCGTCGAACTGTACTGGACTGTCGTCGAAGAGGGGTAGGGGATTCGCGTTCGTTACGCCTGCTCCCACGCCACTGTACGAGAAAGGGCCTCTTCCTGGGAGATCGGCTCTGCAAAGTCCAGGTCGGATCGGAGGCGGCGGGTATCCGGGGCCATCGAGTACGCCCAGTTGAACGGCGGCCGGTCGTTGAGCTCCTCGTCGGGAACAGTCTGGATTGGTATGTCGACGTGTACGGCCGCAGCGACCCGTCGGAGCCACGTTGCTTCGGGCAGTGCGTCCGGTTCTCCGACGTTGTACGTTCGGTCGGTGACCGACGTGCTCGCAGTGGCCCGAACGATGGCTGCGGTGACGTTTTCGACGTATTCGGGCAACCATCGCCACCGGGCCTGTTGCTCCTCCCTACTCGATGCGCTTGCCGCCGACGACCCCTTCCAGGACGTTGAAGATCCGGTCGAATGGCAGCGGAACCTGCGACGAGAACAGGGGCTCTGATAGGTCCTCTCTCGAGGGGACTGCCTGGGGTTTTTTCGGTTGCACTTCAGGGAGGGTTGAAAAAACCTGTTTTCTGGCTAGATCGTCTTCATTTGTCGTTCGCATTTCAGTTCGTCGAGTTGTACCATAGCAGTGCCTCCGCAGTGGGGGCGTACAGTACGATGAGCGGAGGACTCCCGACGATACAGCACGCCTTCTCTGATTGACGAACCAGTGCCTGGGATCTCTATGCCGCGTTCGCGAACGAGTGCAGTCGCGTTGCTCGCCATTTTTGCTGCGGGGCTTCTGTGGCCGGAGGCGGCACCCGCGCAGGACGCGGCGCCGTCGTACGAAGTGACGGTGGCGGCCGGTGATCTCGACCGTCGAGCCAGCCTCGTGTCGTTTTCCCTTCCCTCCCATTTGCCGGAAGGGGACTATCATCTTCGGACGGACGACGGGGCGTCGGTGCCCCTTCAGATTGGAGAGACCCGGGCCTGGTTCGTGCTCGACCGGCTGGAGGCGGGAGCGGAGCGCACCTATGAGCTGGAGCCGGGGGCGGCGACGGAGGACGGCGTCGAGCTCGACCACGACGATCGGTCGCTCTCCCTCTCCGTCGACGACGAGCCCGTCCTCCGGTACTGGACGGACGAGCGTCCGCTGCCCCGGGCCGATCTGGACTCTGTCTACCTCCGGGGCGGGTACCTCCACCCGGTTCGCACGCCGTCCGGGCGAGTCGTGACGGGCGACTACGCGGAGGGGCATCCGCACCACCACGGCATCTGGTCGGCCTGGACGAACACCGAGTTTCGGGGGCGGACGCCGGACTTCTGGAATATGCAGAATGAGACCGGAACGGTGGTCCCGATGGCGCTCGACTCGACGTGGAGTGGGCCGGTTCAGGCCGGGTTCCGGGCGCGTCACCGCCACATCGACCGCTCGGCGCCCGAACCGGTGACGGCGCTGTACGAGGAGTGGACGCTTCGGGTGTACGACGTCTCGGCGGCAGAGGGGGACGCATCCTATCGTCTCTTCGACCTTTCCGTCGTGCAGACGACCGCCTCGTCGAGCCCGCTCGTCCTGCCGCCGTACCACTACGGAGGGATGGGGGTGCGGGGACCGGACGAGTGGTACGGGGCCGACAATGCCCACTTTCTGACGTCGGCGGGGAAAGACCGATCGAACGGAAACGAGACGCGGGCCCGGTGGACCTACATCGGCGGAGCGGTGGAGGGCGAGCAGGCGGGGCTCGCCATGCTGAGCCACCCCGACAATGTGCGGAGTCCGCAGCCCGTCCGCATTCACCCCGAGATGCCGTACTTCTCCGTCGCCCCGTCCCAGCTCGGCCGCTGGTCCATCGAACCCGGACGGCCCCACGTGGCGCGCTATCGCGTCGTGGCGTTCGACGGGCCCCCCGACCCCGACGTGCTCGACCGCCTCTGGACCGATTACGCGTATCCGCCGACCGTCACCGTGACGCGGTAACCGGGCCTCTGCCCTCTGACGGCGGGGACGTCGTTCGTTCTGTTGTTCCACAGCCCCTACCGGTACGATGAGTCGACTGTGCGCCGTTGTGACGGTGGTCGTCGTTCTTCTGTGGCTCGTTGGGTGTGCCGACGGGCAGGAGCCCGAGTCTCGCGAGCCGGAGCGGCCCAACATTGTTTTGATCGTGGCCGACGATCTCGGGTACGGGGACCTCGGCAGCTACGGACAGCAGGACATCCGGACGCCTCACCTCGACCGCATGGCCGAGGAGGGCCTCCGCTTCACACACTTCTACGCCGGATCGCCGGTCTGTGCCCCGTCGCGCAGCGTGCTAATGAGCGGCCAGCACACCGGCCGCACGCCCATTCGGGACAACGAGGAGGTGAGGCCCATCGGCCAGCATCCGCTCCCCGATTCGAGCGTCACGATCGCCGAGGTGCTCCAGGAGGCCGGCTACACGACCGGGGCCTTCGGCAAGTGGGGCCTCGGGGCGCCGGGGAGCGAAGGCGTTCCGCACCGGCAGGGCTTCGATCAGTTTTTCGGATACATCGGACAGCGCCGGGCGCACTTCTACTGGCCCGAGTTTTTGTTCGAGAGCAATCGGGACTCCCTTCGCCGCGTCCCCCTGGAGGGCAATGAGGTCGACGACTCGTCGCCCCCGAACTTTCCGCATCCGGGATCGGGGCCGCCCCTCGAGCGCGGCACCTACAGCCACGACGCCATTATGGAGCAGGCGCTCTCGTTTATCGGCGAGCAGGCGCAGGCCGATTCGCCCTTCTTTGCGTACCTGCCGGTTACGATTCCGCACGCCTCGCTCTCGGCCCCGGATTCGGCGTTCCGGCCCTATCTGGACGACGAGGGCAACAGCATCTTTGACGAGGAGCCCTTTCCGGGCGATCATTACACCGAACAGCCGATGCCCAAGGCCGCCTACGCGGCGATGGTCACTCACCTGGATCGAGGTGTCGGCCGCATTCTCGACCGCCTCGAAGCGATGGGAGTCGACGAGAATACACTGGTGCTCTTTACGTCCGACAACGGGCCGCACGCGGAGGGAGGCTACGAGCCCTCCTACTTTACCTCGAAGGGGCCGCTCCGTGGAGAGAAACGGGACCTGTACGAGGGCGGCATTCGGGTGCCGCAGCTCGCGTGGTGGCCGGGCCATGTCGAGGCAGGCACCACCACGGAGATTCCGAGCTACTTCGGCGATTACATGCGTACGTTTGCTGACCTATCCGGGGGATCGGCCCCGGAGGCCATCCAGAGCGTTTCATTGGTGCCGACCCTGCTGGGCGACTCGACTCGACAGGCGACGCACGAGTACCTGTACTGGGAATTTCAGGGGCGGCAGGCCGCGCGACAGGGGTCGTGGAAGGTCGTGCGCGACTCGATTGGTGGGGGGCAACCGGAGCTCTACGATCTGGCGTCGGATGAGGCCGAGTCCACCGACGTGTCCGGAGAGCACCCCGACGTCGTGGAGCGGATGACGGCGTTCATGGAAGAGGCCCACACGCCCCGAACGGAGGAGTAGACCGTGGGGGGGAACGAGGAAGAACGCGGGCGTCCTCTCGCCTCCGGCTCCAGTCCGCGTCGTCGGCGCTCGGGGGAGAGGAGCAGTCAGCTGGAGCTCGCCAAACCGATTCGCCGTTCCAACGCTATCCCGCAATTGGGCGTGTGGACGCCCGCACGGCAAGGTCGGACTCAATCTGAACCTGACGGGGAGACACGTCCTCTTCCGCCTTGATCTGATTCAACAGTAGGTTGACGGCCTGCTGTCCCATTTCCCGCTTGGAGGCCCGCACCGTCGTAAGCGGAATTGTCAGATAGTCCGCGTGCTGGACGTCGTCGCACCCCATCACGGAGATGTCTTCCGGCACGTCGACGTACAGCTGCGCCAGGGCGCGCATGACCCCCATCGCGACGAGGTCGTTAAAGCAGGTCACGGCCGTAGGAAGGTGAGCCTTTCTCTGACCCTCGAAGACGTCCATCGCCGTCTCGAAGCCGTCCTTCATGTGCGCTCCGGCGGGGACAATGACGTCGTCGGTATACCGAAGCGAGGACTCGCTGAAGGCCTTCTGCGCGCCCAAAACGCGGTCGCGGGTGTGCTGGGTGTACGACGGGCCCGCAAAGTGAAGAATGTGCTCGTGGCCCTGTTGGATCAGGTACGCGACCGCCCGCTGCGTGGCCTTTACGTTGTCGATACTCACCACGTTGGCCTGGAGTCCCTGCACGTCTTCCAGCAGCACAAACGGGTATTCGGCGCCGCGAAGGGAGAAGAGATGGGAGAGGTCCGCCTCTTCGTGCAGGACGGGCGCAATGATGAGTCCGTCGACCTGATGCTTGCGGAACGAGTCGATGAGCTCGCCCTCTTCCGCGTAGTTGCCGCCCGAGGTGCCCACAAACATGTCATAGTTGTGTTGCTTGAGGGCCCGGCGCACCTCCATGAGGAGCTCGGAATAGAACGGGTTGTCCGTCTCTTTGATGATGACGCCCACGGTCCCCGTTTTCGTCCCCTGCCGGCCGTTGGTGCTTCCGAGCTCTTGGGCCGACTTGGAGGGAGCGTAGCCCAGCGCGTCGATGCTCGCGAGCACGCGCTGCTGGGTGTCGGACCGGACACTGGACTTTTCGTTGAGGACCGCCGAGACCGTTCCGGTCGAGACCCCTGCGTGCTCGGCGACGTCCGTGATCGTTACGTCCTTGGGCACGACACTATGGCGGCTTGAAGCGGTTCAACGAACGAAATCTTTCCCTTTTCTAATAATTAATAACGAGCCTGAGACTTGGTGTCAAGCCATTTTGAAGATCGAAAACCGCCGCTGATCGACACAGATCGTTCTTTTGGGAGGCGAAGAGGGGAACACGAGGAGCTCTGTGTTTATTCTGAAGCGCTTCATCAGTCGAGGAGTTGGGCTGCGTTGACTGGAAAGAGCCCCGAACGTTTCAGGCGACCGAGGCGTGCACGCAGTGAGAGTTGACACACGGTGCAGTTTGCCTGCTCTTCTCTGGGAGACGGAAAAGAGGCCGTCGTCCGATTCGGCTTCCCTTTTTCCGCTCGCGTCGTTTCGTTGGAACGAGAGAATGCGCATCCGCTCCGTGTAAAACCGCATCTGGAGGACTGCCATGGAGGACGCCGATCCCATTCTGCTGGAGCTGTACCGCCACCGCTTCGAGGGCGTCGCCGACGAGATGGGGGGCACGCTCCGGCGCACCAGCTACTCGCCCAACGTCAAGGAGCGGCTCGACTTTTCGTGTGCCGTCTTTGACGGGGACGGAGGGCTCGTCGCGCAGGCAGCGCACATTCCCGTTCACCTCGGCGCCATGCCGGCCAGCGTGGCCGCGGCGCTGACGGCCGTGGACACCTGGCGGGCGGGCGACGTGGTGGTGCTCAACGATCCGTACGAGGGCGGGACGCACCTGCCGGACGTGACGATGGTCTCCCCTGTTTTCGTGGAGGACGAGGAGGATCCCCGCTTTTTCGTCGCGAGCCGGGCTCACCACGCGGACGTGGGAGGCATGACGCCGGGATCCCTCCCGCTGGCGACGGAGCTGGTGCAGGAGGGCCTCGTGATTCCGCCGGTCAAGCTCTACGAGAACGGGAGCCCGAAGGAGGACCTGATTCGTCTCCTCCTTCGCAACGTGCGCACGCCGGACGAGCGGCGGGGCGACCTCGCGGCGCAGCGGGCGGCCCACGCCGTCGGGGAGCGTCGCCTTCGAGAGCTGGCCGAGGCGCACGGCCCCGGCGAGGTTGCTGCGTATGCGGGGTTCCTCCAGGCCTACAGCGAGCGGCGGGTCCGCGCGGCCCTGGCCGACTGGCCGGACGGCAGCTACGCGTTCGAGGATACGATCGAACGGCCCGAAGGGAACGCCGCGACGATCCAGTTGGCCGCAATGGTGGACGGCGACGCAGTCACGTTCGACTTTGAGGGGACCGATCCGGCCGACGACGGCAATCTGAATGCGGTTCTACCCATCACTGAGTCGGCCTGCTACTACGTCGTGCAGGGCCTCGTGGGGGGCGAGATTCCTGTGAATGCGGGCAGTCTTGCTCCCGTGACGGTTACGGCGCCAGCAGGCTCGATCGTCAACGCCGATCCGCCGCACGCGGTGGCCGGGGGGAACGTCGAGACGTCGCAGCGCATCGTCGACGTGGTGCTCGGGGCCCTCGCCGAGCCGCTCCCCGATCGCGTTCCGGCGGCGGGACAGGGGACGATGAACAACCTTACGATTGGGGGCACGCGGCCCGACGGCTCGTCCTTCGCCTACTACGAGACGATCGGGGGCGGTATGGGGGCGGGGCCGGACGGTGACGGTCTCGGGGGCGTGCACGTGCACATGACGAACACGCTCAACACGCCGGTCGAGGCCCTGGAGCAGACGTATCCGTTTCGGGTCGCGACCTATCGCCTGCGGGACGGGAGTGGCGGCGACGGGCGCTTTCGCGGTGGAGACGGCCTCGTTCGGATCTACGAGCTGCTGGTGCCCGCCACGGTGACCGTGCTCAGCACGCGTCGGGACGAGGGGCCGTGGGGACGCGAGGGAGGAGACGCAGGGGCGCCGGGACGCAACGTTCTCGTTCGGCCCGACGGGACGGAGGAGGTTCTGCCGGCGCACTTTTCTCGTCACCTGCCGGCAGGCAGTCGGCTCCGCGTCGAGACGCCCGGGGGCGGGGGCTTCGGCTCGGTCGCGGCGTAGGATTTCGAGTATTTAAGTGCGGGGGTGATCTGGAGGACGAGTCCCTGTTAGAACCGACGTTTCGAGCCTACTCGACCGCGGCCCATTCCACGGCGGAGGCGGGGGCTCGGAAAAACGAGCCGTGGCGGGGATGGTCGACGTCGATGTCGAGTCGTCCGGTGGCGTCCGTCCACGTTTTTAGGTCCGTCGACTGGGCCAGGCCGTAGTAGCCCGCCCGGTAGGCGTCCCAGTACAGATTCCAGCCGCCGTTTGGCGTTTGGAGGAGCGTGGGGCCTTCTGCCCAGTGCGCGTTCAGGCCCGATCCCGGGCCGACGATGGGAGCGCTGTAGTCGGTGAACGCGCCGGTCTTTGGATCTCGAAACGCAAGCCGAAGATTTTTGCCCCCGTGTTCGGGAGGGCGCTCGTCCTTGAACACCGTGACCCACCGGTCGTCTTGCACGTCGGGGCTGCCGTATTCCTGGTACACCGCCTGCCCGTCGATGGAGTTGAAGCCGGGATCGTAGAAGAGCTCCGCGTCCGTAAATGTCTCGAAGTCCTCGGTCCGGGTAACGTACATCCGGTGGTTGTGTCCGTGCGGGTCGGTGTGTTCGTCCAGCCGCTCGGGAATGGTGGACGAGAAGACCACGAAGAATCGGTCGTTGACCGGGTCGTGGTGAAGCTCTGGGGCCCAGACGTTATTCGGTTGTCTGTGCTCCGGACGCTCTTCGGGGAAGGGCCGGACGAGCGTCGGCTTCGACCAATTTTGAAGGTCCGGCGAGCGGGCGTAGCCGAAGACGCGCCCCTCCCAGTTGGTGGTCCACACCATGTGAAACGTACCGTCCCGGTAGAGGATGGACGGATCCCGCGTCAGGCGCTGGTCCTCGGGCCACGACGAGTCCGGCGGAGAAAAGATGGGTTGCCCGTCGTTTACCGCCTCGAAGGCCAGGCCGTCGTCGCTCGCCTGCAGGTAGACGCCGCTTTCGCCGTTTCCTTCGAAGTAGGAGAACAGAATGACCGTTTCGTCCTCGTCCGGCGGATCGGCGGCGGGGGCCGGGCCGCTTCCGGTCGTCGACACGGCCAGTCCGATTGCGGCGAGGACGGGGAGGAGAAGGAGGGCGCGAAAATTCATCGCGGAGGTTCTGAGGGAGGGTGCTGTTGGACGTGGGGTTACTCCCGTTTGAAGCGAGCCTCCCGCGGGTCGAGCTCCTCGCCCGTTCGGGCCGTCAAGGGCTCGTAGAGCTCCGGGCGGCGGCCGCGCAGCCATCGCTGACCGGTGCACATGTCGAGCAGACTCGCGTCCAGGTCTGCCACCACCATCTTGTCGGCGGCCGTCCAGGTTTCCTCGATGATGCGGCCGTAGGGATCCAGGATCATCGCGTTGCCGGTGCGCACCTCGCCGTCGTCGAGTCCGACGCCGTTGCTAAACACCAGAAACATGCCGTTGTCGTGGGCCCGGGCCGGGAGCCATCGCATCAGCCAGCCGCGGCCCTTGGGTCCGCGAAATGCCTCTTCGACGGCCTCCGGATTCTCGTGGCGGTTGTGCCAGAGGGCCGGATCAATCAGGCCCATCGCCTCGGGGCTTCGCGAGTCGCAGCCGCCGGTCTGGTGGGGGGCGAGGAGGAGCGTGGCGCCTTTGAGCGCCGTGATGCGGGCATTCTCGACGAGGTTGTTGTCCCAACAGGTGAGGATTCCGATCCGCCCGAGGCCCGGGACGTCGAAGACGGTGAACGAGTCGCCGCTCGACATGTGTTCGTTCAGGAAGCAGTGCAGCTTGCGGTGGGTGTGGGTCTGCCCGTTCGACAACGCGACGACGAACGCGTTGTAGAGCGTGCCGTCGTCGGCTTCCTCGATCAGGCCGGCCCCGATCGTCATCTCGTGCGTCTCGGCCAGGCGGACCAGTTCCTGCGTCGACGGGCCGTCGGGGATCGGCTCGGCCAGGGCGCTGAGGTCGGAGCGCGAGCTGTTGCGGAGGTGCCAGTAGCCGGTGAGACACATCTCCGGGAACGAAAGCAGGTCGACGCCCTGTTCGCTCGCCTGCCGGACGAAGCGGTGGACCGTGTCCCAGTTGGCGTCTTTGTCTCCGGGCGCGTGGTTGAACTGAACGGCGGCGGCACGGAGATCCTGCATAGGGGGAAAGGGAAACGGGAGAGGAATGAGGTCCGCCTCAACCAAATACGGTCGAGGAGGTTCGGCTGCCGTGAGCCCGGCGACGGGGACGAGCACCTCCCTTATTGCCCCCGAACCCGCTCCTCGTCCACTTCTCCCATCATGAGCACCGTCTGCCCGCCGATCGAGCCGAGGTACTTTCGCCCAATGCCGAGGGGGGTAGCGTCGGTCTCGTAGACGTGGACGACGAGTTCACTCGATTTCAAATGCGCAGACTGGTTGAGTTCCACGAGCGCATCCACGAGCGCGTTTTCGTTGTCGTAGGGGCCGAGTCCCTCGACGGGTTTTCCCCCTACGTGTACGCGATACAGCCGGTTGTCGGGCACGATAAAGTGAGAGGAGGAAAAGCCAGGTAGAAGCGAGCGTCTCCCGCAGAGCGAGGAGGGAGCGACAGCAAACTATCTGATCCGGGGCACTATTTCCAATCCGAAAAACCAGGGCAATCGTGCGTTAAAAAATCGGGGTGAGGGAGGGAGGCTCGTTTGCCTTTTTTCCGCATCCGTCGGAATGTACGGGGGGCGTGTCCCGATTCCTTTCAGAGAAAATCGAGAAGGCCCCGAAGGGGAGTCGAATCGGTTCCGAGCGCAAGATGCGATTGCCGTGAGCATCCGTTCGGCAGGGGCACGTCTGTGCGGCAATCCGCCGGAACTTCAGAGGACAATTCGTTTTGTCAGGAAACCGGGTCGGGGCGTCCGGGTTGCTCTTTTTGCAGTTCACAAAAAAAATACCCACATTATAAAGAGGTACAAATGAATGCGTAGAGATCGGGGGGACGTTTGGCAGTCCTTCGAGCACTTTGGATGCGGCTGTCGACCCTTTTCGGTTCAGCTTTCGATACGCGAGGAGTGCACCCGGACCTCGGAGTCAGCATCTCAACGATAACCGGGCACTTCTCGAGCATTCTCCCGACGCAAACGAGGATACGGCGTTCGAGAAAGGGGACTAAAATGCATTTCCGCTCGACTGGGGAAGGTTCTCTCGTCAGCACCGCAGGGGCATAATCTTCGGCCCTCGCTTCGCTTGCGTTTACACTTCGTCCGCGGCGGCTGTCGGGACTCCGGATCGAAATGGCTGTATCCCGCAAGACGGTGCTTGACCTCTACGTCGGGCATTTTCTCCTTTCGGGAGGAGGGGATAATGGCAGTTCTGACATGCCTTGATTGGGAATAACGGGGAGAGGAATCCATGAGACAATACCCTTTTGCCAGTGGAGGGCACCTATGATGAGGCCGGTAATAGACCGATGGATGGGACGACGAGGACTTCTTCTCGTTCTGATTCTTGGTGGGATTGCGTTGGGGAGTACGGGTGGGATGCACATTGCAGGCGAGAACGGAATGGTTGCGGTTGCGGAGCAGGAGTCCTCGTCGCAGGAAGAGGAATCGGCCGTTCCGTGGTTCCAAAAACGGTGGGCGTACGGGCTGTACGGGGTAGCGGCCGTGGGTTTTGTGTTTCTATTCGTAGAATGGCGCACGGCATTTCTCGAGCGAAAGCGCCGGGAGCTCGAGCACCTGGTTCAAAAGCGGACCCGCGAGGTGCGGCTTCGAAAGCGCCAGCTCGAGACCTACAATCGGGAGCTCCTCCGATCGAACGAGGTTCTTCGGGAGACGATCGAGGAAAAATCTCGGATCCTCGGAATGGCTGCGCACGACCTCAAAAATCCTCTTTTCGGGATCCGGGCCCTTTCCGAAATCATCCTCGAGGCCGAAACGTTGTCGGAGTCGCACGAGCGGAAGGTCACCCTCATCCACGAGTCGGCTGAGGAGGGACTTCACCTCATTGACAACTTGTTGTCGTCGGCCGCAAATTCGGCGTCGAAGGAGAGCGAGCCCCGGGAGGTGGATCTCTCGTCGTTGGCGCAGTGGGTCGTTCGCAGCTTCGAGCCTCAGGCCGACCGGAAAGAGCAGGGTCTCCATTGCAGGGTGGCGGTCGACGAGCCCTGTGTCGTGGCGGGGGACAAGCAGAGGCTGCGGGAGGCGCTCAGCAATCTCGTGAGCAATGCGATCAAGTACTCTCCGTCCGGCGAGGACGTGGAGGTCGTCGTGGATCGAGATGAGGACGACGTGTGGGTGTCGGTGATCGACGCCGGGCCCGGGCTCAGTGCGAGCGACCAGCGGCGCATGTTTGCCCCATTCCAGCGCCTTTCTCCGGAGCCCACCGGCGGAGAGGGCTCGTCGGGGCTCGGGCTGTACATCGTGAAGCAAATCGTGGATCGCCACGAAGGTCGGATTGACGTCGACAGCGCGCCGGGGGAGGGAAGCACCTTCACGATCCTTCTCCCGGCAATTTCGCCTGAACCCTCGTCGGTGTCGCAGATCGAGACGACGGACGTGGAGGAACAGATGACGTAAGTCGGGCCCCTTCCGGGACGGAAACGGTCCGTATTGGATCGGTGCGGCTGCGGCGAGGGAACGCCACGGGGACGGGATCCTTTGGGAGCACGCAGATTTCCCCTGCACGTTCGCCTGCTCTGCTCGTCGATTCTGTGTCTCATGACCTCTTCGGTAAGCATCCTCGGGTGCGGCTGGCTCGGCCGGCCTCTCGGTCGACACCTCGTGGACCGCGGGCTGCAGGTGCGGGGCTCGACGACGACCCCGGAGAAGCTCGAGTCCCTTCGGGAGGACGGCATCGAGCCCGTGTTGCTCGCGCTCGATCCAGGTCTGTCCGGCGAGGAGCCGGAGGCCTTGTTCCAGTCGTCCGTCCTCGTGCTCAACGTGCCGCCGCCCCGCGGCACCGACGACGTGCGGGCCACGCACCGTCGTCAGGTCGAGGCCGTTCGCGACGCGGCCGTCGAGGGAGGGGTGGAGTGGATTCTGTTTGCCAGTTCGACGGGGGTCTATCCGAATGTCGAGCAGACCGTCACCGAGGCAGACGGTCCCCCGGGGGCGCCGGAGGCCCTGCCGGGCCCGCGCCGGGCCACCGGCAAGGCGCTGCTGGAGGTGGAGGCCCTCCTCATGGACACCCCCGATCTCGACGCGACGATCGTTCGGCTCGGGGGACTCTACGGAGGCGACCGCAATCCGGGTCGGTTCCTGGCCGGTCGTACCGACGTGGGGCGCCCGACGGCACCGGTCAATCTCATCCACCGCGACGACGCCGTGGGTGTGTTTGCAACCCTGATCGAGCAGGACGTGCGGGGCGAGGTGTTTAACGCCTGTGCCGACGAGCATCCGACCCGACGAGCGTTTTACGTCCGCGCCGCGGAGCAGACGGGGCTGGAGCCGCCCACCTTCGACGACGCGGACACCACCACCGGTAAGCTCGTGAGCAACCGAAAGATCAAGGCCCGCTGCGGATATCAGTTCCGCCATCCCGACCCGCTCGCCGACCTGGATGAGTTGGGGGCGTAGCGCAGACAGGGGATCACACCTGTAACGATTCCCCACAATTCCTCCCCCTCAGTTGCGGGCCCTTGATTTCCACAGGGAGACCCGCGTTGTTGCCCCCGGTTTCGGTGCACGCATCTATTTCAAATAGCCGGTTTGCGCGTTTATGGACACGTCCACCCAGACGCTTCCGGTCGTCGATCAGGCCCCAGAAGTCGAGTCGTTCCGCGAGGCCGTGTTGGAGGGGCTCCAAAAGCTGCAGAAACGGATTCCCTCGAAGTTCCTCTACGACGAGCGGGGCTCGAAGCTTTTCGAGCGCATCTGTGAGCAGGAGGAGTACTATCCTACCCGAACGGAGATGGCCATTATGCGAAAGCACGCCGAGGCCATGACCCAGGCCGTCGGGGCTCAGGCGCGGCTGGTCGAGTACGGGAGTGGCAGCAGCCGGAAGATTCGGGTTCTGCTCGACCACCTGGAGGATCTGGCGGTCTACGTGCCGGTCGACATTTCACGGACCCATCTCGTGGAGGCGGCAGAGGCGCTTGCGGCGGACTATCCGGACGTGCCGATTCAGCCGCTTTGCGCCGACTACACGACGGCCTTCGAGCTTCCGACGCCGCTGCGCCCTCCGGCCCGCACGGTGGGCTACTATCCGGGATCGACCATAGGCAACTTTCAGCCCGATGACGCCGAGGCCTTTCTCCGTCGCGTGGCCGAGGTCGTGGGGGCGGACGGAGGGCTTCTCGTTGGGGTGGACCTGAAAAAGGACGTGGACGTGCTGGAAGCGGCCTACAACGACGCAGCGGGCGTGACGGCGGCCTTCAACAAAAATCTCCTCCACCGCATGAACCGGGAGCTCGACGCCACCTTCGATCCGGATCGGTTCGAGCACCTGAGTGTCTGGAATGAAGAAAAGGGGTGCATCGAGAGCTTTCTTCGCAGTATGGGGGCGCAGACGGTCACCGTGGCCGGAACGTCCGTCTCGTTTTCGGAGGGAGAGACGATCCACACGGAGTACTCCTACAAGTATACGCTCGACGGCTTCGCGGAGCTCGCGGGGGCAGCCGGGTTCACCGTCGAGGAGGTCTGGACGGACCCGCGCTCGTACTTCAGCGTGCAGTACTGCACGGTGGACGGGTAATTGAGGGGCAATGTCCCGAATTTTGGGATCCGACGCGAATGGGTGGAACGAGCGCGGCGCAGTTCCATGGGTATACCGATCCGGGCACCGGACGGTCGGTTCCGTTCGGGTCGACGGCACGGCGCGGCCCAAAGCGGCACACGTGCACGTGGTGTGTCCGGTTCGAACGCTTCACGTTGGTTGTTCAATCAGTGCTCTTTCCATTATGGCCCACGCCTTTTTTCTCGGTGTCGATCTCGCAGAGGAGGGGGACGCGATCGAGGCAGTCCTCACGATCCTCGAAAAAGACCAGGAGCAGACGGACGCGGACGCGAGCTACCGCCTCGCGCACGCTCGGGACCGCACCGAGGCCTCGACCGACGAGCTCGCCGGTCACATCCAGAGTCTCGTGGCCGAGCGTCCGTACATCGGGCGCACCAACATCGTGGTGAATCGCAGCTCGGCGGTGGGACAGGCCCTCGTCGATGCTCTCAAAGATCGCGGACTGGATCCCGTTGCGGCGACGCTCACGGGCGGAAGCGGGGCCGTACCCGGAGAGACGGACGAGGTGGGTGTCAATCTCGGAACGATCGACGCCGTGCGGACCCTCGCCGAGCTGTATCGGGACGGTCAGTTCGTCATTGAGGATCACTCGACGGAGGTTGCCTCGCAGCTTGCACGAGGCGTACAGCGAGCCGCCGAGGTGCTCGACGAGGTCGACGGCAACCAGGACACGCCGGAGGCGTCGGGGGCGACGTTGGACGCGCTGGGGGACGCCGACACGCCCGTGACGAGTGCGGCCCTCGCCGCCTGGTGCGGGGCCGAGCGCTCCTTTGATCCCTCTCAGCACCTGAAGGAGGATCCGCAGACCGGCCGGCCGGGAACCCCGGGGAGCTGACGGTCTTTCCGTGGTCGGTCCCGTTTTCGCCCGCCCGGACCGGACCCTTCGCTACCAGTCACTGACGTACCGACCCTCTATGGCCCATGCCTGGCACGACGTAGACGTGGGGGCCGACGCCCCCGACGTGTTCAACGCCGTCATCGAAATCCCGCAGGGGTGCAAGGTGAAGTACGAACTGGACAAGGACACTGGAATGCTGCGGGTGGACCGGATGCTGTACTCGTCGGTCGTCTATCCCGCCAACTACGGATTTATCCCGTGCTCCTACGCGGACGACGGCGACCCGCTGGACGTGCTCGTCCTCGCTCAGGAGGCCGTCGACCCGCTCTGCATCCTGCGGGCGCGTCCCATCGGGATGATGAGCATGCTCGACGACGAGGAGGAGGATGCGAAGGTGATCTGCATCCACATGGACGACCCGGCGTTCAACGACTACTGGCACATCAAGGAGCTGCCGGATCACCGGCTGCGCGAGCTCCGGCGCTTTTTCCAGGACTACAAGGCGCTCGAGGACAAGACCGTTCGCGTCCAGGACTTCTTCGGGCCCGACCGGGCCAAGAGCGCCGTCACGGGGGCGGTCGAGCAGTACCGGGACGTCATTGCCTCCGAGGATACGGCGGTCGACGAGACGTAGCAACGGGAAAGGGGCAGTCCGTTCGTACTCCCGAACAGAGCTGCTCCCGCCCTACGTCGACTCGACGCTCGTTACAGCCGGACGCCAAAGCCGGCGTTCACGACGTTGTGGGCGTTCCCGACGGCGTAGTCGACGTTGATGCGCACGACGGCGGCGGTGAACGTCACGCCGGCGAGCCCCCGAAAGGTGTTCGATGCCGTTTGGTTGAGGGAGAGGTCGATGGGAGGCATGGCGGGACTATTCGGGGGATTAAAGGTGTAGTTGTAGTCGACGTTGAGCGTCTCGTACTGGAGCCCGCCGTAAAACGTGATCGGGGCCACGGGGAGGCCTTTGCTCGCCTGCAGATTGACGGCCCAGCCCGACGCGTCGAGAACCTCCTGTACGTTGTCTTGGCCGAGATCGTTTTCCAGGGAGAACTGGTTCCAGGCGCCCTGGACGGCAATGTTGAAGGGGAGCGGAGCCGGAACCCACTGGTCGAGGTCGTGACGTACGGCGAGACCGAACACGCCCACCGTTCCGTAGCTGCTTCCGGCGAACGACAGCTCGGACTTCGGAAAGTAGCGGAGCTGCACGTCGGTCCCCGCGACGGATCCGACCCCGAGCTGCGGAATGACCAGCGGGGCGATCGGCGTGTCGACGAGGCCCTGTGGCGCTTTGGCTCTTGCGACCTCAATGGTCCCTCCGATCGGTCCTTCCGTTTCTACGACGAGATCCGGACCGGGCGGCTCCGTTTCGCCGAGCACCGTCGGGACGTTGCCGCTTCCCTCGTAGTAAACGGTATACTGGCGACCGTCGGAGGTAAACGTCTCTTGTCCGCCCCCAAACGGCCGAAAACTCGTTTTCATGGAGCCCGTCAGCGTGCCGGAGACGTTCACGCCGAGGTACACGTTGAGGGGGAAGCCGGGGATGAGGCTGTTTCCGACGTCGGCACTTCGGAAGAGCCCGCTGTTGACGCCGGCCCCGAAGGTATTGGTGATGGGTTGGACGTAGTTGTCGGCATATCCCTGGCTCACCGTTTGGAGCGCGTTTCCGAGATCACTGAGGTCGTCGAATCCCTGCTGGGCCTGGACGGAAGAGGGGGCGAGAAGAACGCCCAGCAGAAGAGCGGTGGCAGAGAGGTAGCAGAGGCGACGCATGGTGGACGTGAAGTCGGTGAAGAAGCGAACGAAATCGGGGTCAATCTATCTCGTACGGCGTGCACCCGCAACCATTGTGCCGGAGCGGGGCAGTCTCCACACGCCGGAGGTCGCACGTACGGGCGTTTTCGGAGAGAGGCGGGCGGGGGAGGTTCCGACAATAAGATCCTGCACTGTCCCTCCCCGCGGTCGTTGAGGAGGAGACCCCGCAGAGACCGGGGGCTAGAAAGAATGAATCGTCAATCCGGTCGGTGCGGACGCGGTCTTCGGGACTGGCATTGTCGTGACGGCTGTATGAGACTCGTTCGTGTTCTGCTGAATGCGTTCAGAGTTGTAGCGCGACTCGTGGGGCGAGCCTCCCATTCCACACGAGTACACGATGCTAACGAGGAGCAAAAGACCGGCGGCACCGGCGAGGCCGGCGAACGCGCCCGCGAGAGTATAGCGTTTCATGACGAAGACGAGTGGACGTAGTGGGCCAAAGCGAGGTCGAGAAATACGCACGGGTCGGATGCCGGTTGGTTCGGCCTCCGACTGAGCGGGACGGAAAAATTTTCGTACAGAACGGAGGCTAAAACGGCACCCCTTCCTGAGGCTGATCGGCGTCGGGATGATCGGCCTCGTGCTCCACCGTTTGAATCTCGATGCCGTCGGCCGAAAATCCAAACATGTCTTCCGGCGAGAAGACGAGGCGGAAGTCCTCCTCGGAGAAGAACGGCTCGAACTTGCGGGCAAACTCGCCGAGCCGCTTCAGGTAGTAGGCTGTGTTCTCGTCGGGATCGTTCGGGTCCCACTCTGCCGCCAGCTTGCAGTGTTTGAAGGCGGTCACGTTGGCACTGTCGCCCGTGATGTAGTACGTAATGCGATCGCCCTTCCGGACGGGCTTGCCCGTCTTTTCCTGTTTCTTCTTTGCGAGTTCATAGGTAGCGGCGCGGGGTCGCCGGCCCTCTTCGACGTCGGCCTCGTACTGCTCGAGAGTGTCCTTGAGGGTTTCGGTGCGGGCGAAGCTCTCGACGCTTTCCCAGTCGTGCTCGATGATTTTGGTGCGAGTGTCGACGTAGAGGGCGTGCAGCCCCTCCACGTCGTGTTCGAGGAGGCGCCGGATGGCCCGTCGCACGAAGTCGCGTCCGAACGGCTCGTTGGAGCGGGAGATGAGCGAGGAGCCCTTAAACTTGAGGTCGCCCTCGTAGGTGAGGAGGGCGTAGTTCTTCTTCTTGTACGAGAGCATTTTTTGGTAGCGCCCGTCGAACCCGACGCGGATCCCCTCCGGCATCGCCTCCGTGAGGTTGACGGTGAAGTCAATCTCCGCCTGTTCGCCGCGCACGTCGTCCGGCGGCACGAAGAGCACGCCGTCCGTGTCCACCTCGATGACGGTGCCGCCGCGCTCGCGAATCTCGTCGATGAGCCGGCGGAGAATCTTTTGACCCGTGCGGGCCACGCGATCGGCCTCCTCGAAGTCGTTGAAGGCCGAGAGGGAGAACCCTAACACTCCGTAAAAGCTGTTGATGAGGACCTTGTACGAGGACTGGCGGGCGTCGAGCTCGCTGCGCACTTCCTCGTCCTCGGCCTCGCGCATGTCCTGCTTCGTTTCGAGGCGCAGGTCGGTGAGCCGCTCCAGGAGCTGCGGGAACAGGTCGAGCGTGTCGCCGGACGGCTTCACGTCGTAGTTCAGCATGATGGACGGGTACAGGCTCTCCACGTCGGCGTACACGACCGGGCCCATCACGCCCGTGATGAAGATGTCGGTGTAGCCACCCATCGACTGGCTGCCCCACTCGCTGCGCGGCAGGGCGTGGCGTCGGCGCAGGTACTCGCGGACGAAGAGGCTCTCGATCTTGGCCGCCGGGCCGCGCCGCGCCGACGAGCCGTAGGTCATGGGCAGCATCTGGGCGAGGTAGAAGGTGGAGCCGGAGAGGTGCCCCGCCAGTCGCTTCGTCTCGATGACGTCGTCGAGCGCGTAGTCGAGGAGCGTCTCTCGGTTCTCCCGCCAGGCCTTCGAGATGTCGACGCCCTCGATGTAGGTGCGCTCCGTAGGGGCGAGGCCGAAGTAGCGGGCGGCAGTCTTGAGGCTGTAGTCGGGCAGGTCGCGGCTGAACACGTCGAACGACATCACCTGAAAATAGGTGTCGATGACGTGGCGACCCACGATGTTGAGGGCGGGATAGTCCACCGTTCGCTCGGCGAAGCGCATGCTGGAGTCGTACGTGCGTGGCACGGACCCGTCGCGGCCGATCGCGAAGTCGACCTCGTGCAGGTCGCAGCGATCGAGGATGTAGGTTAAATCGAAGCTGAAGACGTTGTGCCCCTCGATCACGTCGGGGTCGCGCTCTCGGATCAGTTGGACGGTTTGTTGGAGAAGGGCGGCCTCGTCGACGCCGTCCCGGAGGGAGAGGAGCTTCGTCCAGTCGCGGTTGTCCGAAAAGGCGACGATGATGATTTTGTCCTCGGGCCGATCGGCGTTGGGGAAGCCACTCTCGGTGTAGACCTCAATGTCGAGCTGCAGGCGGTGCAGGTCGTCGAGCGTCATGTCGAGCAGGCAGGTACGGCCCGACTGCATCAGGTACTGCTGAGTGGGCGAGCCCACACGGTAGAGCTCGTCGGGCCAGCTCTCGTCGCTGTCGGTGCGGCGCTCGATCTGCCGGATGCCGTCCCAGTACGCATTCCAGGTGCGGAAGGCCGCCAGGTAGCGGTAAAAGTTGTTGCCCTGGAGCGTCGTGCACCAGAAGTCGTGTGAGAGCCCGTTCAACAGGTCGGCATCCGAGAGGAAGAAGAAGGGATAGAAGTCGTCCTCGTGCTCGATGATTTCGGAGAAGTCCTCCGACCGCTGGTAGAGCCGGACCCGAGCGGGCTCGTTCGAGGGTCCGTCCCGAAGGTTTTCGGGATGGACGTCGACGAGGCGGGGCATCGAGTCCTTACCGAAAAGGGCCACGTCGGCCGACGACGTCTCGTTGCGGGTGTTTGAGGTCGGATCGGTGGAAACCTCGGTGGACGCGGAGGAGGGGGAAGACATGGCCGGGTACGGAGAGTCCGGAGGGGAGCGGCTGAGAGCCTCTACGAACGGCGAATGGGGATGTGTCCGAGGAACGGGTACCAGAAGAGGGCAAGGGAGCGAAAGAACGGGGCAGAGGGCAGTGTCTCAAATCTCGGCAAAAGCCCTTTGGGTTTTGCGGCGTAAGCCCTACGTTCTCATCGACTCCTGTAATTGCTGCTTGAGCCCTTTGATTGGAATGGCGTCCCTCGTCGCCGAGCAGATTGGTCATTACTTTGGGTCGCTGCTGCTTTTTCGGCGACTTTCCTTCGAACTGGGGGACGGTGAGAGCCTGGCGGTGACCGGTGCGAACGGGGCCGGGAAGACGACCCTCCTTCGCATCCTCGCGGGCGTGCTCACCCCAAAGGCAGGGGAGGCAAGGCTTTTTGTAGACGGTCAGGAGATCGAGGCGGAGGCTCGTCCGCGACGGGTGGGGCTCGTGGCGCCGTACCTTGGCCTCTACGAAACCCTCACCGCACGCGAGAACCTCGCGTTCCTGGCTCGTACGCGGCGTCTTTCCGACGCTGAGACGCGCATCGGCGCGGTGCTGGCACGCGTCGGCCTTGCAGATCGGGCCGACGATCCGGTGTCCACGTTTTCGTCGGGCATGCAGCAGCGGGTCAAGTACGCCGCTGCCCTCCTCCCCGAGCCTCCGCTGCTGCTCCTGGACGAGCCGGCGGCGAATCTCGATGCCCCGGGCCGAGACATGGTGGGGGCGATCGTCGACGAGCAGCGGCAGCGCGGCGGGCTCGTCGTCGTGGCCACGAACCGGGCCGACGAGGCCGCCCGTCACCCCCGTACGATTCGGATCGAGGATCATCGGTGAGGAGGGTGTGAGCGAGTGGAGGCACGGGGGAGCAGGGGAGGCAGACAGTAAGAACCGGATCTGACGGGTGCCGTGCTCTTTTCCCTCTCGGCCTCCCCTCTACTCGCCCACGCGCCCTTTCATTCACTCTCCTCTTGGATATCGGAGGACGAAGGCAACGGCGTCTCCGACGCTCATTTTCCACTTCCCCCCACATTGCCCCATGGCCTACGAAACGATTGAAATCTACGTTCACAACCTATCGGAAGCGGAGGCGGTGGCGTGGCTCGAGACCGTGCTGGGCGATCTGGAGCGGGACGAGGACGCGCTCGTGCTGACGTACGAGGGCACCTACGACGGGGAGACCGTGCCCGTCCAAATTGCCGAGCAGGTCGAGAACGGGCCGTATACGAGCCTCTGGTTCAATGCGCCGACGACGCCGTGGGGCAGTGCGTCCGAGTGCGCTCGGGAGGCGCAGGAGGGGCTCCAGAAGGAGGTGCTCTGCTTTCTCAACGATCCGGAGCGGCCCTGGACGCTGCTCCGGGTGGCAGACGACGGGGAGGAGCACGTCGACAAGCGCGAGATCGAACTCTAACCAAAATCAATGAGACAATGAGTCGATGTCCCATTGAG